>JBGVIP010000047.1:0-159920 GCA_045123335.1 Treponema sp.
TCTCCGTGCTTTGCTTTGCATCTGCAACGTAATCTTTCAGCTCATCGGTGTAGCTGCTGGATGCCTGATTTGAAATGAGGAACTCAAAAAATGCCTTGACTTCCTTCTCTTCAATCATTGTAGCACACAGAGGCGCGAAAAAGAAGTGTTTGTAAGTTCTGTCGCCGAATTTTGTTTTTCCGTCCTCCAGGCAGATGTTTGCAAATGTGTTTACGGGAAGACCGTTCTTAAAAACATCTTCAAGACAGATAAAGATTATGTGGCTGTCCCGAAGTTCCTTGTACTTTTGTCCAGCTTTCAGCGTGTCGACATCCATCACGCCCTGATAGTAGCGGGCACGTTCGGGCAATTCCTTTGTGTTTGCAACCTGCAGTTCAACATCGAACATTCTGCCAGTGTCCTTAACAAAGACATCAAGCCTTATGCCTTTTGAATCGTAGTCAAGGGCAATAGTCTCTTCCTGCTTCATTTCCATAGAGTCAATCTTAATTCCAAGCAGCATTTCCAAAAGCTGTTTGCATGCATCCTGATGATTTCTCATCACCTTGTAAAAGATAAAGTTATTTGCAAGTGTTGCCTGTTCCCATTTTTCTTCCGGGGTGAGTGAGGGATAATTTGTTGTCATTGTTTCCATACTTTATATATACGCGGGAAGTTGATAAAAAATGCATTTCTCGGAGGAAAATTTGTGATATAATTGTTAAAGTTCTTTTTTTGGGAGAAATAAATTGAAAAAATTAAAAGTATCTAAAATTGTAGCACTTGCCGGCATTGCGGCAGTTTTATTTGGGTTTGCGTCATGTGACACAAATGCTGATGACAGTTCAAACCTTGCGGCAGCAGTGCTGCTTAGCCAGAAAAGTAGTGAAACAGCTGGGACACCGGAAAATCCAGAACAACCTGAAAATCCAGAGCAACCAGAACAACCGGCAACCGGTGGAAAAATTGCAAAAGAAGCAATTGTTATTAATGGCGTTACATTTGAAAAGACTGCTGAAGTTTATGCTATAGAAACTGCTGCAACAATTGCAGGTTCTGATTTTGTAGAATCGTCTGCTGCTGATTATTATAAAGGTGTATTTATTAATCCTTAAGCCCGTTTATTATGGGAAAATACGAAGTAACACAGGAACTTTACAAGGCAGTAATGAACGGACAGAAAGTAACTGTTGGAGAAACAGAATATGAACTTGATGCAGAACCGTCTTGCTGCAGAGAAGGAAGTACAAAGTATGTTATTGCAGAAGGAGAAACCCTGAAATACCGCCCTGTAGAATATGTAACATGGTATGATGCAGTATATTTCTGCAACGCATTAAGTGAAAAATTGAATCTTACAAAGGCATACGTAATTGAAGTAACAGCTGTGGATTCAGAAGGTCATATTACACTTGCACCAGTAATCCCAGTAGCCAACGCAACCGGCTACCGCTTGCCAACAGAAGCAGAATGGGAGTTTGCAGCCCGCGGAGGCGACAGCACAAAAACAGACTGGAATTATTTGTTCAGTGGAGCCGCAACAGGTAAAGTTTATACAGAAGAAGGTGCAGCAGATGCAACTTATTATGATTTGACAAATACCGGTTTAGACAGCGTAGGCTGGTACTGGTATAACATTTGTAATAATGGAGTAACGACAACTTATAATCCATCTTACGGAACAGCTGGCTTTGGAACACACGAAGTTGGAAAAAAAGCTGCAAATGCACTTGGCTTATACGACATGAGCGGAAATGTATATGAATGGTGTTACGACAAGTATGACAGTGTTTCTACAGGTAATGTGACTGACCCTACTGGCGCCTCGTTGGGCTCTATCCGCGTTAGACGCGGCGGTAGCTGGTGCGACTACGCCAACGGCGTGTCGGTTTGCAACCGGGACTACGACTACCCGGACTCTCTGGACAGCAGCTGTGGCTTCCGCGTTTGTCGCTCTGCCAAATAGAGTAACTAATTTAAGGTCATTGAGCCCTTCGACAAGCTCAGGAACCACCTGTCGAAATGACCGAATTATGCAGATTTCGACCGCTCAATGACCGAGATTTTTCCGCTACGCAGGTGGTTTCGAGAGCCTCAACCACCGCGGGACTTTTCCGCTTATTCGCAAGTGTTGCCTGTTCCCATTTTTCTTCCGGGGTGAGTGAGGGATAATTTGTTGTCATTGTTTCCATACCTTATATAACGAGGTTAAGTGATAAAAAATGCATTTGCCTAAGGAAAATTTGTGATATAATTTTTACAGTTTTTTTTAGGGAGAAATAAATTGAAAAAATTAAAAGTATCTAAAATTGTAGCACTTGCTGGCATTGCGGCAGTTTTATTTGGGTTTGCGTCATGTGACACAAATGCTGACGACAGTTCAAACCTTGCGGCAGCAGTGTTGCTTGGCCAGAAAAGCGGCGGAACAGCTGGGACACCTGAGCAGCCTGATTCGTTTGAATTAACAGATAACGGAATTAAACTTAACGGCGTTTTGCTTGAAAAAACAGCAGATAAAAAAGTTATGAATTCTGCTGTAACAATTGCAGGTTCGACAAATACAAACAATTATGCCGGTGTATTCATAGAAGGCCGCAACGTTACCTTAAGCCCGTTTATTATGGGAAAATACGAAGTAACACAAGAACTTTACAAAGCTGTAATGAAAGGACAGAAAGTAACTGTTGGAGAAACAAAATATGAACTTGATGCAGAACCGTCTTTCTGCAGCGACGGAAGTACAGAATGTGTTATTGCAGAGGGGGAAATCCAGAAATACCGCCCTGTAGAAAATGTAACCTGGTATGACGCAGTATATTTCTGCAACGCATTAAGTGAAAAATTAAACCTTACAAAAGCATATACAATTGAGGTTACAGATGTAGATTCAAATCATATTACAGATGCAAATGTAACTCCTGTTGCAAACGCAAACGGTTATCGTCTTCCAACAGAAGCAGAATGGGAATTTGCAGCCCGCGGAGGCGACAGCACAAAAGCAGACTGGAATTATTTGTTCAGTGGAGCCGCAACAGGTAAAGTTTCAACTGCAGATGATGCAGAGAATGCAACATACTCTTCTTGGATAAATACCGGTTTAGACAGTGTAGGCTGGTACTGTTTTAACATTTGTAATAATGGAGTAACAACAACTGATTATCCATCTGGCGGAACTGCCGGCTATGGAACACACGAAGTTGGAAAAAAAGCTGCAAATGCACTTGGCTTATACGACATGAGTGGAAACGTATGGGAATGGTGTTATGACAAGTGTGACAGTGTTTCTACAGGTGATGTGACTGACCCTACTGGCGTCTCGGCGGACCCTGACCGCGTTAAACGCGGCGGTAGCTGGAACTACGGCGCCAACTACGCGTTGGTTTGCTGCCGGTACAGCAGCTACCCGAACAACTGGGTCGACTGCCTGGGCTTCCGCGTTTGTCGCTCAGCCAAATAATGTAACTAATTTAAGGTCATTGAGCCCTTCGACAAGCTCAGGAACCACCTGTCGAAATGACCGCATTATGCAGGTTTCGACAGCTCAATGACCGCTAATCTAATTTAGTAGTTATTACCAAACAAACCTTTCAACGTAGAAATCAATACATCGTTATCATAGAAGTTTGAATAGTCAGTTCCGTCTGTCAAAGAAACATCAACTTCTGCACCGTTTTCAACGGTTTCAGAAAAATCTGAACTGCACATACGTTCGTTCATAGAAAAATTAAAAGGAATGCCATCAGCGGTAACCCCACATCCTACTACACAACTTCCGCCTCCAGACTGTTCTCCAATAATCGGGATACCACGCTCTCCGGCAATATACGGAAGTGCGTTTCCACAAGAGAATGAAGTAAACGAAGTAAGAATCGCAATGTTCAGATTATCAACAAAGGCTCGGAACACATCGTCATCACTATTCACTACACCATCAAGATTTAAATCTGCTTTTATATATTCATAATATTGAGTATTCGTATGAATATCCTCATGAGCAAAATCACCGTAACCTGTAATAAGCGTAAGCAGCCAATTCAGAACAGGCAAAGCTCCTCCACCATTACCAGAATCATCAATAAGAACATTTTTTACATTGCTGTAATCCTTACCGTCAACGATTGATTTATTCTTGATGTAATAGAATGCTTTGTAAAACAACCCGATTGTATCATTTGGTATATCGGTAACGACCGCAGGATTTGGCTCTTCAGAAGGATTTGAACCGTAGTATTTATTCCAACCACCAAATTCATCCAATTCAAATTCATCAAAACGAATAATAAGAACTTTTCCATCGTCTATAAGTTCAAGAATCTTATCAGATTGTAACTTTCCAACTTCATCGATAATTCCTTTCTGCTTGCGGCAATAGTTCAGACATCCAGGATTAGTGCTGGAAGTAATTTTTTTATCGTAATTCCATTTGGCACTTCTGCCGTTAACCGAAACATCTGCAACCGCTTCTTTTATATCCGGATCATACATAAAAATATCGTTTGATAAATGAATAGATGCATGTTCATCGCCGTACGTATAGAAAACAAGTCTTGCCAAGCCCTTCAGATAATCTTTATATGAAGTTGCCTTTAGTAAATCTTTAGTATCAGAATCATATCTGGAAAGCATTTCATCGAAAGAAAGAGCATCCGCAGCCCTTACCTTTTCCACATTTGCACGACCTTTGCCGCCATCTGCAAAACCGTAGTAGCCAGGCTTTCCGTAAATATAATCGTGGGTAAAGCAAAGCATCCTGTATGTAACGTCAATCAGTTCTTTTGGACGGTTATTCAAATCACTGTACCACGGACTACCCCTGAAAGACGGATATTGAAAAGAACTGCCATACAGATAGATTTTTTTCCCATTATAGAGCAATTGCAAATTTAATATTGTACTTACAAAAAGCTGATTTACAATACAGAACGGTACATAGGCATCATCGATACCCCCATAAATTTTAAAACCATATTTTGCAAGGTCAAATGTTATAGATTTCTGACCAGTAAATGACTTTATGGACTTTATAAGAGTGCCATTTCCAAAAGAAATACTCGGATTAGGTCTTGTATATCCTCTCCATGCAGGACAATACATAGTATTATTTTTGATGTTTACAACAATCGGAAAGGTTTTTTCATCAAGTATGGCTGTTATTGTATATTCACCATCAGAATACGTAACATCTTTTATCTTTAAATTGCAGAACTCTTCAAGACAATAGCGGAGACCTATATAAGGGACATATTCATTTTCATCATAAATTCGCAGATAAAATGTACCCTCTACATTATCATCTGTGCCATACACAAAAGGCACGGCTCTAGTTTCAAAATTCTTGTTTTGCTCTGTTGCAGTATCTAAAACAACCGAAGTAACAGGCGAAATAATATTTGTTACATCACCTTCCTGCTGACAGGAAAGCAAAGAAATACCCAAAAATGCCGCTGCTGACACAACAGACAAAATTGACCTGCATATTTTTTTCATAATCCTTCTCCTCTCTATAGAATTCTTTCTTAAAAAAAAGACTGCCATCAAGACCGGCTAGTCCATTAATGGCAGTCAATAGAAGTTATTATAACATCATATTCATAATTTTTGTAAAAAATCATAAATATTCGTCACTTTATATATACGCAGAAAAATGACAAAAACGCCCCTGCACAACCATTTCCATGGCGCAGCATTTTCCGTAACGGGCGTTTCGTGGCCCGCTAACGCTTGGTCTCACTTCGTTCGCCTGCACTTCGTGCACCACTCCATGCCCGGCGCAAATAATTTCAGAAATAACAATTAATTTGCAAAATTCAGTTTATGTCAGTTAAGATTGCCGTTTACACTCATACCTTTACAGAGATGTTTTTCTGCAGTTCCAAAACTTTTTCTAGTGGTATATTTACAGCAGTCGCAATTTGTTCAACAGTTCCTAAATTCATTTTTATCAGTCGTTCTGCATCTTCCATTGCTTTTTCATTACGTCCAATTTCAATGCCTTCTTCTTTATCATAAGTACGCTGACGTTCCCATGTCATATAGCTGAACCTCCACTGAGAGTTGTGCTTGGCATCTGCAACGTAGTTTTTTAGGTTGTTTGTGTAGTCGGTTGCAGATTTGTTTGAGATAAGAAAATTGAAAAAATCCTTTGCATTCTTATCTTTAAGCATTTTAGCACAGGCCGGAGCAATAAAAAAGTGTTTAATTGCCCTATCGTTCAGTTTTGTCGTCATGTCTTCAAGGCAGATGTTTTCAAATGTGTTTACAGGAAGGCCGTTTTTAAATATGTCTTCCATACAGATAAAAATTACATGCGAAGTTTTTAGTTCCTTATATTTTTGTCCTGATTTTAAGTTGTCTAAATCCATCAAACCCTGATAGTAGCGAGAACGTTCCGGCAAGTCGTTTGTGTTGGTCATCTGCATCTCTACATCGTATATATGCTCAGAGTCCTTTACGTAAACATCCAAGCGTATTCCATGCGAATCGTAGTCATGCTCAATTGTTTCTTCGTTATGCATTTCCATTTTTTGAATTTTAATGCCCAAAAGCATTTCTATAAGATGCTGGCACGCTTCCGGATGATGGCGCATCACCTTAAAAAAAATGAAATTATTCGCAAGTGTTGCCTGCTCCCATTTTTCTTCCGGAGTGAGTTTGTGATCGTTATTTATCATTGTTTCCATACTTTATATATACGTGGGAAGTTGATATAAAATGCATTTGCCGAAAAAATTTGTTATAATTTTATTAAATAAAAAAGGAAAAATTTGTAATGAAAATCAATTTAATCAAAACTGCTGAATGTATCGAAATTGCTCTAATTCTTTTTGGACTTTCCGCATGTAAAACAACAGATTATGACAATACATATATAGAGGCTCCGTCCGTTCAATATAAACATTTACAAGTAACACCAATGGAGCTACCACCTCAAGATACAGAACAATACACAGGCGGCAAGCTTTCAAAAGAAAACCTTTTTATAGACGGTGTAAAATTTGAAAAGACAGGCGAAGTGTTTGTATTGGAAAAAACTGCAACAATAAAAGGAAATGCCTATAAAGATAATTATGAAGGCGTATTTATAGAAGGCCGCAATGTTACTTTATACCCATTCATTATGGGAAAATATGAAGTAACACAGGAACTTTATAAATCTGTAATGACAAACCAAAATGTAACTGTAGAAAAAACAAAATATACTCTCGATGCAGAACCTTCTAAATGCAGTAAAGAAAGTACTGTATATGTATTAGCAGACGATGAAATAGGTAAATACCGCCCTGTAGAAAATGTAACCTGGTATGACGCTGTATATTTTTGTAACGTTTTAAGCGAAAAATTAAATCTAAAAAAAGCATATATTATAAACGTTTCAAAAATAATCGAAGGTCATATTGAAGCCGCAACAGTTGAACTTATTATGAATGCAGACGGTTACCGACTACCAACAGAAGCAGAATGGGAATTTGCAGCCCGCGGCGGAAACCCGACCGTCTCCGTATGGAACTACACATTCAGTGGTTCAGATAAAGCTGATGGAACAAATTATGACGACTGGAAAAACACTGGCTTAGACACAGTTGGCTGGTACTGGTATAACACAGCAACAGGAACAACCTCTGACAGAGAACCTCCTTCAATGGAACATACCGGCAAGGGAACCCATGAAGTAGGAAAAAAAGCCGCAAACACACTTGGTCTTTACGACATGAGCGGAAACGTACAGGAATGGTGCTATGATTGGTGTGCCAACAGAGTCGATACTGGCAATGTAACAAATCCAATTGGACCTTTGTCAGGTACTTACCGTATTGTACGAGGCGGAAGTTGGAATTTATACGACCACAGTGCCTCTGTTTCCCTTAGAGCTGGTTGTTGGCCAACAAGCAGATATGACTGTACGGGCTTCCGTCTTGTTCGCTCTGCAAACTAGCACTCTATACTGTCTGTGCACATAAAATTTCCTTTGAAATCCCAGTGTTGTCATATTAAAATATTTTAATATGACAACTCTCCCAAACAAAAACCGCGTTCCGTACATTATGATCTTATGCGCTCTGCTTGCTGTAATTGCTCTCTCAGGCTGCGCTAGTACAGGCAGTCACAAATCATTTACAACAACCACCCAATACGTTGTTTTCCTTGGTACAAACGACAAAGACACTGCAAAACCCGCCCTTACACCCGAAGCTGCAAAACAAAAAGCAATCGAAATCCTTCTGAATCATTTTGACGGATACACAATTATGCACGCAGACGGCGGCTGGATTTCCGACGGAAAAATTTATACGGAATACACTCTCGTAATTTATCTTAGCAATACAAGTCTGGAAAAGGTTCACGCCGCCTGTGATGAACTTCTTAAAGAATTCAATCAGGCTGCAATCCTTATCCAGACAAATAAAACAAACAGCGAATTATATACAGCAAAATTTTAATAATATATATCAGGAGAAATTTTATGAAATCTACAATCAAAAAAATCATTCTGTTTAACATGGCTGCCTTCGTATTCCTTTGCAGTTCCTGTTCAAAATCAACTGGCAAAAATGCGCTTTCACTCTGGAATGATACGGCACCGGCAAAAAAAGCCCTTATTGAATACGTCAAAAACGTAACGAACAAAAAATCGCCGGACTTTATTCCTGTAGAAGACCGAATTGCAATTTTTGATCTGGACGGAACTTTGATTCTGGAAACTGATCCAACTTATTTTGACCAGCAGCTTTTTGATCACCGAGTTCTTGATGACCCGCGCTACAAAGACAGAGCAACCGCAGCTCAGAAAGAGGCAGCCCACAATTCACGTGACCTGCACAAATTCCCGGAACTTAGTGCCGCCCGCGAAAAAATGGTAGCCGAAGCCTATGCCGGAATGTCGATTGAAGAATTTGATTCTTTTATCCGAGATTTCATGCAGACCGAACAACCAGGCTTTACAGGAATGAAGCGCGGAGAAACCTTCTACAAGCCTATGGTCGAAGTCGTAAATTTTCTGACAGAAAACGATTTTACAGTTTACGTAAGCAGCGGCTCAGACAGATTTTTAGTGCGCCCTCTTGTTTTTGAAAACCTTCACCTCCCTGCAACTCAGATTATTGGTTCAGACACAACAATTGTCTGCGTAAACCAGGGCGATAAGGACGGACTTTCTTATACATTCAAAGACGGCGATGAATTGATTCTTGGCGGAAACAGCATCGTAAAAAACCTTCAAATGAACAAAGTCGTTACTATTGTGCGCGAAATTGGTAAGAAGCCGGTACTTGCTTTTGGTAACAGCGGAACCGACGCCAGCATGCTCAACTATTCAATCTGCAATAATAAGTACAAAGCGCTTGCCTTTATGCTTATGTGCGACGATCTGGAGCGCGAATACGGAAACATGGCAAAAGCCGAAAAAATGAAAAAAGCCTCGGAAGAAA
Source organism: Treponema sp. (assembly GCA_045123335.1). Taxonomy (GTDB): domain Bacteria; phylum Spirochaetota; class Spirochaetia; order Treponematales; family Treponemataceae; genus Treponema_D. The sequence goes on from JBGVIP010000047.1 coordinate 9,405, forward strand.
ACAACTGGATTCCGGTTTCAATGCGCGACGACTGGAAAACAATTTACGGCGACGGCGTAAAAAGAAAGTAATTTTCACAGCTGACCACCATTAGGACAGCGAATGGCGGTCAGCTATTCCTATTCACCAAGCAGCTGCTCTGCATAGCGCTCAGCGCGCTCGCGGCTGTTCATGGAAAGCATAAAAAACTCAATCATCAGTTCTTTGCCGTAATGCTTGCGGACAAGTTCTGCATGGCAAAGAAATCTAAGCGCAACAGTTGAAGAAAGGATATCCAGTTCAGCCGTTGCAAGCCGCTTTTCAATCATTTGAAGGGCAAGCGAATAATTCTCCGTCAGCATCTGCTGAAGGTCGCCGATCGTGTACTTCTTAAGCCACGCCAGCTGTTCAAGATAATTTTCCGGGCTTTCCTGCGAGATTTCTGCCTTACAGACATTCGAAATAATCTGAAGAAACGCCTGCATGCTTTTACTGTTATGCATGTATTCCGCAAGAGAAACAGAATCAATTGGAATATCATTTGCTGCATCAGAAATTATTTTTTCATGAACAGCCGCCGTATAGTCCGAAACCTTATCCCTGATGTTTACAAAATGATCGTCTGCAATTTCCAGAAGTCCTGCAAGGCGAAAAAAGTCCCTTTGTACAGCAGAAGGAATTCCGTACTTTGTCTTATAGCCTAAATCATGTTCCATTACCGCCCAGATATGCTGCATCAAAGAACACATCTGAACTTCAAAACGCCTGTTTGTTATTTCAGCCGGATATTTGTTTTCTTCTTTAAGCGAACAGATATAATGCACAGAAAGATAGCCGAACGTATTTACATTCAGGAATTTCCGCTTGTCAATTGATTCGTTCCAGTCAACCTTAAAATGATTTTCTATCTGAGCCGCAAGCTTATCTACATCATCTGCAAAATAACAGACTACGCGCGTTCCCAGAATATCCGTAATATCAGAAAGAGAAGAATATTTATCGCCCTTGCGTTCAAGCTTTCCTGCAAGGCTTCCTTCCTCTTTTATACGGTGATTTATTGCATAAATTTGTATTCCGCTTTCTTCTGCAATTTTTTGAAGAATAGCGACAACTTCTTTTTCAAGCCGTTCAAAATACTTTTTCGATTCCCTATATTCTTTCAGAATCAGTGTTTTCTTGGTGTTCATTATAAAATCAAATTATATCATACCTTAAAGGGAAAAATAAAAATTTCGGGGACATTTTTGTTTTTCAATTTCAAATACACTGTTATAATCAAATAATAAAGAGGCAAATTATGACAATCACAAAAAAACTGAACGGTTCTTCAGCTACTATTTCAATTGAAGGACGTCTTGATACATCAACATCTCCAAATCTAGAAAAAGAAATACAGTCCCTTTCAGAAGCAAAATCCCTTACAATTGATTTGGCAAATCTTGAATACATCTCCTCAGCCGGCCTTCGCGTAATCCTTTCCGCTCATAAAGTTTTTGCAAAACTAAACGGAATGACAGTCATCAACGTAAACGACTCAATCATCGAAATTTTTGAAGTCACAGGTTTCAAAGACATTCTTAATATTAAATAGAATTAATTTCGAAATTAAATATATCACTATGATTTTTACAGATTTTAATTCATGTTCAATAAAAGAAATCAAAGATTTTAATATCGCTCACCATACAGACCATGATGCAAAAACAGGCGTCACTGTAATTTATTTTCCGAACGGTGCACTCGCCGGCTGTGATATAAGTGGCGGCGGCCCCGCTTCCCGGGAAACTCCACTTACACTGCCGCTTACTGCAGATACAAAAATCAACGCAATTGTGCTTGCCGGCGGCTCTGCTTACGGACTTGCCGCTTCTGACGGAGTCATGCGCTGTCTTGAAGAAAACAACATAGGCTATGATACAGGCTATTCCCTTGTGCCGCTTGTCTGCCAGTCTGATATTTTTGATTTGAACTATGGAAAAGCAACTGTCCGCCCGGATTCTGCCATGGGCTATTCTGCCTGTGAAGCTGCTCTAAAAGAAACTTCCGATTTGCAGGGAAATATCGGCTGTGGTTGCGGAGCAACCGTCGGAAAAATAAGGGGAACCGCAAGAGGAAATAAATCTGGCTTCGGAATCTACGCTGTACAAAAAGGAGATTTTTATCTTGCCGCCCTTGTATGCGTAAATGCCTTGGGCGACATTTATTCTCCTCAAGGCAAGATGATTGCAGGTCTTCATTCCAGTGACCGAAAAAACTTTGAAGATTCAGTTTCTGCCCTCTGCGAAAATCTAACTCCGCGTGACATGTTCACTGGCAACACTACAATCGGAGCTGTAATTACTAACGCCCGCTTTTCTAAAGCAGAACTTTCAAAAATCGCATCCATGACGCGCAGTGCCTATTCAAGGTGCATCCGTCCTGTTGCAACAATGGCAGACGGCGACACAATTTATGCCGCCAGCACCGGTACAATCAAAGCCGATATAAATGCCGTCGGAACACTCGCCGCCGAAGTAATGGCACAGGCAATAGAAAACGCCGTCATTAATTCAAAAATCAGCGAGGAAGAATTTTTGAAATTCAGTCATTAGAACAAAAAAGACAGATTAGTGAATTTCAATCCATAGATTTTTACAATTGAACCAATCACATAAATCTAATAAACTGTAAAAATAAAAGCCGACAAACAGTCAAACGCTTCTGGCTTTTGCATCTTTGTTATCGAAATTAAAAAAATAAAAATAAGGAAAAAACATGAACACAAACGAAATCCCTTACAAAATCTACCTTGGCGAAGACGAATTGCCAAAATACTGGTACAACGTTCGTGCCGACATGAAGAACAAACCGGCTCCACTTATCAATCCGGAGACACATAAACCTTGTACAGCAGAAGAACTTAGCGCAGTTTTCTGCGACGAACTTGTAAAACAGGAATTAAACGAAACAGACCGCGAAATTCCTATTCCTCAGGAAATCCGCGATTTTTACAAGATGTACCGCCCTGCGCCTCTTACACGCGCATACTGTTTGGAAAAGAAACTTGGCACACCAGCCAAAATCTACTACAAGTTTGAAGGCCAGAATACATCAGGCTCACACAAACTTAATTCGGCAATTGCCCAGGCTTACTACGCAAAAAAACAGGGACTAAAAGGCGTAACAACAGAAACCGGCGCAGGCCAGTGGGGAACAGCAATGAGCATGGCTTGTGCCTATCTCGACCTTGACTGCCGCGTATATCAGGTCCGCTGCTCTTATGAACAGAAACCACAGCGCCGCGAAGTAATCCGCACATACGGCGGAATCGCAATCCCTTCACCAAGCATGGAAACAGAAGCAGGCCGCCGCATCAACGAAGCATTCCCTGGCTGTACAGGCTCACTTGGCTGCGCAATCAGCGAAGCCGTAGAATATGCCGTAACACACCCGGGCTACCGCTACGTTCTGGGCTCAGTTCTTAACCAGGTTCTTCTGCACCAGTCAATCATCGGTATGGAAGCTAAAATTGCAATGGACAAATACGGCATAAGCCCGGACATCATAATCGGCTGTGCCGGCGGCGGATCAAACCTTGGCGGCTTGATCAGTCCATTTATGGGCGAAAAACTCCGCGGCGAAAAGAACTACCAGTTCATAGCCGTAGAACCGGCAAGCTGCCCAAGCCTTACACGCGGTGTTTTCGCTTACGACTACTGCGACACAGGAAAGGTTTGCCCTATGCAGAAGATGTACACTCTCGGCTCACAGTTCATGCCTAGCGCAAGCCACGCAGGCGGACTCCGCTACCACGGAATGAGCTCAATCGTAAGCCAGCTCTACCACGACGGCTATCTGGAAGCACGCAGCGCAGAACAGACAGAAGTCTTTAAGGCAGCAGAATTCTTCTGCCGCACAGAAGGAACACTCCCGGCACCAGAATCAAGCCACGCAATCAAAGTTGCAATCGACGAAGCACTCAAATGCAAGGAAACAGGCGAATCAAAGACAATCCTCTTTGGCCTTACAGGAACCGGCTACTTCGACATGAAAGCTTACGAAGCCTTTAACAACGGCACAATGAGCGACTACATCCCGACCGATGAAGAAATCAAAAAAGCCACCGACCTGATTCCCCGCTTCCCAGGCAACGATAATTTCTAAAATAAAATCCTAAATAAAAAAAACGCGGTGATTGAGCCAGGCAAAATGAAATGCCCTTCAAAATCACCGCGCTTTTTTTTGCCTTAATTTCCTACATACAAGTATATCCACCGTCAACCGGCAGAATTACCCCAGTCACATAGCTGGAAGCAGGACTTGCAAGGAATATTGCAGCCGAATCCAGTTCCCCTTCATTACCATAACGGCTCAAAGGAATCATAGTCTGCGCATTCTGCTGGAAGAAATCCGAATCCAAAGTTTCCTTAGTCAGCGGACTGTAAAAATATCCCGGACAGATGGCGTTTACGTTAATGCCGTACTTACCCCATTCAGAAGCAAGACCGCGAGTAAGGTTTACAACACCGCCCTTAGCCGCATGATACGGAGAACAAGGAGCAACCTTATTTCCAACCATACCGTACATAGACGCAATATTAATAATGCGTCCGTACTTAGCCGGAATCATAGCCTTTTTAGCAACCGCACGTGAAACCTTAAATGTTCCGCCAAGATCAACATTCAGTTCACCGTTAAACTGATCGTCAGTAATGTCTTCAGCCGGAGCAACTGCACCAGTACCAGCATTGTTAATAACAATATCAATGCGCCCGAATTTTTCCATGATGGAATCAACCGCAGCGTTTACCTTTTCTGTATCAGTAATATCACACTGAATTGCCAGTGTTTCTACCTTGTAAGTATCTGCTATTTCTTTTGCAACCGCATCAATCTTTTCCTTACGACGTGCAATCGCAACAATCTTAGCACCCTGATTTGCCAGTGCTTTTGCCATCTGAACGCCCAAACCAGTTGAACAGCCAGTTACAACAGCAACCTGTCCTGTTAAATCAAAATAATTTTTCATTTCATAACCCCCATCCTCATTATACAAAAAAGCAACACAAACTCAATGCATAAGGGGGCGTCCGAACCTATCGAATCACCCCCTTATATAACTATTGAGATTTTTTCTTTATTTATCTCAGGCATTTTTGCTCCGCAAAAACCGGGGTGTTACAAGGCCCGCTAACGCTTGGTCTTTTGCGTCCGCTCCCGCTCCCGCAAAATCCTTGCCTCCGGCAACCTTTCCATACCCCTTGCCATTCTTACGACAAAAGCAGATCCCCGTCCTTTATCCAGCCGTTACGCCTGTACAGTTTGCCCTGCGCCCAGCACAGAAGCGCCGGAAGCACAAAGCAGATAAGTACAAGGCCTGCCCACTGCCATACACCAGGATTAACCGCAATCGAATCCTGTGTAATTCTGGCAACAGCATCAGCCGCCATGCCGGCTTTTTCAGCCTTGTGCACAGCCCATTTTACGGCAGCGTCGCTCGGGCTGAACCAGCCGGTAATAACACCAATCTGACCTACAAGACCGCATGTACCCATTCCGCTAGAAACAGGCGCTCCGTTCATAGTCATGCCGAACAGACATGTTGCAAGAGGTCCAGTTACAGCACTTGTAACTATAGGCGCAATCCATACCCGCGGATTCTTAATTATGTTCGGCATTTGAAGCATGCTTGTTCCAAGCCCCTGGCTAAGCACACCGCCCCAGCCGTTTTCCTTAAAGCTAAGGACTGCAAATCCCACCATCTGCGCGCAGCAGCCAGCAACCGCTGCACCACCGGCAAGCCCAGTAAGCCCAAGCGCCGCACAAATCGCCGCAGAAGAAATCGGCAGGGTAAGCGCAATTCCCACAACAACAGAAACAAAAATTCCCATCACAAATGGATGCATTTCCGTAGTCATCATGATGAGCTTGCCAACCCAGTCTGCCGCCTTTCCTATATATCCGGCAAAAAGAACAGCACAAAGCACCCCGGAACAGATAGTCACAATCGGAGTAACCAGAATGTCAACTTTAGTTTTGCGGCTTACAAGCATACCGGCTTCTGCCGCAATAATCGCAATAATCAAAACCGCAAGGGGACCGCCTGCCTTACCCAGAATATTAGCCGTCGCACCAACCGTTATAAGGCTGAACAATACCAGCGCATGCACTCCCATTGCAAATCCAATTCCAACAGCCATAGCCGCACCAACAACATGTGCGTCGCAGCAGAATGTTCCCGCATCTACAAGGAACCTGAATACAGGATTATCTCCTGTCCTCAAAAGCTGCTGTCCCAATGTCCTGATAATTGTTCCCACCAGCAGAGACGCAAAAAGTCCCTGAGCCATACCACTCATCGCATCTATAAGATAACGTTTTACAAATCTGTTCATAACGCTTTCACTCTACCTTATAAAACAAAACACGACAACGGAATACGATAAGGCCTATATAAAAAAGCGCGGCAGTCGAACCTTGCGATCCCTGAGATTCTCGAAGGGTCGAAATGACCGAAGTATAGTCGTACAAGTCGACAGGCTTGGTTATTGAGCCTGTCGAAATACAACCATCGTTAAATTGCCACGCTCCTATTACTGCGGTGTTACTGTAGAAGTAGAACTTGCAGTTCCTGAAACTGCCGGCATTTCTGTGTACAGTCCGTTAAAACTTGAACCGCCGCTTAACGTTGGCGAGCTGTATGCAGAAAGCGTGCATGAGCCCTGTCCTACGAAATTCGGAGAAACCATTGCAAGTATGCTGTAGCCGGAACTGCTGCCGCCCATACCCATTCCGCTGGAACTAGAAGAACTTGAGCTTGTGCTCGGGCAGACAAAGGTATAAAGATTTGTTCCCGACGAGTTCGTAATTACGTATGTTTTTCCCGCTATTGAAGAAGAATTGCCTGAACTAAAACCGCCGCCCATTCTGTTTGAACCGGATGAACTTCCTGTGTAATTTACTGCAAGAACCGCAGAAGTTTTGCTGCTGCTGAGAGTTGCACTTGAACTTCCGCTTGCTGCGGCAATAAGACCGCCTGTAATGCTTGTAGAATATCTGTCTCCGCAATCCAGTGCGTCTTCAGAGCCTGTAGGTGCAAGCGCAACAATTGTTCCTCCGGAAACATAGATATTTCCGTTTGAGTCCAAACCGTCGCCGCCAGAAGAATATGCGTACAAATAGCCACCGGAAATATTTATTGAGCCGCCGGTAAGGCTTGTGTTCAGGGCGTCGTCTGTAGCGGTTACGCTTATTGTTCCACCCGAAATGTTTATGCTTGAATTTGATTCAATTCCTTCTGCAGCACATTTAAAGTTTTCGTGGCAGGAAACTCCGTTTGCATCGTAGAAGTAGTAGGTTTTGCCGCTTGTGTTGTCGCCACTGTAACCGGTTCCTTCCGCTGTTATAGTAATTGTTCCGCCATAGATATAAATGCTCGGGTCAGGAGTTCCCGTTGTTCCGTCAGTTTCTGTGTCTTCAGAGGAATCCCATTTTGCTTTAAGTCCCTTGCCATACGTTGTATTTGCAGTAAATGATCCGTCGTAGATTTTTATCCAGCCGTTGTTTGTAGAAGAAATTATGCCGTCTACAGAAATGCCGTTTGCTTTCTTTACGTAGTAATTTGTACTTGCTGAACTTGTGCTTACATTTATGGCACCGTTTCCAGTGTAATCGATAGAACCTCCGTTCTGTGTAAATCCGTAGCAGGCATCAAAACCGTTCTTTGCATTTGAAACAAGAATGAATGTTCCACCGTTTACCTGTATAAATCCTTTTGAGGCAATACAGTGCTTGTAGCTTTCTGTTACTGCAAGAGTTCCCGATCCGCTGAAAATCAAATCGCCTTTGCAGTAAAGCGTTCCGCTGTGGTCGCTTCCTTCGTATACGGCTTCCTTTACCACTGTGCATGAAACAGTGTTTCCGTCATCGTCTGTGTAGGTGTCAGTGCTGGAAGTTGAATATTCTTCTCCGTAGCCTATACCGTAGGAACGTCCGTCTGTAAGGCTGTTTGTTCCAGAAAGAATGACATATGCCTTTGAGCCTTTTGTAATGTCAAAGCAAGGATAATTCGAAGAAGTCATTGTTACACCGTTAAGAATGACGGAGATTTCGTCTTCTGCATTTGTCTGAATTTTTACTCCGCCAGTAGAAAGAGTTCCCGTAAAATAAAAAGCCGTTGGAGCAGTTGCTTTTTTGGCATTAATTTCGATTAAGCCAGTATTGTTTCCGTCGTCATCTTTTGTATATTGAATTTTTATGTTATCACCAATAGTTGCCTTTGTTGTAGAAATCTCTGTGTATGTGCCGTCTTCTGCTGTTGCCCAGCTTGAAGTCGTTCCAAATTTTACGTAAACGGCATTTGCAAAATCATCTTCGCTATATTCGTCTTCATCGGAATCATCAGAAGTGGTTGTAGTTCCTTTTCCGATTAATGTATATCCGCTGGAAGAAAGCAGGTAAACGCCCTTTGCAGAAATCGTCAGGTCTTCTGAACAAAGTTTGTTGGAGTCTCCTGTATTTCCATTGTTTATAATAAGAGAAAGCGTGTTTGTTCCTGGGAATGCCATTACATAGTAAGAGCCTACAGAATCCATCGTTTCTCCAGGATATGTCACAGGAGAAGAAGAACCATTCAAATTCCAATAGTAGATAGTGTTGAATCCAGGATTTTCTGTTGCATTTACAACAACCATTATTCCGTCGTAAGGCAGAATTCCAAGTTCTGTAGTTTCATCAGATTTTACCGTAACGTCTGTTGTTGTGCTTAATATGTTGTTTTCAGAATCTACTAGATACAAAATCCATGTGCCTGGTGCGGCGTTTTCTATTGTTATTGTTTCGCCTGCCTTACATGAACTTACTTCCGAAGAATTCGGCTCATTCAGCATTGCCGTAAAACCGTCTGCCCCGTAGTAAGAAAACGTTACTTTTCCGGGCTTAAGTATATAATTTTCTGAATCCTTAATATTGCTTACAGAAGGAGACCCTGAATTGTAGTAGTCGTTTGCAATCGCTTCTGTGTCTACAAGCAGAGCCTGTGTGTCATCAGGGATTGCGGCTGCAAGTGCCGTTTCTGCGTCATCAGAAAGATTTGCTATGTCTACACCCAGTTCAAGGAGTTTTGCGTATACGTTGCCCAGTGCAGTTGTACTCCAGTTTATGGTAATTTCATTGTCTCCTGCAGAAAGGTCTTTTACTATAGAAAGGCATATATTTTTAAGAGAGGTACTTTTTGTGTACGCCTGAACAGAGATTATTCGATTTGAACCAACCGGAATACCCTCTGCAGAAAGCGAACCAGTGCCTTCCTCCAAATCTTCTGATGTAGCAGTAATTGCAGTCATGTCTGAACTGGAAACAGTTACTTCAACTTTGCTTATTGTTGAAACAAGCAGTTTGCGGCTAGAACCTTCATCAGAAGAATCCTCTGTCTGAAGCTTTAGAATAAGGTTTGCCGTTTGTCCACCGGCAGCGGCAGAACCTGAAGAACTTGAAGAATACGCCAGAGCGGCAAGCATTTTGTTTGACTGGTCTAAATCTTGTGAACAGGAAGCGAGTATAAAAGACAGTCCCAAAGATAAAAATACACTTTTTAAAATTTTCATAAGAACCTCACTTTGTCTTTGATTTTAGGGCTAGTTATGCAGGAAAACAAATTCTATTTGAAACTGTTACAAAAATTTTACAAACTGTTATAAAAAAGTTTGCTCTCTGCATTTGCATTTTAGGATTAACAAAAGTAAACACTTGCGTTAAAATTGTTGCATTGCAAAAAGTCAGTTTAATAAGATTCCTTCCGGAACCTTTATATCAATCTGTTCTTATCGTTTAAGAACGGACATAGGAGAAACTATGAAGAAAATAATTTATTCTGCACTTCTTGCAGTAATAACTTTATCAGCTGTATGTGCTGCTCCAAAAAAAAGCGGACGCATTGAACTTAAAATCTGGGAATCATCAGGAACAGATGCAGCCTTCATTCAGGCAGCCATTAAAGAATACCGCAACATCAATCCACGCGTAAAAATTGTATACGAACCGGTTGAATCAACAGAAGCCCGCAATAAGATAGAACTTGACGGACCAGCTGGTGTAGGTGCAGACATCTTCGTTGCTCCGCACGACCACATTGGAGCCCTTGTTGCAGGACAGCACGTTCTTCCAGTAGAAGACGCAAACGAATACATTTCTCAGTTCTATAAACTTGCACAGACAGCCGCTTCTTACAACAACGTAGTATACGGTTACCCGCTTGGTGCAGAAACTTATGCCCTTTTCTACAATAAAGACATTCTTGATAAGCCGTTCAAAACATGGGACGAAATCATTGAATACGCTAAAAAATGGAACAAACCTGTAGAAGGAAAATACGCCCTTGTATGGCCTGTAAACGATCCTTACTATTCATTCATGTTTACAGAAAGCTTTGGCGCTCCTCTGTTCGGACCAAAAGGCAATGACCCAAAACAGCACAACCTTAACGCTCCTCAGACTCTTGAAGGACTCCGCTTCTTCCAGGCTCTTCGCGCAAAGATTCTTAACATTCCTGCAGCAGATACTTCACGTGACTTCTGTAACGCAACATTCGAAGAAGGCAAGGCTCCTATGATCATCACCGGTTCATGGACAATCAACCAGTTCAAAAAGCTCAAGATGAATTTTGGTGCAGCTACACTTCCTTCTTTCCCAGGAATGTCTACACCAGCAAATTCATTCTCTGGTGTTCGCCTTGCATTTGTAAGCTCTTACACAGAATATCCGGAAGAAGCAATGGAATTTGCAAAATTCCTTACATCAAAGAAAATGCTCGAAGTCCGCTTCTCTATCACAGATCAGATTCCACCGCGCAACGACATCACAATCTCTGATCCAATTATTTCAAGCATTTCCGAACAGCTTAAATACTCTAAACCAATGCCTACAATTACACAGCTTGGAACATACTGGCAGGTTATGGGTCCAGCAATCTCCGGCATCTGGGAAGGCGACAACGTTACTAAAACAATGGACGTAGTTGCAAAACAGATGGACGCAGTAAAATAAAATTTTCGCTAAATAATCCCCCGGTGGTTGAGCATGTCAAAACTACCGGGCATTTTTAATCCTCAATGACTAGGCGGTTCTTGAAACTCTCAAAAGAACCGCCTTTTTTTTTGACTTTCAGCCATTCTATTTTATAATTTTAAATATCAAAATTTGTAAAAAAAACTTCACTTTTTTTGTCACCATTTAAAACATCGATTGTTACTAAATCAGCAACACTCAAAAACAGTTATAGTCTAGCAATTCATAAGGAGGATTTATGAAACTTTTTCATAAAATGATTTCTTCGATTTTTATAGGTGCGCTTCTGGCTGCCTGCTCAACAGGAACAGTTAGTGACAGTTCATTTCTGCTCTACGGAGACAGTTCATCAAACAGCTCCAGTTCAAGTTCCAGTTCATCTGATAAAGAAACAAACTCTGTTACAACAGCAACAGGAAGCGAATTCACTGCAGCAAACACAATCTACATCAAACTTTCAGATTTAACAGTTTCATCAGATAATTTAAGCTGGTCGCAGATTTCAACAACTGCCGCTTCATTCTTTGATAAAACCGTTAAAGTTAAACTCCTTGATGATGACAGCGGAGTTTCAACAGGCGTTATCCGTATAAATGCTACAGATGTTACAGCCAATCTTTCCATACATCTTGAAGGAACCCTTTCTGAAGGCGGAATAAAGATTCAAACATCCACTGAATATGAAACAGGCATTTACCTGGACGGCGTAACAATCAATTCAACTAATTATCCTTGTATCGACATTACTAAAGGCGGAGCTGCAACTGTATTCCTTAAAGGAACCAATACACTTGTAGACGGACGAATCTACGGTATCGGCTACGGCGAAGAATATTCTACATCCAGCGGCGACACATACACAGACGACGGCGTAACTTACAACTGTACAGTTTCTCAATCTGTAGAAAAAGAAGGAAGCGATTCAAAAGGAACATTGTTCTGCAAGGGCGGTCTTACAATCTGTGACAGCGGTAACGGTGACGGTACGCTTTCCATCACTCAGGCTTACAAAAACTGCATTGCATCTAAAGACGGCTACCTTACTATTGAAAGCGGAACATACAACCTTAAGAACTATACGTCTTCTTCTAATACCGGTAAAAACGGTCTGTACGGTGCAAAAGGCATTACTGTAAACGGCGGAACAATCACTTTCGACGCTAAAGGCATCATAAGCACAAGTGACTTCCGCAAAGCTGATGCATTCAAAACAGACGATGACGACTATCCTTCAAGCTTTGTAAAAATCACTGGTGGAACAATCAATGTAACCACTTACAACGGAAAGGGAATCTGCGCTCCATACGTCTATATCTCCGGCGGTACAAATACATTCAATGTTACAGGAACTACAACTTATGCAGAAAACTCTAGAACCGGCTCTTATTACGATGCAGACGGCGTATATCAGAGCAATCAGACCATTAAATTCGCTGCTGAAGGAATTGAAGGCGAAAGCCTTGTAGAAATTTCCGGCGGAACAACTACAGTTTCTTCTGTAGATGACGGCATAAACGTAAGCACAACAGGCAGAAGCCTTAATATTTCCGGCGGCTTTGTTTACGTAAGATCTTCCGGCGACGGCCTTGATTCAAACGGAAACATTACTATTTCCGGCGGTGTAACAGTTGTAAGCCAGACAGGCGGCTCAAACGCTCCTATTGACGGCGGCGACGGCTACAAATTCACTGTAACAGGCTCAAGTGCAACCGTATTTGCAATAGGTGCTTCAGACATGTTCAGCGAAAGCAAACCTTCAAGCACAACAATTCCATATATCTGCTCTACCTCGCTGGGAAGTTCATCTTCAGCACTTGGCGTAAACACAAGCAGCGGAACAAACCTTGTATTCCTGGAATCGCCGCAGACTTATGCAGCCGCAATATTTATAAGCGACGAGCTTACAAGCGGCTCTTCATACAAGTTTGTAAAGGGTGCTTCTGCAAGCGGTACAGAATATGTTGAAGGAACAGGATTCTACCTGCCGGCAACAAGCGTTTCCGGCGGTTCCAGCACAAACGCAACTGCCACTACTGCATCTTCCAGCAGTTCTTCATTCGGTCCGGGTGGCCGCTAACCACCGCCCTCTTACTAAGAAAAGCTAAAAAATTGCTACATCGCAATTTTTCTTAACGCTTTCCTACTCAACACCGCGGGCTCTGTCCGGCCCGCTTACACAGATAAGAAAAGCTAAAAAATTGCTACATCGCAATTTTTCTTAACGCTTTCCTATTCAACACCGCGGGCTCTGTCCGGCCCGCTTACACAGGAGGTAATATTATCATGAAAAAAATACTTATCTGCTTTTCTGCTGCCACGGCACTTGTTTTATTCGCATGTGCTCAGACAGTACAAAACTATAGAATAACAATCAATTCAGATTCCGCAAAAAGCGAATACGGCGACCAGCTGGTAATCGTTCCTATGGACGAAACTGTAAACATAAAGGGAAACACAATAATCCTTGCTCCACAAAAAGAGAACGTAACCTACACGTTTTCAGGCTACTACAACGGTCAGATTATCAGCAAAACAAAAAACACTGTAATCCGCCTAAAAGACGCATACATTGAAAACACAGCCAGTAAGCCGGCCATCGTTGCAAATTCAAAAACAGAAATTTCCGCTGCAAAAAACAGTACCAACTACATAACTGCCTCCGGCCGCGGATATAACCGCAGTTCAGCGGTCAAATCAAAACGCGGCCTTCTTCTAGCCGGCGGCGGAACGCTCTATATAAACGGAAAGCACTGCCACGGCGTAGAAGCAGAAGATCTTAAGATAAAAGGCAGCGGCACCTACTACATTTCCGGCACAAAAAAAGGTTCAGCCCTTTCATGTAATACGCTCGTAGTTGACCCGGAAAAAACGTTCACCCTCTATCTTTTGAACTCCAAAAACGGAATCAAAGCAGACAAGACAATCGACATTGCTTCCGGCACCTTCTATCTTTACGAAAACGACACAGCCTTAAAAACTGCTACATCAAAAAATTCTCCGGATAACGTCCACGGAATCCATCTGAGCGGCGGAGAATTCCACTCTTACGGAAATCATCGTCTTTATAAAACAGAAAAAGATTCGTACTTCGATTCCGGCGCAAAGTTCATTCAGGACTAAGGAAATGCCCATGACGACTACGAATACAAAAATCTTAACAATAGTTGAGGCGGTTTCTGAGGCTCTCGAAAGATGCGATACTACCGTTAAAAAGCATTTTTACAAACCCAATAAGCGCAAGTTAATAACATCGATTGCATTCTCCATGCTCCTTACCGGATTCGCTTTTGCCCAGCCGTCGCAGAACGTCCTGAACGCAAAAGACGCAAAAAGCAGTTACGGCAAAGAGTTCTCTGTAACCCCTATGAATTCCAGCGTAAAAATAACAAAACGCACAGTTACAATTACGCCAAAAACAGAGGGCGAAACCTATACTCTTTCCGGCTATTTTAACGGTCAGATAATAAACAGGACCAAAAACACAATCTTAAAGCTGAACGGCGCCTATCTAGAAAACTCAAACGGAGAACCAGCCATATTCGGCGAGGCAAAGACAGAAATTTCTTCTGCAAAAGAAACCGTAAATTATATTATATCCAGCGGACGCAATGAATCCAAAACGGCAGCCCTTCAGTGCAAGAAAAACCTTGTAATCGGTGGAAGTGGCACAACCTGCATACTTGGAAACGTATATCACGCCGTAAAGGCGGACGAAATCAAGCTTAAGGGAAGCGGCACTTTTTACGCTCAGGGAACTAAAAAAGGTGCTGCAATCAACTGCCAGTCACTTACTGTAGAGAAAGACAAGACCTTTACCGCATACCTTATGAACTCCAAAAACGGCGTAAAGGCAGACGGCACAATCAATATTCAGTCCGGAGAATTCTATCTGTCGAATCTTGAAACAGGCTTTAAGACAAACACAATCAAAGACCTTCCAAAAGAAGAGCATGGAATCACACTTTCCGGCGGAACTTTCCATACAGACAAAGTTACCGCACTCCATTCAACAGATAAAAACGCCTTCAAAGACAACGGCGCAGTATTCTTAAACAACTGAACGGGAGGTCAATTAATAAAAGATGGCAATAGAAGTTTTTAACAGGCGCGAAATCAAATACATGATCAGCGATGAAGATAAGAATGCCCTCCTCAGCATTATAGGTGAGTATATGGACAGCGATCCTTACAACAAGGACGGGAAAACTTATTCAATCTGCAATCTGTATCTTGATACACCGTCAGACGAACTTATCCGCAAATCTCTGGAAAAACCGGAGTTCAAGGAAAAAATTCGCCTCAGAAGCTATGGCACAGTTCCTCTTGATGCAACAGTCTTTTTGGAAAGCAAAAAGAAATACGATTCCGTTGTAAACAAAAGACGAACTCCATTTATTCTGTCAGATGCATACAGGTATTTTGATTCAGGTATCCTACCCGACAACCCAAAATTGAACAGGCAGGTATTTTCCGAAATCGATTACATCATGCATTTTTACAGACTTAAACCACGGGTTTTTATTTCGTACGACAGGCTGGCATTCTTTGAAAAAAACAACTCAGATTTCCGCCTGACAATCGATAAAAACATACAGACACGGCGCACAGACCTGAGGCTGGATTCTCCGGCATACGGTAACCAGCTGTTGCCGGAAGGAAAATGGCTTATGGAGGCAAAGGCATTTAAGGCCTTCCCGCTCTGGTTTGTAAAGTTCCTTTCTTCTAGAAAGATTTACAGCACGTCATTTTCAAAATATGGAGCAGAGTACAAAAACTACCTTGAATCAAAAAATAAAGAGGTTCAGATATGATGGATTTATTAGAAGGATTTTCAGTTAACTACGAAACGGGAAACATATTGTTCAATATGTTTCTGGGACTTATTGCCGGTGTAATCATTGCATTCGGATACATTACAGCAAACAGAAATCAAAAGTATTCAAAAAATTTTGTAATAACTATTCTGCTTATGCCTGCCATAATGACGGTAATAATTCCGTTTATTGCAAGCGACCTTAAAAAGACCCTGTCCCTTGCCGGTATCTTTGCTCTTGTTCGCTTCCGAAGCATTCCTGGTGACTCAAAGGACATTCTGTATGTTTTCTTTTCGCTGTCTGTCGGCGTAATCATAGGTCTGAACAGTTACTTCATTGCCTTTGTACTTGTGCTTACAATTACGCTGCTGTTTGCCGTTATCAGCCTTATCTGGAAGGTAGAAGAAAAACAGATTCTTAAAATCACAATCCCGGAAGACATGAACTACAAAGACGTGTTCACGGACATTCTTGATAAATATCTTGAAAAATACGGTGTAAAGAACGTAAAAACTTCCAACATGGGAACTCTTTTTACAATCTCGTACTGGATTCAGCCTAAAAAAGACATTGATACAAAGGCTTTCATCGACGAACTGCGAACCCGCAACGGCAACCTGAACATCATAATCGAAAATCCGGACGACCAGCTTATACCGGTACTGTAATAAACAAAATGCCACTAATTTAACAGTGGTTGAGCTTGTCGAAGGGCTCAATGACCATAAGTTAATGGCATTTGTTAAGATATAATTGAAATAAAAAAATAGCTCCCAGTCGAGGAAAATCTGTCAAAATCGCCCGCTAGCGGGCTACACGCTGTTGTGCCCCTGGAACTATATACGTTGCCGCTCACGCGGCAGCACAACAGAGTGTTTTTGCCAGACTTTCCTCTCCTTCGCGCTATTTTTTAATTGATTCTGCAAACTAGACATTTAAATCCCTTACAGTCATTGAGCCCTTCGACATATTCAGGAACCACCTGTTGAAATGACCGTACATTAATGACACTTAATCCTTGTTTCTGCGCTAATCCCTAAAATCTTTCTTGAACGTATACGTATATGTCAGCGGAACTGATATTCCAGAAAGTCCGTTGTACCTTGTAAGATTCATGTCAAACCTTACGCCCGTACTGATTTTTCCGGTATTCGCCGGCAGTTTAATCGAAGCATTCGGATAGAACGTAAGCCACGACTGAGAGCTATCGTGAATCATCGTTCGCAGCTTAAAATTAAATGAAGCATTTATGTCGCGGGAAGCATCGTAGCTTACCCTGAACTGTGCATACAGCGGGATAGCACCTTCTGAATATCCGTCCGTTCGCTTAGCCTTAAGAATCTTCTTCTTAAAATTATACTTGTACTTCACGCATGTTACGCCGCGAACAATCGTTGCATCCTTTGTATAAAAAAGAGAATCGTACTTCGTATCATAATATTTTATTTCGTCCAGATACTCGTCCGTAAGCCCTGAAATAAGATCGCCGTAAATTCCAAGTCCAATCCTCTTAAAGTTGTAGCCAGTACTTACGCCAAGCGCATACTTTGCTGTCTGCTTTTTGAACTTATAGATATCATTGTCATCTTCCGTGCCGTCACTGCGCGTAACACAGGCTTCAGGCAGATATTCAGAGCTGGTAAAGTTGTAATAGAATCCTATATTGAATATTAAATTCGGAACGCAGTTAAGGCCGGCAAACGCCCCATATTTAGGCGTAGAGCTCGTAACATCATGAGCTGTAAAACCAACATCAAACATCTTGTTAATGCCGGCATTTATTCCCATATCAAGCGCATAGTTTGAACTATTATAATAAGCTCCGCCGGCTGCAAGCTTTATGTAATACTTACCCTTTTTGCCCCATGCCCAGTCGCTTGTAATTCCGCCCAAAAAGCTTGTCGTATAAAGACCAAAATCCCCGTAAGTGCGGTAATCCTCAATGCCAAGCGAATCCGTAAGCATCCGTCCGTACTTTGTCGTATCGTCCGCCGCCGCAAGATACGCAGAAGGAATTGCAAAATATTTATAGAAATTATTACCGACCGCAAATCCAATGTAAGGAACCGGCGCATAATGCACAAAGCCCGTCGGAGCCATAATGAACTTAGGACTTTCGCTGTCATCGCTTTTATAGAGCATGTCTAGACGCAGTCTGCCGTTCAGCATGGAACTTTTATAGTCAGCCTGAATTCTATCTCCTATCGAAAATACCCTGCTTACATCCGTATCTTCCAGCACGTTCCCGGTCTTAGAAGCGTAATACTGCCCCAAAAGCGAATTATCAATTTCTTTTTCCCTATTCTGATTCAGCAGATCGTAGTCACCAAAAATGTCCCTATCTGCACCAAAAATATTTTTCACAGTAAGTTTCTGTGCAGATACAAGTCCGCATGCCATGCCGCACAGCGCAAAAATTAAAACCGTCTTCTTCATGCTGAATTCCTTTTAAATCTATTTGTATTCAGAAAAAAACTCATTCGACAAAAAAATTATACATCATCTTAAGAAATTCTCTTACTCAAATTTCTCCTGACTGTGTAAAATTTAAAACCTCCAACCAACCTCAAGCTTGCAAAAAAAGACCTCAAATATACCCCCCACTTGCTCAAATCCCCAATAAAAACTATTATCAACATATGGCTTTGACACAAAAAGTAAAAACCTTAATTGAAGAGTTTATTGATTCGGACACACTTCAGGCTGTAGATACATTTACATCCGGAGATGATAATTCAAGTGGCACTGTAAATAAGATTGCAGAAATGTTCGGCTATGCAGGATCTTTTTCTGACGAAAATGAAGAAAAACTTTCCCAGAGTTTTAAGAAGAACCTTAAGCTTCTTATCGAAAAAACTTGGGTAGAAAAATCCGATATAGCTCTTAAAGAGCAGATTCTTTACCAGCTGGATAACCTTCTTGGTGAATCCGATTGGAAAAAAGCTTATGCAGAATTCCTCTGCATTTTAAGCGATGCTGTTTACCTTATGTTTGGACAGCAGACAAAATCAGAAGACTTTGGTGAATATTCACTTCGTATCGACCCGGGATTTGGAATCTTCTGGTGGTACATACAGAGTCTCCCCGCTACAGCAGAATGGCCGGTAGAAAAATGCCGTAATGCTGTATTGCTCGGAATGTATTTCCTTGCAAACTACTAATAACGACATCTAAGCCGGATTCCCTGCGAATTCCGGCTTTTTTTTTGGAGAACTCCATGAATCTTGAAGAAAAATACATATCACTTAGAAAAGGAAGCGAACAGCTTGCACTTCAGACTGCACAGCAGAAAAACTCAGTCCTTGAATCTGTAGCTCAGGCACTAGATAAAAACCGTTCAGAAATCCTTAAGGCTAACGAACTGGACATTCAGGCTGCACGGGCAAACGGCACAAAGGAATCTCTAATTGACCGCCTTATGCTGGACAACAAGCGCATAGATGGAATTATTTCCAGCCTTCGCATTGTAATTGCCCAGACAGATCCTGTTGGCGAAGAAGTTGCCGGATGGAAAACACCAAACGGACTTACAATCCGCCAGGTTCGTGTTCCGCTTGGAGTAATGGCTATTATTTACGAAAGCCGCCCGAATGTAACGGTAGACGCTTTCTGCCTTGCTTACAAAAGCGGAAACGCAATTTTACTCCGCGGTTCTTCAAGCGCATATAATTCTAACAAGGCAATCGTAAAAATTATAAAAGACGCTCTTGCAGCCGCTGAAGGTGGTGTTCCGGAAGCAATTGAACTTGTAGACGTAAAGGAACACGATCACAGCGACGTAGACGCAATTCTTACTGCCGTAGGAAAGATTGATGTAGTCCTTCCACGCGGCGGAAAAAAACTGATTCAGAGCGTTGTGCAGAATGCGCGCGTTCCAGTAATTGAAACTGGAAGCGGCGTATGCCATCTTTACATAGACGAAAGCGCAAACCTTGAAATGGCTGTAAAGGTAGCTGAGAACGCAAAGATTCAGCGTCCGAGCGTCTGCAACGCAATTGAATGCATTCTGGTAAACAAAAAAATCGCAGCGCAGTTCCTGCCTCTTCTTGCAAAGCAGTTTGCAGGTCGCGTAAAGTTCCACGCCGATGAAGAAGCGTATAAGATTTTTGCTGACGGTCATTTCGACCCTTCGACAGGGCTCAGGGACCACAAGCTCAATGACCTGGTGATTCCTGCAACGGACGAAGACTACGGCAACGAATACCTGGACTACGAATGCCTTGTAAAAGTTGTAGAAGACGTAAACGAAGCAATCGCATACATCAATTCGCACAATACAAAGCATTCAGAAAGCATAATCACAGAAAGCCGCGCAAATGCAAAACTCTTCCAGGCTAAGGTTGATGCTAGCTGCGTTTACGTAAATGCTTCTACCCGCTTTACAGATGGCGGAGAATTCGGCTTTGGAGCAGAACTTGGCATTTCCACACAGAAACTTCACGCGCGAGGACCAATGGGAATCAAGGCTCTTACAACAACAAAATACCTAATTGACGGCGAAGGACAGATAAGATAATACCACGGTGATTGAAGCGGTCCCTGAGGGTCTCGAAGGGCGCGAAACCACCATAACTAATGACCGAAAGGAGTCACAATGACAATTGCTGATACATTAAAAGACGCACGAAAAATCGTAATTAAAATCGGAAGCAACACTCTTGCAAAAGCCGATGGAACACAGAACACCGAATTCATGGCAAGTTTTGCCGCTCAGTGCAAAAAACTTGTAGACCAGGGAAAACAGTTAGTAATCGTTTCTTCCGGTGCACAGGTTTCCGGCGTTTCTACACTCAAGGAATGGGCTCGCAAAAAGGACGTGCACTTCCGCCAGGCCCTCTGCGCAATCGGACAGGTTGAACTTATGGCACAGTGGCGCAAGGCCTTTGCAGAACAGAATCTTCATATCGGACAGCTTTTGTTCACAAAGGACGACTTTGAAAATGAACACCGCTCGCTGAACATCCGCAACACACTTTTTACACTTGCAGATGAAGGCGTAATCCCAATCATCAACGAAAACGACTCAGTTTCTATCGATGAATTTCAGATTGGTGATAACGATAACCTTTCTGCACTTACAGCCATTTTGTGGAGCGCAGACCTTCTGATTCTATTCAGCGACATTGACGGAATCTACACAGACAATCCTAAGACAAACAAAAACGCAGAACTTGTAGAAAGCGTTTCCAATATAGCCGAGCTGAGAAAATCGATTAAAATCGGTTCTACAAATGCATTTGGAACAGGCGGAATTGAAACCAAAATTCAGGCCGCTGAAAAAACCACTGTATACGGAATTCCAATGCTCTTAGCCAACGGCGGCAAAGAAAACGCCCTCACGACCCTGACCGGCGAAAACGCCGTAGGAACATTGTTTTTGGCAGAGTAATAAATTGCAGATAGAGTAAAAAAACGAAAGGGAGGAAATACGTTTTTCGACCGGTAGTTTTTTTAATATAAACTGGAGGAAAATTTTGAAAATTTCATGTATCGGAACTGGTGCAATGGGCGGCGCTATTATGCGCGCTGTTTGCAAGAAATATAACGCAAAGGATATTTTTGTAACTGACAAAAATGTCGAAATGGGAAAAGCATTTGCAGAATCAAATGGATGTAACTTTGTTGCTTCAAACAAAGAAGTAATCAAAGACGCAGATTACGTATTCCTTGCTGTAAAACCTCAGTTTCTTGGAGATGTTTTTGCAGAAATAAAAGATGTAATTTCTAAAGATCAGGTAATCATTTCAATGGCTGCAGGTGTTAAAATCGAAAAGCTTGAATCCTTTGCACCAAAGGCAAGATTCATCCGCATGATGCCGAATGTATGCGCTCAGATTGGCGAAGCAATGACAGCAGTTTCTGCAAACGAAAACATCACAAACGCAGAAATGACAACTGCTAAAGAAATATTAAGTGCAGCCGGCAAAGTTGAACAGGTTCCGGAACGCCTTATGGACTGCGTAACCGGCGTAAGCGGTTCCGGCCCGGCATTTGTCTTCATGTTTATTGAAGCATTGGCTGATGCTGCCGTACGCTGCGGAATGCCACGCGCACAGGCTTACACATACGCTGCACAGACAGTAAAAGGTTCTGCCGCCCTCGTTCTTGAAAGCGGAAAGCACCCTGGTGTCCTTAAAGACAGCGTAACAAGCCCTGCCGGCACAACAATCGAAGGCGTTGCAGCTCTTGAAGAAAACGGCTTCCGCCACGCAGTAATTCAGGCTGTAACCGCAGCTACAGCAAGATCTGCCGAACTCGGAAAATAACTTTTCTTTAAAAGATTAAAGGGTGCATATAAAGTGCACCCTTTTTTTATCGGTTCAACCTAATCAATCTTTTCTGTCGCAATGTAAATTGTAAGTACAGTAGAAATCGCAGTAAGTGTTGTCGTAATCAGCGGTGCATACTTATTAAAGTAGTATGTAAACGATGTTGATTCTGCAGTAATTGTTGTTTCCGGTGTAATCGGGTCACTCTTACTGTGACGCTTATTGTTCTTGTCTTTAATTGTTACAACCTGACCATCGTTTTCGCTCTTATCAAATCCACCGGCAAGGCTTATGTAGTAAGACCAGTTTCTGTCTGGAATGTATGGATATCTTCCTGGCTTTTTAACCGCACCCGCAACAGTTACAAATGACTGAACAAACGGAACTAAAAGTGTATCAAAGTTCTTTACTTCTTCCGTAGAAATTGTATCAGCATTGTAGATAAGGTTTTCCAAATCAATTGGAATAAATTCCTTACCGCGCTTTATGTATGCATTCTTCAAATCCGAAGCAGAAGAAAAATATTTATAGTTGCGTCTTGCAAAGAATGCATAGTTTTCGCCTTCAAAAAAAGTCACTGAAGTTTTGTTTGAACCCGCAAGATCATCTTTCTTTGAACTGTCCAAAGTATCTGTAATAAGGATTGCGCCTTCAAGCCATACAACAGGAACCTTGTCCTCGTAAGAAGATACGTAAACCTTGTCAGAATCCTTAATTTCAAAATTTGATTCAACGCTCTTTTCGTCAAGGTACATCTTTCGGCCGGCAGAATGCTCTACACCCTCTGCCCTGAAAAGTTCTATTCCGTTCAGATTAGCCTTTTTCAAAAGACCGCCGCCATAAATCTCTACAAGTTCCTTAAGATTTTCATCAGGCAAAAGTTCGTAAATTCCAGGGCGCTCAACTGCTCCGTATACTGTAACCTTACGGTCAACTCTTTTAAGTTTGATTACGTCATCCGGCCTAAGGAACGGATCCTGTGAAACATCTGCATCGCGGTATGCCTTAAAAAGGTCATAAGTTCTTACAGTTCCATCGCTGGACTTTATTTCAATATCACGTGTTGAAGAAAAATCTGTCTTGCTTTCTTCAATTACTTCCGAAAGGCGCATAAGGCTCCATGCAGCCTTTACAGTTGTTTCCTTTACTTCTCCAGTAAGAAGAACCTTAAAGCGCGCAGGACTTACAAGAGTCATCTGAACACCGCTCATCGGAAAGTTTTTATTGATGATGTTTTCAACTTCTTTTCTAAGCTGAACAAAAGTTTTTCCTGCACCGTTTACAACACCAACATTGGCTACCTTTACAGAGTAAGAAGAATCCACAACGATTGTATATGTAACCTCTTCTCCCATTGCGTAAAAGCCAAGCTTGTAAACATCACCGGCTGTTACCAAATAGTCTTTTGAAGACATAGCAAGCTGAGGATCCGGCTGAAGCGGCTGAGCCTGTATTTTATTTGCAAGAATCTGAGTCTGGTATGCATAGTTATAATTTGAAGCTGTTGGATCAGGTGTTTTTGTGCTGTTATTATTGCTCTGAGAAGTCTTTGCGTTCAAAGCACTCTGATTGAATGTGGTCTGGTTTATCAGCGAAAGAGTCTTGCTATCCACTGAATATATAAAACTTGTACTTGAAAAAATAAAAAAAACAGACAGAGCTGATGCTAAAACTTTCTTCTTACACATAACCTTTAAACATTACTTTACACATGTTTTTAAGTCAAGATAGCGACGGGTACATGGAAATCAATTTCAGAAACGATTACAAAAAATGATTTAGAAGTTGATTTCCATGTATCCATATCCGCCCAAAACGCTTCAGACAAACTCGCTGCACTGTGCTATAATTCATGCATGCTAAACACCATCATTATCCAGCCGCCGCTTGTGCAGTTGAACACTCCCTATCCATCAGGAGCTTACCTTCAAGCTTTCTTTAAGGAACTGTACGCCAAAAATTCCATTCAGGGTACTGTAAAGTGGCTGGACATGAGCACAGAGCTTTTTCATTCAGTTTTCTCGCGGCAAGGACTTTCCCTTATATTCAGCAAATCCGCAGAAAAGGCGCTTTCCCTTGCCGACCGCTACGAATCGCAGGGCGACGACAACACTGCGTTCCAGCTGCGCCGCTACGTTTCACAAGCAGACCAGTGGATTTCCTGGATAGACACAATCATGGCAATTGTATGCAACGGTAACTCCTGTAACAACGGTAGTTCCGCCTCTCCAATCTCCGGCCACGAATTTACCCACGAATTTGTCCGTTCCGCATACGCCCCGCGCGGTGCCCGCATGGAAACATACCTTACGTCACTGGGCCGAGACGTAGGCGTAGACGACTCACGCATTCTGGCAAGCCTTGCCTTTGCCGACCTTGCCGACTACATCACAATCGCTTACGATAAAAACTTTTCACTCATACGGTACGCCGAACACCTTGCAACAAGTTCCTCATCCTTTGACGAAGTAATAAAGAACCTGAACTCGCCTGTCCTTACAGACATCTACGAGCCTCTTCTAAAACAAAACATGCCGCAGGAACTTTCCCAGCCAGACAGCCAGAACCTCTTCCTTATCTCAGTACCGTTCCCCGGCTGTTTTGAAGCCGCCCTTTATACAGCACGGCTCCTGCGCTCCCTATACGGTTCCCGCGCAACAATCGCTCTCGGCGGCGGCTACATCAACACTGAACTCCGCTCCATCACTGAGCAGCGCCTCTTTGATTACTGCCACTTCCTAAGCTACGACAAAGGCTATGGAAGCTACCTTCAGCTCTTCCAGCTTTCCGCTGCCAGCGGGTACGACTTAAAGTCAGCCCTTACCGGAAGCCGCCTTTACAAAATCCGCTACCTCTACGAATCCCCGGCAGATCATAGCCGTTCAATAATTGAACAGTTAGACAATTCCGAAACCTTCGAAAAGCAGGAACGCGAAATCATCCACACCCTCATTCCTGATTTTTCTACAATAGACTTTACCCGTAGCCCGCGCATGGCCGACGACACAAATCCCATGCACCGAATCTGGAACGACGGAACATGGCTTAAAGCCTACATGGCATACGGCTGCTACTGGCACCGCTGCGCCTTCTGCGACACCTCGCTGGACTACGTAAACAATTACTGCGCAACAGACACGCGGGCGTTCTTCAACGGAATCTACGCGCAGGCAGTAAAGGCCGGCGTATACGGCATACACTTTGTAGACGAAGCCTGCCCTCCTATCGGACTCCAGCAGTTCGCGCTTTCAAACCTTGCGACCTCACGCACAGGTCCAAAACTTACATATTGGGGAAACATCCGCTTTGAAAAAAGTTTCACGCGCGACATGGCCGACTTGCTTTCCTGTGGCGGACTTACAGCCGTTTCAGCCGGTGTAGAAATTGCCACCGGCACCGGATTGGACTCCGTAAATAAGGGCATAGACATGGAAAATATCATCAGTGCCTGCTGTGCATTCAAGGAAGCCGGAATCCTAGTCCACTCGTACATGATATTCGGATTTTGGAACCAGACCGAACAGGATCTCATAAACTCTATGGAAACGCTCCGACAGATGTTCGCCGCAGGTCTACTGGATTCAGCATTCTGGCACAAGTTCTCGCTTACAAAACATTCCACCGTTTACCGAGAATGGCTCCAGGGAAAGCACCCCGACTTAAAGCCTCTCCCGACCCCAAAGAACCAGTTTGCCGAAAACGACATTCACTATCAGGGCGAACATAAAAGCGACCGCTACTCACAGCCCCTGAACGCCGCTCTGGAACTGTGGATGCACGGCGAAAAACTGAACAAAAGCGCCGAAACCTTCTTCCCATTTAAAATGCCAAAACCGACAATCGCCAAAGATTTTGTCGACTCAAAAATCGCCCTCTACGAAAAAAAACGCGACAAAGCCTTTAACCAGGAACCCAAACCCGATCAGAAATTCGTATGGCTGGGCGGCCGCCCCCTTATCCTAAAATCGTCAAACGGCGCACAGCTCTGCTGGACATACATGGGCGAACTCCTCTACGCTGACCTTCCTGCCAAAAACGCCGAAAACGTTCGCACCCTCCTGGCAGATATAGCAGCCCCAAATTTCACTCGTGAAACCTCCGCTAGCTTTACAGCCCGCAACCTCCTGCCAGTTTTGGGTCACCCACTCTTCAAAACCCTCCGCGGCAAAGGCCTCTGCCAGATATAAAGGAACATAGAGTTTCTTAAATTCCCCATAGCGCAGTTCTTTTGCAACTCGCGTTTCAGGGATCGCCAACGCGTTTTCTGAGCCAGTCGAAAGGCGTTTTTTGATTCACATTCGTTCCGCAAATCCTTGCCGCAAGCGGTAACCCTTCCATGCTCGGCGAAGTTTTTTCCCCGGCAAATGCATTTTTGCACAGACAAACACGTATATATATTTCAGGAACCGTAATTATAAGCCCTGTCAAATAACCAATGTTCCAATCTAATTTCGAGGAAATATATATGTGCGTACACTCATTACGACCTTATCCAAATGCGCTTCTTAATCCATGTGCCGACCCTATTTTTAAGATTCTCTTTACTACTAACTCAACCGAATCCCATTCCGCCCTTACAGGCTTTCTTACAGACGTTATCGGCAAAAATGTTACAGACGTCGTCCTTCAACCAAACGAACTTGCTGGAGAATCGTCCGGAGACAAGCAGTCCGAATTTGATATTAACTGCCGTATAGACGGTGAACTGGCGAACATTGAAATGCAGGGGCGCAACGACAAAAACGACTATGGAAAACGCACTGAATACCACGTCGCTCATCTTCTGAACCACTACACTCCAAAAGGCACCGAATGGCAGGAAATAAGACAGGTCTTCCAGATTTCTGTTCTAAATTTTATCTTTGACCCAAAGGAAGATAACTGCTTTAACCACTATCAGCTTAGAAATGAACACGGACACACCATATCCCGCACTCTGAACGTAATCTTTCTGGAACTTCCAAAAGTCGCAAAACTTCCAGACGACATCAATTCGTTGACACCTGCACAAATGTGGGGTAAATTCTTTTTGTACGCGCCGGTTCCAGAAAAAGCAGAATACCTTAAAGAACTGGCAGAACATAACAGGGGGATAAGCATGGCATTTACAGTATTGGAAAATGTAAGTCAGGACGAACTTAACTGGTACCACGAATCCCGCTATTGGATGGCTGTTTCTGATGAAAAGACCAGAATCCGAGCCGCAACAGAAAGAGGCATCTCAAAAGGCATTAAACAGAAAACTATAGATGCTGCAAAAAAATTGTATTCAAGTGGAGTTTCCATTGACGTAATCG
This sequence comes from Treponema sp., assembly GCA_045123335.1. Classification (GTDB taxonomy): domain Bacteria; phylum Spirochaetota; class Spirochaetia; order Treponematales; family Treponemataceae; genus Treponema_D. Next base: position 36,807 of record JBGVIP010000047.1, read on the forward strand.
CAGCCTCTCTGGACATTACTCCTGAACGTGTAAAAAAAATCGTAAAGAACACAAAGCAAAATTGATGAAGTATTGAACTTAACCACTTCTTCACACCCCCTCCCTTAATTGAATTTCCCACAAAAAAATTATAATATGCGCATTGTGATTTCAAAGGAAATTAGGTGAATAAAACTACCGGGCGGTAGTTTAAATCCTAAGCTGGATGCGCAACTGTGACAGGTTCTTATGAAACCTCTAGTCAGAATACTTTGTTTCACGCCGGACTTTTGTCTGTACCTTCCGTATGGAACGGTAAACTTATTTTTGGAATCTACGCAACTCTGGATTCTGGAGAATACTATGAAAAGCATTCGCTTCTCTTTCCGTCGCGCTGCTGTTCTTGCAAGCGCACTTCTTTTACTTTCACTTTCATTCGGCCTTACATCATGTAAAACTGATGATGAGGATAACTCACTTGTTCAGGCTTATTTGCTTACACAGCAGCCTAATACTTCTATAAAAGGAACTTGGACAAGCGCTGCTGGAGATACCTATGTCATCACTGATTCCAGCTTTACTAACTACTCTTCCTCTGATACTACAGCTACTCCTTATTGTACATGGGAAATTGTTTCTTCTGCTGTAGATTCTACAGACCCTACAATTACATATATCTATGGAAAAATAACTCAGTTAGGTTCAGCAAACTATGGTGGAATTGATTATCCTGCAGAAGGCACAATCGGTTACTACACGGCAGCCTATATAAAAATGATTAATGCAAATACAATTCAGATTTCTTGTGCATATGATACTTCAAATTTTACAAACTGCAATCCAAACCTTGAAACTGTAAAAACAACATTTACAGATGAAAACGGATATTTCGGATATAAGCCAAACTATACTCGCCAGTAATTAAATCTGAAGCCCAAAAAAAAGATGTCGTAAACGACATCTTTTTTTTATTAAAGTAATATTAAATTTAAAATAGTTAGCATAAGCAAACTATTTTAAAAAACACACTTCTTCCCTTTTTGCGTAAGGGATTGTAAGGGTGAGCGTAGCGAAAACACGCGGAGCGTGGTCGGAGGCGAAAGCCGTAGCCCTGAAAAGCCCGGCCTGGAGCGGTGGTTTCCACCGCGGAAGGATACGCCATGATAAAGAAAAAAATAATTTTTGCACTAACCGTCATTTCTTTTATAAATATTTTTGCCGCTTCAGAAGAAGCCGAATCACAGGACGATTCAGAGGAAATTTCTGTAATCACTGTTAGCGCATCGCTGGAAACGCCCGTCGTAGAGCAGAGACAGACCTTTACGCACAAAGACATCGAGCAGCTGCACTCGCCGGATCTTCCTTCCCTTCTTCAGTCGGCCGGCATTCAGATTCTTTCTTACGGTACTTACGGGCTGGAACAGAAGGCTTCCATACGCGGCTTTACTGACGAGACGGTTCGGGTCATCATAGACGGAATATGCGTGAACAACGCCCAATACGGAACGTTCGACTTTACCACCGTAAACCTGAACGATGTAGAAAAAATCGAAATTGTACGCGGTGGCTTTACAGAAGGCGTTTCCGACGAAGGTGCTGTTGGCGGCGCTGTCTACATCACCACAAAGAAAAATAAAAAGGGGCACAGCTTTAATTCAGACACTTGCCTTACCTCCTACCTTAATCAAAAGTATCCGCTGGACACTGTAAGCCAGAGCCTTGGATACAGCGGCGCTTTTTCTGAAAGCACCTTCTTTTCATCCTCTATAAAAGGAAGCTTTGCAAAGAACGCCTTTCAGTACGAAAACTCTAAGAAAAAAGTTAAGACACGAGAAAACGCAGAAGTCTTTGATCTTAACGGTTCGGTAAAGCTTTCACACAACTTTGCAGAAAAAAACTCGTGGACTATTTCTAATCTGACTTACTACGGAGATAAAAATACACCGGGTTCTGCTTCCCAAAATCTTACAGGCAATCAGAAGGACATAAATAACAACCTTTTCTTTAATGTAAATCTTCCGTCTATAAAGGACTGCTTTTATGCAGACAACACTGTAAACTGGATTACAAATAACCGTTTCTACGAAGAAAACGACGATTTAAGCATTCATTACATCAATTCATTCAGATATACATTTCAATCAGAATTTTTTAAGTTCAATTTTTACAGGCAGACTTTTGGAGTTACTGCGGACTTTACTACCCTTAATTCCACAAATGACGGCATACATAATCAGATTACGGGAACTTTTAAGGAAACTTCTAAGTTCTTTTTTGGAAATCATTTTTCAATGACAGTTCCGCTTGCCGTAAAATTCTGCGGCTCCAACTTTGAATTTATTCCAAAACTTGGACTGGGACTTACGTTCAAATATGCAGAATTCTTTTTGAACGGCTACAGAATGGTTCAGTTTCCAAATATGGATGATCTTTACTGGGATTCGAACGGATATAAGGGAAATCCGGATTTAACTGCCGAAAGCGGCTGGGGTTCAGAATTTACGGCAAATGCAAAGATTCCTTATGCGCCTTTTTCTATAACTTTCTTCTACAATTACTATAAAGATAAAATTCAATGGAGGTATAAAGATAATTCAATGAGTCCGCAGAATGCTGCAAGTGCCTGGTACTTTGGAATTGATTTTCTTGCAGAACAGAACATTCTGGGCTTTATTTCCATAAAAGAAAGCATGGAATATCTTTACAACCAGCTTATTGACCCGGATAACGACCTTACAGACGGAAATCACATTATGTGGACGCCGGATTTTACGGGATCTGTAATTTTTAGTCTGAATGCAGGATTTGCGGTATTTTCTGTTGATGCAAGCTATACCGGAAAACGCTATACGGATAATTTGAATGTTACATACCTTAAGCCCTATTTTCTTCTTAATGCCGGAATGGATTTGACTGTCTGGGAACACTGCATACCTTATCTTAAAGTTAATAACATTCTGAATGAATCCTACGAATCTATTCCAGACTACCCTATGCCGGGAATTTCGATTCAATTGGGGTTAAAATTTCTTTAACGGCTGAATTTGCGGTTCTGTTTAGCGAATTCGAAAAAGTACAAATTTTGCATTTTAAGCCTGCAGCTGATGAAAAATGTTTTCGAAGGTTGCAGGTTTTTGTTTTTATTGGGTGAATGTGTAGTTTGATTTTCAGATAAAGTTTGCAGAAACAATGTAGCAGTGGGACGCAGGCGGAAAGTAAGGGGGTACCTCAGAAGGGAGTTACCTTGCTTTCCGCCGCAAGTTACGAAGTAACTTGTAGTTTACGTTTTGCTGGGACCCGCTGCGAAATTGTTTCTGCAATTTTGCAAAGATACAAAACTCATCATTTATCAAGCCATATATTTTGTTCATTAAGCCTGTTGAAGCATCGAAATAAATACAGTTTATTTTGCTGTTTTTGGTTGTTCTCAAACACCTCAAAATTAAAAACATTGTCATTTCATCTAATTAAAAAACGATAGTTATTAAATTTTATAACTATCAATAATTTGTTTAAAAACGATTTATTCACTGTTTCACATGAAACAAATTTGTTTGTCAGATTCTGAAATGTTTCATGTGAAACATAAATTCACTTCCCCTACCCTACTATATTTTTTTTTCATTATTAATTTGCTTCATTGTTTCACATGAAACATTTTTTATTGGAAGTTTATTTGCTGGTTTTCAAAACCTCTTTTAAATAAATATTTTCATAAACTCCACTTCTTTTCAAATTGATTTCTTAAACCTGATTTTCTTAAATGTTTCATGTGAAACAAATTTCACCCGTTTCACATTATCCTCACCCTGTAATGTTTCACATGAAACATACCGCTTTAAACACAAAGTTATCCACAACTGTGGGTAAATTGTGGATAACTTTTGAATAAGTGGATAATTCATATATCTTGTATCTGATTTTAGAAAGATAAAAAACTACAGAGATTTCGAGAGTTTCAATCATCATAGCTTTTCCATTAAATTAAAATATCTATGATAGAGATACGATACTTCTTAAAAACTTGCTTTCTTCTGTTAAATCTATGGTAGTTTCGAGAGCCTCAATCACCGTAGATTTAGAAATTATTTTGAATACCGCATAGTCTTACTTAATTTTTTTTCATTAAATTTAAAAATAAAAAACCGGCTGAATAAAAATTCAGCCGGTGCCTGATGTATTTTATTAATCCCTAGTTGAAAATCAACTTACCCAACTATGATTATATATTATTTAAATACTTTTGTCATTATTAAGAAATAATTCTCTGTAATTCCTTATATTATAAAGAATTAGAAAGATTATTCCTTATTTTCAGGAACTTTATCAACTCCAACAAGGAAATCAGGTTCAGAAATGCGTACAACCTTAACTCCTGTTGAACCAGTTCCCTGCTGATTGATAGTATTCGCATTAACTCTGAGTGTTTTTCCCTGACTTGTCATGCAGACAATTTCATCATCATCTTTGACTGGAAGAAGTCCGATGATTTCTCCGCGTTCTTCAGTGTTACCAAAGATTCTTTGACCGCCAGTTCCACGTCCATGTGGATTAAAATCTTCAAAGCTTACGCGCTTACCGTAACCTTTTTCTGTAAGAAGAAGAATCTTTTCGTCCTCTGAAACTTTTACAGCTCCAGAAACTTCATCTCCTTCTGAAAGTTTCATACCCTTAATACCGCAGCTTGCACGGCCCATTTCGCGTACAACATCTTCGTTGAATCTTAATGCCTTTCCGCGGCGTGTAACTACAAGCACATCAGACTTACCGTCAGTTGGAATAGCACTTATAAGCTTATCGCCTTCTTTAAGTTTAAGACCGATGATACCGCGTGTCTTTGCATTGCTGAATTCAGAAGTCTGAACCTTCTTTACAACACCGCTTGCAGTAGTCATAAACAAATACTGATCGTCACGGAATTCGCGCAGTGTAACGACTGTAGAAATTTCTTCGTCAGCACCGATTGCAATCATACTCTTGATATTTGTACCGCGACTGTTCTTTGAAGTTTCCGGAATTTCATGAACCTTAATCCAATATGCTTTACCGGCATTTGTAACAAACAGAATGTGGTCGTGAGTAGAACCAATGAACAGCTGATTGATGTAATCGTCTTCAATCAAGTTTGTACTGTTGCTTCCTGTTCCTCCCCTACCCTGCTTTTTGTACTGAGTTACAGAAATACGCTTCATGTAGCCGAGTTTAGAAATCATTACGACCATGTCTTCTTCTTTGATCATGTCTTCTACATTAATTTCTTCAACTTCGTCTGCAACGATATCTGTGCGGCGATCATCGCCATATTTTTCTGCAAGTTTGTTTGTTTCATCTTTGATAAGAGAAAGAATCTTTCCAGGATTTGCAAGAAGATCTTCAAGGTAATCAATCCAAGCCTGAAGTTCCTTGATTTCTTTCTGGAGGTCTTCAATCTGAAGATGAGTAAGGCGCTTGAGCTGCATGTCGACAATTGCCTGAGCCTGTTCATCATCAAAGTTGAAACGTTTTTCCAAAGCAAGTTTTGCACTTTCTGTATCGCGGCTTTCCTTGATGATTTTAATTACTTCATCAATGTTGTTGATTGCTGTAATCAAAGCTTCAAGAATGTGCATGCGGTGTTTTGCAACTTTCAAATCATAAATCGTGCGGCGAGTAATAACTTCGTTACGATGATTTACAAAGTGCATTATTAGCTGCTTAAGGTTCAATACTTCTGGCTTAAGGTATGTTGGTGGCAAAGTAAGAAGGCCTGGTTCGTCGTAACGAGGTTCACCTTCTTTTACCTGTGGAACAAGTGCAAGATTGATTACGCCAAAATTTGACTGAAGGTCAGTCTTTGCAAAAAGCTGGTTCAATACAAGTTTTGTTACAGCACCGCGCTTAAGGTCTACAACAAGGCGCATACCTGAACGGTCAGAAGATTCGTCGTTTGCTCCAACGATTCCGTCAATCTGCTTATCGCGAACAAGTTCCTTTATGCGACGGATAATATTTGTTGTATTGATTCCGTATGGAACTTCGGTAAATACAATTGATTCGCGTCCGTGCTTGTCAGTTTCAATAGTGAACTTTGAACGGATTGTAATTTTTCCGCGGCCGGTTTTGTAAGCTTTTTTAATTCCTTCACGGCCGTAAATGATACCACCAGTTGGGAAGTCAGGTCCTTTGATATGGTGCATTAATTCATCAATTGAAATTTCAGGGTTATCGATATAAGCAGAAATAGCTGCGGCAACTTCACGCAGATTGTGGGTCGGCATGTTTGTTGCCATACCAACGGCGATACCAGTTGTACCGTTACACAAAAGGAAAGGAAAAGCCGCAGGAAGAACGCTTGGCTCTTTTGTGGTATCGTCAAAGTTTGATACCATATCAACTGTGTTCTTGCTGATGTCTGCAACCATTTCTTCTGTGATTTTAGACATCTTGGCTTCGGTGTATCGGTAAGCCGCAGCAGGGTCACCGGCGATTGTACCGAAGTTTCCCTGAGGAGTTACAGTTGTATAACGCTGAGCAAAATCCTGTCCAAGTCGAACCAGTGCATCGTAAACAGAAGCGTCTCCGTGAGGATGATAATGACCAAGAACTTCACCAACGATTGTTGCACATTTTTTTGTCTTTCCACCGCTGGCAAGATGAAGAGTGTCCATTGCATACATGATTCGTCGGTGAACCGGTTTAAGTCCGTCCCGAACATCCGGCAATGCACGCTGTACAATTACCGACATCGAATAGTCAATGTAGGCCTGCTTAACTTCATCTTCAATAGGGATTCTGATTACTGAACCACCCTCTGGGGTTTTGATTTCTTCCATATCTTTTTCCTAACTAAATATCCAAATTAGCATAACTAGAATTACTTTCAATGAACTGGCGGCGAGGTTCAACTTCTTCACCCATACAGACACTGAAAATCTTATCAGCTTCTACTGCGTCCGGAATTGTTACTACTCGCATCTTGCGGTGAGCAGGATCCATTGTTGTTTCCCAAAGTTGTTTTCCGTCCATTTCACCAAGACCTTTATAGCGCTGAACATCAGCTTTATCTCTCTGATCTCCAAGTGCATCAAGAGCGGCATCACGTTCTGCATCGCTGTAGCAGTAAACAGGTTCCTTCTTTCCAAGCTGAACTTTGAAAAGTGGTGGCATGGCAAGATAAACATAGCCGTTTTCAATAAGCTGCGGCATGTATCTGAAGAAGAATGTCAAAAGTAAAGTGCGGATATGAGAACCGTCGACATCGGCATCGGCCATGATGATGATTTTATGATAGCGGAGTTTTTCAATATTAAAGTCTTTTCCAAAACCTGCACCAAGAGATGCAATTACAGGTTCAAGCTTATCGTTGTTCATTACTTTTTCAGGACGAACTTTTTCAACGTTGAGCATTTTTCCCCAAAGAGGAAGAATTGCCTGAGTTTTTGGATCGCGTCCTTTCTTTGCAGAACCGCCGGCAGAGTCTCCTTCGACGATGTATACTTCGCACTGTTCAGGATCTTTCAATGAACAGTCAGAAAGTTTTTCTGGAAGACCAAAACCGTCGCTCATTGTCTTTTTGCGGCTTGCGTCTTTTGCCTTGCGGGCTGCAATTCGGGCAGTTGCTTCGGCAATTGCTTTTTCAAGAACACCTTCAAGAACTTTTGGATTCTGTTCAAAGAAGATTGTAAGTTTTTCTTTTACAAGAGAATCAACGATTGTGCGGACTTCTGTATTTCCAAGTTTTTCCTTTGTCTGTCCTTCAAATTCTGGTTCTGGAACTTTCATTGAAAGAACTACAACAATTCCGGAACGAACATCATCACCTGTAAGGTTTTCGTATTTATCTTCTTCTTTTGCAGCCTTGCTGTCCTTTACAGGCATTTTTTTGAGCATTTTTGAATTTGCTGCAAGTGCCTTGTTCAAAACAAATGTAAGTGCCGACTTAAAACCTTCAAGGTGAGTACCACCATCTCGTGTATTAATATCATTTACATAAGTGTTGATATTTTCATCAAATCCGTCGTTGTACTGGAAAGAAAGTTCTGTAACTACATCGTCTTTTTCACCAGTGATGTAAATTGGATCTTCTGGAAGATAGAATTTACTGTGCTTTGCAGCGTTCAATTCTTTTACATACTGATTAATTCCGCCTTCAAACTTAAGGATTTCTTCTTTTGGATTTTCAAGGCGTTCATCGCGGAAAATAATTACAATTCCACTGTTCAAGAATGCAAGTTCGCGAAGACGTTTTTTAAGAACATCATAATCGTGAACAACTGTTTCTGTAAAAATTGTAGCATCCGGCTTCCAGCGGATTGTAGTTCCATGAACATCTTCTGGAATGTCTCCAATAATTTCAACTTTTGTCTTTGGAACACCGCGGGCATATTTCTGCTGATAAATGTGTCCGTCACGGCGAACAGTTGCTTCCATCCAGTCAGAAAGTGCGTTAACACAGGAAACACCTACACCGTGCAAACCACCGGAAACTTTATAAGAACCTTTATCAAATTTACCACCGGCATGAAGTCGGGTTAAAACAAGTTCAAGGGCAGAAATTTTTTCTGTAGGGTGAATATCAACAGGAATACCACGACCGTTATCTTCTACGCGTACAACATCATCTTTTTCAAGTGCAACAACAATTTGATCGCAGAAGCCAGCCATAGCTTCATCGATTGAGTTATCTACAGTTTCATAAACAAGATGGTGAAGTCCACGCGGACCTGTAGAACCAATGTACATACCTGGGCGTTTGCGAACTGCTTCGAGCCCTTTTAAAACCTGGATATTACTTGCACCGTAATCTGCTGACATTTATTTTTCCTTTTACGGTGATTTCGACAGTCTCAATCACCATATATTTTTTTCAATGATTTTATTTACGATGATTTCAACCAGTTCAATCATCATACAGAAATGCAATATTATATGAAAACAATTTAGTAGATTAAAGTATAGAAGAATTGAAAAAAAAGGTAAAGGCGGTTTATACTTTCTTACTATGAGCGAAAATAATCTTAAAGAAGTATGGAATCTGGCACTTAATCAAATTGAAGAAGAATATCGGAAAAGCGGTAAAGAACTGGACTTTAAGCTCTGGTTCAAAATGACATATCTTGAAGATAATATTCAGACAATCAAAGTATCTGTACCGTCCAGCTTTATGTGGCAGCAGATGATTACAAAAGACATTGTTAACGTCGTAAAAGAAAAAATAAAGAACCTTATGGGTCTTTCTGATCTTGAAATTGAACCGGTTATAAACGAATCTCCAATTTTTAATGCAACAGAAGAACCGGAAGAAAATATAGAAATTCCAGTTGTTCAGAAAAAAGAAGAAGCTACTCCTGTAATTGAAAAGAAGGACTCCCCTTCTCCGGCAGCTGTTACAAAAACAAAAAAATCTAAGCCTAATAATTCTACTCTTGATGAAAATTTTACGTTTGAAACATTTATTCCTGGAGAAGGAAGCTCAAGTAAATTTGCCTACAACGTTTCTCTTTCTGTTGCAGACAACCCGGGAATCAAGGCAAACCCTGTTCTTCTTTACGGCGGCGTAGGTCTTGGAAAAACTCACCTTATGCAGGCAATTGGAAACAGAATCCTTGAAAATTCTGACGGAAACTTAAAAATCTGCTACATTCAGGCAGAATCTTTCCTTAATGAATTTACTTCTTCTTTATTACAGCGAAATTCTGACAAATTTAAGAATAAATACAGAAACCTTGATGTACTTCTTCTTGATGACATTCACTTTTTGCAGAATAAAACTGGTATTCAGGACGAACTTTTCTATACTTTTGAAGCTCTTCATAAAAAGAAAGCTCAGATGATATTTACATGTGACCGCCCTTTAAAAGAAATTCAGAACATGGCTGACCGTCTTGTAAGCCGTCTTGGAAGCGGAATGTGTCTTGATCTGCAGCCGCCTAACTATGAAACACGAAAAGCTATTCTTCAGAAAAAACTTGAAATCAAGAAAAAGGATCTTCCTGAAGAATTTATCGATTACATTGCACGAACAGTAGAAACAAATATCCGCGACCTTGAATCTGCCTTAACAAAAGTACTTGGTTATGTTGAATTCATTGATACAAACATAACTATAGAAAATGTTCAGCAGCTTCTTTCAAATCTTTACAGTTCTCCAGCCGTGGGAAATATTTCTATTGAAAACATCCTTAAAGTTGTAGCAGACAATTACAACATTACTGTCTCTGACCTTAAGGGTAAAAAACGTGATCAAAAAGTTTCTGCTGCAAGATTCATTGCAATCTATATTGCACGTGAAATGACTGAATATTCATTTACCGAACTTGGAAACGAATTTGGAGGAAGAGATCATTCATCTATAATGCACGCCTATAACAAGGTTAATGAAAGAATACAAACAGATTCCTCTTACATGGCGCGTATAAAAAGTTTGATGGATGACGTTAAAAAGTTTAAAAGTTAAAGACAAATTTGTTTATATTATGATAAAATAATGTGGATAAGTTGTGAAAAACTTCTTTGATTTATAGAAATTTGTGAATTTGTAGATAACATGTTCATAAGAATTCAGTTTTTATAAACTTAACAAATATTTGTAATAAAAGAAAATAAATAGCTTTTCCACTTTAAACACTTCCTTATTATTAAATTTACTAAATTTTATAAATTTAATAAATTTTAGGAATGTTTATAAGAAAGATTAAAAAGTAAAACTTATAGGAGTTTTTATATGAAATTTTCATTTGATCGCGATGCAATGATTAAGGAAATAGCAATTGCACAGGAAATTATTACAAATAAAAGTCCAATTTCTATTCTTTCAAATGTACTTTTGACAGCTGCAGACAATACGCTGACTATAAAAGCTTCTGATACTTCAGTAAATTACATAACACAGCTTCCAGTAGACATAGCAGAAGAAGGAAGTACAACAATATTCTGTGATAAATTCATGAGCATTCTTTCTTCTTCTCCTGCAGGAGAAATTGAATTTGATCAGCAGGATATAAAGGTAACAATTAAGCCTGTTGCTAAAAAAATTAAGTTCCAGCTAAAAAGCATCGCAAGTGAAAAATTTGCAGAAATTCCACAGGCAAATGACGTTCCTTTCTTTGAAGTATCTTCTAAAGATATAAAGGAAATGATTCAGCAGACAATTTTTGCTGTTTCTAATGATGTAAACAGATATTTCATGACAGGTGTTTATTTTACAAAGAAAGAAAATAAATTTGCCATGGTATCTACAGATGCTCGTCGTCTTTCATATGCTGAAAAAGAAATTGATGCTTCAATTAATTTTGAACCGGCAATCGTTCCTACAAAAATCTTAAAGTGTATTCTTAAAAATGCACCGGATGAAGGAAATATTCAGCTTGCAATCGTTGATAAATTGATTTTTGTACGTTTCGGAAGCTATGAATTTTCTTCAAAACTTCTAGAAGGACAGTTTCCTAACTATCAGAAAGTAATTCCAGAAAGCCAGGCTCATTCGTTCCAGGTAAACAAGGCTGACCTTGAAGCTGCGCTTAAGCGCATTGAAATCATGGTTGATAAGAAAGTTAACAGAATTCTGTTTAACCTTACAGAAGGAACACTTAAGCTTACTTCTCCTGAATCTGAACTTGGTACAGCAGACGAAGAAATTCCATGCCGCTACGCTGGTGAAGAAATTACAATTGCCTTGAACAGCAGCTATGTTTCTGATCCTCTTAAAAACATTAAGACAGAAGAAGTTGTTTTTGAATTTACAGAAGCAATGAAGGCTGTAACAATTCGTCCAGAACCGGCAGAAGATTATTTCCATATCGTTATGCCGATGAATACGAACTAAGTTCGGGTCTTTTAGCTTTATATTTAATATATGCCGTTTCTTTCGCTTTCTCTGTTTAATTTCAGGAACCTCAAAAATGACAAGATTGACCTGTTTGCAAAAGAAGTTTTTTTTGTAGGGGAAAATGGACAGGGAAAGAGCAATCTTTTGGAATCTCTTTATTATGCCGCTTACGGTTCTTCGTTTAGAACGCATACTGATTCTCAAATCATAAAGGAAAATGAAGCAAATTTTGCTATACGTGCAATGTACACAAACGACAAGGAAAGCACGCAGCAGATAAACATAATTTATGACAACGGAAAAAAAGTAATAGAAAAAAACGGAAAGCGCATAAAGGACAGAAAGGAACTTATAAATACGATTCCGTGCGTTGTTTTCTGTCATGATGACATGAAATTTGCAACAGGAGAGCCGGAATACAGAAGGTTTTTTTTAGATCAGTCGCTTACAATGTATGACGCGCTTTATATTGACGATTTAAGAAACTACAGAAAAATATTAAAGACAAGAAACCTGCTTCTAAAAGAAGGAAAATATGACATGCTGGATATTTATGACGTTCAGCTGGTTCAGAAAGGCCTTGAAATTCAGAAAAAACGTAAAATGGCAATTTTTCAGTTCAATGAAATTTTTGGAAAGTTGTATGAACAGGTTTCGGAAATAGATGGGGTATCAATTCAATATGTTCCGTCTTGGAAAGAAATTCCACAGGAAGTAGGTACAAAATTTCCGGATGCAGAAACAGTGCTTTCTCGCATAAAGGAAAAGCGCGAGCAGGAAAAAATCCTTACCACTACCCTTTCGGGACCGCACAGGGATAAAATCATTTTTATGAGGAACGGAAACCAGTTTATTAATACTGCTTCTACAGGACAGTGCCGTCTTATAGCCCTTCTTCTTAGGATTGCACAGGCGGTTTATTATACGCGTATTACAAATTCAAAGCCGGTTCTTCTTATGGACGATGTAATGCTGGAACTGGATCCTTTAAAAAGGCAGCGCCTTACTGCAATGCTTCCGGAATACGATCAGCTTTTTTGTACTTTTTTGCCGGGCGAACCGTATGAAAATTATAAGAGGGAAAAAACTAAGGTTTATCATATAAAGGACGGTGAATGGAATGAGTAAGGAAGAAATTGTTTCATGCAAAGAAATGATAGATCTTACATGGGCCGGAATTGAAAAATCTGCTCTGGAAAAAAATAATAAATTCTATAATCAGTGGAAATTCATCGTTACAAAAATAAACGGCTGCGGTCAGAATCTTTATGATCATTCAAGGGTTGTAGAAGTAAAGAACGGAATTCTTCTGATAGAAACTGATCATCCGGGATGGACACAGCTTATGCAGATGTACAAGAAATTCATTCTGCGCGGATTAAAGATGTACATGCCGGAAATGAACATACAGACGCTTGCATTCAGGGTAAAGGGAAGTTCTGCAAATCTTTCTGACAGTTATGATGAGCTGTTGAAGAAAGACCTTGAAAAGGAAAAAGAAAGTTTAGAAAAGCAGGAAAAACTTCTAAAAAAATACGAAAGACAAGACGATAAGAAAAATACTGAAAATTCTTATGAAATTCCTGAAAATTTACTCAATATGTTTAAAAGCATGAAAGAATCGATGTTGACCAAAAAGGAAAATAATTGATATATTATTTTACTATATTTTGATATTTTATAATTCGCATAAAATATACGGATTTTATTTATAAAGGAGCATTGGACATATGTTACGTACATACCAACCAAGCAAAGTTAAACGCAATAGAAAATTTGGTTTCAGAGCACGAATGGCTACAAAAGGTGGACGCAAAGTACTTGCACGTCGTCGTGCAAAGGGTCGTGCTAAGCTTTCAATTTCTGACGAAAAAAAGCCTTACTGATATTGATTAGGGATGGAAACAGACTTGATTAAAACAGGATTTTTTAAACGTGAAGAGCGGATAAAAAATCCTGTATCATTTAAGAGACTGTTTAAAGACGGAAAAAAGGCAAGTATTTCCGGTGCAAAAATTTTCTATCTGGAAAATGGCACTGAAATGAACAGAGTTGGTTTTCCTTTGCCGCGCGGATACGGTAACGCAGTGCAGAGGAACTTGTCGAAACGTTACAGCCGTGAAGTCTATCGTTTATTAAAAACACATCTGAACACCGGATATGATATTCTTTTGCTTGTATATCCTGGAAACGACTCGTTCAGCACGCGATGTGTTCAATTTCGTTCGTTGTTTAAAAAGGCAGGATTACTAAAAGAATGAAAAATTTTTTTAAAGAATTTTTCTGTTTTTTTATCCGCATTTATCAAAAATATATTTCGCCTTTGCACCCTGCTTGTTGCAGATTCACGCCGACGTGCTCTCAATATGCTTTGGAAGCAATTCAAAAATATGGTCCTGGTAAAGGCTTACTGCTGGCAATAAAACGAATATTACGTTGCAATCCTTTTTTTAAAGGTGGCTATGATCCGGTTCCATAGGGAACCTTAGCTGGTGGGGGACTTAATGAATAAGAATACAGTTATAGCAATGATTCTTTCGACTGTTGTAGTTGTGGCATCGATTTTTGTTCAGTCAAAATTCTTTCCAAACTCTATTGATAAGTCGGGTGCAGAATCAAAAAAAGCTGCTGAAGAAATGGTGGCAGATGAAAAGTCAGCTGGTCAGTCAGAAACAAATTTGGTTGTATCTGATTCAAATGCTGATGTAAAAGAAGAAAAAACTTATACAGTTACTACAAAAAATGCAGAAATAGTTCTTACAAACCGAGGTGGTGATGTAATCAGCTATAAACTGCTGAATCATATTGACGTTGATACAAAAGACGGCGTTCAGATGGTTGATAATGTTTCTGCTGCAAACCGCGCGTGTGCACTTGCATTTGGAAACGCAGAAAGTCCTATTCTTAATGAGCTTTTTAATGTAGTTCAGGAAAATGATTACACTTATCTTTTTACAAGAAACTATTCGATTACAAACGAAGATGGTTCTGTAAGCAAATTTGTTCTTGGAAAGAGATACACATTTGATCCGGAAAGCTACATGTTCAAGATGGATGTTCTTGTTCACGGTGATAAAGTTGAAAATCTTGCATACACTTTAAGAACTTCTCCACAGATTGGACCTCATTTTAATCCAAAACTTAACAGATACGAAAACAGACAGTTTATTTCTTATAATGGTGGAAAAGCAAAACGCCAGGTTATTGGAAACAAGCAGTTTAAGGTTTACGGAAAAGAATACATCTGGAACGGTATTGGCGGTAAATATTTTGTGGAGCTTGTAATTCCTGAAAAATCAGAAAAGATGGATTTTACACACTACTCTACTCTGATTGAAGTTAATGATTATGCAAATGCGCAGGCAATCCTTGTAAGAAAAGCTTTCAGCGAAGATGACGTAAAAGATACATACTACATGTATTTTGGTCCAAGAGATGAAAAGGCCCTTAGAATCTTTAATGTTGCAGAAAAAAATTCATGGAACCTGAGCGGATTAAGACTTAACGAATGCCTTAATTCTAACGGCTGGCTTGGCTGGCTTGAAACTGTGCTTAAATGGATTATGGAAATAATCAATAAGTTTGTTCATAACTGGGGTGCTTCAATCATCATTATGACAATCTTTATTAAGCTTCTGATGTTCCCGTTCACAAGAAAACAGTCACTTGGAACATTGAAGATGCAGCAGATTCAGCCTAAAGTTCAGGCTGTTCAGGCTAAATACGCAAATAACCAGCAGAAAATGCAGGAAGAAATGGCAAAAATTTACAAAGAAGCCGGATACAATCCTATGAGCGGATGTCTTCCAATGCTTGTACAGTTTTTGATTCTTTTTGCAATGTATAATCTGTTCAACAATTATTTTGAATTCCGCGGCGCTGAATTTATTCCTCACTGGATTGAAGACCTTTCTTCCGGTGACAGCGTTTACACCCTTAAATTTGACATTCCGTTCTTTGGAAATCAGATCAGGGTTCTTCCGTTTATTTATCTTGTTTCTCAGCTTTTGTTCGGTAAGATTACAGGAAACGGCGGTACAGCGGCACCTGGAACAAGTCAGGCACAGATGCAGATGATGATGTATGTAATGCCTATCATGTTCTTTGTCCTTTTTTACAATGCTCCGTCCGGACTTCTAATTTACTGGACAGTCAGCAACGTATTCCAGATGGGACAGCAGATTATCATCAACAAGACAATGAAACAGAAAAAAGCTGAAATGGCTTTGAAAGCAAAGAAATAATTTAGGAGATATAAATGACTTACGAATTTGAAGGAAAAACAGAGAAAGAAGCTATTGAAAACGCTGCAAACGAACTTGGACTTGAAAGAGACCAGTTTGATGTAGAAATTCTTGAAGCTCAGAAAAAATCTCTTTTTAAGAATGGCTATGTAAAAATTGCCGTTCACACTTTGGAAGATGAAGAACAGTCTTCTCAGCATTCAATGATGACTTCTCAGAAAAAGATGATTGCTGATCCTGTTCCACAGGGTGAATTTGAAGAAAAGCTCATTGATTTTATTCAGAATGTTGTTACAAAAATGGGTTACGATGCAAAGGTTGAAGTTGTTTTCCGTGAAGAAAAGAAACTTGGACTTAAATTGAATTCACAGAATTCTTCAATTTTGATTGGACGCAAGGGAAAGAATCTTGATGCACTTCAGCTTCTTGCAAATATTTATGCAGGTCGCCTTGGACACGAAGAAATCCGCGTTATCCTTGATACAGAAAACTATCGTATTCGTCGTGAAGAATCTTTGGTTCGCCTTGCATATACAACAGCAGATAAGGTTCACCAGTCACATAAATCAATTTTGCTTGAACCTATGAATCCGTTTGAACGTCGCCTTATCCACACTACTTTGAACGATATTCCAGATATCGATACAAAGTCAGAAGGAGAAGGACTTTACAAGCAGGTTCGCGTAATTTACAAGGGATTTGAAAGATAATTTTAATCTGTATGACCGCTAACGCGGAGTTTTTATAGGAGAAAACATGAAGAAGATTCTTTTTGTACTGTCATGCTTATTTATGGCTTTTTCTGTATCTGCGCAGAATGATTTGGATTCTTATGTAAATTCAAAGTATATTAATGCGCTTAGAAATTACGGAAAAGTTTCTGTAATACATGAAAAAAAAGACAATGTAATCACAATGGTTCCTGAATGTGAATTCTCTGATGCAATTAAATCTGACCTTATTTCTGCAAATGGAGACGGGGTTCCTTTTCTTGCTGAATTCATTTATCTGATTCCTAAAAAAGATCTTACAGATGATATTTCAAAAGTAAATATTGATTCTATTTCTGTGCTTTTCAGATCGATAAGCAAAATGCAGGGAATGAAGTATATTCATAATGGCGGTCGTTCTGATGTGCTTTACAGCAAGTCTTATGCAATTGCCAGTGTTGATTCTTTTGCACCGGTTGCTGATCCTGTAGACGGACAGGCTGACGGGCTTGTAGTTTACGCTTACCAGCGTGATCACACTTTTGGTGATACAAAGTACAAGCTTACATACAGACAGAAGGACAATGTTCTCTGGTCAAACTTTCTCAGCCAGATTCCAATGGGAATGCTTGGTGTAAAGGCTGTAATGGCTGAAAACATGGAAACTAACGTTCTTTGTATTGATGTTGGAGATGCACTTCTTCTTTATCTGAATGCCGATGTAAATGCAAAAAAACTTGTTGGAATCCGCGGTCAGATTGAAGATTCTATGACTGTTCGTATGGATGCTATCTATAAGTGGTTCATGCAGCAGTTCAAATAAAAATAAGGATGATGCAGAGATTTATAATCGCTGTAAAAGAATGGTATGAAAAAGATTATTTTGTCGGCACTTTTTGGTGCAATGATTTTAATGAATGGAGCATGCAGCTCTAAGGGAAAAGCTATGGATTCTATTAAGGGAAAAGACGGATTGTTTGCAATCATGGAAACTTCTAAGGGTGAAATTGCCCTTGAATTGTATTACAAGGATGCGCCTTTAACTGTTTGTAACTTTGTTGGTTTGGCAGAAGGAAAGCTGGATGCAGCTAAGGGAAAGCCTTTCTACGATGGACTTAAATTTCACCGCGTAATCAAAGATTTTATGATTCAGGGTGGAGATCCTCGTGGTAACGGAACTGGCGGTCCGGGATATAAATTTGCAGATGAAGAAGTTCCTTATAAATTTACAGAACCTGGATATCTTGCTATGGCTAATGCTGGTCCGGGAACAAACGGTTCTCAGTTCTTCATTACTCATGTTCCTACAGAATGGCTTAACGGAAAGCACACAATTTTTGGTCATGTTGTAACAAAGGCTGATCAGGATGTTGTAAACGCAGTTGCTCAGGGCGATGAAATTAAGTCTGTTAAGATTGTTCGTCAGGGTGCAGATGCAGAAGCATTTACTGCTACTCAGGCTGACTGGGATAAGTACAACAAGGAAGCTGCTGCAAAGGCTATGGCTGCAAAAGAAGCTAAATACAAAGCTAAGATTGAAGAAGTAGAAAAGAAATTCCCAGGATTTGAAAAGTCTGCTGAAGGAATTTATTACAAGACAACTAAAGAAGGAAGCGGCGCTAAGTGCGGTAAGGGAAAGCATGTATACGTTGCTTACAAAGGATATCTTGTAGACGGTACTGTATTTGATCAGTCTGCTGGTCGCGGTGACCTTGACTTTAATACAGGTGCAGGACAGATGATTCCTGGTTTTGATATCATGGTACAGGATATGAAGAAGGGAGAATCCCGCACAATCGTTCTTCCGCCGGATATGGCTTATGGTGAACAGGGATATCCTGGAGTAATTCCACCAGCTTCTTATATCGCATTTGATGTAACATTGAACAGATTCTAATATATTCAGAATTTGATAGAAAATGGTTTCGTTCTTCGAGATGATTGGGGAGCGGAACCATTTTTTTTTGTTATGTCCGGTGGTTTCGAGAGCCTCAACCACCGCGGTTATTAGCATTGATTAAAAATTCAAGCGGAAGACTTTTGAGTTGCGTTCTGGTGTCCAGAGGGCGCGGCGTTCTTCAGGCAGGGATTCTACTGTGTCTGGCTTGAATCCGAGATGTTCGAACCAGTCGCTGGTTCTTGTAGTCAGGATGAAGACGCTGGCTTTGTTCTGTTTTTTTGAACGGTCTATGAGGTAGTCTACAAGCTTTGGTCCTATGCCCAGGCTGGAGAAATTTTCGTCAACGGCAATTCCGGCTATTTCTGCCTGTCCGTCTTTGTATTCGTGGAGAGCCGCGCATGCGCGGATGCAGCCGTCGATTTCGTAAACAATGTAGTCGGATAGTTTTTCTTCCAGGTCGTGGGATGTGCGCGGCAAGAGTATTTTTTTCTGAATGAACGGTGACATTACAGAAAGAACTGCCGGAATGTCCTGAAGCTGCATTGGGCGCAGTCCGCCATAGTCGCGGGAGTAAATCATTGTGCCGGAACCAAGGTCGCTGAAAATTTCGCATGGGAGCGCACCTTCAAGGGAACCGTTCAGAATGTGGGAGCGGATAACGCCGTTGCGGCAGGCTTCTCCGGCTGCTTTTAAAAGCGAAATGATTTTGAGGTTTTTCTGGCTGGTGTTTTTATTGTCTTCCAGGAAAATCTTGAGTTCATCGAGATCCATGGCAGGAACGTCGTTAAATTCGGAAAAACCGATTTTCTTTGAAATGATAAAATCGTCTTTTGTGATTTCTGCATTTTTTGTAAGGTAAAAAAGCTTGTCGGCTTTAAGATTAATTGCAATCTGCTTGGCAAGACTTACTGAAGAAATATTGTATGGCTTGCCGCTGGAATTCCATCCTATGCATGGGAAGATCGGGACAAAGCCGCTCTGCAGCGTGTTCAGAATTGCTTCTGTCTGGAGCTTATCTATCTCGCCGGCGGTTCCGTAATCTATTCCGTCTATTACGCCCTTTGAGCGTGCACGAACCCAGTTACCGATTGTAGCTGTAATCTGGTGGGCGGCAAGGCTTGTCATCACTATGTTTGAAACATCGAATGCGGCCATTTTTATAAGTGGCATTGCGTCTTCTTCTGTTATGCGGATTCCGTTCTGGTAGCGGCAGGAAATGCGGGAATCGCTTAAAATCTGATCGATGCGTCTGCGGGCTCCAGGAACGATGACGACTTTGAGTCCCGACTGGTGGATGAGGGCTATGTCCTGCATGTGGCTGAGGAACAAAGGTGAATCGATAACTTCGTCGTCAAGGTAGATGACTACGGTTGCGTTTTTGAATTTGTTGGCGTAGCGTAGGACGTCGCGGATCTGGTTTGCCTTTATGTTTCTTGGGTTTTCCTGCATGAAATAATTATACAGAGATTGAAGGGGAAAAGTCGAGATTAAATATATTTTTTTAATTTAATCTTAAAATCTCGATTTTTCCCTTGAAGTCGAAGACAGGAAGGGAGCCGGATTGATTTGATAGTATAAAAAATAATTCAATCTGGTTATATAAGAAATATGTAGGAATGGATATATTGATGATATCACATTGCTGCGGGGGCGTTATGAAAGGGTTAATAAAAATTGTTTCTATAATTGGTTTGATTGCGGTTGCCGGGATTATGGCGGGCTGTTCTAAGGCGGAAAATGAGCTTCATGTCTATTCAATTATCCATGAAGAAGAAACAAAGGCTTTGACTGATCTGTTTACTAAAAAAACTGGAATTCCGGTTCTGTTTTTGAGGGCTTCTACAGGTGAACTTGTAAACAGAGTTATTTCTGAAAAGGATAATCCACAGGCAGACATTCTTTTGGGCGGTGCGGTGAACTATCATATTCAGGCTGATGCAGAAGGTGCACTGGAGTCGTATGAATCTCCTCTTGAAAAAGGAATTCCTTCTTATGCAGTTTCACCTAATCACACTTATACAGGATTCTGTGTCCTTTCGCTTGGAATTGGAATCAACAAGCCTAGATTTGAAAAAAAGTTTCCTGGAATTGCGGTTCCTCAGACTTGGGATGATTTGATTAATCCGGCTTTTAAGGGCGAAATTGTTTTGACTAATCCGATTGCTTCTTCGACAGCATATCTGTTTGTTCAGGATCAGCTGCAGAGACTCGGCTGGGAAAAAGGCTGGGAATATCTTTCTGCTTTGACTCCGCTTGTAGGACAGTTTCCGGACAGCGGAAGTGCACCGGCAAAACTTTTGGGTACGGGCGAATATGCAATCGGAGTTTCTTATCTTCATGCAATTGCAAAGTACAAGTCAGAAGGATTTGAACTTGAAGTAGTTGCTCCGCCAAAAACAGTTGGAGACGTAGATTGCATTGCAATTATGAAGAATACAAAGCATCTGGAAGAAGCAAAGAAATTTGTTGATTTCATGCTTAGCAAGGAAGCACAGGAACTTATGAGTTCAATTGATTTTACTGTACCTGTAAATCCAACTGCCAAGGGAGCAGAAGGAAGCGTTCCGGTAAGTTCTCTTGATTTGATAGATTATGATGTAAATAAAGCTGCAGAGCAGAAGGAAGAAGTTCTGACTTTGTGGAGCAAGCAGGTTAAATAGTGCGTTTTAATTTGGAGCAGAACAGTAAATCTTTGCTTACGGCATGGATTATTGTTCTGCTGTTCTTTATTTTTTGTATAGGATTTCCTCTTTTTCAGGTGCTGCTGGCTGCAACACCTAAAGCATTTAAGGCGGTTTTTTCGCAGAATATATGGCATCAGATAATTTTTAATACGGTACTTGAATGCATCTGCTCAGCTTTGATTTCTGTGGTGGTGGGCTATCTTTTTGCCTATGCCGTTGTAAAGGCGGACATTCCTGCAAAGAAGTTTTTTTCTGTACTTCCTCTTGTTCATCTTGTTACGCCGCCATTTGTTGGAGGGCTTGCCTTTATCCTTCTTTTTGGGCGGCAGGGATTTATAACTCATACTGTGCTAGGGCTGAACCTGTCTTTGTACGGGTTCTGGGGGCTTTTGATTGCACAGGTCCTTTGCTTTTTTCCAATGGCATATTTAATTTGCGCTCAGACTTTGCGCGGAATAAATACAAATTTTGAAAAAGCTGCCAGAAGCATGGGCGCAGGTGAGCTGAAAATATTTTTTACCGTTACCCTGCCCCTGAGTTTTCCGGGAATTCTTTCTTCGTTTTTATTTATTGCGGTAAGCGTTTTAAGCGACTTTGGAAATCCGTTGATTGTGGGCGGACGCTTCAGGGTGCTGGCGGTTGAAATTTATACGCAGCTTACGGGCTGGCTTAATGTGGGAACGAGCGCGGTTTTGGGAATTGTGCTTATTATCCCAAGTGTGATTTTTTTTGTATTGCAGAATAAAGTTAATAAAAAAATAGAGGAACGCACTGCGGGAATAAGTCAGAAATCTGAATTTGAAAAAAGTTCGTGTCCGCTTTTTGCAAAAATAATTCTGACTACGTTTGTAACGGTTATTTCGATTTTTATACTTGCGCAGGGAGCTTCAATCGTTGCGGGAAGCTTTCAGAAATTGTGGGGAATCAACAAAGCATTCACCTTTAATCATATAAAGCATACGGTCCAGTATACGCGGGAGCTTAAAAACTCTGTAGGATTTGCGCTTATTTCTGCAATGATAAGCACTGTGATTGCGAGCGTTTCTTCGTATATTGTGCACAGAACGGATGTTCCGCTTAAGAAAACGCTGGATATTTTTGCGCAGATTCCATCTGCAATTCCGGGAAGCCTTCTTGGGCTTGCGATTTCTTTAAGTGCGAACACGCTGAAATTCAGGAATTCAAATGTGCTGATTGTAGTTGCCATGACGGTTGCGTTCATGCCGTTTGCCTACAGAGTGATTTCTAATACTTACGGGCAGATTAAATATACGCTGGATGATGCGGCGCGCTCATTGGGCGCAAATCAGCTGTTTACGCTTGCTACAGTGATTGCCCCTATTTCTAAGGGGGGAATTTTCAGCGGCTTCATTTATGATTTTATCCGCGGTGTTGGAACTTTGAGCGCGGTAATCTTTTTGGTTTCATTTAAGACGCCGCTCGCTTCAATTGAACTTATAAATCTTGCTGAGCAGGGAAACTGGGGATCGTCCTGTGCACTGGCTTTGTGTCTTACGCTGATAACGTTCCTGATTCTGGGTTCGGGTCTTTTTATAAATATGATGATTTCTAAAAAACGGGAGAAAATAAATGGCATTTCTTTCTTTAAATAACGTTTCATTTTTTTATGGAAAGTCGGAAATTATTAAGGACTTTAGTCTGGATGTTGAACAGGGAAGCTTTACGACTCTTTTGGGTGCCAGCGGATGCGGAAAGACTACCCTTTTGCGCCTCATAAGCGGATTTTTAAAACCGACGGAAGGAACGGTAAGCATAAACGGTCAGATTCAGAATGAAATTCTTCCGAATAAACGAAAGATAGGAATGGTTTTTCAGGATTATGCGCTTTTTCCGCATATGACGGTTGAACAGAATCTTTTGTACGGGCTTAAACTGAAAAAAGGCGAAAAGCGTACAAAGGAGCAGAATGCGGAACTGGTTCAGAAAACTGCGGAAAATCTAAATTTGCAGAAGCTTTTGAAGCGTTACCCAAGTGAACTTAGTGGCGGCCAGCAGCAGCGCGTTGCTTTGGGAAGGACGTTAGTTCTGGAACCGCATATTCTTTTGATGGATGAACCTCTTTCTTCGCTGGATGCAAAGCTGCGTCTTAAGGTACGCGAAGAATTAAAGGAAATTCAGCAGCGGCTGAAAATTACGACTATTTACGTTACGCATGATCAGGAAGAAGCGCTTAGCCTTTCCGACAGAATTGCGGTGTTAAGGCACGGCTCATTGCTGCAATACGGAACGCCGGAACAGATTTATTTTGAACCGAAGGACAAGTATGTTGCGGATTTTGTGGGCCGGGCTAATTTTATAAGGACGGGAAACGGCGATGGGGGCGGTGAATTTTTAGTTCGCCCGGAATGGATGAGCCTTTCTCTGGAAAAGAGCGGCGGTGCTGCAGATTTTACGGGAACTGTCGTTTCTAAGGAATTTTTGGGAACATTTTTGCGCTACAAGATTAAGTTTGAAAATCAGGAAATTGTTGTTGATCAGAATCCTGTGAGTACGGAATCTTTTGTTGCCGGGGACAAGGTTGGGATAAAGATTCTTAAGAAGTGGGAAATCAGATAGTTTTATTTTTTTCTGCCAGGGCGCGGGCAGCCTCGGTGTTGGTTTTGCTGTAGACGCAGCCGCAGTACTGCTGGCGGTAGAGGGAGTATTCGGTGCTGAGCGCGAGGCTGCGCTGGAAGCCGCCTTTTTTTTTGAAATCGGAGGGAAGCCATTTTGTTGTGGCTGAGGCTGAGACGGGTGCGGCGGTCTGTTCGAGCTGGATTCCGATTGTGTTGATTTTTTCGGAATCTTTGAAGGGGCTTATGCTTAGTGTTGTGCAGAAGTAGTTGAATCCATGCATGACAGCGTAGTTGTAGGCGCGGCGGAGGCGGAACTCGTAACAGCGGCGGCAGCGTTCACCCTTCTCTGCTTCGTGGGCAAGTTCCGGGGAATTTTTTATGTCTATTGCGCTGTAAAAATCTTCCGGGTTGTATGTGTCTTCTACAAGTTTTACGGAATTTTTTAAGGCTTCGGGGAAGCGCGGCAAAAGCTCTTTAAGTTCGTTCAGGCGACGGAAATATTCTTCTGAAGGGTAGATGTTCGGGTTGTAATAAAGAATTGTGATATCAAAATATTTTGCGATGTATTCAATAACATAAGATGAACAGGGACCACAGCATGCGTGGAGCAGCAGAGTTGGTCGTGTGCCGTCTAAAGAGGAAATGATAGTGTTCAGCTGTTTCTGGTAATCGATTTTTTTCATTTGGTTTGGAGAATTATAAACTTATCCTTTTTATGTTGCAATTGAGTTGGGATAGCTGAAAAGACTAGTAAAGTATACTGAAATAATATTCTAAGGAGAGAGCAAAAAAATCTTTTCGGCTAGAGATAAATTCATTATTTTTAGATTGAAAGAATTCTGATTGTCTATAAGGAGATGTAAAATTGGCAAAAGCGAGCAAAATTGAAGTTGAAGGAAGTTCTATTTCAGTTGTAAAAAATCAAAATGAGGATTATGTCAGTCTAACTGATATGGCAAAATTTAAGAATGCAGAAAATACGGGACTTGTTATATCTCATTGGCTTAGTACTCGATTTGCCATTGAATATCTTGGTATTTGGGAACAGATAAATAATCCTGATTTTAATCTTACGGAATTCAGTAATATTAGATTTAATGCCGGAAGCAATGGATATGTGCTTTCTGCAAAGCAATGGATTGAACGAACTAATGCAATCGGTATTATTTCAAGTGCCGGACGTTATGGCGGAACTTATGCACACAGGGATATTGCTTTTGAATTTGGTTCCTGGCTTAGCCCTGAATTCAAATATTATTTAATTCGAGAGTATCAGCGTTTAAAGGATGAGGAGCAAAAACAACTTGGCTGGAGTGCAAAACGAGAGCTTGCAAAAATTATTTATCATATTCATACGGACGCGATAAAACAAAATCTTATTCCTCCAGAACTTACGGTGAAACAAAAATCGTTCGTTTATGCTGATGAAGCAGATTTATTAAATGTGGCAATGTTTGGAATGACAGCACGCGAATGGAGAGACGCAAATCCTGAATTAAAGGGAAATATTCGGGATTACGCTACAATCAATCAGTTGATTTGTCTTTCTAATATGGAAAACTTAAATGCGGTGTTTATTAATGATGGAATACCGCAGAATGAAAGACTTGAAAAATTGAACAAAATTGCAATACAGCAGATGTGTATATTGGAAAATAATTTAGATGCAAACCTTCTAACTGAAGAAAAGAAATAAATAAGGGATGGCTGAAACTACTGGCGCCGGCATGGAAGGGGCACCGCAGGTGCTTGCGGAGCGTAGCGGAGCAATGAGCGGGAGCGGAACCCTGGAACGCCGGGTTGCAAAAGGGTTTCGCCTGAAAAAAAGAAAAGACGGAATTTTTAAAAATTGCTATCTGAGGAATGATGTGTTAATCTGAAATCAGGTAAAAATACACTGGAGGCAGGTATGAAGATTGCGTTTTTTGATACACGTTCTTATGATAAGGCTTCGTTTAAAAAGGCTAACGAGAAATTTGGGTATGAGATTGATTTTAGGGATTATAAGCTGAATGAAAATACGGCTCCGACAGCGGCGGGGTTTGATGCGGTTTGTGTTTTTGTAAATGATGTTGTTAATGCGGATGTTATTGCGCGCCTTAAGGATGTGGGGGTTAAGCTGATTGCTCTGCGCTGTGCGGGTTTTAACAATGTTGATTTGAAGGCGGCGGCTAATGCTGGAATTAAGGTTGTGAGAGTTCCGGCGTATTCTCCGTATGCGGTTGCTGAACATGGAGCGGCTTTGCTTATGGCTTTGACACGGCATATTCCGCAGGCATATTTGCGCACGAAAACTGCGAACTTTAATATTGAAGGGCTGACGGGCCGCGACCTGCACGGGTTGACCGGCGGTATTCTGGGTACGGGAAAAATCGGGCAGATTATGGCTGGGATTCTTAAGGGATTCGGCATGAAGATTATTGCGTACGATCCGTATCCGAATGAAAAATGGGCTTCGGAATCTGGGGCGGAATATGTAAGTAAAGATGAGATTTTCCGCCAGAGCGATGTTTTGAGTTTGCACTGCCCTCTTACGGAAGAAACTAAGCATATTGTGGATCATGATACGATGAAGATGATGAAAACTGATGCGGTGATTATTAATACTGGTCGCGGTGCGCTGATTGATTCTAAGGCGCTTGTTCATGCGCTTAAGCACGGGCATATCGGAGGAATCGGTATGGATGTGTACGAAGAAGAAAGCAAGTATTTCTTTAGCGACTGGTCGACTGACATAATGGCGGACGACGTTTTGGCAAGGCTTTTGACGTTCCCGAATGTGATTATTACAGGGCATCAGGCATTTTTGACAACGAATGCGCTTAAGAATCTTGCGGATACAACGCTGGAAAACGTAAAGGCTTTTGCTGAAGGGGCGGAACTGGTGAATGAGGTAAAGTGAAAGGTCTGAATGTGAGCATTTAGGCTTTCTGATTTTTTAGAAGACGGAACTTTGCTTTGGCGAGGGCTGAAGTGGGGTTCCGTTTTTTTATGGGAGAGAAGAAATTGGGTATGTGAGAATTGAAATAATTTTTTAATAATAATCGTACTAGCGTTCGCTAAATTTTTTTACAAGATTTTCAACAATGAGTCGTTCATCTGTGTGAAGTGCCTGATAGTTTTCTAAAAAACTAAGGAGAGGACCAGTAAGAGTGATGTTTCCCGTATATTCTTCTCCGGTCAAAAGGTATTCGATAGAAACTTTAAGAGCCCGCGCAATTTTGAATGCATTTGTAACGCTTGGTTCCTGAGGATTTGTCATAAGGTAGTTGTCAATCGTTCTCTTGCTAACGCCCGATTTTTCCGCCAGCTCCTTAGTAGTCAGTCCCTGGTATTCCATTTCGTCCCTTAAGTTTTCCCTGAATCCCATGAATATAGAATACTCGGTTTAGGGTATTTTTTGATAATTAGTAACTTTAAAAAAGTAATAATGAGGTGTATAATACCCTTATTAGAGTACTAATTGGAGGTGTCATTTTGTTTTGCAAGTTTTGTGGAAAAGAAATTGAAGATGGAGCAAAGTTTTGTCCTTCGTGTGGAAAAAATTTGGAAAGAGAAGAAGAGATTATTTTAGCAAACGGAAAATTTAATTTTCATAATTGGATTTTAGAAAATAATCTTGAATCTTATGAAGAAATGCTTAAATCCGAAGATTTTGATACAGAGGATGTTTTAGTAGGTCTTACAGAATCAGATCTTGATAAGATGGAATTGCTAAGTGTTGGAGGAAAAAAGAAAATTTTAAATGCTGTGCAAAAATTAAAAAGTTCAGAAGACACATATGTTGCAAAAAAAGAACTTACTGGTAAAGAAGGGATACCAACCAGATGTCCAAAGTGCGGTGAAATTTGGGGAATTGCGAAAGAAAATACAGGTGCAGGAAATACTTTAGGAAAAGCCCTTGTAGGAGGGCTTCTTTTAGGACCATTAGGAGTTGTTGGAGGAGCAGCATTTGGTAATAAAACTACAGTGTATATATGCAATAAATGTGGTTTTAAAAAGGAGTTTAAGAGTTCTTTAGTAAAAGATGCTGCGGCTGGAATTAAGAATATGTTTAAGTAAAGAGGGGGAGATATGAATAAAAATTATAGAATTATGGATTTGTTAAATCGCTATCATTTATATCTATATTCATTAGGATATAAAATTCAATCAATTAATGATAATCATTGTTCAATTACAGATTATATAAATGCTGTTGAAGAAGTTGCAAATTTAGAAAATAAAACCATAGATGAATTGGCAAAAGATATAGAATTTATTTGTAACCAATATTGTAAAGATGGGGAAAAGTTCAGTCGATTACCACAAAATAATAGTCGTACAATCATGGGGTTAGAACATTTTAAGGAATTTATTTCTCTTTGTAATAAAAAGTAAATAATGCATAAAATATTAAGAGGCTTATATGAAAAAGAAATTAGTGTTTATATTATTATTGTTAGGAACGTATTTATTTGCACAGTCCAGTTCTAAAACATGTTATGATGATCGATTTGGTAGTGGAAATTTTGCAATTGGAAAAGTAGCTTCAATTGCAAATTTTAGAGAATTAGTGCGAATCAGCAATGAAACAACTCATGCAAAAGGAAGACTTTATGAAACTAATAATATAAAGTTGACAAGAAAGGAATACTGGCTCATTCAAGAAGCTATAAATGAGTTTTATGTGGAAAAAAATGAACTATATGCTGTTACTCTTTTACCAGGTCTTGGCCCTACTGATTTACTGAAATTCTTGCTTTTAAAAATTAGTGACAGGAATGGTAAATACGAAATATTACAAATCTTTACTTATTATGAATAAATTTCTCATTTCTTTTTTCATTCTTTTTTTTCTTTCTTTTGTCGGATTGCCTGCTTTTGCATATACTCGTGAAAATTTTTCCTATGCTATGCAGTATTTGGTGCGGTACACCGCTTGTCTTGGAAAGTACAATCCGGCTGAGGCAAATCTTACTTGGGAACCTGCAAATTTCTACACTGAAATTATGATTGCGAAGGATCTTGCGGTGGAATCGGGGAAAAGGACTGTTACTCATACTTTTTATGGGCTTTGCTTTGATTATGCACACTTTGCGCTAGTTGATATTGAATCTACGCCGCATTTTTTTGAGTCAAATGGGATGAAAAAAAATTGTTTTTATATGGCGGATACGCTGGATTCTAATCAGGTGATTTTGTCTACGATTGTGAAAAAGAATCCTGATCGAACTATGAATGGCGTTCCGTTAAAAAATATAAAAACGATGAATGTAAAAACGCATAAAGATTCTCAAGGATTTCGTGCAACTAATCATGCATGGATTTGGGTTCAGCGTGTGGATGGAGTTTGGTTTTGGCTTGATCCGACTTGGACAGACAACTTAGGTTATATTGTCTGGGGCTATGTAAAGGACGGAGAAGAAATCCAGCTTAAGCCTGACCGAAAATTCTGTGTAAAATATCCGTCATTCTTAAATTCGTTGCCAGAAGCACCAGAAATGCAAAATAATAATTTTCAACGGACTCAAAATAAGCAGATTGTTGATTCTACCTATCGGATGGAACCAAATTATTTTCTTTATGGATTTGGAGGTTCTACTTCTGTGTCAAATATTCCGCCTTGTGGCGCCGTTAAGCTTTCTCTTATAGGGGCAATAGATTGGAATAGTTATGTTCAGCTCCCTTGTGAACTTGAATGGTCTAAGCAGCCGGACGGTAGGACCGCGTTTGGATTTATTGCCGGCCTTGAAGGCGGAAAGCAAATTGTAAAGTTTCAGAACAATTCTTCGATTGGATTATATGCTTTAGGTTCAATAGGATTTTGTTCCGAGGGTTTTGCGTACAAATATGGCGGAGGCCTTTTTATTCAGAAGCAAAAATTAATGTACACACTTGATTTTTCGTATTCAAGTGTCATGGAATATGCGATAAGCGCTGGTCTGAATTTTGCGTATCTTGGAGCCCCTGTGTATCGGGAGGTTAAAGGAAAACGGTAATTTTTTTTCAGATTTTTTAATGGCAAATTCATTTTTTCTAAGAAACTCCATATATAAATAATAAAGGATTATCAGTAAATTTTTTTATTTGACGACATGTATCAAATATGGTACGTTTAAAGGAGTGCAGAAATCGAGAAGAAGTTGCAAGTAGTTTTTTTCAAAACAGAACAAAACAATGAACCTGTACGTGATTTCTTAAAGGCATTGTCGCTAGAAGATAAAAAGTCGGTCGGTTCTGATATTATGGCTGTAGAAATGTTATGGCCGATAGGTTACCCGGCAGTCAGAAAACTTGATACTGATTTATGGGAAGTCAGGTCTAGTATTTCTGACAAAAGAATTTGTCGGGTAATATTTACAGTTAGCGGTAAAAGGATGATTTTACTTCATGCTTTTATTAAAAAGACACAGAAAACTCCAAAAGATGATATGGAGTTAGGGAAAAAACGAAAATTCATGGTTTTAGGAGGTCAAAAATGAATAATGTTTATGTAGGAAGTTCTTTTGATGATTTTCTAGAAGAAGAAGATATTACTGAAGAAGTTAAAAATGAAGCAATCAAACGTCTTATTGCATATAATTTGCTTGAAGAGATGCAGAAACAGAATATAAACAAAACAGAAATGGCTAAGAGAATGTCTACATCTCGTGCGGCATTAGATAGACTTTTAAATCCATATAATGATTCTGTAACTCTTGCGACTTTAACAAAAGCTGCTAATGTACTTGGAAAAAAACTAGTTTTGCAATTGAGATAAAGAACTTCTACCTCTTATTAAGTATGTATGTAATTATTTCGCTTGAATCTTTATGAGCAGCAGAGTTCACGAAATCCGAATATTGTTGAAATTATTGCAAAGTCTTTGAATATGACTGTCGAGCAGGTAAATGAAATCTTAAAATAACCTGTTTCAGAACAGTGCTAAATAAAAAAAAATCCCCCGCTGTCATTTTGATGCTTCGACAAACTCAGCAATCGAAGGATTAATGACCGCGGGGGATTTTTCTATTTCTGCTTAAACTGCTCTACTCTTCTAGCAGATTTCGCAGTTATCTGATTTTACAGTTGTAATTGCTTTGCCGTCGGCAACGAGTTTTACACCGGCAATCTGGGCTGTGTGGTCTTTGATTTCGTAGTAACACTTGCAGAACTTGTCGATGTCGATTTTTGACGGCTTCTGGAACGACGGATCTGCGCCTTCAAGAACAACCTGTGTTCCGGCAGCGGCCCAAGGAGCTGTAAGAAGTTCAACCTTTTCTTTTCCGTCTTCTGTGTAGTCAGCAGCAAGAAGCATACCGCGGCTTTCTACGCCCTTCATCTTGCGCGGTGCAAGGTTAGAAGCAATGATTACGTGCTGGCCAAGGAGTTCTTCTTCTTTAAGGTACGGGCGAAGTCCAGACTGAATGATTCTGTCTTCTCCGCTTCCGTCATCCATTGTTTCAATATAAAGCTTGTCACCCTGAGGGTTTGTTTCAACCTTTTTGATTACGGCAACCTTAAGTTCAACGTGTTCATTAAAGTATGCAGCCTGATCTTCTGCAAACTTAGGACCTTTTTCCTGTGCAGGAGCTGGTGCTTTTGGTGCAGGATTTTTTGCAGCAGGTTTTTCTTCTGCCTTAGGTGCTTTCTTTTCTGTTTTTGGAGTAAGCGCCATAAGTTCTTCAAGGTCAAGTTCACCGCCGATTGACGGAACAGTAATGTTCCAGTTTTCAAGAACCTGTGGATGGATTTCGCCGAATACACCAACCTGCTTACCGCCAACAGTTACTGCTGCCTGGCGTCCAGGAATAAAGCGTGCATCATTTGATTCAACAACTTCGTATTTGTGGTCAAGGAAGTACAGCAAAGAAGAAACTTCTGCAGCCGCATTGTTAAAGTTAGCGCCGGCACCAGCTGTTACAAAGCCCATGCACTGGCGTGTGCGTGTACCTGTATTTTCTTCTTCACAAAGATATGCAACCTTACCGATTTCAAAAATCTTATGAGGATAGATAGCATTTGCAGACTTGCTTTCTGCGCGGAGCAGGCTGCTCAAAATGTCAGAGCGTACAAACTGGTAGTTTTCGCTCATTGGGTTTGCAATTTCAATTACGCGCGCAGGATCAATAAGCATGTTGTCAATGAAGTCTTTCTTTGATCCGACATAGTTAAAAATCATTTCCTGATAGCCAAGACCAACCATCAAAGTTTTTGCCTTGCGTGAATAGTAAGTGATTGGAAGAAGGCGTCCGATTGTAAAGTCATTTGGAGTTTCAGGAGTATAAGTTTCAAGCTTAGTTCCAATCATAACGTCTTCGATGATGTCTACTTCATGAAGGAAGTCGTTGCGGTATGGAGCCGGGCTGAGTGTGTATTCATTGTCGTCGTCAGCGATTTTTTTAGAAACTACTGTTGAACCCATGCGTGTAAGTGCATCCATAATAGTTGCATCGTCGAAGTCAGTTCCCAAAAGCTTGTTGATGTGCTTGCGTGTTGCCTTTGTTGTTGGCTGGAAGTAGAACGGAGCAACAACATTCTTGCCAAAGCAAGTGTCATAAGGATGGCGAACTTCAACTGGTTCAATTGAATAACCGCAGTCTGCAAAGTCACATGCAACGATGTTTGCTGCAAGCATAAGGTTTTCCATGTTGTCGCCGGTAAGTTCAACCATAAGACCAGTGTCGCCAACCTGAACGTTACCAAGAGTTGCACTGTTAATAATAGGAGCCATAGAAAGAACTTCGTTTGTATCGTCAGTGAACAATGGGAATTTCTTAAAATCCTGAAGAATCCAGCCAAAATCCTTTCCTTTTGGATGATCAGTAAGAATCTGGCGGCAAGTCATAGGTGAATCAAAAGTCAACGGAACAAAAGAAGTCTTGTCCGGGTCTACAGCCTTGTAATGGCAAGGGAATTTAATTTCAGAAACGCGATAAACGCCCATAGAAATAGACTTTCGTTTGCGTCCAAAGTTCCAGCAGAGTTTTTCCTGAGTCTGAATGATGTCCTTAAGCATAGGATCATCAATTGCTTTTCCGCTGATGATAAATGCAACCATGTAAGGGCGGATGTCTTTAAGTTCAGGATCTACTGTAACGTAGCGGCCTTTAGTATCTTTTACGCTGTCTTTTGTAGAAAGGAAAGCAGAATAGTCAGTTCCTTTTACACCGCGGTGCAGGCGAAGCTGACGTGCAACACCGTTAGTAGACCAAAGGTCAGGGCGGTTAGTATCGTTCAATTCAATCTTAATTACGCGTTCATCTTCTGGCTGTGTTGTATCAGGTTTTTCATCAAGTTCAGCCTTTGCATATGTAAGTTTTTTTTCAAGGGTTTCGTAGTCATATTTTTCTTCAAGAAGAGTGAAAAAAAGTTTCTCGTTTACTTCAATCTTTGGCATTTTGTTCCTCGTGTGAGTTCAATATATTCAATAGAATTATAGTTCATTGCTCATTTTGTTTCAATTATCGAATTCATATGGGCACATTTTTGCTTCGCAAAAACCAGGCTTTCCGTACTTCGCCGTCTACCGCGGCTCATCCCTCGCCAGAGGCTCGGGACTGCTTCGCAGGTACTCCAATCCTTTGTGCATTTCGCTCTTTTCGATGAAATGCAATTTTGAGCGCATAAGTTGCATTGTTGAGCAGGGTGCAAAGTGGTACGTATATTCTAAATAGCATTAATATCGAGTTTTCAAATACATCAAAAAATCGACTGGGAGCTATTTTTTGAATTGTAATTTCATCACTCGAAATAAATGGTAATGAGATTTATTTTACATAAATTTTTAAAAAATATATTGAATTCTGCATATGAATTTAATATATTCAAATTATAGATAGTTTAATTTTGAATTATTAAATTTTGGAATGGTTTATGATTGAAAAGAAATTATACGAACATATAGAGCCGATGATGAATCACGCCTATATGCAGAAAAAATGGTTTGAATCTCAGTTTAAGCCCATCTGCAGGGAGTATGAGCTTAAACAGTCGGAACTGAGCGTTCTGCTTGCGCTCCATTTGAATCATTCAATAAAGACTGCGGTCGATATTGAAAAATTCGGGGAAATGAAACGCGGAAACATTTCTGTCTGCGTGGATATTCTTTGTCAGCGTGGCTATCTTCAACAGCAGGTAGACGAAAATGACCGCAGGTTCAAGCAGCTTGTAGTTACCAGCAAGGCAGATGAACTTCTGGAAAAATGCGATCAGATAATTAATTCTTACTGCTGCTATATCTTCAGGGGCATTACAAAAGAAGAAGCCGAAAACTGCGACAGCGTATTCAGAAAGATGAACGAAAATCTTGATGAGCTTTATAGAAAAATGATGGAGGTAAAATGAAAAGGACAGTTTTAATTCTTGCCTTATCCCTTGCGTCTTTAACAGCGCTTTTTGCTGGGGAAGCAGGAAAAGTTCAGAAAACAGCAGAATCAGAAACACTCAGCCTTACTGTAGAAGATGCAGTTCAGTATGCACTGGAAAACAGCAAGTCGCTTAAAAGCTCTGCTATAGATTTAGAGATTGCAAAAAGAGCCGCTGATAATTCATGGAACGTTCTTCTGCCTAGCCTTAGCGCAAGTGCTACGGCTTCTAGACAGAGCAACATTTCTTCAACTGTGGACAGCGCAAATAACGCCGCTTATACAGCTTTTAAGCTCAGGGAACTGGATGCCCGCATTGGTACGCTAGAAAAAAAATCCGTGCCCGTAAATCCTGACACTTATACATTTCTATCCATGAAGCCTGTCATGGAAGATACAGAAACAAATCACTGGGCCGTAATTGGTAACGTAGGTGCGCAATGGAACTTTAATCTGGCGATGATAGAAAGCATAAAAGCTGCAAAAAAGCAGTATGAAGCCGGTCAGATTACATGGGAACAGGCAAACCGAGACACAGAAGTTAATATCCGCAAGATGTTCTACGGAATTCTTCTTCAGCAGGACAACCTTGAAATCCAGAAGGAATCACTTAAGAATGCGGAATCCCGCTGGAAGCAGGCAGAAATAAACTACAAGAACGGTATGGTGCCGCGTCTTTCAATGCTTAATGCAAAGGTAACTTACGAGAACAAAAAGCCTTCGGTCCTCAGCGCAGAACAGAGCCTTAAGCAGAACAAGGAAATGTTCGGTTTCCTTCTTGGCCTGCCTTACGGTAAGCCTATAGAGCTTGTTGGTTCAATCGAGTTTTCTTACATAGACGTAGATGCAGACGACCTTTTTCGCGACTACATCGACAGAAACAACGATATTATTTCCCTGCAGAAACAGAAGGATCTGCTTGAAATTTCAATAAGGGCTAAGCAGCTTTCTACGTTTACCCCTTCCCTCTCTGTGGGCTATACATACCAGCCGATTCTGTATTCTGCCGGTTCATGGGCAAGCGGAGAGCCAACGGATAACGGTTCTCTTTCTGTAACTCTGGTTTATTCAAATCTGTTCAATATGCTGCCGTTCAGTTCAAACATGCAGGAAATAAAGAACGCCAGACAGCAGCTTACTCAGGTTCAGCTTGGACTTGAACAGCTTTATCAGAACACAGAGATAGAGATTCACAAACTCTGCGACAACCTTAGCGTTGCTAAGGAAAACATAGAAGCTATGGAGCGAAACGTTACAATTGCGCAGGAAGCATATGAGTCTACATTAAAGGCTTACAACGCTGGTACGCAGGAACGCCTGGAACTTCAGGATTCAGAAACTCAGCTTAATCAGGCAAAGCTTGGGCTGCTCAACGAAAAGTACAACTATATTTCTGCCCTGTTGGATCTGGAAACAAAGCTTAATATTAAACTTAGATAGTCTGAATATCGATCTTTTACATATTGTGAAAAAAATAGCGGGCGGTTTTGACAGACGTTTATCGACCGGTAGCTATTTTTTGCTGCAATAATATAAAAATCGAAATTAAGGTTAAATAATTTAGGAGACATAGAATGAAAAGAACAGGATTATATGCACTTGCGTGCGGAACAATGGTGCTTGCATTAGGATTAACAGGCTGTGCCAATAAGAAAGGTCCTGCGGCTGCAGAAAAGACAGAAACTGTATTTGCCGTAAATGCTTACAAGGCTGTTCCACGAACGCTGGACGACTACCTTGAATTCGGCGGAAACGTAGAAACTGCTTCAAGCGTAGATATTTTCCCGGACGTACAGAGCGGAAAGATTTCCAAGATAAACGTACGCGTAGGAGACAAGGTAAAGAAGGATCAGGTTGTAGCCCTTGTAGATGCAAGTAAGGCCGGTATGGATTACCAGTCCAGCCCTATCAGGGCGCCTGTAGACGGAACAATTACCTCGTTCCCATATACAGTTGGTGCCACAGTTGCAGCTTCTATGTCTGTAGGAAAAATTAGTTCAACAGGTCAGCTTGAAATTAAGACAAACGTAGCAGAACGCTTTATGAGCCGCGTTTCCAAGAACCAGAAGGCAATCCTTACATTCGATGCATATCCAGGAATTACGTTCCCTGCAAAGCTTGTAGAAATTGATCCTATTCTTGACGTAAACACAAGAACCCTTGGAATTAAGCTTTTGCAGACTCCAAGCGATTCAAGGCTCAGAGCCGGAATGTATGCGCGTATCAGGCTCATTACAGATACAAGGAAAAATACGATTGTAATTCCTGCAAATGTAATTGTACGCAGAAATGAAGAAGACATTGTCTACATTGTTGACACCCTTACAAACACAGTAAAGGCAAGCCCTGTAAAGCGCGGTATTCGCGTAGATGACAAGCAGGAAGTAGAAATGGGTATTACACCGGGTGACCTTGTAGTAATCAAGGGACAGTCACTGCTTTCTGATGGTGCAAAAGTAAACGTGGTTTCTATTGTTGAATAGATTGGTGTGTTTTTTAGATAAAGAGGTATAGATGTCAATTTCTAAATTTGCTGTAAAAAGACCTACAATGATTCTTATCATTTTCATGCTTTTGGCAGCGCTCGGTATTTACTGTACGGTAACTCTTCCGGTTGATATGTATCCGGATATGGATATTCCTTACATCCTTGTATATACAAACTATTCAAACGCAGGTCCGGAAGAAGTAGAAAAAAGCGTTACCCGAACGCTGGAAAGTTCGCTGTCCGGCGTTTCAGGCTTAAAGCACTGTAAGTCCCGCTCTCAGACGGGAACCAGCCTTATCATCATGGAATTTGAATTTGGAACCAACCTGGATGCGGCTTCAAATGAAATCCGCGATAAAGTTGATATGGTGCGAAACTATCTTCCAGACAATTCAGACAGCCCAATCATCTTTAAGATGGATCCGTCCATGATGCCTATAATGCATCTTGTTGTTACAGGAACACGAACTCCGGAAGAATTAAGTTCATATGTTGAAGATATTATTACTCCGCGCCTTGAACAGATAGATGGCGTTGCTTCTGTAACTGTTGTCGGTAACAGAGAAAAGGCAGTAATCATAGATATTCCGCGCGACAGGCTTGACGCTTACGGACTTACATTTTCAAGCATTGCCCAGACAATCGGCATGCAGAACATTACAAGTTCCGGCGGTAGCATTGCACAGGGAGACTCAAACTATTCCATCTCTGCGGAAGGTACTTATAAATCAATTGAGGACGTAAAGAACACTGTAGTTTCGCAGCCACGTAAGGCTAACGGTGACAAGGTAGATGTTCTTCTGCGTGACCTTGCAAACGTTTACGAAGGCTACAAGGAT
The DNA here is from genome assembly GCA_045123335.1 of Treponema sp. Taxonomy (GTDB): domain Bacteria; phylum Spirochaetota; class Spirochaetia; order Treponematales; family Treponemataceae; genus Treponema_D. Next base: position 74,361 of record JBGVIP010000047.1, read on the forward strand.
ACAACAAGCCTTGCTTACTTTGAAGACAAGCCATCTATCCTTTTGCTTGTAACAAAGCAGTCCGGCAAGAACACAGTAGAGACTGCAAAAAAAGTTCGCAAGCTTTTGCCGGAACTTAAGAATACGCTCCCTTCTGACGTAGAAGTTGTAGAAACTGCAAACAACGCAGACGACATCAACAATACAATCATGACTGTAGTTAAGTCGCTTATGGAAGGTATTGTTCTTGCCGTTGTCATCCTGTACATCTTCTTAAGGTCGTTTAAGAGTACGTTTATTATTGCGCTTGCAATTCCAATGTCCGTAATCGTTACGCTTACACTTATGTACTTCTGCGGACTTTCAATCAACATGATGACACTGTCCGGACTGCTTCTGGGTATAGGTATGCTTGTCGATAACTCAATCGTAATTCTGGAAAACATTTTTAGTTACCGCGAGCGCGACGCAAAGCCTGAGGTAGCGGCTATCCTTGGTTCGGAAGAAATGCTGGGCTCTATTACTGGTTCAACACTTACAACAGTATGTATCTTCCTTCCAATGATCATGCTCAAGAAAATGCTTGGAATGATGGGACAGATGTTCATTGCGTTTGCGTTTACAATCATCTTCTCGCTGCTTTGTTCTCTGGCTATTGCGGCAATTCTTGTACCGGTTCTTTCTTCAAAATATCTTGTTGTAGGAAAGCCTTCTTCGGTAAAGAAAAATAAGATTGCTGCGGCATTTGATCGCGTAATGGGACGCTTCTTTGAACACCTTGATAACGGCTATGCAAGAGGCGTACGCTGGGTTCTTCATCACAGGAAGCTTACAGTATTTGCAGTGTTCGGTCTTTTTGTACTGTCTATCTACGGAGTGTCGGTAGTAGGATTTATCTTTATGCCGGAAGTTCCGTCTACTCAGGTACTTGTAGACCTTACAATGCCTAAAGGAACTACAATCGACGTAACGCGTGAAGTTATCTACCAGATGAAGGAAAACGTACTGCCGGAACTTAAGGGCGTTAAGTTTACGACTACATCTGTAGGAAGCTCAAACATGCTCAGTAGTTCTTCGGATTCAAATACTGCGGAACTTACGATTACGCTTTACAACGAGAACGAACGCCAGCCGGGCTGGGATAACGAAGAGTCAGCAAAGGAAAAAATACGAAAGTACTTTAACGTATTCCCTGGTGCAGAATTTGTATTTGGAACAGGAAATATGAACCCGACTCAGTCTGCAATTGATGTAGTAATCAGTTCAGATAACCTGGATATTGCCCGTTCTACAGCGCGACAGATTCAGCAGCTCATTAAGGATTACGCTTCAGATTACGTAAACGAAACTACAATCGACCTTGAAGACGGTCTTCCAGAACTTAAGATTAACATGGATAGAAACCGCATGTACGAGCTTGGCGTAAACGCTTATTCTGCTGGTGCAGAGCTTAATGCCGCAATCAACGGTAAGACAGCCAGCCGCTACGATGACCACGGTACACAGATTGACATGATTGTACGCCTTGACCCTGCCGACAAGCAGAAGTTTACAGATCTTGAGCAGCTTTATGTTATGAACTCTTCAGGTCAGAGAATTCCGTTTGCAAGCTTCTCTCGCTACGAACAGGCTCTTTCTCCGGTTCAGATTAGACGCGAAAGTCAGACACGCACAATCCGTATTTCGCTAGAACCAAAGAAGGGCTATTCACTTGGCGTAATTCAGAAGAAGGTAGACAGCATAATCAAGGAAAACGTAATTCAGGACGAAAACCTGATTATCTCTTATGACGGTTCTTACAAAGACATGGTTGAAGCAATCCAGAAATTCTCGGTTGTAATCATCATGGCGGCGTGTCTTGTATTTGCGGTAATGGCGAGTCAGTTTGAATCGTTTAAGGATCCGTACATCATCATCTTTACGATTCCGCTTTCGTTCATTGGTGTAGTATTAATCTATCTTTTGACAGGAACAATGATGAACGTAGTTTCTGTTGTAGGTATGCTGGTTCTTGTAGGAACGATTGTAAACAACGGTATTGTACTTGTTGATTACACTAACCTGTTGCGTAAGCGCGGATACAGTCTGGAAGAAGGCTGTGTAGAAGCGGCTCGTAACCGATTAAGGCCAATCCTTATGTCTACGCTTACTACAATTACTTCGCTCATTCCTATGGCTTTCTTCCCTGGGGAAGGTGGTCAGATGACTCAGCCGATTGGACTTACAGTTCTTGGCGGTATGAGCTTTGGTTCGCTTATGACGCTGTTCGTAATGCCAGTAATTTATTACATCTTCAATGCAAAGCGTGAACGCAAGATTGTAGAAGAACGTGCAAGGGAAAAGCTAGACGCTTCATTCATCGTTGGTCCTGATGTTGAAGAAAAGGCAACTTACAGAATCAGCTCCAGTGCGGCTTCAAAGGAAGAGGATGAAACTAAAGAAAAGCCGGTGAACGCTGCCCTTACTGTTGAACAGGAAGCTGAGCAGGCTATTAAGAGCGCAGAAACAACGATTCAGAATGAGCGCATTGAGCAGGCAATAGAAGCTACAACGCTTAAGGAAACTGCCGAAAAGCCAAAGATTGTGCGCGTGCTTGCAGATAAGGCAAACACCAGCAAGACAAAGTCCCGCAGGGCTCTGGCTGCACGCTTAAAGGAACTTCAGCAGGCACTTACAGATGTTTCTGAAATGATTATGGGTGACAATCAGGACGGTGAAAAATGAAACGAATTGAAATAGTAATGACACAGGCAATTGAAGTGGATTTTATGAATCTGTACGAGAAGGCCTGCCGTATTGCAGACATAAAGTGCAAGTTCACAAAGATTGATAACGTCATGGGCCAGGGAAACACAAACCCAAAACTGGGCGATGCCATCTGGCCGCAGCTGAACGTAATGTTCATCCTTGTCATTGAAGACAGATACGTGAACATTATCCGCAACATCATGAATACCCTGCACAACACCTACGTAGGTGAAGGCGCTGCGGCATTCATAAGTGATGTGGAAGAACTGTAGATGTTGCAGTTGCGCGGAGGTTGAGGCTCTCGAAATCACCGCGCAGAACAGACTTATTTAAACAGCGAAGTTCTTATTATTTTTATGTGGGTGGCGCGGCTTACGGAATAGAATCTTATTTCGCAGTTGTCGCCACCGTTGTTTATAGCAAGCTTTAGGAGGGAATCGCCGGTCTGCTTTGCGAGCATGAGAGGGAGCCCCAGAATCTTTTCGATTCTGGAAGAATCCTTTTCGTTCGGGATGGAAAACTCGATTGAATCTCCATTCTGAATGGCGCTTTCAAGAAGGCGGATTTTTCCTGTAAAGTTTATGCCGTCTGCTTCAAGGATTTCTACGCGGACGGTTTCCGGGTTAAGCTGTTCTTCTGTAAGAATTACCCTGCGGTTTATGCGGTTTGTAAGTCCTTCCAGCTGCTGTTTTGTAAGTTCTAGACCTTCAAGCTTTTTTAAAAGCGATTCCTTGAATCCTTCTTCTTTCTGCCTGAATTCCTTTAGTTTTTCAAAAGCAGCGTTTTCTTCTGTCTTCTTTGAAAAAAGTTTTTTGCCTTTTCCTAAAACCGGATAATTTATGTTTTCTTTTTCCTGAACGGCGGTTTTTACGCTTCCCATAAAATCAATTCCTGATGACTTTATGAATTCGTCTGCGTCCTGCTCCAGCGGGATGTTAAGAAGGAAGATTCCGGGTGCCAGCTTCATATTGATGAACGGCGTTATGCGCGGATTGTTTTCGATTACGCGCTCGGTTTTTTCATCAACTTTAAGGACGTAGCCCCTGTAGATTGCGGCGGACGAATATGAGTTCTGCCATTCGTCTATTATCATTTCAAGGCTCTGCGGGATTTTGTACGGCGTATAGCTGGAAATGCGCTTGAGAATCTGATCCTTAAATGCTCCGCGGTCAAATGCGCGGCTTATGGACTTTCTTGTAATTTCGTATTCAGAGACTATGTTGCAGCTCTTTATTTTCATGAACTGTATGAGCGGAAGCAGGTTACTGAGCGGTAGTCCAGGCATTATTGCAATGCTTGTGCCGGCATTTACGTTAAGCGCACTGCTCCTAAGCTCATCAGAAACCAGAACTTCCTTTTTGGTAATCGGCTGGCCTGGCACAAAGACTGGTTCCCCGGTTTCTGTTTTTCCGCTCTGCACGAATATGCCGAATGCGGCTGCGTTGTCGATTATCTGATCAACGAGCTGTCCAGAGTACTCAGACGGAGCACTGCGGTTCATGTGCGCTTCCAAAATGCGCGAAAACCTGCCCTGAACAGGAGCCGCTTCTGCATCCGCTTTTCTGCTGCTGATAAGGAAAGCCATGCGCAGGATTGAGGAGCGGCTTAACCCCTGTTCCGGCAGTGAAGCGGCAACGTCCAGAAGAAGCTGTGTCTGGGTGCGGAGTCCTTCGCGGCCAAGGCGGGCAGCAGCTGCAACGCTAAGAAAAGCGTACTGCTCAAGTTCGGAATTTTCTGCAAAGATTTCAAGGCGGCTTTCGTCTACGCAAAGCGCTTTTTCTGTCTGTTTTACAAGTTTAAGATTGATAAGTCCTTTTAGTAAAAGCGGCAGGCATTCAGATGTGCCCGGGAAAATTTCGGAAAGCCGTTCCAGGTCTTTTTTCTTAAGGTCTGTGTTGTTCTTGCACATTTCAGGGTTTTCGTAAATGTACGAGATAAAGCCCGCAATCACGCTGGTAGAAAGCGGTTCCTGAATGTTAAAGTTACGCTCGGAATAGAGCGGCTCCGGCAGCAGTTTTTCGATGTCGAGGTAAGGAGTGATAAGGTCTTCCAGAAGGGGGTTCAGCTCTATGTAAGCGGTTTCTGTTTCGTCCTTGTAGGTGTAGATGAGCAGGCGTTCTGCTAGGTTCAGCAGTTCGGAATAAATTTCGCTGAGCGGATATTCGTTTGAGAAAAATTCTGTAAGCTTTTCCTTTGTGACTTTTTCTACAGACTGGATGACGGTTAGCATTTCGATGTCAAAGTCGTTCAGGTAGGAAAGAATGCGTTCGCGGTTCTGTTCCCTGCGCAGTATGGAGCTGAGCTGTTCTATGAGCTTGTCCTTGTTGTAAGGAGTGTGAATTTCGCCGATGTAGACCCGCATGATTTCAAAGAAACGTTCGTCATTAAGGGTCGCCATGGTTTCACGCCAGCGGATTATTCTTTTGATTTTCTGATCGTTTTCTGTCTGCTGCAATTAGTCATCCCCTTTTAATCAGGATAAATGCATTATGAAGTTTGATATATAAAATTTGCAAAACTATGAAAAAAATAGCGCGAAGGAGGAAAACGTCTTTCAAAAACACTCTGTTGTGCTTGCCGCTGTAGCGGCAAACTGGATGGTTCCAAGGCACAACAGCGTGTAGTGCGCTAGCGCACGGTTTTGAAAGATGTTTTTCGACTGGGAGCTATTTTTTTAACAGATGACATTTTTATTATGTTTCAAACATTATAAGCATTTGCCCTGCCTTAATTTATTCATTCCAGATACGACTGCTGGTCAAGCTCGCTAAGGTTGCTGCTGTCGGTATATCTTATAATTCTGTATGAATAGCCCTGCTCTGCAAGGAATTTCTGGCGGTTGGAGCCGAAGTCTTCCTCTACGGTGTTGCGCGTAATCAGTGTAAAGAAGCGGCTTGTGCGTTCCTTTGGACGCAGGATTCGTCCAAGGCGCTGGGCTTCTTCCTGACGGCTTCCGAAGGTTCCGCTTACCTGAATTGCTATGGAAGCGTCCGGCAGGTCGATTGCAAAGTTTGCAACTTTAGAAACAACCAGTACATGAATCTTGCCTTCGCGGAAATCCCTGTAAATCTGGTCGCGCTCTCCGTTAGGTGTTTTGCCTGTAATAATCGGTGCGCTCAGTTCCTTTGCTATGTCGTTCAGCTGGTCAAGATACTGGCCTATGACAAGGATTTTGTCTTCCGGGTATTTTTTTATGAGTTCACAAACAACTTCGTTTTTCTTTGCATTTACGCTTGCCATCTTGTGCTTTTCACGTGCAGGGGCAACGGCGTATTCAACTTCCATGCTTTCAGGCAGGTCAAGGCGCACTTCTACGCATTCTGCGGTTGCAATCCAGTGGTCGCGCTCAAGTTCCTTCCACGGTACGTCGTAGCGCTTAGGTCCTACCAGACTGAATACGTAGCCTTCACAACCGTCTTCGCGCACAAGTGTAGCCGTAAGCCCTACGCGGCGTACAGCCTGAAGTTCTGCTACAACGCGGAATACCGGGGCTGGCAGCATGTGGACTTCGTCATAAATAATAAGTCCCCATTTACGCTGGGTGAAGATGGAAAAATGCGGGTACGGGCCGTCCTTTTCCGGGCGCCAGGTAAGAATCTGGTATGTAGCAACTGTTACCGGCGCAAGTGATTTGTTCTCGCCTGAGTATTCGGCAATCTGTTCATCTGTAAGGTTGGATTTGTCCTTTAGCTCTTGAATCCACTGGTGCACGGCAGAGATGTTTGTAGTAATAATCAGCGTGCTTGTCTTAAGCATGTCCATTACGGTCATGCCTACGATTGTCTTTCCGGCTCCGCATGGAAGCACGATTGTGCCGAATCCCGTTCCCGGCCCCTTGTTGCCTATGAGTGCCTGAGCGGCGTTTTTCTGGTATTCACGGATTTCAAAGTTCTTTCCGCTGGCTGTAGTTTCCCTCAGTGAAAAATCGAGCGGCTCGCCGTCTTCCAGCTGGACTTCGTCCTTTATAGGCCACAGCGAGTTTAACAGCACCTGCTTTATGGTTCCGCGGTCGGTAAGCTTAAGTGAGAAGCAGTATATCTTTTCGTTTTCTGTAAGTTCTGCTGGATTTTCTATGCCGGTTCCGTCATATTCGCACGGCTCCAGAAGCTTTTTTGCCTGTGGGTTTGCTTTTATTTCAAGGTATACGTTTCGGAGGTCAGTTACTAAATACAGAAGCTGTTCTTCAATGGTTTTAACCGGTTCTGCCGGTGCTTCAGATTCAAGCACATCCTTTGTTTTAAGCGGCACAGCAATTTTTGGACCCGGAACAAGGCGCAGCTTTCCAAAGCGTCCTGCGGTTTCCCTGATCCACATTTCGATGTTCTGAGGAACGTCATAGCGTGCATATTTGTGAAGCACGGCAACGGCATCATCAGGTGTAAGGCCTGCGCTGGTAGCATTCCATAGGGAAAGCGGAGTAAGCCTGTATGTGTGCAGGTGCTCCGGTGAGCGTTCCAGCTCTGCAAAGGGAATCAGGTCGTTGCGGCATTCATTTGCCAGAGGTGCGTGTACGTCAAGAAGAAGGGTTCTGTCACCCTGAACAATCAAAGGATTATCAAATTGCATAACAGTATATTTTACCGCATAGCAGGTACTTGCTCAATTAAGGAGAGGGACTTTTTAGTCGTGCTGCATATACAAAAATGTTAATGAAAATTTATATTTTTCTAGATTTATTTTAGAACTGTGTTACAATTTAAAAATAATCGTAATAAATGGAGTTTATAATGAAATTATCAAAAAAACTGTTAATTACAGGCGCTTTTTTGATGGGGGGATTTTGTTACGCTCAGACTGTTGATGAGATAATCACAGTTTTTACAGATCTAGACAGGGTACCGGATTACAACTATTCAACAATTTTAATCGACAACATTGAGGCTAACGGTAGTGTTGAACACATGTTAATCAAGCAGTATGGCGGAGGTGACAACGGCCTTAAGAATACTGTATTTGATTTTATTCAGCCGGCTTCTGCAAAGGGAACCAGAATCCTGCAGGCAGAAAAACTTGGCCGCGCTGATGACCGATGGGTTTATCTGCCGGAACTGCGCACAATCAGGCGTATTGCGGCTGCTGATCGTTACAAGTCTTTTGTAGGTTCAGAGCTTACTTACAATGACATGACTTTGCGCAAACTTGACGAAGATAAAAATGAAATAATTTCGCCTTCTGAAAATATTGAAGTTGGCGGGGTTCTCTATAATTGCTGGAAAATTAAGTCTACACCTATCAAACTGAACGAAGTTGAATACGGTTACCGCATTTCCTGGTTCGATAAAAAGACTTATATTCCTGTACGCACGGAATTCTACGACAAGCGAAATCCAGACAAGATGATTAAGATAAATGAAGTAGAAAAGCTTGAAATGGTAAAGGGCGTTACAGGTATTGAATACCCGCTCCGCCGCTCTACTCTTGTTACAAACCTTAATACAAAGCGCAAGAGCCGCGTTACTGTAAAGGATTTTAAGTTTGATGAAAAGATTTCTGATTCATACTTTAATCAGACATGGCTTGCTTCTGGTAAGGCAAAATAATTAAGTCTGTTCATGGTGCAATGAATAAAAGACTAATTGAAACCGGCAAAAATACCGTTAATCGAAATATGGAAAAATTTAAATTTCGAAGAAGAGTATTTTTAGCCGGTTTTTCATTTTTATTTTTTATGCTGATCCCGGCTCACTGTATTGCGCAGAACATTACGGAAGCTGAATCCAGAGTTTACAGGGAACGGCTTGTAACGGAAGCAAAAAAATATATCGGTGCTCCTTATGTAAGGGGTGCGGTTGGACCGGACGCATTTGACTGTTCCGGTTTGGTTTATACTGTTTCTCATGATTCGATTGCGCGCCAGTTGCCGCGCACTGTAAAGGCTATGTACAGTCATGTCCGCATTGTGTCGGACGATCAGAAAGAACCGGGCGATCTTGTATTCTTCAGGACTACTGGTGACGGTTCGATTTCTCATGTAGGGCTTTACATCGGCAACAATCAGTTTATTTCTGCTGTAAGCGACGGGCCTAATACAGGTGTAATTGTTTCTTCGCTTAAGGAAGGTTACTGGAAGGGCAAATACGCTGCGTGCGGCAAATTTCTTCCGCCGGCGGGAATGGCTCCTGTAAAGGCTACTAAGGCGGCTGATACAAAGGCTTCTAAAAAATCTGAAAACGATAAGGCAAAGGCAAACAAATCTTCTGCGCAGAAAAAATCTGCTTCGCAGGCTAACAGTGATTCTTTTATGCACTACGACGGCGACGGCGGATTTGGCGACAGGCTTGCTTTTGCGGCATATACAACTACCGACTGGTCCCTTTTTACTGAAAAAAAATTCATGATTAATTTCCGCGGACTTTCTACAGAAGCGGACTTAATCTACCGCGGTAAAGTGCTTTCCCCGGGAATCGGGCTTTTGCTGCGCTGGAATTACGGCGTAGGCGCATTCCAGATGCCGGTAATTTTTTCAATCTATGCAAACGAATATTTCCGCGCTTATGCAGGTCCGCTGTTTTCTTTTGGAGATTGCACTGTACCGGATTCTTCCACTCACATTAAGGCTTCGGTTTTTCCCGGTGTAATCGGGGTTACTTTTGCGGCGCCTTCGTTTACAAGCGGAGATTTTAAGGTTCAGCTTATTCAAGATATCTGTTATTCTGTGTATAATAATGAATCGAATTCTGCGCTGTCTGCGTTAAAGGCGGCTTCTGCGGGACTGGAATTATGTACTGGAGTCAGGGTGATGTTTCCTTTCTCTTCGTGCAGAAAATAAACTTTAGTTCTGTTACCTTTCAAGGGGTGCGGAAGTTTTACTTTTTGGAGAAATTATGTCAGAAAATAAAAGAAACTGCATGGGCGTGCTTACAGGTCTTGTTCTTGCTGCCTGCATGCTTTTTGCTTCATGCGATTGCAATCTGTCCGTTTCGGAAACAAACGGTGGATATAAAATAAGCTATTCAACAGTTTTAGGAAAAGCCCTTCTTGATACAGTCGGAGCAGTTTCTGATGACGGAAGCGAAGTGATTTTTTCTGCGGATGAGATTCAGAAGGTTTTTGCAGAAACTGGAATGCGCAATGTACGCTCAGAATCTGTAAAGGCAGAAAGCCTTTTGATAGAAGCTGAAACTTCAGAAAAGAAAGATGATTTTGTTTCTGCATCAGGGTTGGTTAAGGGCGACAAAAAGTCTTATTCGCTTTTGTTTAGCAGGGAAACCCTTTCTGCAATGTATGACGGCATGCCGTCCATGATGAAGTCATATATCGACCTGTTTATGGCTCCTTCTTTTTCCGGCGAGGAAATGACAGATGATGAATACGTTGATCTTATTTCTTCTGTGTACGGTGATGTTGTTGCTGAAGAAATAAAGGATTCTAAAATCAACCTTACTCTTTCCAAATTGGATGGCAGAAAACAGAGATACACAATCAGGCTGCTTGATTTAATCAACATAAAAAAAGAATTGGTTTACAAAATTTAAAATGACAGAGAAAGAAACAGACGAGCGCTTTACTGCGCTGGAAACAAAGCTTGCCTACATGGAAGACTTTATGAATCAGATTCAGGAAGTCTGTGTTGAGCAGGCTAAGACAATAGATTTGCTTCAAAAAGAAATTAAGCTTATGTCTGGAAAAATTCACGAAATGTCAGATTATCTGGATGGTGACATTCCGAACAGGAAGCCGCCGCACTATTGATATGAAAAAATTTGTCCTGGCTTTTACAGCCCTTTTTCTGTCCTTCAACGTTTTTTCTTACGAAGGCGTAATGACAGGACAGAAGAACCTGCGCATCATTAAGACTCAGCATTTTGACGTGATATACGCGTCTGCATCGTCGGAAAGCGCTGGAATTCTTGTTCAAAAAGCGGATTCTGTTTACGACGAACTTGCAGAAAAATTCAGCATAAAAAATCATTTCCGCATGCCGGTAGTTGTTGTAGACGGTACTGACAGTTTTAACGCATATTTTTCATCATTTCCTTTTAATCATATTGTTATGTTTGACAGCATTCCGGATGCTGGAATGGCTGTATTTGAAGAGACATTCATAAATACGTTCAGGCATGAGCTCATACACGGCATTACTTACAATGATCGCAATAATTTCTGGTTCGGTCTGGACAGAGCGCTTGGAGATGTGTATAACCCTGCCCTGCTTACCATTACAACCGCATGGGCCGAGGGTGCAGCTGTCTCGCTGGAAAGTGAGTTCGGACAGGGGCGCATGAACAGTGACTACGCACTACAGATGCTGAGGCAGGCTAAAATAGACGGCTGTTTTCCTAAGTATTCAGACATACAGGGGGCGCGCGACATCTATCCTTCTACAACGATGAGCTACATTTTTGGCGGTGCGTTCTGCCAGTGGTTACAGCAGAAAAACGGAATGGAAAAGTACGCTGAATTCTGGTTTAACAGCGTAAACTTTAAGGTGCTCACCTACTTTGGCTGTTTTAAAAAGGTTTATAAAAAATCGATAAGAACGGCATGGAAAGAATTTTACGATTCAATAGAAATTCCGGAAGGAGTTCAGATAAAAAAAGTCAGGGGCAGAAAGCTTTCGTATTACAAGTCGCTTACGGTGTGCACTACAGGATACGCGTACATTGACTTGTTTAAGACTGCGGTTTATTTTGCGGAAAACGGTAAAAGGCCGCGGCTTCTGCTTACTCAGGATTCGCTGGAAAAAGTGAATTTAAGCAGCGACGGAGCGTATCTTGCGGTTACGTATACGGACAATGCATATGCGAACGGACGTTCCCGCGTCTATGTTTTTGATATGAAAAAAAAGCGGTCGTTCTATATTGAGGGAACGGGGCTTAAGGAAGCGGAAGTTTTTAAGAGCGGCGGAGAATACTATCTGGCTGCACAAAGAAGGGAATCGGAATTTACGGCGCTTGTCATTTACCGGTTGAACAGAAAAAAGAGCGGTCGCATTTACGAGGCGGAACTTGCGGCAGAATTTCCGCAGGAATACGGAAAGCAGATTTTTGCGTTGGAAGGAACTGATTCTGGCAACCTTTATTTTATCAGAAAGGACGGATTAGATTTTTCAATATGCAGGTATGAGCCTGAATCCGGGAATTTTACGGCTTTTGAGCTGCCGAGCGAATCTATGGTTGTTCAGGGCTTAAACTATGACGGCGGAAAACTGTATTTTTCGTATACGCTTCCGGGAACGCTTCCGCGGCTGGGTATTCTAGTTGAATCGCAGGAAGGATTTACTGCGGAACTTTCTGAAATAGATGTACCGGGTGGAATGCTCTGCCCTATTCCGGGACTTCCAGAAGATGAAGAAATTGTCTTCATTGCAAATCATTTGAGCGGCACGGAAATAAAGCGGACTGCCCTTTCTGCGCTGGGTTTTATGGATGTTACGCTTTCTCGCCATGAACTTGGAAAGAGCCTTATGGCAGAAGGACAGATGAAGCCGGCAGAAGACGCTGCTTCCGGGGAACAGGACGGTACACTGGAAGAACTGGAAGGAAGCAGAAAATTTTCTGCGCTTGCATATACGTTCAAAGGTCCGCGGGGAGCCTTTCTTCCTTTCAGTCTTGCTAAGACTTACTCAATTTATGACACCGGTGACATTCTTAAAAGCGTAATGCTTCCGTTCGGGGTAACGTATATGTCGTCAACTCCGTGGACTTATCCAATCTATTATCTTTCTGCGGGCTATGGGCTGCTTACCAATTCGTATGCTCTGCAGGCAGGGATATACAGGGGCGGAACGACAAATTCACTCTTTAATTACAGCGGCGACGCAAAAGTTGAATTTGATTCAGACGGATACAAGCAGACTTCGTGCAATGTAAAATTTACTTCTGAGATTCCTTTGATACGGACTTTGACTTTTTTAGTGTCTGAAAATTTTCAGTTTATGCACGGAAGGCAATCTAACTGGGAATATAGTTTAAGCGATTTGTTTTCACTTTCGGATTGTGTCGCTCTTCTTAATTCTGATGATAACGTTGATCTTTCTATAAGCAGGCTTTTTGTTTCAAATACGGTTTCTGCCGGAATCAGTAACATTCACAAGGCCGGAAGGGGGTATTTTAACTATGCCGGATTCCGACTGCTGCCGTCAGTTTCCATGACTGCCTGTGCCAAGGCTTCTGACCTGGACAAACAGTATTACAGGTTCGATAATCTTTCTGTAGATTTGATGTTTAAGATTCCGGGAATAATTCCGCTTACGCTGGAAGCTGCGCTTTTCCCGGCTAACCAGTATGTAGGCTACGGCGTTGCGCGCGCAAACCTGTTTACATGGGAGATTCAAAAATCTACGGAATTTTTACCGCTCCTGTATTTTAACAGGCTCAGTTTTTCTGCACAGTATACGGCAAAAATTAAGGAACATTTTAATATGGCTTCCTGGCCGGTCAGCCGCGCATACGATTATTTTTCTGATGTAAAGGACGGCATAACAAACTACTATGATGAACTGTCTTTAATGGCGACAGCTTACTTTACTCCGAATATAGGCGGATTTGCCAGAACGGATTTTCAGGTAAAGGCCAGCGGCGGATTTATTTACCGGTTCTGCCCGGAATCAGATGAAAAAACTGCCGGACTGACATTTAATGTGACAATCGGCAGTTTTACATTTCAGTAGAGAATGATTATGTAAGAGGAAGGCTATTTAAGCGTAAGGAATGCTTTGTAGCCGTTGTATGCCTGAATAATGTCTTCACGGGCTGTAATTTCCCAAGGTGCATGCATGCTTAATACTGAAACACCTGCGTCCAGTACGTTCATTCCGTATTTTGCTGCAAGGTAGGCTATTGTTCCGCCGCCTCCCTGATCTACGCGTCCAAGTTCTGCCATTTGGTAAGCGACTCCGGCAGAAGTCATGCAGCCTCTAAGTTTTGCAATGAATTCCGGGTTAGCGTCGCTGGCACCGCTTTTACCGCGGCTTCCAGTGTATTTGTTGAATACCAGTCCGGCGCCAAGGAAGGATGCATTGTCCTTGTCGTAAAGCCCTGCATTGAGCGGATCAAATGCTGCGTTTACGTCGCTTGAAAGCATGCTGCTGTTTGCAAGGCAGCGGCGCAGGGTAAGGTCGCTGTAACCGCCTGAAAGGCGTGCAATAACTTCTGCAACTGCGTTTTCGAACATGTGGGAGCCCATTCCGGTTGCGCCGACACTTCCGATTTCTTCTTTGTCCACGCAGAGGCAGCAGCTTGTGCGGAACGGCGCCGGTGAGTCCATAAGTGCGGCAAATGATGTGTAGGCGCAGGAACGGTCGTCCTGTCCGTAGCCAAGGATGAGCGAGCGGTCAAGTCCGCAGTCCCTTGTTTTTCCAGCCGGAACAATTTCAAGTTCAGCTGATTCAAGGTCTTTTTCTTCAATTCCGTATTTTTTCTGAAGAAGGTTAAGAATGATTTTTTTGCCTGTAAGCTTTTCTTCTTTCTTTTTCTTCTTATCCTTTTTCTTTTCATCGTCCTTTGCTTCATCTTTTTTTGAAGGAACAATTGAACCAAGGATTACATCAAGGTCTTCTCCCTTGATTATGTCGGCACCAGTTTTTTTCATCTGATCCTGAGCAAGGTGCGGAAGAATGTCGGAAATGCAGAATACAGGGTCTATTTCGTCTTCACCAATATTTACGTTGATGCTAGTGCCGTCTGTCTTGCATACGATTCCGTGAATTGCCAGAGGAATTGTAACCCACTGGTATTTTTTGATTCCGCCGTAGTAGTGTGTGTTAAGGTATGTTACAAAATCTTTTTCGTATAAAGGATTCTGTTTTGCATCCAAGCGAGGTGAATCAATGTGGGCTCCAAGAATATTCATTCCGTTTTCGATTGAATCTGTTCCAATCTGGAAAAGGGCGATAGCCTTATTCATCTTCTGAACGTAAACTTTGTCGCCGGCTTTAAGAGTTTTGCATGAATAAACGTTTTTGTATCCGTTTGTTTCTGCTGTTTTGATTATCTGCGAAACACATTCGCGTTCAGTTTTTCCGTTGTTTAGGAAGTTCTTGTAGTTTTCAATCAGGTTTTCGCCAATAGAGGCAGTTTTCTTAGATTTTCTCAATTCTTTATCCTTATTTTAAAATTTGCTGTATAAGCTCGTCTGCATTATTAACAATTACTTTTGCACCGATTTTTTCAAGAAAGGCGCGGCCGCGGAATCCCCAGTCTACGCCTATAAAGTCCAGCCCAGAGTTCGCTGCTGTCTGAAAATCAACGTCGCTGTCTCCTATGTACACAGCATCTTCTGAAGATACGTTTATTTCAGAAAGTGCAAGCCTTACCATATCCGGTGCAGGCTTCTTTGCGTAACCTTCCCTCTCCCCTATTGCAGCGTCAAAGGCTCCTTCAAAAAAATCTTTTACCAGTGCCTGCACACCGTAGTCCGCTTTGTTTGAAACGACCGCAGTCTTAACGCCACATTCCCGCAGTTTTCTGACGGCTTGAGGTATACCCTCATACGGCGCAGTTGTGTCAGAGTTGTGGACTTTGTAGAACTCCGTAAAGTCCGCATGCACTTTCTGAATTAATGCCTCAGAACTTCCTGCCGGAACAGCGCGTTCAATAAGTTTTCTGATTCCGTTTCCAACAAACCGTCTTACTTCGTCGTACGAACGTTCCGGCAGATTGTTTTTGGAAAGGCCGTAGTTGGTTGCATTCTGAAGATCCTTAAGGGTATTCAGAATGGTGCCGTCCATATCAAAAATAGCAGCTTTATATGACATTTTTATGCTTCCCTAGTTCTGAAACATAACGTTGTTGTCGCGGCATAGATGCTGAGCGGCAATTCTTCCGGCGTATGCAACAATCGGAAGACCGCCAGGCATTGTGGAGCGCTGGCCTGCAAAATACAGCCCTGAAACAGTTTTTGATTTTGCTGGGAACGCAAACATCGGTTTGCCTGGTTCCCATACGCTCATCCAGCTGCCTTCAAATGTGCCGCAATAGCGTTCGTATGTAACCGGCGTAGCAACGTCAAATACTTCTACATTGCCGTTGATTTCCGGAATGAATTTTCCAAGTTCTTCGATGAAAGCCTGTGCAAGCTCCTGCTTTTTCTGCTTGTACGAACCGTCTTCTTTTGCTGCCTTCCAGTATTCGTAGCTCTTTCCAAGGAAAAGTGTAGTTATTGTTGTACAGCCTTCCGGAGAGTGATTTTTATAGAGTGCGTAGTTGTTGATTCTGAATTCCTTGAATTCAAGGCCGCCTGCCTTAAACGGCTTTTCGAGCGGGAAGATTATGCTTCTCGGATATTTTGAAAGGTCTGCCTTTACGCCAAGACCAATGTACATGTTCTGTTCAGAAACGATTACGCGGCGCATTTTTGAAACCCATTTTTCGTCAAGGTCTTTTTCAAAAAGCGTATCGATTGCCTGACGTGTGTCCTGGGTTACGATTACTGCGTCTGCCGGCATAAATTCACCGTTTACGATTACGCCTTTAGTTTTTTTGTCTTCGATTACGACCTTTTCTACAGATGAGCGGTATTGAATTTTTCCGCCGAGCGATTCAAAAGTGTCTGCCATATTCTTAGACATTCTGAGGGAACCGCCTTCTGGGTAACCGCAGTCTCCGCTTGCAAAAGAAGCGATTGTATAAATAAAGGAGATTGCATTGTAGCGTTCCCCTATCATTGACCTGAGCAGGTGCTGAACGTTTTTGTTAGAGAACTGCTGAATGTAGTCTTCGTACGGCTGGTCAACAAGAGCTTTGTAGCGTGTAAGAACCGGAACCATTTTTAAAAGTTCAGACATTTTAGGATGACGCGGTTCGTTGGTCTTAAGACCGGGAATGTCGCTTACTACAAGGTGAACAGGAAGGAAGATTTTTGCGTCTTTATAAAGCCTTTCGATTGCTTTTTTGTCTTCCGGTGCAACGCGGAGCAGTTCTGCCTTAAATTTATCTAGATCCCTGAAAAGTTCGATTTTATTGTTTCCGTCTACAAGAGTTGAAACAGGATCTTTGTAAAAAACAGGATTGTTTTCTTTAAGGGCACCAAGTTCTTTCCAGATTTTATTAAGAGTGAGTTTTTCAGAAGAGCCGGTAAGCCAGTGCATTCCGCCTTCAAAAAGATATCCTTTGCGGCTCCAGCTTGTAGAAAGTCCGCCTGGAATAATGTGTTTTTCAAGAATAGTTACGTCGAAACCAGATTTTTTGGCGTAAATTCCGGCAGCAAGGCCTGCAATGCCGGCTCCAATAACAATAACTTTTTTGTCGCTCATAAAAAGTATGATAACATAAAAAAAGGGAATATGCAGTATATTCCCTTTTATTTATGGCTATTTGTGATGTTTTTTTGTGGCGCGGAGCTTTGCCATTGCTGTTTCATCGTGTTTAATGTTGTGCAGCGCATTCAGAAGGAAGGCAAAGAATACGGCAAAGAAGCCTGCTGCAAATGTAATTATGATACAGAGTTTACCGCGGCTAGGGCCGGATTTCATTTCCGGAACTTCCGGGCGTTCAAGAATCTGGAATACAGGAGATTCGCTCTGCATCTGAACTTTAAGCAGTTCGTATTGTGTTTTAAGCTGCTTGTATACTTCTTCCTGGGCTTTAAGTTCCATCTGGATTTTAGAAGATTCAAGTGCGATTGAAGGTACGTTTCCGTTCCATCGGTTTACAGAGTTGGAAATTCTGTTTGCTTCTTCCTGAAGCCTTGAGATTTCCTTAAAGCTTAAGTCGATATTCTTTTCAAGGTTGATTTTTGAAATCTTGTTCTTGTCGATTCCAAGCTGGTCAAATTTGTCAGAGAGCCATGTAATTGCGTAGTCTGTTACTTCCTTTGACTTTACCGGGTCAATGTCTGTAAAGGAAATTGTAAATACCCCGGACTCTGTATCTGTTTCTGCAGTAAACGCTTTTTTAATCAATTCGCGGGTATCTGAAACAGGATACTTGGACTTCTGAATTGCCGGGTCATCCATGAATTTGAATTCTTCTGCAATTGCATCAAGGAACGGGTTTGAACTTACAAGGTAAATTGCAAGCGATGAATATGAAGAACCGACAGAAGCGTTTATTCCGGCAAAACTTGCAAGGCTTCCAAGACCTGAAGAAGAAAGCATGGAAGACAGTGCACCGCCGGCAGATTTAGAATCATTGATAATCATGTGGCCGGCAGAAGTGTATTTGTTCGGCAGAAATGATTTTTCCGGCGGAAGCTTAAGTGAAATTACAGAAATTGTTACTGCGGCTATCATTCCGAAAACGACAGTTGCAATTATCATCCTTTTGTATTTAAGCAGGACGGCCATAAGGTCAATTAGGGAGATTTCGTCGTCATTTTCAATAGCTTTTGTTTCCTGGTTTTCCATAAGAATTCCTTTTTTGAATTGATTAGATGGATTATATCTTAACACATACTCTAATGTTGATTCAACATTCAGGCAGTTTAGTTAAGGCATGAGATAAAATAAATGATGAAAATTTATTGGGGGGGGCGGTTCTCAATAATGAATTATTGTAGTATAATGAGATAATTATGCTTTTTTCGATTTTGATTTCTGTATTATGCTCCTTCCTGCTTAGTGCAGTTATGATTCCTCTGATTATAAAATTCTGCAGGGCATACAGTCTTTATGATTCTGTTAATGCAAGAAAAATTCATTCTGGAAATATCCCAAGACTTGGAGGAATTGCAATAGCAGTTTCTTTTATTCTTGTGGCAAGCATACTTTTTATTATGAGAGCCTCTCTTTCTGCAAAGCACGTTTTTCCGCTTTTGCTTTCAGGTTCTCTGATTTTTGTTTTTGGAATTCTTGATGACATTTTTGAACTGCGGGCAATCTATAAGCTGATGGTTCAGCTCCTTGCGTCTGCAATTGTTGTCTGCAACGGTTTTTATTTTAAGCAGTTTTTTGGAATCGTTCCGCCGAGTTGGATTTCCATGGTAATAACATTTGTCTGGATTGTTGGAATAATAAATGCGTACAATTTGATTGACGGTCTGGACGGACTTTGCGGAACTCTTGTAGTTACAAGTCTTATTACCTTTGGAATGATACTTTACGGCGAATACAACGAAGGTGCTGTAATCTGCTTTTTGATTGCGGCTTCTGTATGTGGATTCCTTGTGTGGAACCTGCCCTTACCTAGTGCAAAAATCTTTATGGGCGACAATGGAAGTCAGTTCCTTGGCTTTATGGTGTCTACAATTCCACTTTATTCTGCGGCTACAAAAATTGAATTTTCAAAGCCTCTCCTGCTTCTGCTTATAGTTGCGTTTCCTATGCTTGATATGATTGCGTCTATATGGCGCAGGCTCCGTGACCACAGGCCTATTATGAGTCCGGACCGCTTCCATTTGCATCACAAGCTTCTGAACGTAGGTTTTTCAAAGAGACAGGTTCTCTGCGTAATACTTGCAATTCAGCTTGAAATCTGTGCGTCTGCATATATTTCTACTTTGATTGAAAAGAAAAGCAGCATTGCCCTTTTGGGAATTTCATACAGTTTTATGCTTGCGTTCTTTACTGTGATTCATTATGCAAACAGGGCCGTGCTCAGAAAAATTCGCCTTGAAAACGAAATGAGGAACAGTGGAAAAGTTCCTGAACTCTGATCTTCAGTGCGTTTTCGGGTAATTGTAAAAGTCTATTCATGTCAGTAAAATATACTCATGCTTGCGGCGATTAGCCGTATTTTTAGGATATAAAAATGGAATCTACAAAGCGTACAGTTACTTGCGGCGAATTGCGTGCCGCTGATGTTGGTAAGAAAGTTGTATTGAATGGCTGGGTAAGCCGCACACGCGATTTGGGCGGACTTGTATTTATTCGTCTTCGCGACCGTTACGGAATTACACAGGTTATGGTTGGCGATAAGGCCAGTGATAAAGTAAAGCAGATTGCTTCCAGCCTTAAGAGCGAATATTGTATTGCAGTTGAAGGCGTTGTTGCTGCCCGCGCAGAAAAAGACATCAACAAAGACATGGCAACTGGTGAAATCGAAGTTGAAGCAAACGACATCGAAATCTTTACAACCAGCCAGGAACTTCCTTTCAGTATTGAAGAAGTACGCCAGAAGGACGGAACAGTCGTTCTTCCAAACGAAGATTTGCGCTTGAAGTATCGCTATCTTGACCTCCGCCGCGATCCTATGCAGCAGAACATCATCTTGAGAAGCCAGGTTACTTTTGCAACTCGCGAATATTTGACTTCAAAAGGATTTTTGGAAATCGAAACTCCTACATTCATTAAATCTACTCCAGAAGGAGCACGCGACTACCTTGTTCCAAGCCGTGTTCACCCTGGAAAATTCTATTCACTTCCACAGTCGCCACAGCTTTACAAGCAGCTTTTGATGGTTTCTGGATTCGACAAGTACTTCCAGATTGCACGCTGCTACCGTGATGAAGACGCACGCGGTGACCGTCAGCCTGAATTTACTCAGATTGATATGGAAATGTCATTCACAAACCGCGAAGAAGTTCTTTCTACAACAGAAGGAATGATGCAGTACATTTTCAAAAAGACAATGAACTACGACCTTCCTGCAAAGTTTGACCGCATTGCATGGGAAGATGCTTTTGATCTTTACGGAAGCGATAAGCCGGATTTGCGCTTTGACATGAAGATGCAGGACGCAACATTCATGGCTGACCTTGCAGACTTTAACGCATTCAAGGCAGGAGCTGCAAACGCAGGCCGCGACATTCAGCGCCACAAACGAAGCGGACTTAAGGCTCTTGTAGTAAAGAATGTTGCAGACAAATACAGCCGCAAACAGGTAGAAGCACTTGAAGCAGTTGCAAAAACATACAAGGCAAAAGGTCTTGCATGGATGAAAGTTGCTTCGACAGGCTCAGCAACCGGCGATATTGCTTTTGAAGGCGGAATCAGTAAGTTCTATGCCGGAAAAGAAGCTGAAATCTGCGAAAAACTCGGTGCAGAAAAGAACGACCTTCTTTTGTTCGTAAGCGACGAAAACTGGCAGCTTGCATGTACAGCTTTAGGTGCAGTCCGCAAGCAGCTCGGAAAAGACTTGAACCTTTACAATCCAAATGATGAATTCCACTTTGCATGGATCATCGACTTCCCATATTTTGCATTCAACGAAGAAACAAACTCTTGGGAAACAGAACACCACATGTTCACATTGCCACAGAAACAGTACTGGGACACTTTGGAAAGCGACCCAGGCGCAGTAAAAGGCGACCTTTACGACCTCGTTTTGAACGGTTATGAACTTGCTTCAGGTTCTATGCGTATCAACGACCCGGCTTTGCAGCAGCGCATCTTCAAAATCGTTGGTTACAGCGAAGAACGCGCCCAGAAAGCATTCGGATTCCTCGTTCAGGCCTTCAAGTTCGGTGCTCCACCGCACGGAGGAATCGCACCTGGATTGGACCGCCTTATCATGTTGATGAGACATGAGGAATCAATTCACGAGGTAATTGCATTCCCTAAGAATAATTTGGCAGCAAGTCCGATGGATGAATGTCCTAGCGTGGTAGACGAAAGCCAGCTTAAGGATCTTCACATCAATTGTTATGATGTAGAAAAAGACTAAATTATTGAAATATTGCGGTGATTGAGCTTGTCGAAATCACCATATTGCAGAAAAGCCAGTCTAACGGGTTGTTGGACTGGCTTTTCTTTTTCTTGACCGCATGTATGCAGATTGCTTTATATTTGCATTGTAAAAATGTATGCAAAATGCATACAAGGGAGATGCGTAAGGACTTATTGCCGTGAAATTAATTTTACAAAAGATGACATGTCAGAAGTCTGCTTTGCGCGGAACATATTGTTAGGTGTGTCTATTATCCAGTTATCTGTTTCTATGCCTAGTCGGTTTGAATAAAAATCATACGAAGATACGCTGACTGTGCCATATATGGTAAGCGTAGAAGGATCTGTTACTGTGTTTGTAGAGTCATTATAGAATGTTATTGTTTTTCCTGAATTGGAAACAACTGCGTACAGATATTTATCTTCTTCACTTATTTTTATTGTAGAGTTTGAAACATATTTTCCGTCTGCTGGGATTACCCATTTTGTCGTATCTATGGCTTTAAATGAATCTATTGTACTTACAGAAGAGTATGAGGTTCCTGATGATTCAGATTCTATTTCATACGCATTGAAATAATTTGAATTTCCGTAAATGTAGCGCACTAATCCTGCTTCTGAACCGTCATCTACTGTGATTTTATAGGCATTAACCCATGAAAGGCCTGTAAAAACCCATACAACTTCTCCTGTTTTTGTAGAAACGATGTCGCTGCTTACTTCATTTCCAGCTTCTTTCCGTTTATATGAATCATAGTTTGCGAATTTTGTTGCAACACAGGTTCCAGCTTCTTTATCAATTGAAACGATGATATTAGGATGATAAGCAAATCCATAAATTCCTGTTGAAATTTCCGGTGCAGTTGGAGCCGTTGTCGGTTTCTGCGGTACCGAACTGCCGGATGTGTAGATAGATGGAAGTACATACGAAGTAGATGGGTCATCATCAGAATCGCAGGACATAATTGAAAGCGAATAAATGGAAGCGAAAATCGCACATAGAGCAATGTAAATAAATTTTTTCATATTGATAGTCTCCTTTGTTACAATATATTAATGGACAAAACTGATATTGGCAAAGAATTTCTGAACAGAAGACTGAAAATCTGCAATCTCAAAAAAATTGCGTTATGCATTAATGTCTGTTATCATAAAGTAATTTACGGAGGAATTTTATGCAGGGAAAGGGAAAAAGTTTTGGCATAATAATGATTGCGCTTACGTTCGTAACATGTGCAGGATTTTTTCTAATTGCGGAACGTACCTCAAAGGCTGCTGTTGATTCAATGATTGAGCAGCAGGTTATGGGACTTTTGGCGGGCATAAAAACCGAAGTTGAAGACTACAACTATTCAAATTTTTCTACCATTCATATTGCAGAATCTCTGCCGGTCATAAAGGATCCGTCGGTTCCCATTAAGAAAAAGGCAGAGCTTTTATTCGGCGTAAAAGATGCAGACCCAAGGATAATCGGTCTGAATATAACTGACCTTCAGGGGAATAGCTATCTTGTAGAAGGGCCTCTTTATAATTTTTCTGAGCGTACGTACTTTAAAGAGGCACTCAAAGGAAAGGAAATAGTTTTTGGTCCTATCTATAATAAAGTTTCAAATCTGCTTACTGTTTTTTACAGTTCTCCGCTCTATGATGAAAACGGCAATATAGTAAATACTTTGTTTCTTGCGGCTCACGGCGAGGTTCTTTCCAAAATCTGTTCACGCAATAAAATTGGAAAAGACGGCGAGATTATTATTGTCCGCCGCAGTACTGGAATCGTAATTGCAGATTCTAACGAAGAAAATGTGCTTAAGAAAAATATTTTTGATGAAGTTGCGGAAACCGGCATAAAAGATCTTGCTGATCTTACTGGAAACATTATGGCTGGAGAAAGTTTATTCACATTTGTTGATACTCCTTATGGCGTTAGGTTTGCAAACGGATTTGTACCAATAGATGGAACTGATTGGTCTGTTGTTGTCAGAGTGAATTATGCAGATTTTACTGAACCTTTAAATAAACAGAGGATTTTTCTTATCACATTTGGATTGATTATGCTTGCCCTTGGAACTGCGGTTTCTGTTGTTTTTGTCCGCATGGAGAAATAGTTTTTATAAACTCTAACAATGGAATTCTCTGTGTACAAGACAATTTTTCTATATTGAGATATATTAGACTCAAATGGAACAGACTGCAGAAATCAAACAATTTGCCCAGACTAATTCGGTACCGATTATTAAAGATCCGAGCCTTAATTTTATTGTGAACTATATTAAAGAGCATGATGTTCATAAGATTCTGGAGATTGGAAGCGCAATCGGGTATTCGGCGATTAATTTTGCGCGTGCGGGCGACGAGGTTTTTGTTGATACTGTTGAATTTGATTTTGAGCGGTATACGCTTGCGGTAAAGAATATTGCAGAAAGCGGTTTGATGGATCGCATTACGATTTATCTTGGTGATGCGGCGCGTTTTGATTTTAAAGATAAGTACGATTTAATTTTTATTGACGGGCCAAAGGCGCAGAATCTTAAGTTTTTTGTGAAGTTTCAGAAAAATCTAGCGGAAGGCGGAGCGATTATTACGGACAACCTTTCTTTTCACGGGATGGTAGAAAATCAGGCGCTTACACACAATTACAGCACGATTAAAATGGTTCGCAAGATTGCGCGTTACGTTACTTTTTTAAAGGAAAACCCTGAGTTTACCACAACATTTTATGAGATGGGAGACGGAATATCTGTCAGCACAAAAAATCCCCATCCAAACTGGGATATGTACCTTGCCGAAAGCGATGTTGTAGATTATAAATCGCTGGAAGTGCAGAAAGTATGCCGTCAGTTTGAGCAGTACCGCGGTGACGAAGTGCTTCTTGCAGAAAAAGCGTTTTATTTTGTGCAGAATGAGTTTCCACATACTTCGGACTGTAAGCGTACGGAACTGGCCGTTTCTGCAAGCGATGTCGTAAAAATCGGGCATGGAATCTGCATGGCAAAGTCGCATTTGTATGCGGCAATTTTGCGCAATTTTGGAATTCCGACTGGATTCTGCTATCAGATTTTGTGCGCAAAGCAGAAGAATCATTTTTATCCGCATGGGTTTAACGCGGTTTATTTTAAGTCGCTCGGAAAGTGGGTTCGCCTTGATCCGCGCGGAAACAAGCCCGGCCAGAACGCAAAATTTTCTACTGAGCAGGAATTTTTAGCCTACCAGCCGGACAATTTTAAGAACGAAGTCGATCTGCCCCTCTACTTTACGGCTCCTTACAAAGGCTTAATTGGCTGCATGCGCAAGTGCAAAGACAAGCCGGAATTCTTTAAGCATTTGAACGATTTAAGCGAGTCAATGAGGGCTTATTACCAGTCGATGTAATTTGAAATACGGAAATACGATGTCTGAAATCTTGACACTCACCCCATGTTTTTATGTAAAATAATTTTTGCGGAGAACTTAAGTTTATAGATGGCTTAATTAAATTGTTCCGCAAGGAGTTTTTTATGAAAAAGATAGCAGCTGCGCTTATGGTTGCTCTTTTTGCTGCAAGCGGCATGTTTGCATTGGAAACAAATCTTGAAACTGGTCTCACATTTGGTGGAGCAGCAAGAGAGATTGAAAATGAAGGATATATTTCAAAGGATAAAGAAAAACTTTCTACATCTCTTGCAGGCATTTATTTTGCCGGCGATTTTGAACTGAACGAATTCTTTGGACTTTTTGCTGATTTGTCTTTTAACAGTGCATCTAATACTTCTTATGAAAAAACTTATTCAGTGACAGGTAATTTTAACTGGGGAGAACCTAATTATGAAGTAACTTCATTTGGTTCTCTTCTTCTTGGTGCAGATTACATTCTTCACTTAGGTGATTCTATTAAACTTAAACTTGGCGGCGGTTTGGACTTTGCTGTTGCAGAATCAAAAGCAAATGGTCTTTATGTAGATCCTTCAACTTTACTGGTAGCAAATACTATTGATTTTGAATATGCGGACTGGACAAAAAAGTCTGCACTTATAGGTCTTGGTTCTAAGGCTAAAGTGAATTTTAATATTAATAAACGTTTTGGATTTAATGCAGGTCTTGTAATTGACTGGTACTTCCTTACTTTAAGTGAAAAGAAAGATAAGAACCCTGCTTTCATTAAATTTGTAATTAATACAGTTACACCTAATCTGGGAAATCTTGCAATGTTTGCTGCAGATAAATCATCTGAAGTTCTTCTTGAAAACACACTCGCAATTCGTCCAGAATTTGGTGTAACATTCCGCCTTGGTGCAGAAGACTAAAATTCAGTAAGAAAATATTTCTAAAGGCAGACTAAAAAGGTGGTTTCGACAGGTTCAAACACCGCTTATTAGTCTGCTTTTTTTAAATTAATTGCGTTGCTACTAAAATCAATTTGAGCTAAACTTTTTGTATGGAATTTTTCTTAGTACTGACGTTTTTATTTTTTGTAGGAAGCCTTATTGGCTGGAGCCTTGAGGTTTTTTGGCGTCGTTTTTTTTCAAAAAATAATCCTGATCGAAAATGGATTAACCCTGGATTTTTAACAGGGCCTTACCTTCCCCTTTATGGGCTTTCTTTGTGTGTGCTGTTTACGCTTTCCTTCATAAATGTCTCTTTTATTCACGAAATTCTGATTCAAAAAACTGTACTGTTTATTCTTATGGCAATGTGCATTACCCTTATGGAATACGTTGCCGGAATAATCTTTATAAAAGGAATGAAAATCAAACTTTGGGATTATTCCAACTGCTGGGGAAACATTAAAGGAATCATCTGTCCGCAGTATTCTTTTTACTGGATAATTCTTAGCGCGGTTTATTACTTTTTTATTCATCCGCAGGTGCTTGAATGGCTGTACTGGTTTACAAATCATCTTGCGTTCTGCCTTGTAATCGGATTTTTTTACGGCGTATTTACTATGGATGTCTGCTATACGTTTAAGCTTTCTGCAAAAATCCGTGAATTTGCAGAGGAACGGCAGATAGAAGTACGCTATGAAAACCTTAAGGCGCTTATTCAGAAGAAGAATGAAGAATTAAAGGAAAAAAGGCACTTTCTGTTTTCGTTCCACACTGGAAAATTCAACTTTGGCGATGTTTTGCGTGAAGTTTTGAATCGAAATAAATAGATTTTTTAAAGGAGGGCTTTATGCCTCATATTACAATTCAGATGTATCCTGGCCGCGATGACCAGACAAAAAAACGACTTGCAGATGCAATTCTTGAAACTGCTGCAAAGGAACTTAACCGCGGAAAAGAACATTTTTCTGTAAGCATTGTTGATGTTCCTCAGGATGAATGGAAGGCAATGGTTTACGACAAGGTTCGTGCTGACAAAAACACAGTAATCCAGCCTGGCTACGACATGTAATCGGGACACGTTTTTTATTGTAAAATTTTTAATCATCATATTTCTCTTTTCTGCCGATTATAAGATCAGGTCTTCTTTTTGAATCTTGGTTTTGTTGAATATTTTTTACTTGGAGATTTAACATTCAGAACTTACAATTAAAGTATACGTTCATAAGAGAGGTAATTTATGAAAAGTATTTCAATTATGGCTAAGCTGTTAACACTGATTTTTGTATCAGTTGTTATTTCCAGTGCAGGAATAGCCCTGGTTGCCTTAAAAGTTTTTGATACGGGGCTTATTGATAATACAAATGAAAATCTTTTTTATACAGAACAGGCAGTAAAGACAATGTTTGCGGACTGGTCAACTTCTGTAGAAGGCTACGCAAACGTAATGTCGCGTGACAGGGAAGTTGTACAGGGGCTTGAAACTAAAAATTCCAAAAACTTGTCTGAATATGCCGAAGAGCACGGTGATGAATACGGAATTGATATTGTTGCCGTTGTAGATAAAAAATCCAGGATTCTGGGAGCTTACGGTCTGGATGCTTCAAAAAGTCTGGATAGTGTATATGCGGTTCAGCAGGCTTTGTACGGTAAAAAAGCCAGAAGCTGCGAAGCAATTGCAGATATTGAATATGCCCTTCTTGCAAGCTACCCGATTTATGATAACGGAACAGTTGTCGGTTGTATAATTGCAGGTTACTCTCTTGTAAAAGAAGAATTTGTTTCTGTGCTTCAAGACGGGCATAACGTTGAAGCTACAATTTTTGCCGGCGACAAGCGTATTTCTACTACATTGCGTGATGCAAACGGAAACAGTTTAGCCGGCACAAAGCTGAATAATGCAAAGATTCTTTCTGACGTATTAACGAACGGAAAATCTTATCACGGTATGAATGTTATTGGCGGCGAAAAATACTGTTCAATTTACATTCCAATTCAGTCTGACAATGGATCGATTACAGGAATGGCGTTTGTTGCAAAATCGCTTAAGGTTGTAGAAAAACTTAAGCTTCATGTTCAGTCTATAATTGTTCCGCTGATTGTAGGATTCATTATAATTCTTTTTGTAGTTGGATTTGTAATTATCCGCTGGTTTATAAAACGTATTAAGAACGTTTCTAACTATCTTTGTGAAATGTCTAGTGGTGAAGCTGATCTTACTCAGCGCGTTCCGCACACTGTAACAGATGAAGTTGGCGATCTTATTGGAAACTTTAATAAATTTGTAGAAAAACTTCAGACAATCGTAAAGGAAGTTAAGAATTCAAAGGATGAACTTGGCGTTTCCGGTTCAGATATGACTGCAAGTACACAGGATACAACTGCTGCAATTACACAGATTATTTCAAATATTGATGTAATAAAACAGCAGATAACAAGCCAGGCAGCAAGCGTTCATGATACAGCTGGTGCAGTAAATGAAATTGCAAGCAATATTGAAGCCCTTGAAAATATGATTGATAATCAGGGGGCAAGCGTTACACAGGCAAGTGCCGCTGTAGAAGAAATGCTTGGAAATATTAAGAGTGTTAATCAGTCTGTAGAAAAAATGGCTGGCTCTTTTGAAGATCTTCAGCATAATGCCGATGTCGGTATTTCTACACAGGAAAACGTAAACGAAAAGATTAAGCAGATTGAAGTTCAGTCTCAGATGCTGCAGGAAGCAAACCTTGCGATTTCTAATATTGCGGAACAGACAAACCTTCTTGCAATGAATGCCGCCATTGAGGCCGCACATGCCGGTGAAGCAGGAAAAGGATTTGCCGTTGTTGCAGACGAAATCCGTAAGCTTTCTGAAACTTCTACTGCTCAGTCAAAGACAATCGGGGAGCAGCTGAACAACATTAAGGATTCAATTTCTGAAGTTGTTGCGGCTTCTACAGCTTCAAGTCAGGCCTTCTCGGCCGTATCAGAAAAAATTAAGGATACAGATCAGCTTGTAATGCAGATCCGTTCGGCAATGGAAGAACAGGATCAGGGTTCAATGCAGATTAATGATGCACTGCATACCATGAACAACAGTACCGCTGAAGTAAGAAATGCTTCTCATGAAATGACGGAAGGAAACAAGGCGATTCTCAGAAACGTCCAGAACCTTCAGGACATTTCTGGCGCAATGGAATCCAGTATGGGAGAAATGTCGCAGGGTGCAGAAAAAATCAGTGCAACCGGCTCTGCCCTCTCTTCTATTGCGGGAACTGTACAAGATTCGATTACAAAGATTGGATCGCAGATTGATCTGTTCAAAGTATAGGCAGAATGGTTCAGGTAAAAGATTGCGAAGTTGTTGATACGCTCAAAAAAAGCGGATTTAAAATTATTCAGGATAGAAAAAGGTTTTGTTTTGGAATTGATGCGGTAATTCTTGCGGATTACGCTGAAATTCGGAACAATGACGTTGTGTACGACCTTGGAACTGGGACTGGAATAATTCCTATGCTGCTGGCGGGCCGTTCCAGTACTGTAAAGATTACGGCTCTGGAAGTTCAGCAGGAATCTGCGGATATGGCGGAAAGAAGCGTTGCGATGAATGGTCTTGAATCTGTAATAAACGTTGTTCACGGTGACATAAAAAATACATCAGAACTTTTTCCCAAGGCACAGGCGGATGTTGTTACATGTAATCCGCCTTATATGATTTTTCAGCACGGAAAGCAGAATCCTTCTGACTGCAAGGCTATTGCACGCCACGAAGTTTTATGCACGCTTGAAGATGTTGTAAAATCCGCGTCTTATCTTTTAAAGCCAAAAGGACGATTTTATATGATTCACCGTCCGTTCAGGCTTGCAGAAATTTTCAGGGTTATGGCCGCATACAATCTGGAACCAAAACGAATGCGTCTAGTTCAACCTTTTGTGGATAAGGAACCGAACATGGTTTTGCTGGAAGCACGAAAAGGGGCAAATTCTCGTATCACTGTAGAAAAACCGCTTGTTGTATACAAAACGCCTGGCGACTACACCGACGAAATTAAATCAATTTACGAAATCTGCTAAAAATCTGGCCTAAAAAATACAAATTCAAGCGGTAAATTTAAACTCGTTTGACCGCATATAATTTGTTATGTATAATCATAGCATGGAAGTTTTTCTTGGCATATCGGCAGCAAGCGGTACCGGTTTAGGTCCAGCATTTCTTGTCCCAGATCCTGTAAAACGTGCAATTTCTCAGAATAAAATTAAGCCTGCGGATGTTGAAGCAGGCTGGCATCGTTTTGAATCCGCTATTGCTGTTGTAACGGCAGATGTCTCGGAAAGGCTTTCGCTTCTTCCTAAGGACGTAAAGGCAAATGACGTTCAGCGGGAAATTCTTGAAACTTATATCCTTATGCTTGCCGATCCTGTCTTTCTTAAGGAAGTTAAGGATTTTTACGAAAAAGAACTTTATAACATTGAATATACAATTCAGTTAAAATCAGATGAATACGCATCAAAATTAAGGAATGCGGGTAACGAATATCTTGCAGAACGAGCACAGGATATTACTGATATTTTTGGCCGCGTTTTGAATGAAATGCTTGGAATTCATCCTTTTGATATTGGAAAAATTCCGGACGGCTGCGTAGTCGTTGCAACAACTTTAAGCCCTACAGATGCAATTGTTCTTGCCCGCAAAAAGATTGCCGGACTTGCGCTTACAGAAGGCGGTCTTTCCAGCCACGTTGTAATTCTTGCCCGAAACTACGGAATTCCAACTGTAGTCGGTTTGAACAGATCCAGCCTTCAGAAAAAAATTAAGAACGGCGAAATAATTGTTGTCGATACAGAAATCGGGGAAATTCTTGCTGACCCTGATGAAGCAACTCTTGCCGAATACAACGAAAAAATCGCTCAGGAAAAGGCTTCTCTTTTAGTTTTAGAAAAATACTTGAACCTTCCGGCAAAAACAAAGGACGGAACAAAGTTCAAACTGTATGCAAATATCGGTTCTATAGAAGAAGCAGAGATTGCGGCTTCTTCCGGCGCAGATGGAATTGGGTTGTTCCGAACGGAATTTCTGTACATGAGCATGGCGGACGGAACTCCGCATGTTTCTGCGCGTTCATTCAATGAAGAAGAACAGTTTGAAGCATACAAGCGCGTTCTGGAAATCATGAAGGATAAGCCGGTTACAATACGAACTCTTGATGCCGGCGGAGACAAACTGATTAATTCTGTAGACATTCCTAATGTTGAGGAAAAAAATCCGCTTATGGGAATGCGTGCGATACGCCTTAGTCTTGCCTACCCGCAGATTCTTAAAACGCAGTTCAGGGCTTTGTATCGGGCCAGCGTATACGGTGACCTTAGAATTATGCTTCCGCTTATTACTTCTACGGAGCAGGTTCAGAAGTGTCTGGAAATAGCTGCTCAGGTTCGTAAGGAACTTGCGTCAGAAAAAATACCGTTCAATAAAAAGGTTCCGATTGGAATAATGGTCGAAACGGCGGCAGCGGCTCTTACCAGCGACTGTCTTGCAAAAGTTTCGGACTTTTTCTCTCTTGGAACAAATGACCTTACACAGTATACTCTTGCGGTAGACCGTGAAAATTCAAATATATCTGATATTTACGATGAGTTTAATCTGGCGGTGCTGCGTCTGATAAATATAACAATACAAAATGCAAAGAAAAGCAGGATTCCTATTTCGGTCTGTGGAGAAATGGCGGGAAGACAGGATAGTGTGCTTGTTCTGGCAGGTATGGGGATAAGGAATTTGAGCATGGGTGCAAAAATGATATCTCCTACAAAAGAGTTGCTCAGCAGGTTTACAATCAAGGAACTGAAAGCAATTTCTTCCAAGAAATTAAATAGACTTTAAGGAATCACAGATGGCAAAGAAAAAGAAGCATAAGCCGGATTTTAGCAAACCGAAAGAAATAAAAGTAACGGAAGACATGGATCTTGAACAGGAATCTTCCGAAATCATATCTCTGCCCGAAGAAGATGACGACGACGAAGTTGCTCCGGAAACTGATGAAGAAGAAGTTGAAGAAGTAGCTTACGGAATGGCAAAAAAACAGTATGCCGGTGCGCCTTTAGTAGTTATTGCCGGCCGACCAAATGTAGGAAAATCTACTCTTTTCAACCGCTTTATGCAGAGACGACTTGCAATTGTTGACCCTACTCCTGGTGTAACACGCGATCCTGTAGAAGGCGTTGCAATGTTTAATAAAAAACCGGTTCATCTTGTAGACACCGGCGGATATAAGCTTCAGCGCGACATTGGAACAATGGAAGCAGAACTTGATGAACTTGTTGTAGAGCGCTCAATCGAAATGATTGAAAAGGCCGAACTTGTAATTCTTGTTCTTGAAGCAGAAAAAATCACTCCTGAAGACGAAGAAATGATTCATCGTCTTAGAAAGCATTGGGATAAACTTGTTACAGTTGTAAACAAAACAGAAGGCGGAAGAAACGAAAACGTTGCCTGGAACTTTGCAGAATACGGATTTAATGATCTTCTGTTTATTTCTGCAGAACACGGTGATAATATTCGTCAGCTTTACGAACGCATTGAAGAACGTCTGGATTTTAGCCGCGTTCAGTTGATTTCGGATAAACCGCCGATCCGCGTTGCAATTATGGGTAAGCCGAACACAGGTAAATCTACCCTTTCTAACAGGCTTACACACAGCAATGCTTCCATCGTATGTGATTATGCAGGAACTACCCGCGATACTGTTGAAGGATACTTTGAATTTGAAGGAAAGCATTTTCAGGTTCTGGATACAGCTGGAATCCGCAGAAAGGCAAAGGTTCATGAAAATGTAGAATATTATTCTGTAAACCGTGCCATTAAGACTCTGGATCGCTGCGATGTAGTTTTCATTATGATTGATTCTCAGGAAGGTCTTGCCGAACAGGATAAAAAAATCTGTAACCTTGCCTATGAACGTGGCCGCGGAATAATTTTTGTTCTGAACAAGTGGGATCTTAACGAAGATCAGAGCCGCAAGGCAGAAAAGAACATTAAGAACTGGATGAACATTATGTTCGGTCAGATGGAATATGCACCGATCGTAATGCTTTCGGCTCTGAATGGTACCGGCGTAATTGAGCTTTTGCGTCAGGCGGTGGAAGTATATGACCAGCTTACGCATAAGATTGATACGGCTGCACTTAACATGGCGCTTAATGACTGGCTGTTCAAGTATCCGCCGCCGGCAAGTAAGACTGCGCATTTTAAAATCCGCTATATGACACAGAAGGGCGTAAATCCTGTAAAATTCCTGATGTTTGCAACACGCCCGGAAGTAGTTCCTGAAACATACATAACTTACCTTAAAAACAGAATCCGCGAGGATTTGGGCTATGACAAAATTCCTGTTCAGCTTGAAATGAAAGCAAGCCGCAAAAAGTGGGAGGACAGGGAACGGTAGATGCAATATTCAATCGGTGAAATAGAAGAGTTAACGGGCGTAAAAGCTCATGTCTTGCGCTATTGGGAAGAAGTAATTCCCGGATTTTCTCCGATGAAGGATCTGGGTGGCAGGCGTGTATATTCTCAGAAAGAACTGGAAATGGTTGTCCGCCTAAAGCATCTTATTGTAGAACGCAAATTTACGATTGAAGGTGCAAGGGATCAGATTATAAGCGAGTCAGATGCAGTTAATGATCATGCTGATTTATTTATGAAGATGCAGTCTGTCCGCTCTCAGCTTAATGAGCTTTATCTATACGCAAAGAAGAACCGCCTTTAGGAATTTTTATGTCAAACGAAAAATGGTACGACCAGTTTACAGGTAAAAAAAACGGAAAAATCTCAGAATCGAAGAATAAACGCAAAGAGTTCAACCGGCAGCGCGATGCGTACTATGATGCCAAGCGCCGCGGAACAGATAAAAAAGAAGAACCGGTTTCTTATTCCGGCAAAAAAAACGCAGATGCGGCGGTCCTTTCTGTAAGAAATTTGTTTGCGTACAGGGAGTTGCCTGCTGATGCGATAGCTGTTCTGAATGATTTTGACCGGCTTGTTCAGGGGGTAAAGCCTATGAACAGCAGGCAGTTGCAGAATTTGCCGCGCGATATCCGCACATTGTCTCATCAGCTTACGGATGAGCGCGAAAGCCGCCATGTAAGCTACATGAATGCAACGGAACAGCTTTCTGCATACTTGCGCTATTTTACGTGGTGGAATCTGGTCCGCCTTACAAGGGTTTTCGCAAATCTGCCGGAAGGTTCACTTAATCTTTCTAACGATAACGTTATTCTTGATATTGGTTCTGGTCCTCTTACTGTTGTTACTGCCCTGTGGCTTGCGCGCCCTGAACTGAGAAATAAAAAACTTACTGTATACTGCCTTGATATTTCCCAGAGCACAATGGCTGCTGGTGAAGAACTGTATATGTCTGTTGCCGCAAAGGCTCGTCCTTCTGATGAAAATGCAGACGGCTTCTGGAAAATAATCCGTGTAAAAGGCGAAATTGGAACACCGATACGCAGAAAGGCAAATTTTGTTACCTGTGCAAACATGTTCAACGAGCTTTACCAGAAAGAGCACGAAGATCCGGAAAAAATTGCAGACAAGCAGCTTAAAAAACTTATGGATTACGCAGAAGGCGATGCATCAATTTTTATTGCAGAGCCAGGAATGCCTGCTGCCGGCCGTTTTATAAGCATAATGCGCGAAAAATTGATTGAAAAAGGCTTTAATATTCCGGCACCGTGTCCGCATCTTGGAAAATGTCCTATGGACGGACTTCATGCGCGTTACGGCGGAAGTGCAAAATGGTGTAACTTTTCTTTTTCTACAGAAGATGCGCCTTCTAAACTTTTAAAACTTTCAGAAAGTGCGGGTCTTCCAAAAGAGCGGGCTGTAATAAGCTTTTTGTTTGCGGATAAGTCTAAAAAATCAGATTCCGGCAAAAATACAGAAATTGCGGTTGTTTCGGATCCGATTATGCTTCCGGGACATAGAATGGGATTTTATTCATGCTGCGAAAAAGGCATGATTCTTGCAGTTGATTCAGGGAACAGAAAATTAAAGTCCGGCGACATTCTTTCTGTAAAGATAGAAACTCCGCTGGAAGCACTGCAGAAGGATAAAAAATCTGGCGCCATGGAATTAAATGTATGATGAAAAAAAAAAGCGGATTTTACTGTTGTAAAATCCGCTTTTTTGTCTTCTTTAATTATTTTCTATTCGGTAAAGATTGTTTCAATTTCCTGTTTGTAGATTTCTGTAAGCCTGTAGCGCATGATTTCTTGCTTAGCAGAAAGTTCAACGCCAACTTCAAAAGGCTTTGTAATCAACGCGAATTTGTTGATTCGTTCAAACATCTTGAATCCGTTCTTTGGATTTACAAGAGCATTGATTTCTGCGTCGTAAAGCTTAAGGATATCTTCCGAAGCAAGAAGGGATTCGTAGTTTTCGTACTGAATTCCGTTTTCTGCAGCGTAGTTCTTGATTTCTTCTTCATCTACAAGAATAAGGGCACCAAGATAGCGCTGGTCCTGACCGACTACAACGCTCTGCTTGATATAGCGCGATTCGTTGAGTTTCTGTTCAATCGGTACAGGTTCAACGTTTTCTCCGCCGCGAAGAACGATTGTATCCTTTTTGCGTCCTTTGATTACGATTTCATCATGGATTGTCATCATTCCAAGGTCACCTGTGTCGAACCAGCCGTCTACAGTCATTACTTTTTCTGTAAGGTCCGGGCGCTTGTAGTAACCGCGCATTACGGTTCCGCCTTTAATCTGAATTGCACCAAACTGGCCGCGCTTAAGAACGTAGCCGTCTGTAGGATTTACGATTCTGGCTTTTACACCGCGGATTGGGGAACCAACGTTTCCGAATACAGGAGCGGCAATAGGTCGAACGGAAATGATTGGCGCAGTTTCTGTAAGGCCGTAACCTTCAACGATGTTTACGCCGATTGCCCAGAAGAATTCATCGATGTTTTTAGGGTATGCGCCGCCACCGGCAACACCAGCGCGGAAACTTGTTCCGAGCATTGCCTTAATCTTGCGGAAAACCAGAATATTGCCGAGCAGCTTAAGCGGCCACAGCAGAACCCACGGCAGCGTAAACAGAATCCACCAGGCAACGGTGTAGTAGCGCTTGAAGCACGGGTTCTGGTTGAACATTTTACGATGCATGCGGCTGTGAATGATTGCGACGTTCACGAAGAATGTAAACATGCTGTAAACGATGCCGCCTGTTTTTCTCATTTTGCGCTGGATGCCGTCATATACGGCTTCGAATACGCGTGGAACGGCAGGAAGAAGTGCCGGGTTAACCTTAAGGAAGTCTGCAAGAAGAACAGAACCGATCGGTTTTGAGTAGCAGAGTGTTGCACCCTGAATAATGATAACGTATTCAACTTCGCGTTCAAAAACGTGCCATACAGGAAGTACAGAAAGTGCCCTGTCTCCCGGATTAAGCATGATTCGCTCAGGAATTTCATCAAGCTGAGTAAGGAAGTTTCCGTGTGTAAGTTCTACACCTTTTGGAGTTCCTGTTGTTCCCGAAGTAAAGATGATGCAGGCAAGGTCATTCCACTGCCCTTTTTCAAATTCTGCTTCTACAACATCTTTGTTTTCAAGACGCCATGTCTGACCGATTTTTAGCATCTCTGCAAAAGAATAGATTGTAATGTTCAAAGATTTTGCTTTTTCTGCAACCTGTTCGTTTGCCGGGTCAAAAGAAATGATTGTTTCAAGCTTAGGAAGCTTATCCCTTATTGAAAGAATTTTTGAAACCTGAGTTGAATTTTCTGCAAGACAGAAACGGCATTCTGTAAAGGAAAGGATTGCCTCAAGATCAATCAATGTTGCGTCTGAGCCGCGTGGAACATCTACTGCTCCAATGCCCATAATTCCCATGTCAGCCTGAAGCCATTCTTTTCTGTTGTCAGAAATAAGACCAACTGGTTCACCGCGCTTAACGCCAATGCTCAGCAGGGCAGCTCCAAAATCAAGAGAAAATTTATACAAATCCCTGTACAAAACAGGTTCAAAAACACCCTCTTTGTTTTTACTCCACTGAGCTGCAACTTCTGGATATTCGGCAGCAACTTTGCGTAGCATCTTTGGTACGGTCTGTTCCATTTAAAAATCTCCATTATATTGAGATTTAAAATTATATTAGTAATATCGAGTAAAAGCAAGGATATAAAAATTTGACAATTGTATATTCATGTTATATCTTTAAAATATGGATTCAAAGGATATTTTACAGTCGATTACCGAAAGCTTTTTTAGCAATGATAATCAGAAGATAGTTTATCTGTCTTTGTCAGAACGCCTGATGAATCTCGTAAATGAACTGCTGGAAGATGATATTACAGTTCTGGATCTTAATAACAATTTTACACCGCTTAAACCGTTTGTTCAGCTTATAAGCATGCAGAAGCCGGATGAAGAACTTCTTTCAAAAGTTACATATAGCCTTCAGCGTGAATCCATAATTTCGTATTTTAAAAACGGCTATTCTGAAGAACGCAAAGATCCTGTAATCCGAGAAGAAATTTTCTACGAAAAAAAACGTGTCCGCGAAACCATAATTGAACTTTTAAAGAATGCTGTTAAGGGAAAATATGTCATTTTAAATTCTCAGATGTTAAGCCCGGAAGCGTTGGAAATTATAAAGAATCTGAATACGGACGAAATTAATGCAAAGATTGTTTTCTGTATAAACG
Source organism: Treponema sp. (assembly GCA_045123335.1). Taxonomy (GTDB): domain Bacteria; phylum Spirochaetota; class Spirochaetia; order Treponematales; family Treponemataceae; genus Treponema_D. Next base: position 111,554 of record JBGVIP010000047.1, read on the forward strand.
GTTTAAAGCTGGAAGAAAGTCCTGAATATATCAGGGAATTCATGCAGTCGCTCAGCAACAAAAACAATTATTATTCAATAAATAGTGCAGAAGATTTTGAATCCTATGAGCTTTCAAAAAAATACAGGCTTAATCTTTCCAGTGAAGAACTTATTTATACTCTTAGGTCTTATAGAAGTTTTCTTGCTGTAAGCGAAGGCTACAAGCTTGTAAAGCAGATTGAAACAGACAGCGTCCTAAGGAATTTTGAAAAGAAAGAAAGCCGCGAAGTATACATGGAAATGGGATTGGTCTGCTATTTAAAAGACGATCTGGATCTTGCCAATTACTATTTCAGCAATGTTACTGAAGACGGGGAAAATGACGATCTTGAAGCATGTGCAACATATTATCTTGCGAACGTATCTTACCTGAAAAATATGAATACGCTTGCATACCGCTATGTAAATCAGAACAAGCAGCTTCTTAAAAACAAGCAGGAAACTCCCCTATACGCACTTACATGCATGATGGAATACATAATCATGGAGCGCATCAGTTCGGAATATTCAGTAGAACAGTACATGAAGGTGCTGGAACTGCTGGAAAAAGCCGGTCTTATGAACAATAAGATTTATGCCTCGCTGGTTATTCCATGGAGTGTAGTTTACCAGAAACAACTGCGCGAAAAGCTTTTTGGTAAAATTCAGGAAGCGTACATGCAGGCTGCCCAGCTGGATAATCTGTTTGGTCTTAGTACAGCCTGCCACTGGATGGGAATCTGTATGGCTCACGACGGCCGCAAGACTGATGCCCTTGAGTGGTATAACAGATGCCGCTTTTTACGCGAAGAAATCGGTGAAATTTCTGCCATCATTAAGATTACAAACGGACTTTCTTACGAGTATCTTAATAATTCTGATTATCAAAAGTCATATGACCTTATAAATGGATTTATAAGTCACCTTTTGAAGAGCGACGACTATCCGGAAATCATTATTACGCTTGGAAACATTGGACGTGCACTTTTTTACGGACGCAATTTTAAGCTTGCATATGAAGTTTTTCAGAGCGTCCTTAATTTTCTGTATATTTTTGAGCTGGAAGACGTGTATTTTAATTCGTTCATGCCGGAATATAACGACATGATGACTTATAAGGCTGTAATCGAATTCTTTAACGGTGAATATACCCGTGCAAAGATGAATCTGCACAATATTTCGAACAACGGTAAATATTTTACTCCTATCGAAAAGATTTTAAAGTATTTCCTTAAGGCTTGTATTCAGATAGAAGAAAAGCAGATTGAAGAGGGTGTTAAAACTTTTGAATCGGGAATTGCAGATTTTACGGCGGTTGGAAATACGCAGGAACACCGTCTTTGCTTTATGTATTTTGAATTTGCAATCATCTTAAAGAATGCGGGCCGCAATGACCTTTCTGAAGAATACAAATCGCGTGGTTTTAAACTGGCTGTAGATAAGGGATTAAGATATTACACTCATGGACAAAGCGATATTACGCTGCAGGAATATCTTAACAGCGTAAAGGAATTTGAACCGCTCAAACTTAGTCTTGAAGAACTGGAAGCACACGGCGAAAAAGAACGACTTATGAATCAGCTTCATAAGAGATTAAGGGACTCACAGTTCCTTAACAAGCTGCTCAGCTTCAGTATGGATATTTACAGTGAGGAAAAATACATTTCCAACGCAACTCAGGCTATTTTTGACTACACGATGGCGGACGCTGTATTTATTGCAGAAAAGGAAGACCGCAAGTGGCATCAGCTTTCTTCATCTGTGCGCTGCGAAGTGGCTTCTCCGGATTCAAGCCTTTGGTCAGACATGCTTAAGCTTACAAGCAACGTATCTCCTGATCACATAAAAAAAGAAAAAGACCGCGATATAATGTTCATCAATCTCAGTAAGTTTGAATTTACTGGCGGAATGATTATATACCTTCAGAAAAAACTGTGGCTCAGCGCAGAGGAAATGAATACTCTTAATCTTGCCATTAACAGCGTTCAGTCGCAGCTGGTAATGTTCCGTCAGAATCAGTTCCTTACAAAGATTTCTTCTACAGATCAGCTTTCGCAGCTTAAGAACCGTTATGCACTTCAAGAACATCTTGCAATTGAAACGGAACTTCTTAGCCGCTATGAACAGAAGCACCATGGCGTAATGTATGAATCAATTGCCTTTGTGGATTTGGATAATTTCAAATACTACAATGATACTTTTGGTCACGAAGTCGGTGATCTTTTGATTTCCTGCATGGGACGCATTTTGAACGACATTTTCAGAAAGGTAGACTTTGTTGCCCGCTACGGTGGAGATGAATTTGTTGTCTGCCTGCCGAATACAACCTGTGAAGAAGCAAGGCGTTCCGGAGAACGTCTGTACAAGAGCCTTGAAAAAGCAAAATATTTTGTGCCGGCTATAGAGCGTCTTTTAGGAAGAAACATTAAGGTTCCTAAGGACAAGCGTTTTGGATTTAGTATTGGAATAAGCTGTACAACATGTAATGCTGATCCATCTGACCTTGAAGAAACAATGGTCGATGCTGACCAGGCTTTGTACTATTCTAAACATCATAAAAAAGGTACAATTTCCATCTGGTCAGAAGTAAAAGACAAAATTGAGTCTAATGCTGTTGCGGAAACAAGCATTGTAAAAGACATGCATTAAAAAAAGGTCATAATGGCAACTAAACACATTTCTCGGGAAAAAATAATAAGTGCATTTTTATTCTGTGCATTTGATAAAAATGTAGGTGCAACGTCGCTTCAGGATATTGCGGAATATCTTGGCATCAAAAAGGCATCGCTTTACAATCATTTTGCAGGACGGGATGAAATGTATGAAGCAACCCTTAATTATTGCCGCGACTACTGCGAAAAACTTTCGTTTATTCCTGAAAATTTCATGAAACTGGATTTGTTCCAGAAAAAAACTCTTGTTGAAGTAATGAATTCGCTTATCCGCCGCTACATTCAGATGTATGAGACAGAGCCGCTCTTCCAGATTTTTGCTTTTGTTCACAGTGAAAAATATTTTAATAAAGAAGCCGCAGACATTGCAGAGCGGGAACTTCAGAAACTTGAGTACGGAATCAGTCAGATTTTTTTGATTTACTGCAATGACAAGAAAATCGGGCTTTCTCCGGCAGAACTTGACTGTGCCGTAAAGTGGTTCAGTTCGGCGTTCATGCAGCAGATTGATTCCTACATAATGAATAAAAAAGAAATTGTACGCCAGAATCCTGAATGCGGAGCCGGCAGTCTTTTTGCCCTTCCGACAGACGATTCAATACTTGAAAAAATATATTTCCTTTCTGAAAATTATCTTAACGCTTTGATGAAACAGTAATTTTGCGTCAGGCTATGGAGCAGCCGCGAAGCGGGTCACTGGAGCGAACGAGGCTTGCCGAGTGAGTGAAGCGGCTGACCGTTAGGGAACTGCGGAACAGCCGGCCGGGCAGCAGAAAGATGCCCGGAGACGCCCGTATGTTAATGGCATAAATCAGTCAGATTGTTGTAACGGACGTTTTTTTTCAATATACTGTCCTTACACGATTCACAAGAGGAAAAATTTTATGATATTTTCACCAACAGAAATTCAGGAAACAGTCAGCATGTTTATGAAGCAGAAGCTTGATATCCGCTGTGTAACAATGGGTATTAATCTTTTGGACTGTGCAGACAGTGACGCAAAAAAATCATGCGACAAGATTTATGACAAAATTATGAAAAAGGCCGGAAACCTTGTAAAAGTCGGCCAGGATATTGAAAAAGAATTTGGTGTTCCAATCATAAACAAACGAATTTCCGTTACTCCGATTGCACTTGTAGCTGGTGCAAGCAATGCAAAGTCTTATGTTGATTACTGTAAGACTCTTGACCGCTGTGCAAAAGAACTTGGTGTAAACTTTATTGGAGGTTTCAGCGCCCTTGTTCAGAAAGGAATTACACCTGCTGACCGCACTCTTATTGAATCAATCCCGGAAGCATTGGCAACAACTGATTTTGTATGTTCTTCTGTAAACGTAGGAACTACAAAGAACGGTATTAATATGGATGCCGTTAAGCTTATGGGTGAAACAATCGTAAAAACTGCAGAAGTTTCTAAGACTCTGCCAATCAACGGCTGTGCAAAGCTGGTTGTTTTCTGCAATGCGCCGGAAGACAATCCGTTTATGGCTGGTGCATTCCATGGTCCGGGAGAAGGAGACAGCGTAATTAACGTTGGTGTTTCTGGTCCTGGCGTAATTCTTGCGGCTGCACGCGAATACAAAGGTCAGCCTATTAATGTTCTTGCTGACGGTATTAAAAAGATGGCGTTTAAGATTACCCGCATGGGACAGCTTGTTGGTTCTGAAGCTGCAAAACGCCTTAATACAAACTTTGGTATTCTTGACCTTTCTCTTGCCCCTACTCCGGCTGTTGGTGACAGCGTTGCACGTATTCTGGAAGAAATTGGTCTTGATGGTGCTGGTGCTCCGGGAACAACTGCGGCTCTTGCAATGCTTACGGACATGGTAAAGAAAGGCGGTGTTATGGCCAGCACAAACGTTGGTGGTTTGAGCGGTGCGTTTATTCCTGTTTCTGAAGATGAAGGCATGATAAATGCGGTAAAACAGGGATCAATCTGTCTTGAAAAACTTGAAGCTATGACTACAGTTTGTTCTGTAGGTCTTGATATGATTGCTATTCCAGGCGATACACCTGCAACTACAATCAGCGGAATCCTTGCGGATGAGTTTGCAATCGGTATGGTAAACAATAAAACTACTGCGTGCCGTTTGATTCCTGCTCCTGGTAAAAAGGCCGGTGAGTGGGTTGAATTCGGCGGATTGCTTGGCGGATGTCCAGTAATGCCGGTAAGCAAGTTTGGCTGTGCGGATTTTATTAACAGAGGCGGTCGTATTCCTGCGCCAATACATTCATTTAGAAACTAATAATATTATTGTGGATTCAATAGGTGGTTTGCAGTGCGCCTCTGTTGGTTCTGTAAGGAAGTTATTTACACGCCGCTCACGCGGCTGGCGAATCGACAGAGGCGGTCGTATTCCGGCACCTATACATAGCTTTAGAAACTAGGGAATTGAAAGAAGGTTTGGTGCTTGTGAAAGTCACCTCGGTTGGATCTGCAAGGAAGTTATCAACACGCCGCTCGCGCGGCTAGCGAATCAACAGAGGCGGTCGTATTCCGGCGCCGATACATTCATTTAGAAACTAGTTTAATTATCGTATAAAATTGCGGACTGACAGGGGATGTGCTTCTGTTGATCCGCATTTTTTTTGTTTTTTTCGCTACTATCCCATTAAAAAAACATTTAACCATCTAATCATTACAATTTTTTTGTAAATTTTTTAATCTGGTTGTAAAATAGTATTAGTTCAAAAAAATTTACCGATAAAAGTATTGTATTTTTTTACGAGTGCTCGGAGGAAAATAATGAAGTCAAAAGAAAAAAAGAATGGGAAACTGTTTGTCTTGGTTGCCGGCGTAGTTGCGGCTACCATAATTGTTTTGAACCTGATTCAGATTATAGCAATTTCAACTCAGACTAAAAGTGCAATTAAGAAAAGTTCATTGGTTGAATATGAAAACTTTGCAGAAGCTTACTCAACAATTGTTTCTACAACACTTGAAAAATATTTTGCACATCTGGATTTTTATACAAATGCAGAAATCATTAAATCCGGTGATAATGATGCAATAATCAGCTGGCTTAGAAAAAATGAACCAAACAGGGAAAGTACTTTGGATTACGTTGCCTGGGTAGATAACAAGGGCGGATTCTATTCTGACATCGGAACTAAAACAAACGTTTCTGAACGCGATTATTTCCAGGCTATTATGCGCCAGGGACAGGATACATTTATTGATAATCCAGTTACATCAAAAGTAACAGGAAAGACTGTAATTCATATTTGTAAGGCAGCAAAGGTAAACGGAAAAACTGTAGGATTCTTCTGCGGAGTTTTGGACTTTAAGGGAATGGCAATTCTTCTTGAAAACGTTCATCTGGATAAAGGCGATGTTTCTCTGTTTTCTTCAAACGGTGATTTAATCTGTACAAGCGGTAATTTTGATACCCTTAAGTCAAATCTTGAAAAAGGCGGAGATGAAGTTGTTTCAATGCTGAATAAACTTGCTGACGAAACTTCGCGCGGTAACAGCGGAATTATGGAAACAGCCGGCGGTTCTAAAATCAATATATATCATCCTATTGAACATACTCCATGGTTCCTTACTATCATGATGGACGAAGCAGAAATGATTGCAACTGCAACAACTGTAATGCATTATATGGCTATTGGTGGAATTCTCCTTATCGTAATCATTATTGCGCTTGTTGTACTTGTTGTATTCAATTCGCTTAAGCCGCTCCAGAATGTAGAAAATATCATCATGGGAATTGCTTCCGGTGATGCAGACTTAACAAAACGCATTGACTATCATGCAAACAACGAAATCGGCCGAGTAGTAGAAGGATTTAACCTGTTCAGTGAAAAACTTCAGACTATTGTTCGCGAAATTAAATTCTCTAAGGATGGTCTTGTTCAGTCAGGTGAATCGCTTGAACTTTGTACACAGGATACAACTGCTGCAATTGATCAGATTTTGAATAACATAAATTCTACAACAGAACAGATTAATAATCAGACAAATTCTGTTTCAGAAACAGCGGGTGCAGTAAATCAGATTGCATCAAATATCGAGTCTTTGAACAATATGATTGAAAATCAGACTTCTGCAGTAACAGAAGCTTCGGCAGCTGTAGAAGAGATGATTGGAAACATCAGTTCGGTAAACAATTCGGTAAGCAAGATGGCAATAGAATTTGAAGGCCTTGGTCAAAAGGTAATGGAAGGTGTCCGTAAGCAGGAAGATGTAAATGACCGTATTCAGGTAATTGAGTCAGAAAGTAAGGCTTTGCAGGAAGCAAATATGGTAATTTCCAGCATTGCCGAACAGACAAACCTTCTTGCTATGAACGCCGCTATTGAGGCCGCTCATGCTGGCGAAGCCGGAAAGGGATTCTCTGTAGTTGCAGACGAAATCCGTAAGCTTTCTGAAACATCTTCTTCTCAGTCTAAGACAATTGGTGATCAGCTTAAGAATATTACTGACAGTATTGAAGGCATGGTTACAGCTTCTATGGATGCGCGTCAGTCGTTTACAGAAGTTTCTGACAGCCTTACTTCTACAACAAATCTTGTGCGCGAAATTAAGAACGCAATGCTTGAACAGGGCGAAGGTTCAAAGCAGATTTCAATTGCTCTTAACTCTATGAATGACAGTTCCAACCAGGTTAAGAATGCTTCCCGCGAAATGGCAGAAGGAAACAAGCAGATTCTGGAAGCTGTTCGCACTCTTCAGGATGCGTCTGGCACAATGCGTCATGGTGTAGAAGAAATGGCTTCTGGTGCAGAAAAAATCAATTCAACAGGAAAAGCGCTCAGTGATATTTCTGGCGATATGGATGGACTTATCAGAAAGATGGGCGACCAGGTTGATCAGTTTAAGGTATAAAAGAATCATATAGATTTTTTTCTTAAAGATTAATATGATTTTCTTAAGAATATGCATTTTATTCCTATAGAAGAATTAAAAGGGCGGAAAAAATCCGCTCTTTTAAAATTTTTAGCCCGATACGAAGAATTTTGCGTACAGTTGAGCGCTCAGATAAGGAAAACGTCTTCCTGCGTTTATGCGGTTTTTGCTTCAGAAGAGCAGGAAGCCGGCAAGGAAGATGATTCTGAGTCGTGCAATATTTACGGGATTGTAAGTATCCGCAAGACAATACTTCACTGCCTGCCGTATGCAAACGTAGAAAACCTGACTGCAATGCAGGAAGATTTTGTAGGGGCGTTTGCAGAGTTGTTTTCTTCCGGCGAATTTGAAAATCCGGTTTGCGTAAACGGAATGCAGAATGGTTCTGCGCTTATTCTGAAAGCGTTAGGGTTTTTGGGCTTTGAGCCGCAGCAGACGAACGAATACTGTCTTTTAAAACTAGATATAGAAGCTTTTAAAAAGGGAATTGATAAAGAATGGCTGAATAACCGGCCGGAACTTTCTGTAATCAGATGCTGCAGTGAAATACCGGCGGAAATTCGCGGGAAAGTTTTTGAACTTCAGAAAAAATATGAGATAGAGGAAGTTGTGCCGGCATGCCTTTCGTTTGATGAAGACAGCTGCCGCCTTCGCCTTGCGAATTCGTTCAGGACGCAGTATATTCTTGCCCTTGCATTGAATGAAAACGGTACAGAAAAGATTGTTGCAAAGGCGGGAACGAATGCGGTCGGCAGAAAGCATGTTCAGTTGGGTGGTGTCTACACTCTTCCGGAATACCGCGGCCGGCGCTATGCCCTTTATCTTATGACGGTTCTGCTTTGCCGCCTTTTAAAAATGCGCTGCATCCCCGTTCTTTTTGTAAAAAAGAAAAACGCGCCGGCGCTTGGCCTTTACAGGTCGCTCTTTTTTAAAAACAAAGGCGACTATACAATTTCGTATTTTAAATAAATTTTTTGGAATCCGTTTTTTTGCATTTTGACAAAATCAAGGTTATAATTGTTTTTGTGGAAGCAGAGTTAATATCGCAGAAGGACGTTACGTTCTTTTTTAACAGATACAAGTATAACTCAGACCAGATTTTTCATCTGGAACGCAGACTGCTGCAGGAATCCTATGACTATGAAAAATGGGAAGAAATGCTGTCTGCCAATTCCGAATTAACCCGCAAACTTTTTAAAGAAAACGAAGAACTTCTTAATGAATATGTTCGCCCGGCAATAAAAAATCCTGAGCGGCTGAAAAAGGAAGTGCTCCACGATTTTCTCCTGCATATAACTTTTTATCTTTTTGAAAACAACATTGATTCGCACATTACAGATGATTTTATTCTTTCTGTACTGGAAAAATGCTCGAATCTCGATGCCGCAGAACGATTTGACGCGCTGCTGGATCTGGGGATAAGCAGAACCGTTGCGCGTCACGTGAAATATGAAGAAGCAAAAAAATGCTTTGAGATGGCGGAAGAAGTTTTTCCGGATTATGATTCGGTTCCGGATGATGATGTGCGGATTCACATAATATTCTGCCTGAATTTTGAAATGATCTGCATGGCGCTGTACAAAAGCGACGATTTACCGGAATTCATAAGGCTTTACGAAAAGGTGTGTGCATTTGTAAAATCCGGGACTAAAGAGCTTTATGCTCGTATGTGGGGCGAACATTCGGATTTTGAATTGCATGTAAATCTCCTTATGAGGTTTTTCAGGACTTACGGAATTTTTATTGCGGGCCGCGTGAATTTTGCTTTTAATGATCAAGACGAAAAAAAGAAAGAATGTGCAGACATTATAGCTGGCTGGCTTTTAGAAGAATACAAAATGGAATCTGAAGAAGGTAGCATAAACCCGATGATTCTGACTTTTTACTGCAAGTTAAAGAATTTTCGCGGTGAAATGAAGGATGAAGAATTCTACAGTACTCTTTATTATGAATTTACAAAAATAAGTTCAGCAAAAAAATATATTTATCCGGAAACGCCTTTTCCGGTAGATGATGATCCAGTTCCTCAGCAGTTTTCTGTGCTTTTGGACAGAATAAAGCTATTGAATCAGTCTTTTTGTTTTGCAAATGTTCTTGTACCGGAACTTTTTGTAAATACAAAAAATGTTTCTATACGCAGACAGATTGCAAACGAACTTTTGCGCTATTATGAATCCGTAATTTATGCCGAAAAGGGCTTTCAGACTGATTCGTTTGTTTATGAAAACATAAATCTTATTTCATCATGTTTTGAAAATCTTGCGGAGTTTGCTTCGTATCTTCAGACAATTTTTATTCACAGGGAAATTACTTCTGCAATTCATTTTGCGATGGTCAGCAATTTTGCCGTAATATGTGCCTCTTATCTTATAGATTCTGCGCCGGAACTTTTTATTTCTGAACAGTATCCGACAGCGGAAGATGTGCGCAAAAACAGAACGGAAATAATTTATTTCTGCCGCTACGCAGGACTTTTGCATGACATAGGAAAAATTGCCAGAACGAATTTAATCAATCTGCATTTCAGGCGGATTACGGAAGAAGAATTTAAGCACATTGCGGAACATACTTCGCTCGGTTATGAAATTACAGAAGGAATGGATTTTCTGGAACCGTTCAGGGATATCATTCTGGGACACCACAAATATTTTGACGGAATTCATGGGTATCCCGCAGATTTTGATGTAAGCAGATCGCCGAAAAAAATTTTTATTGATTTGATTTCTATATGCGATACGATTGATACTGCTACAGATGTTAAAGGCCGGAATTATGCTGCAAAAAAAGATTTTGATGAGGTTCTTAAGGAACTGCAGCTTATGGATACGCGCTATTCTCCTAAGCTTGTAGATTTTATTTCTAAAGATGAAGCATTAATGGACGAACTGCGCTATATGACTCGCATGGGAAGAAACTATACATCCTATGAAATGTACAGGCAGTTTGTGCTTCCGGGTACGGATTTTTCTAAAAAAGATGAAAAAATCGTTTCGCCGTACATGCCTACTATGCATGATGACCTTGTCCTTCTGTATAAAAAAACGGATTCAGCTCTTACTCTTGATGAAATTGAAATCATATTTGATTCTTTTGATTATTCGCATTTATATGTGCTTCATTCGCGGAATAAAAAGATATTGGGCTATCTTGCCGGTGTAGAGACGGAATCAGACGGAAAAAAAATATTTTACATAAAAGATATGCGCGTAGACATTGATTACAGGCGACGCGGCTGGGGAACGGAATTAATTAATCACGTTGCGGAATGCTTGAAAAAAAATGATATTCATCATATAAAGGCAGCTGTGCCTAAGGAATCAAATGCAGAAGGATTTTTCTGGATTGAAGGATTTGTAAAGGACGAACAGCAGATTATGGTAAAGGAAATATGATGAAGAGCACCGGACATGCAGATTTGCCGTTGCATTATGGAACGGTTCCCGCGTGGCTTGCAGACCGTATGCGCGATTTGGGAACGCTTATTGTTGAATCACTGGTAATAAATTATGGACAGCGGGAAGTTCTGCGCCGCCTTAGTGATCCGCTTTGGTTTCAGTCTTTAGGCGCCGTTTTAGGGATGGACTGGCATTCTTCTGGAATTACCACAAGCGTTATGTATGCGCTTAAGCGCGGGATTAATGCGCGCGCCGGTGAACTTGGGCTGTATGTGTGCGGAGGACGGGGAAAGTATTCGCGGCGCACACCTGAAGAACTTCTTATGCTTTCTGAAAAAGCTTCCCTTGACGGCGAGGCGCTTGTGCGCTCTTCAAAGCTGTGCGCCAAGGTTGATAATACTGCCGTTCAGGACGGATTCCAGTTGTATCAGCATAATTTTATTCTTTCCAGTAGCGGAGACTGGGCTGTTGTTCAACAGGGAATGAATACAGCAACAAAGACTGCAAGACGCTATCATTGGTGTTCGTCCGGACTGAAATCGTTTATAGAAGAACCGCATACTGGGGTGACCGGTGAAAATCAGGGGCAGATTCTTAATTTGACTGCGGAAGACGCCGGTGGTACTCGCGGTGCAATAATGGATTTTACAAAAGAATCGCCTGACAGGGTTATCCGCGAAATCAGGAAGGTCGCTGACCCGGACTACAGCTTTTCGGTTGGGTATGGCGGTTCCAGCAAAGTGGTTGAAAAGAAGCCTGGTACTGCGGCAGATGCTACAGGTACGTCCAGCGGACAGGGCTTTTTGTTCGAGGAATTTGCACCGCCTCCTGAGCCGCAAATTGAATATACGGGCCGGAATATAATTCTTCCTTCTCATCATGAAGTTTTAAAACAGGATGTTGACCTTAAGCGACTGGGTGGTGTTTTGGCAGAGGCATACGCTTCTGAACCAAGAGATTTTGAAAGCCTGCTTTTAACGCCTGGACTTGGGCCTAGAACACTTCAATCGCTTGCTCTTGTAAGCGAGGTGATTCATGGAACTCCGTCAAGATTTAACGATCCTGCGCGTTTCAGTTTTGCTCATGGCGGAAAAGACGGTCATCCTTTTCCGGTTCCGCTTAAAATTTACGATGAATCAATACGAATTCTTCATGACAGCATAGAAAAATCAAAGATGGGATTTAATGAAAAATCAGACTGTCTGAACAGGCTTTACCGTACCGCTCTGGATATAGAGCGGCATTGCGCACCGGAAGCAGATTTTGAAGGAACTCTTGCTCATGAAAAGCGCAATTCAAAAGTCTGGGGCGGAAGAACAGTAATGGACGATTAAGAATTCTGAATATTTACATAATTTGCAAAAAAATATACTATTTACCTAGTAGGAAATAGTTAAATATGAAAATATCAACAAGAGGACGTTACGCATTACGGTTTATGATAGATCTTGCTCAGCATGGAACAGATTCTTATGTTCCGTTACGTGATGTTTCTGAAAGACAGGAAATTTCTGTAAAATATCTTGAGCAGATTACGGCACTTTTAAGCAAATTCGGTCTTTTGCACAGTATTCGCGGACCTCAGGGCGGTTACCGTCTTGCTAAAGCTCCTTCAGAATACACTGTCGGAGAAATTTTAAGGACAACAGAAGGAAATCTTGCACCGGTTGCCTGTCTTGAAAATGAAGTAAACGACTGCGAACGCAAAGCAACCTGCCCTACTTTAAGAATCTGGTCAGGTCTTTCTAAAGTGATAAACGATTATCTTGATTCAATAACTCTTGATCAGCTTTTGTTTGACTGCGGAACAGATAATTACGTAATCTAGCAAGTTGTCAGCATTTTGTAAGCTCGTAGATAAGTCTTGACGCTGCCTGAGCAACGTTAAGACTTTCTACTGCTGATTCTGTATTCTTATCCTTTATTCCAGGGAACGGGATGATTACAAGTTCATCGCAGTTTTTTCTGGTTTCGTCAGAAATACCATGTTCTTCGTTTCCAAGTACAAGAACGGCTGGTTTTCCGCCGCAGATTTTTTTTAGGTCGCCGGAATATTTGCTGCGTGCGGCCAAATCTGTTCCAATTCTTACCATGCTGCCTTCTACGGCTTTAAGGAATTTTGCAATTGAGCGGACAGAATAGATTTTTATGTATTCCATGCCACCTTCTGCAATGCGGTATGAACTTGTAGTTATTGCGCTGGTTGTTTCGTCTTCCGGGATGATGATGTTTTTTATTCCAAAAAAGGCAGCGCTCCTTACGATTGCGCCAAAATTGTTCGCGTTCCCAATGTGGTCGAGCAAAAGTGCGTGTTCTCCGTTTTCAATCCATTCATCTGTAATGTCGGAATCAAGCGGAGTAATTTCCGGCATGTAAATCATTGCGACAACACCCTGATGGTGAACTGTTCCGCTGAGTTTTTCAAGTTCTTTTGGGTCATTTACCTTGTTGTAAATGCCTTTACGTGCTGCAAGTTTTTTGCAGAGTCCGCCAAAAAGAGGAGCAACTTCTTCTGTAAAATACAGGCGTCTTATCCTGTCGCAGTTGTTTTTTTCAAGTTTTTTTACGGCGGCAAATCCGCAGACTGCCAGTTCATTGTTCTGTTTGTTTCGCATGACTAGAGCATATCATTTTATTGCGCCATTGTCGAACTGAAAAATGTTCGCTGCGTGCAATACTTTTGTGTCATTTTTCTGGTATTTTTGTTATAGATATTGTGTTATTTCGGTGTTAATTTTCTAAAATGCCCTTTTGGATTTTCAAAAAGAAGTTTAGACTTTTAGCGGGCAGAAAAGGAAAAATATGACGGAAGTTAGAAATTATTCAGTTATGAAACTGGCATGGCCTATTTTTTTGCAGATGCTTTTTTCTATGGCGCTGGGCTATGCCGATACAGTTATGATAAGCCACTATTCTGATGTTGCCGTTGGTGCTCTTGGAAATGCAAATCAGATTATGGGATTTTTAACGCTTGCCTTTACTGTTGTTTCCAGTGCAACTGGAGTTGTTGTTGCCCAGTATCTTGGTGCAAGAAAAACCGATCAGATGAATACGATTTATACGGTTTCGGTTGCATTTAACCTGGTTCTGAGCGTTGTTATTTGTACTGTTGTCACTGTTTTTAGTGAACAGCTTTTAAAGGCAATGCATGTGCCGGAAGTAATGTTCAATCAGGCAAATTCCTACATGAAAATTGTAGGGCTTTTTCTGTTTACAGGTGCCGTAACAAATACGCTTTCCAGAATTTTTAACTGTAACGGAAATACTTTAATCGGCCTTGTGATTATGTTTGGAATCAACGTGATGAATATAGGCGGAAACTATGTTTTTCTGTACGGACCGCTTTCTTTCTTAAATCTTGGCGTAAACGGTGTGGCGATTTCTACAACAATAAGCGGTATTTTTGGAATGATAACCTCGTTTGTAATGTTTAAGATTTTTATTAAGGGAAGAATTTCACCGCGGCTTTTAGTTCCGTTTCCAAAGGATATTCTTGCCAAATTGATAAAACTGGGAATTCCTAGCGCGGGCGAAAATATCTCGTACAATATTTCTCAGATTCTGATTACGGTTTTTGTAAATACGATGGGTGCGGTTTCCATTACGACAAAGATTTACTGCAATATTCTGTGTGGATTTTCAATCATTTTTTCAAACTCTGTTGCGGGAGCCAGCGCCATTATTACGGGTCACTGCGTTGGAAGCGGCGACTACGATTATGCGTACAGACGTGTCTGGAAGTCGCTTTTAATTGCGATGATTGCGTCTGCGGTAATTTCCTGCTCAAATTTTTTGATTTCGCCTTATACGCTGCGGCTTTTTACTCAGAATGCTGAAATTATACGTCTTGGACAGAAGATTATGTTCATTGCGTTTATTCTGGAATTTGGCCGCTGTGTTAATCTCGTTGTAATACAGAGCATGCGTGCTGCCGGCGATGTCGTATTTCCTACTTTGCTCGGAATCGGTTCTATGTGGGGAATCTCTGTTGTGTTCGCATGGATTCTGGGAATCGGTTTTAAACTGGGACTTCCCGGAGTGTGGATTGCCATGGCTTCTGACGAAATCTTCCGCGCGATTGTAGTTGCCTGCCGGTGGAAAATCGGCTTGTGGCGCGGAAAATCTGTTGTCAGCTGATGCGGCATTGAGTCCTTCGACAAGCCCAACCACCATAAAATTACATTTATACAAATTCGATTTTCCATGATATAATAACGGTATGTACGCATTTGAGAACTTCTACATTGATTGTATTGTAAAACTTGGAGCCGCATTTCTGTGTGGACTTCTGCTCGGACTGGAGAGGAAGCGCCGCTTTCATTCTGTCGGTATGCGTACATTGATTTTGATAAGCGTTTCTTCAATGCTTTTAGGGATAATCAGCTATACGATGGCGGAACGAGGTGCTGTTACCGGAGACCCTACTCGTATTGCGGCAGCTGTTGTTACCGGTATTGGTTTTATTGGCGGTGGCGCAATCATGCATCTGGGTATGAACATAAAAGGTCTTACTTCGGCTGCAATAATTTGGGCTGCCTGCGCCATGGGCTTAGCCTGCGGAATCGGTGCATATTTTATAGTTGCAATAACACTTGTTGCCGTACTCTTTTCGCTTGTCCTTTTGGGAATTGCCGAAAGCCGCCTGTTCCCGGCCGAAAAAACAAAGTGTCTTACAATCGTTTATTCAGAAGTCATTGTTGATATAATGAAGATTGAGCAGCTTATTGAAGACGCAAACTTTGTTCAGCGCGACATGGATATTACTACGTCCATGGAAAGCAATGAAACGGTTCTGCGCTTTATCGTAAAAATTCCAAAGACTTACAATCTTCTTTTCCTTACTTCTGATTTGAAAAAACTGGGCTCGCTTAAAAAACTGGCATTAACAGACAGCTAATCTGTGGTTTTGCCTGTCTGTCGGTTAATGCCATCCAGTATTTTTCTATTTTCTGTTTGCTTCAATCCATTTAACTGCAAAATCTACAAGCGGACGCATGCGTATAAGTCGCAGAGTTGCGTTTCCGAGCATTGTTTTGCGGACAGAATCTTTGCTCTCTGAAGAATTTTCAAAGGCAGCGCCAATTTCTACAAAATCTTCGCCGTCTACAGCAAGAGTTTCATAGGCTTTCCATACGCGCTTACCGTTTTCCATAATGGCGCTGTGCTCAACGGTATTGTGCTTGCTTTTAAAGTTTGCCCTTGCGTCCGCAAGATGCAGCGATGTGTTTTTGTCGTAATCAACGCCGATTAAAAGAACCCACCCGTCATTGTCGTAAAGGCGGCTTAAAGGAGAACCGTCTCCAAAAATATTGCAAAGGTCATGGTCTTTTGTAAACAGTTCGGCATTCTTACCCCATGCAGAAACAGAACGTGCCGGATGGTCGCTTCTTAATGTGCCTGGCCATGAGCGGAACATTTCTGCAACGGCGCCCATTGTATTTGTTGGTGTAATATATTTGTTGTAAGCAGGCCAGTTTTCGCGGATTGCATCCCACCATTCCTTTGGTTCTTCCCAATGAACACCGGTTTCCGGATCAAGGTTTTTCCAGCTCTGGGTCGGCATAAGGATTGTTCCTTCTGAACCAACTGCGTCAATCAGGCTTTCTATAACAATCTGCGCGCCGCCGCATACAAATCCAATAGAAGAAAGCGAACAATGAACAATAACATTGTACGATTTTTTAAGTCCAAGTGCTTCAAGTGCCGAAGCAACATCTTCCTTTTTAATAAAAGGCCGGTTTTTATCATCTCGATTCAAAGCAGCCATAATAATCTCCTGTGTAAGCCCGCCGGTCAGAGCGGGCGGTGTTTAATAGTGAAGCGTTAAAAAAAATTGCGATGCAGCAATTTTTTAGCTTTACTTACATATAAGCCCGCCGGTCAGAGCGGGCGGTTTTGAAATTCGTTTCTTGGCTGGAAGCTATTTTTTATTCCAGTGCATATAACTCAATATTCGTTATAATTATAATATTGCACTCTAGAGGAAACTATAATAAAACTTAAGAAATATAGCACAAAACTACTGTTTTATGTAGTTTCTACCCGCGAATTTTTGAATTCATGGAATTAAGCTCAGTTTCTACATCGGCACCATTCCAAATTCGCCACAAAGTTCCGCCAAATTCACCCCAGAATTTGCTCATAGCTGGAATTGAAGGCATAGGGAATGCAACATCAAGTTGCTTCAGGAAACCTGCCATATAGCGGCTGTTTACTGTTACACTGGTTGCCGGAAGGGCGCCTGTAAGTTCAAAGCGAAGTTTCTGCATTTCCGGACTAAGCAGGAAGTCTGCAAATTCAGAGGCTTCTTTCGGATGTTTTGAATAGCTTGTTACAAACATACCGCGTGTACCGCTGAACGATGAAGCAGGTTTTGATTCTCCCGGAAGAGACGGAAGCGGCGCAACGCCAAAATCAATGCCGGCGTTTGTAAATGTACTTACGTTCCATAAACCTGTAATATGCATTGCAGCGTTTCCAGAAGAGAACATACCGTCACAGGCAGAAGAACCAAGTTCAATTCCTTCCAGATTAAGTTTAGAGCGCAGTGACTGAAAGAGTTTTAATCCGCGGACAGCAGCCGGAGTATTCATACATGGATTATTTGCGTCTGTTCCGCTTTCACCGTAAAGGCGGTTTCCGTCACCAGTTGTAAAAAGAATTGAATAGTAGCCGTTTGTAACATCCATTACAAATCCAAGCTGATTTTTATGAGTTCTGTTAAAATTTTGAACCCAGTTAATAAGTTCATCCCATGTCTTTGGAACTTCAGATTCAGAAATCAGGCGCTTGTTGTAAAAAAGCGCATAGGTTTCGGCACATACAGGGTATCCGTACATTTTTCCATTGTATGTAAGGGCTTTTGAACAAGCTCCCAGAACTTTTTTGGAAACATCCTGCGAATCTTCTGTAGGGACAACCAGTTTTTTTGAAACAAGATTACCAAGATTGTCGTGCGGTGAAGCAATAATGTCTGCTCCTAGTCCGGCAGGTCCATCTTTTTCCAGCATAGGAATCATGTCATTAAGCGGAACATGAATGTAATCAATCTTTACGTTTGGATTTCTTTCCGAATAGATTTTTCCCGCCTGCTTAATAAAGTTATCTACTCCGTTTTTAGTTTCCCAAACACGGATGTGAATTTCTTTTTCATCGTCCAGAACTTTTCCGCTTCTTCCTTTTGTGCAGGAAGTTAAAACTGCAGCCTGAATAAGAATAAGGGCACAGATAAAAAGGCTGTTTTTCATATTAAATCTTTTCATTTGAATTTCCTCCATATGTAGCTTAGACCAGGAATTAAACCTGGAACTGATCAACCTGATTTCCAATGTCATTAATGGAAATAGTCATCTTGTCAGAAATATCAGAAAGTGAAGAACCTGTATTCTTGATGACTTCTGCACCGGTTTCCATATGTTCCATATTCTGTTTAAGGTCAATTGTAGAAGTCTGAAGATTCTGAATTTCCTTAAGGATAGATGCGTTTCCTTCTGACATTTCGTTTACGGCAGAAAGAACTATCTGTGTACTGTCATTCATAGTAGAAAGAGATTCATTAATCCGTTCAGAACCTTTATGCTGCTCTTCCATTGCTGTAGAAATTTCGCGTACAAGGTAGTCGGTAGACTGAATTTCTTCGCTTACATCTTTAAAGGCAATCCTTGATTCATTAGAAGAAACAATGATTTCTTTAATTGATTCCTGAATATTGCTCAACTGCTGACCAATTTCCTTTGACTGGGCAGTCGAAGTTTCGGAAAGTTTTCGGATTTCATCGGCAACAACGCTAAATCCCTGACCTGCGTCCCCGGCATGAGCCGCTTCGATTGCCGCGTTCATGGCAAGCAGGTTTGTCTGACTTGCAATTGCCTGAATTGTTTTGTTTGCGTTTCCAAGCATTTCTGACTGCGCACCAATAATTTCAATCTTCTTGCTCATGTCGTCCTGTTTAAGAACACCGTTTTCCGCTTTCTTTTCCAGAACTTCAAATGAATTTGCCATTTTTTCTACAGAAGCATTTACAGTTGAAATGTTTTTAATCATGGCACTAACTGCATCGCTTGCAACTTTAACGCTTTGAGACTGGTTTTCTACCATGTGTTCAAGCGATTCAATGTTTGAAGAAATTTCGTGAACTGCAGTAGATGTCTGGTCTACGCTGGCAAACTGCTGGCTTGTTCCTTCCTGAGTAGACTTAATGTTTTCAAGAATCGCATTAATTGAATTAAGGCTTTCTTCTGTATTCTGATTCAAAAGCAAACCGGCACCAACAAGTGATTCTTTAGATTCCTTCATGACTTTGATGATAGTCTGAAGTTTTTCTGTAAACGTATTGAATCCTTCTACAAGTTCAGCAATTTCATAGTTGGCTTTTACCTGGATGCGCTGTGTCAAATCGGCCTTACCGGAAGCAATTTGTTTAATGCTGCTGCTTACCTCTTTCAAAGGAACAATGCTTCTTGAAAGAAGAATCCCGCTTAATCCACCAAGTATAATTGAAATGATTGTAATGATAAGCATTCGGCCTAAAATCATATTAAGGATTGCAAGTGCCTGTGACTTGTCCTGAATGATTCCTAAATGCCATGCTCCTCCGTTGATGGAAATGTAAGAAAGGAAGTATGGTTTTCCGTCCATAAAGAATGTTTCAAGACCGGATTCGTTCTGAATCATCTTAATCTGGGCTTCGCGGAACTGACCGTAGCGGCTGTCTGGAGCATATTTTGGATCGTGAATGTTGTTTTCAAGTTCTGATTTATTTTTGTAGTCTGCTCCGGCCATTTTGTCACCGGAATCGTTGATGATGAACACAAAACCGTCGTAATCAAGCTGAATTGAAGAAGTAATTTGATTTGTGAACGATGCATCTGCTACACCAGAAAGTACGCCGACAACCTGACCGTTTTTACTGCAAAGCGGTGAACTTACAACGACAACCATTTTCTGATAGCGTTTGTCATATACAATATCGGAAATAGTTGATTTTCCGCCAAGAGCAGTTCCGTAATATGCTCGGTCGCCAACCCAAATGTCGTCTCCATAAGTTGAATGCGCCATGCCGTTGATGTTGCCGACTTCAAATGATTCAAAGCCGATTCGCTTTGCTTCTGCCTGCAGTAAAGGTTTCTGCACATCCCAGTTCATCTGGCGTATGTCGTTGCGCTGGGCGATTGCTTCAACTTCCCTGATGTAGGCATCAATCGAAAGTTCAATAAGCTTACCTGCATCGTCGCGGGATTTAGCCATAGTGCTGATAACCTGATTTGTCTGAACCTTATTCAAAAGATAAATGGAAAAAGTAGTCTGGAGAATACAAATAAAGACAACCAAAAGCGCAATGCGCGTGACAATATTAAAAGAGAGGGTGTTTGTTTTCATAAAGCCTCCTATAAAAACTTCAAAACAAAGCATACGCGGCAAGCTTTACAAAATTTGATGGGAAATTTTTAGCCGCAATATATCATAAAAATATGTTACAATTTATTATATTACAACTTTTTAAATTTCAAAAATTTTTTAATGATTTTATATGAAAGATTTTTTTAACTGATTGGAAATTATCTGTTTGTAAAAAGGACTTCCAAAAATGGAAGTCCTTTTTAACTTAATAACAGTCTGAGCACGTCGCAAGCCTTGCGGCTTGCCCTACGAGTTTTGCAATGCAAAACTCGCAAATCAAACTATTTATTAGCCTTGATTACAGCCTGTGCTCCTGACGATAATCGAAAAGCCGTTAAAAAAAAGTTGCCAGTGGCAAGTTTTTTAGGCTTGTCCATAAAACATCTCGCCAGATTCATCTGGCGGCAACCCGGCAGGGTGGCAGGCGGACAGGCAAAAAAAGACCCTCTCATTACTGAGAAGGTCTTTATGCTAGGTAATTCTAACTAACTATTTATTAGCTTTAATTACTGCCTGTGCACCTGCCAAGCGAGCTGCTGGTACGCGGAATGGAGAACATGAAACGTAGTTCAAACCAAGCTTGTAGCAGAGAGCGATAGAAGCTGGGTCACCACCGTGTTCACCACAGATTCCAAGGTGAAGGTCAGCCTTAACTGAGCGTCCCTTTTCTTCTGCAAGACCGATCATTACGCCAACACCGTCTGCGTCCAAAGTCTTGAATGGATCCTGGAGGAGAACCTTCTGATCCAAGTAAGAATCGATGAACTTAGAGTAGTCATCACGGCTGAAGCCGAATGTTGTCTGTGTAAGGTCGTTTGTACCGAATGAGAAGAAGTCTGCAACTTCTGCAATAGCGTTAGCTGTAGCAGCTGCACGTGGGAATTCGATCATAGAACCAATCTGGAACTTCAAAGAAGTTTTCTGTGATTCGTTAACCTTAGCGATTACAGCTTCTGCCTGAGCACGAATCTGTTTCAATTCGTTAGCTGTTGTTACGTTAGGGATCATGATGCGAACATCGTGCTTAAGACCTTCTTTTTCAGCCTGAGCAGTAGCCAAAGCAATAGCTTCAACCTGCATTTCGTAGATTTCTGGATATGTGATAGCAAGACGACAACCACGGTGTCCAAGCATTGGGTTGTGTTCGTTAAGTTCAGCATACTTCTTGTTGATGAAGTCTACTTTTACCTTGAGCTTTTTAGCCAAAGCTTTTGCAAGAGCTGGTGTTTCAGCCTGAACGAATTCATTAAGTGGTGGGTCAAGAAGACGGATTGTTACAGCGCGTCCTTCCATTGTCTTAATGATGTTGTAGAAGTCTTTCTGCTGGAGTGGAAGAATTTCAGCAAGGTTAGCCTTTCTTTCTTCTGTTGAGTCAGAAATGATCATCTTCTGGAATGAAGTAAGTTTTGGTTCTTCGAAGAACATGTGTTCTGTACGGCAAAGACCGATACCAGCAGCACCAAAGCGGAATGCCTGTGGAGCTTCGTTCTGTTCTGCGTTAGCAAGAACTTCGAATCCCTTAACAGTCTTTCCAGATGGAGTTGTACGTGTAGAGTTAGCGCGAACTTCATCAGCCCAACCAAGGAATGTTTCAAGGTCGCCAGAAACAGCAGCTGGAGTTACAGGAATTACTTCACCGTAAACTTTACCTGTTGAACCATCGATAGAGATGAAGTCACCCTTCTTGAATGCCTTACCACCGATTGTTACTTTACCGCTTCCGTTGAATACAACGTCTGAACATCCACATACACAAGGTGTACCCATACCGCGAGCTACTACAGCAGCGTGTGATGTACGTCCACCAGTTGAAGTAAGGATACCCTGAGCAACATACATACCTGCGATATCATCTGGAGAAGTTTCCTTACGAACAAGGATAACCTTCTTACCAGCTTTGTCCCATTCTACAGCTTCTTCTGCTGTGAATACGATCTGACCACAACCAGCTCCTGGAGAAGCGTTAAGAGCTGCTGCCAAAGGTTTAGCAGACTTAAGAGCCTTAGCGTCGAACTGTGGGTGGAGGAGCTGATCAAGCTGATCTGGTTTTACGCGAAGAAGAGCTTCTTCTTTTGTAATCATTTTTTCTGCAACCATGTCTACAGCCATCTTAACAGCTGCTGGACCTGTACGTTTACCGTTGCGGCACTGAAGCATGAAGAGTTTTCCTTCCTGAACAGTGAATTCCATATCCTGCATATCACGGTAGTGTTCTTCGAGGCGGTTGCGGATAGTTGTAATTTCTTTGAAGATTTCTGGCTGCTGTTTTTCAAGAGCAGAGATATCCATTGGAGTACGGATACCAGCTACTACGTCTTCACCCTGAGCGTTGATAAGGTATTCAGCCATGAAGTGGTTTTCACCAGTAGATGGGTCACGAGAGAATGCAACACCTGTACCAGATGTTTCACCCATGTTACCAAATACCATGGCCATAACTGTTACGGCTGTTCCCTTAATAACATTTTCATCAATGTTGTTAAGTTTGCGGTAGATGATAGCACGTTCGTTCATCCAAGATCCGAATACGGCACCGATAGCAGCCCACATCTGATCCTTAGGATTCTGAGGGAAATCTTCTCCCTTTTCTTTTTTGTACATTTCCTTGTACTTAGCTACAATTGTCTGAAGTTCTTCTGTTGTAAGTTCTGTATCTTCTTTAATACCACGAACTGCTTTTACAGAAGCGATGATTTCTTCGAATTTGTCATGGTCTACGCCCATAGCAACGTTACCGAACATCTGGATAAAGCGGCGGTAAGCATCCCATGCAAAGCGTGGGTTGTTTGTCTTGTTTGCAAGACCAACAACTGATTTATCGTTAAGACCAAGGTTAAGGATTGTATCCATCATACCTGGCATAGATTCAGCAGCACCAGAACGAACTGATACGAGAAGTGGATCATTTTCGTCACCAAGCTTCTTGCCGAATGCTGTTTCAAGCTTGTTAAGGTATTCATTTACCTGTGCATCAAGGTCAGCTGGGTATTTTCTTCCCAACTTGTAATATTCCTGACATACGTCAATAGAAATTGTGAATCCAGGTGGAACTGGAAGACTCAAAGGTGCCTTTGCCATCTGAGCAAGGTTAGCACCCTTACCACCGAGGATTGGGCGCATTGATTCGTCGCCTTCAGCATCCCCGTTACCAAAAAAGTAAACATACTTTGTAGCCATTGATTTTTACCCCATTATGGAAATTAGAAGTGTTATAGAAAATAATATATTTTATAAGAATTATAGTCAATTGTAGAAACCCATGGTACAATTAAACTCTGTTAATATAATAGGATAAAAGGAGTTAAAAGCTTATGAAAAAGATGAAAATTGCGGTTGTTTCCGCTGTATCTGCGGCCTTGATTTTTGTATCTTCATGTACGCAGGATGGGGACAAGTATTATTTGCTGAACAATTCAACTGTTGTTGCTTCTTCAGAGGAAGAGGATATGGAACAGGTGTTCCGTATTGCAGATTTTAACAAAGTTGATGCAAAGATTTATTTAGATTCGGTTTCTGATCCTGTTAAAGATGGTAGTGGAAATGTAGTTCCGGAAAGTATTTATTTGCCGGTAGATGCTTCAACACAGCAGGCTGTTGAAGATGTTCCGTATATAGATTTTAAAGAGTTCCATCAAATGTTTAATTATCTTATAGAAGAACTTTATTACACTGATTTAGAAGGGAAAATAACAGGTTCTGGTAAAATCCGTTTTGAAAATCCAGATAATAAAGGCTATTATGTTGAATTTGATGCGGGCAATCAGACTATTTATTTTAATGATTATGATGCATTCAAAAAGAATTCAAGAAAAGCAACGATTCTTGATATGGTAGGCAATAGACAATACCTGACTCGTTCTGATAAAAAATTTGAGCGCTACGGAAAAGCCATCACTGTAAACTTGAAAAAATATGGCATACCGATGAAAATTATCGGTGATACAGTTTATATTCCATTGCAGGTTTATAATGATATATTCAATGGAGGTATTCCTTCTTTTGTTTACACAAAAGGTGATCTGTATTTTGCACCTGTAATTAACTCTGAATATTATGATGCTGACTCTGGAAAAGACACAAGAAGTGATGTTTTAAAAGCTTTGAATTATAGCGCCCTCTGCTTGAATCTGGATTTTAATTACGGATTAAAAGAAAGTCATGGCATTACAACTTTTGCAAAACTTTTTAAGGAAACAGGACTTATACAGTATCTTTCTGCTTATAGCTCAGCTCTTGATTTTGTAAGGGGAATAGACGAACTGTGCTGTAATTATTTTGCAGACTTTCATAGTGGTTTGAATAAGCCGTCATATTATGCAGGTAAGTCTTATACGCGTCCTGCTGATCTTGTTGTAAATCCTATATTTATAAACCAGCGCAAACTTATGTCGTCTTATAAATCTATAAGAGAGGGTGTTTTTACAGCTAAGAGTTACGATATGCATTATACAACTGGAGGTGACGATGCCGGTTATTATGATTATTCAAAATTCGGTGATACTGCATATATTACTTATGATCACTTTACTACACCTAAAAAAGATTATTATGCACTTACATCTAACGGAACTGTGGAACTTGCAGAAGATGATGTAGAAGATACTTTTGGTCTTGTTATTTATGCGCAGCAGGAGATAAAAAAAGATACGGACATTAAGAATGTTGTCATTGACCTTTCTAATAACGGAGGCGGTGCAGTTGATGCCCTGGCATATATAAGTGCATGGTTCCTTGGAGAATCTACAATAAACATAAAGAGTTCTTTGACTGGAGCAATGAGTTCTACAAGTTATCTTATTGATACAGATTTGGATGGAAATTATGACGTTTCTGATACTTTGCAGGGATTGAAAAATTCTGACGAATCAAATAGAAGCATCAATCTTTATTGTATAACTTCGCCGATGAGTTTCTCATGCGGAAATGCGCTTCCTGCAATCTTTAAAGACAGCGGAAAAGTTGTAATGCTCGGTAAAAAAAGCGGCGGCGGTGCATGTGTTGTCTGCAATGGAAGTTCTGCAGATGGAACTGTATTCCAGAAGTCGGGCTGTTATCAGATGTGTACGACAAAGAACGGTTCGTTCTATCAGGCAGATGAAGGTATTGAGCCGGACTTTATTTTTGCAGATTTCAGCAATATCTATGACAGAGAAGATTTGACTATGACAATCAATTCTTATAAATAACTGAAAAAGTTTTAAAAAAGCAGGGGATTTAAAGGTTTCTTATGCGGCTTTTGGTAAGCGTAAGGGGGTTTTGAATCCCTTTTTTTTGCAAAATTCAATTTACAATCGGACATAATGATATAAAATGTATAACACGATTAATTAATAACTTCTTGCTTAAGAGGAGCATATATGAAAATTTTTCAGTCGCTTCAGTTTAGATTTATTATCATTACAGCATTTATTTTGCTTCTGTCGTTGTCTCTGGTAAGCTTTATAAGTACTTATATAGCACGACAGACAATTTCTAAAACTACTTATGATTTGATGAATGCCATTACGGACTCTGCAGCCGGAAAAATCAAGGGTGAATCAGAACGGCAGTTTATGATTCTAAAGGCTATTTCAAAAAATGAATTTCTAAGGGATGATTCAGTTCCTTTAAGGGAAAAATGCCGCCGACTTTCGGAATTTGCAAAAATCGATTCATGCTATGAAAATATCGGTTATTACACTCTGGAAGGAGAAAGCTATACAGCTCAGGGACAGCACATAAAACTTGAACGCGATTATATTAAGGCAGCAGGACGTGGAGAAACCAGGGTAATGGATCCGGCAATAAATCCTGTTACTAACATACTTTTTCAGATTTACAGTGCGCCGGTTTATGATGATAATAACCGCCCGATTGCCTGCATTTCAGCAAACATTCTGGGAGAAACTCTTTCTAAAAGAATTGCAGATATAAACTTTGGTTCAGGGAATGCAATCATTCAGGTTGTAAACCGTGTTACAGGATTTACTGTAGCATCTACAAACCTGGAGCAGGTTTATAACCGTGAAAATATTGAAGACGGCATGAAACTTTCTGACGGTGTTGCCCCTGTATTAAAGGAACTTGTGCAGGGGAAAACCGGAAGCATGGCATTTAAGGATACACGCGGTAAAGGTTCCCTGCTGGTAGGAGCTTATCGTCCTATTCCAAACAGCGACTGGTCAGTATTCTGTGTTGCACCGTATTCAGATTTTTATTCCGGCCTGGCAATTATGACTCGTATGTCTTATGTTATTCTGGCGGTGGTTCTTGTTTTGGCTTCCCTGATTATGTTTATAGTGTGCAGGCGTTCATTCAATCCTTTGAAGCGCCTGAATATTGCAATTGCAGACATTGCTTCTGGAGATGCAGACCTTACAAGACGCCTAAAAGCTAACAGCAATGATGAAATTGGAGAAATTGTAGGCGGGTTTAATGAATTTATTGGAAATCTTCATGACATTATTTCGCAGATCAATTCTTCAAAAAGTCAGCTTCAGGTTGTAGGTTCGGATCTGCGTGCAAGTTCGGAAGATACATCTTCTTCAATTACTCAGATTCTTGCAAACATAGAATCGGTTCATACGCAGATAAGCAATCAGTCTAACAGTGTTCACCAGACTGCTGGTGCTGTTAATGAAATTGCTTCCAATATTGAATCCCTTGAGCACATGATTGAAAGCCAGAGTTCTGGGGTTACACAGGCTTCTGCTGCCGTAGAACAGATGATAGGAAACATTCATTCTGTAAATAATTCCATGGAAAAGATGTCTGCTTCGTTTGTTGAACTTACGGACAGTGCAACAGAAGGTGCGGTTGTTCAGACAGAAGTAAACAATAAGATTGAACAGATTTCTCTTTTGAGCAAAACGCTTCAGGAAGCAAACGTTGCCATTGCGGCAATTGCAGAACAGACAAATCTTCTTGCCATGAATGCGGCAATTGAGGCGGCTCATGCAGGTGATGCGGGTAAGGGCTTTGCTGTAGTTGCTGACGAAATCCGAAAGCTTTCTGAAACTTCTACACAGCAGTCAAAGACAATCGGTGATCAGCTTACAAACATTCAGAATTCTATTGAAGACGTTGTTTCCGCTTCGGAACTTTCAACAAGGTCATTTAACACTGTTACAGCAAAAATCAAAGATACAGATGAAATTGTCCGACAGATTAAGGCTGCAATGGAAGAACAGAATGAAGGTTCAAAGCAGATTATTACAGCCCTGAACGCAATGAATAACAGTACTGTTCAGGTTCGTAATGCCGGTCAGGAAATGGCAGAAGGAAACAAAGCAATTCTGGCAGAAGTTAAGGCTTTGCAGGATGCAACTGGAATCATGCAGGAAAGCATGAATGAAATGCGCATCGGTGCTACAAAAATCAACGAAACCGGGGAATCTTTGCGTCAGATTTCTGCTCAGGTAGAAGACTCAATTGTTCAGATTGGAAACGAAGTAGATCAGTTCAAGATTTAGTTTTTCTATGGGCGGCCTCCAGTAGTTTTGTGTTAATTTTAAAATCCGATTGTTATAGAAAAAATCTATATGCGGGTGTAGCCTTAAGTCTGTCTGGAGGAAACTGAGGTTATGGAAAAGATGACAGTGAACGGAACAGAATACTCAATTCAGAGGCTGCTTGGAAAAGGTAAGGGGGGATATTCCTATCTTGCAGGGCGGGACGGTAATATTTTTGTGCTTAAGCAGATTCATCATGAACCGTGCGACTATTACCAGTTTGGCAATAAGATAGAAGCAGAAATGACGGATTATAAGCGGCTTATGGCGGCGGGAATTAGAATTCCGAAAATGCTTGAAGTTGACGTAGAAAATGAACGCATCCTTAAAGAATATATAGACGGCGAAACAATTTATTCGCTTGTAAAAAAAGGCGGAAGCGCAGAGCCGTATCTTGAACAGGTCAGGCAGATGGCGGCGCAGGCAAAATCTGCGGGACTGAACATTGATTATTTTCCTACCAATTTTGTAATTCAGGACTCGCTTTTGTATTACATTGATTATGAATGCAATAACTACATGGACGAATGGAACTTTGAAAACTGGGGAATTAAATACTGGTCAAGAACCTCAGAATTCCTGGATTATGCTTCAAAGAATGACACTGCAAACTGAGTCAGTACAGGCTTCCGGGCAGATTTAAAGAATCTGTTCCATGCAGATTTTCTGCGGTTTAAGCCCGCACTTTTCGTAAAACTTCATTGCACCCGGATTACATGACCACACATTCAGCGTTATATTGTGGCATCCGCTGTGGCGGGCAAAGTCTAGGACGTAATCATACAGGGCCTTTCCTACATGCTGTCCGCGGCAGTTTTCGTCTACGCATATGTCGTCTATGTACAGGGTTTTTATGTCTGTCAGAACGTTGTCGCCTGTGTGCTGTACAAAAATGCAGAACGCGTAGCCGGCAACGGAACCATCTTTTTCAAAAACAAAAATAGGACGGCTGTCGTCAGTGTACATGGCAGAAAGCTGTTTTGCAGTGTACTTTGTTGCCGGTCCTTTAAACAAGTCCGGCCGTCCGTTGTGATGAACCATATCTACCTGAACAAGCAGTTTCAGAATGTCTTTTGTGTCTTTTTCCTGTGCGCGGCGAATCATTAGCGTTTTCCTTTCGTGACATTATATATAAATGCATTAAGTTGTGTAAGATGTTCAAAAAATAGCTTCCAGTTGCAAAGCGAAATAAAAAATCCCGGGTGGTATATTTTTTTAATACGTGATAAAGTGAAAAATCATTTTTAAGTGTGGGAAATTATGGATTCTTCTTTTTTTAGTTACGACAAATTTAAGACGGATAATATTCGTGCAGTAGACGCTAAATTTGAGGCGCAGAAGATTGCTTTTGCTCCGATGTGCTATCAGGCAATAAGAACGATGATAGAACTTGGAATGCTTCAGGCTATAGAAGATGCCGGAGATTCTGGTGTTACCCGCAGTGAACTTGCAAAAAAGGCGGGTGTTTCTGAATATGGCGCAGGCGTGCTTTGTGAAATGGCACTTGGAATGAACGTTATAAAGCTCAGTCAGGATTCAGAAGCCGGCAAGCCGGAAAAAGAAAAATTTGTAATTGGAAAAATCGGCTGGATGCTTCTTGAAGATGACCTTACAAAGGTAAATTTCTGGTTTATTAATGACATCTGCTACGAAGGTGCCTGGAAACTTAAGGAATCTGTTGTAAACGGAAAGCCGGAAGGACTTAAAGTTTTTGGCGACAAGTGGACAACTGTTTACGAAGCGCTTTCTACCCTGCCGGAAAAAGCAAAAAAATCATGGTTTGAATTTGATCATTTTTACAGCGACATTGCTTTTCCGGAAGCACTTCCAATCGTCTTTGCAGAAAAGCCAAAGACAATGGTTGATATCGGAGGTAACACTGCAAAATGGTCTATAAGCTGCTGCCGCTACAACCCTGACGTAAAGATGACTATTGTTGATCTTCCGGGGCAGACTGCCGTTGCAGAAAAAAATGCCGCTGCTGCTGGTTTTGCAGACAGAATCGGTTTTTGTACGGGTAACGTTCTGGATGAAACAACTAAACTTCCTGATGCGCCGGATGCTGTCTGGATGAGCCAGTTCCTGGACTGTTTCAGTCTTCATCAGATTACAAAAATTCTTAAAAAAGTATATGCGGCAGCTACACCGGAAACAAACGTTTATGTTCTGGAACCGCTCTGGGACAAGCAGCATTTTGAGGCAAGTTCATATTCACTTATGGCGACTTCGCTTTACTTTACATGCATTGCAAACGGTAACAGCAAGATGTACCGCTATGAAGAACTTGTAAATGCGATTGGAGAAGCAGGGTTTGAACTTAAAACTGCTCATCACAATCTGGGAAGCAACGCGTACAGTCTGCTTGTTTTTAGAAAAAAATAAGGTCATTTCGACAAGCTCAATGACCGTGATTGTTTTTCAATGACTGGGATTGTTTTTTCAATGAACGTTGTGAAAAGCAAAACAAACGGTGGTTGAATTGCTCTCTGCGGTGGTTGAGCCTGTCGAAACCACAAAATAAAATGGCAAAAATTTATATTTCAAATTTACAAAAATGGAACGCCTCATCTGAAAATCCAAAAGAAAAGCCTAAACTGGAATTTGCAGACCCGCTTTTTAAAAGACGGTTGAGTCAGATTACAAGAATGACGGTTCAGGTTCTTCATGATTTGCTGCAGGAAGTGCCGGATGCTGTTTCTTGCAAGCAGGTTTTTGTGTCTTTCCGCGGCGAAATTGAACGTGAATTTACTATTAATCGAGGGCTTATAGAAGATTCAGAAATTCTTCCGGCAGGGTTCAGTCTTTCTGTTTTTAATACGCCGATTGCGGCAGCAACGCTTTCTTTGGGGCTTAAGGCCGGCTATTCGGTAATTTATCCGTCAAAAGAAAATTTCCGCTCTGCCCTTTTGGGTGCGGCAGCTCCTGTGCTTTGTGGTAGTGAAAAAAAATTGATTTTTGTATATGCTGATGAATACGTGCCGGATGAATACGGTGATCTTCAGCCGGAAAATAATTCCGGTCGTGCGTTTGCGTGTCTGATTTCTGCAGAAGAAGTGCCGGGTTCAACTGCAATAGATTTGGATAATAAGGTGATTTCAATAGATTCAATCACCGGACTATTTTAATATACAGGGTAAGAAAATGTCTAAAGAATCAAAAGAAGAAATTAAGGCAAAGTATAACCATGATGAACTGCCTCCTGTAAAATGGTACCGCTTTCCGCTTTGGTGCTATCAGTGTTTTGTAAAATTGTTCTGCTATCTTTTTTTTGGAACAGGAAGTGTTGTTCTTGCGCTGGTTGTATTCCCATGGATTAGGGTTTTTGTGCATCCAAAAGAAAAATTCCAGATTAAAGCAAGGGAATTTGTTTCTGCTTCGTTCAGAATGTTTGCAAACGTTATGCGAATGACAGGTGCGCTTTCTTTGCGCGTTGATGACAGGGCAAAATACCGCAATATCCACGGAAAAATCATTATTGCAAATCATCCGTCTATGCTGGATTTCGTATTCATTATGTCGCTTGTGCCAAATGCAAACTGTATCGTTCGCGGCGGGCTTGCAAATACTGTATTGGGCGGCGTAATCCGTCAGTGTTATATTGTAAATTCGCTTGATTTTGATGAACTTTGTCGCCTTTGCAAGCAGACTATTGATGAGGGAAACAACGTTATCATCTTCCCGGAAGGAACAAGAAGTCCGCGTCATGGTGTAAATCCTTATAAAAAAGGTGCTGCTCGTATTGCCTACTATTCTAACTGCGATGTGCTTCCGATTCTTGTAGGCGGTAACGACAAATACGGTCTTGGAAAGCATGATCCGTTCTGGAGCTACAATCATACAGAGCGCTATATCTACAATTTTACTATGCTGCCGGAAATTAAAATTGACGAATACAAAAATCTTTCGGAAACAATTGCGGCAAAGCGGCTTACAGATAAAATGGAAGAAGTTTTGTATGCGGCGGTAAAAGAAAACGATACAAAATTTGTGACTAACCGCGATAAAGAGTAGTACAGTTACCTTCTCTTTCTGTAGTTGAAATTAATAAAAAAAAACGATATAATAATTTATTATAATATTGAAAAAAGGATGAATTGATGGACGAGTTGAAAAAAGAAATTAAGGAAGTGATAATTTCTACTCTTCAGCTTGAAGATATTGCTCCTGAAAATATTATTGATTCTGAACCTTTGTTTGGAGACGGGTTAGGATTGGATTCAATAGATGCTTTGGAACTGGGTGTTGGCCTTAAAAAGCATTTTGGTGTCAAATTTTCATCTGACAGCGCAGAAAATAAAAAGCATTTCGCATCAATAGATGCTTTAGCTGAATATATTTCTCATATGAGGGGTTAAAATTATGTCTAAAGACGAAATTTTCGGAAAATTGAAGGGTATCCTTGTAAATGAATTCGAAATTGAAGAAGATTCAATTACACCTGATGCAACTTTGTTTGATGATTTGGAATTAGATTCAATTGATTCAATCGATTTGATTCAGAAAATGAAGGAATTTATGCCGGCTGGAACAAAATTCGACCCTGCAATTTTCAAGACAGTAAAGACTGTTCAGGATGTTGTAGACGCTCTTGTTCCTTACATGGGCTAAGTTCTTTACTTAAAGAGCAGAACACCGCATAAGCGGTGTTTTTTTTTAAATGGGCTGTAAAAACTAAAATTTGCGGTAGTTTCGAGAGCCTCAATCACCGCAAATTTTACTTATTGGTTGGTATTTTTTTGATATGCGGAAGTTTTTAAAAGTTTTATTTTATGTTGTTGCAGCTTTATATCCGGTGCTGGTCTTTACGTTCTTGGTGATTCTAAAGATTCCAGCAAGGCTTCTTTCTTTGTGTGTAATTGCCCTAGCGGCCGCATTTTTTCTGAGCTTTACCGGCAGTTCTGGCGCGGTTAAAGGCAAAGGCGGTGGAAAAAAGTTTTTTATGAATTGGAGGCCTTTGTTTTCCAGCGTTCTGTTTTTGGCGGCCGGAATTCTGTGCTTTGTTTTTAATCAGAAGATTTTTCTAAAACTTTATTCTGTTGTGGTAAATGCCACTCTTCTTCTTGTTTTTGGTTCAACTTTGTTTTTTAAGCCGAACATTATATTCAGATTTGCGACTCTGGCAGACAAATCTATAAAAGGCAGCAGTTTTGAGAGTAATGTTGAACAGTATTGCCGCAAAGTGACTGTTGTTTGGTGTATATTTTTTATAATAAATGGTAGTATTGCTGCGTATACGGCTCTTCATGATTTTGGAAATGAAATGCTGAATGACCGCGTTTGGTCTGTTTACAACGGCGGAATTTCTTATGTCATTATGGGGCTTATTTTTGCAATCGAATTTATTCTTCGAAAGAAGGTTGATAAAAAAATGATTAAGGCTTTTTCTTTTACAAAATTTAAGGCTGACAGCCGACCGGATTCTCATATCCTGTGCTATGAAGAAAAATGGAGTTCCGGAAAATATAAGACATGGAAGGATTTTCTTGTGGATTCTGCAAAAATTCGTGCGTTTGTGTCGGAACGCAGTGCGGATGACTGGCTGGTTCACTGTGAAGATTACTGGTACTTTTTGTGTACGTTTGTGGCGCTGCTTCAGTGCAAAAAGCGCATTCTTTTAACTCAGAACATTTCAGAAAGTTATATTGCGGAAATTAAAAAGCCGGGAGTTGAGTTCCTTACGGATCAGAATGCAGCGGATTCAATTTCGATTCAGAAAATAATAGAAGAAAGTGAAGAACCTTCTGATTCATATATACGCGACCTGCCTGTTTTGAACAGCGAAGAAACAAGAATTGTGCTGTATACGTCAGGTTCTACAGGAAAGCCAAAGCCGGTTGCCCAGAGAATGAAGGAATTTGAAGAGGATAATGCGTTTATTATCTCTAAGTGGGCAAAGGAATTTACAGAAAGAAAACTGGTGACAACTGTAAGTCAGCATCATATCTATGGATTTTTGTTCGGTTCGTCTCTACCGTTTACTCTTGGGGTTCCATTCCGCCGCACAAGAATTACATACCCGGAAGAGTTTGAAACTCTTGATGATGAAAAATACATTATTATTGCGACGCCGGCATTTCTTAAGAGAACGGTTGAAATTGAAGAAAAGCTTCCTCTTAAAGAACGGGATGCATGGATTTTTACGAGCGGCGGAGCGTGCAGTCCGGAACTGGCGGTCAGTACGGAAAAGCTGTTCGGCTTTTGCCCGTTGGAAGTTTATGGTTCTACAGAGACCAGCGGAATTGCGTACCGTCAGCAGAATAAGGATGGACTTAAGTTTACGCCTTTTGACAATGCAAAGCTGTGGCTTGGAGAGGACGGCTGTCTTAGGATAATTTCGCCGTATATTAAAGATCCTGCCGGATTTGCGACGGCGGACCTTGCAGAATTTTTTGAAGACGGCCGCTTTTTGCTTAAAGGCCGCTCGGATTCGGTTGTAAAAATAGAAGAAAAACGCATTTCGCTGCCGGAAGTTGAAGACCGTCTGATGCAGAGCGGCCTTGTGAATGACGTAAAGGTTATTGCTCTGCAAAACGATGTGCGTCAGTACCTTGCAGCGGCTGTGGTTCTGAATGCGGCCGGCCGCGAAAAATTTGCCGGAACTGAAAAATACCTTATAAACAGGCACTTTCACGATTACCTTCTTCAGTTCTTTGAAAATGTCGTAATCCCAAAAAAGTGGCGCTTCCTTGATTCGCTCCCTGTAGACGTTCAGGGCAAAAAGCATAAGGATGAAATTGCTGCGTTGTTTGAGAAGTAAAGCAGATATATCTCCTTGACAGATATATCTGTGTAGCATATACTCTAACTGTGATAAAATCATTTGGTGATTCAGAAACGGAAAAGATTTGGGATGGAAAAAAATCTTCGCGGCTTCCGCCAGATATACATAAAAGAGCTTTTGCAAAACTGCTCATTATTCATTCAGCGGAATCAGAGGAAGATTTGAAGATTCCTCCTGGAAATAAATTTGAGCATCTGCTTGGAAATTTAAGAGATTATTGTTCTATAAGAATTAATAATCAGTGGCGGGTACAGTTTAAGTTTCAAAACAATGAAGCTTATGAAGTTCAGATTGTGGATTACCACTAAGGAGATTGCTATGAATGAAAATTTCGAATTGCCAAAAATTGGCGATATTCTTTTAGAAGAGTTTCTGGTACCGCTTGAAATAACTCCTTATAGGCTGGCTAAAGATTTAGGAGTTTCCACAAGTTCTATTTTGGACTTGGTTCATAATAAAAGAAAAATTTCTGTTGAAATGTCACTCAGGCTTTCTAAGTATTTTGGTACTACTTCAAAGTTCTGGCTTAATATGCAGAATGAACTTGATTTGCGGGAAATGCAGGAAAAGCTTAGAAGTGATTTAGATAAAATTCCAAGTTGTAAGAAAACCGCATAAAATTATAAAATCTCAAACCTCTTTATTTCCTTAAACGGAGAACATTGATAGACAGCGATTTCTGTTGCGGGAGTTTCCAGAGGAAATGGAATTTGTTCTGCAATTTTAAGGGCTTTGGCAAATTGAATTTTGCTGAGCCTTGTTGCAAGCGTTGTGTGTGGAAACCAGAATTCCGGAAGATAATAGCCGTTTTCTGCTTTTTCGAATTCTGGGAGCAGGGTTTTATGAAGTTCGGAATTTATTTGGGTAAGGAAATTGTCTTTTTCGGGTTTTAGAAAGAGAACTTTTTCGTTGAAGTTTCCGATTTCTTTGAAGTGTACGACATCTGCCTTTTGCGTCTTTGCAAAATCCTTAACCGTTTGAATCAGTTTTTCTTCATCTTCTTTTACTGCATGAAAAGCGCCTATTGTAACATGCGGCGGAATCTTGTTTTCTGTAATAAAATTGCACCCCGTAACTTCCGCAATGGATTTTACAGCGGAAGTTATAATGTCATTGACATCCGCGGAAAAGTGAAGGGAAATTGCGTAGGTTAGCAGGGAAGAATTTTGGCGCATGATTTAATTTTACATTAATTGGGAAGAGTTGGCTATTGTTTGCAAACATAGCAAGGCAGGCGCCCCCTTTATAATAATTTAAAACTTTGATACTATAAATTTTATGGCAAATACACACGACATTGAAAATGAAAAAGTTGTCCTGAATGAACAGAATAAAGTTGAGCTGGAATTTGTGGTTCCTGAAACTAGTGATTTTTTTGACGGCCATTTTCCGGAATTTAAGCTGCTGCCGGCGGTTGCTCAGTTTGAGATTATTACCAGGTTTTCGCGCAAGTATTTTGGAACTCAGCGCTATGTTCCTAATATAAAGAGGATTAAATTTTCTGCTCCGATTCTTCCGAATTCTAAGGTTAAGCTTTCTCTTGAACATAAGGTTGAAAAGGGTTCTGTCGGTTTTACTATGGCTGATGCAGAAAACGCTGAGCACGTTTATTCTTCGGGCAATTTTTCGGTGATTCCAGAGTGATGAAATTTGGGTTTGTTGTTCCGGTTTATAATCATGGGGTTACGCTTGAATCTGTTGTGCAGAATTTAACTGCATACGGATATCCGATTATTGTTGTTGATGATGGCAATGATGAGCGGAATAAGGCTTTTATTCGCGCGGTTGATGAAAAGTATGAGCTTGTAACTTTGGTTGTGCGTTCTAAGAACGGCGGAAAAGGCAAGGCTATGTGCGACGGTGTGCGCAAGGCTTATGAAATGGGGCTTACTCACATTCTTCAGATTGATTCTGACGGTCAGCATGATGCCGGTCGCGTAAAAAGATTCCTTGAACTTTCTGAAAAAAATCCGGATGCGGTTATATGCGGTTATCCTGAATATGATAAGGATGCGCCTAGTCACCGCGTAAACGGCCGTAAGATTGCAAACGGCTGGGTTCACATTGTTACTCTTTCTAAAGAAATTGTTGACGCTCTTATTGGGTTTAGAATTTATCCTGTTGAACCTTATTACAAGTGTCTTAAGCGGCATGCGATTATTGACAGCCGCATGGGCTACGATATTGATATTCTGGTTCACCTTAGCTGGGCCGGGGTGCGGATTATTTCGGAGTCGGTAAAAGTAAGCTACCCGGCTGATGGTGTTTCTAACTTCAGAATGGTTCGTGACAATCTGCATATTGCGGGTACTTATTCCCGGCTTTGTATCGGGATGATCCTGCGGCTTCCGTTTTTGCTTGTGCGCAATGTAAAAAAAGCAAAGAGAGGTAAGTGTGGCTTCTAAGTCTGAGGAAATGCTGCATTGGGCGGATGAAAAGGAAGTTATTTCTACGAATAAGCCGCTGCTTTTGTTGCTTCTTCTTATGAAGCGTCTTCCAAAGTCCTTTGTTTTTGTGCTGATTTATCCGATTGCGGCGTTTTATTATATTTGTTCGAGTCGGGCAAGGACAGAATGCACTGATTACCAGGAGCGGCTTAAGAAGTTTTCTAACGGTTTGGTGCCACAGAAGATCAGTCCGTTCAGGCAGATTCTTTCTTTTACTCTTTGTGTAATGGAAAAGATGGAAGGCTGGCTTGGAAACTATCATTACAATAATCTGGTTTTTCATAACGATGATCTGAAGGAGCTTCAGGCTCTGCTTGAAAGCGGTAAAGGTGCGCTTTTAATTGGTTCGCATTTGGGAAATATGGAATTGATGCGCAGTCTTTCTAGTTTTGGGGAAAACGGTGTAAAGCGTGAGTTCAGCGTTACTGCAATTATGGAAGTAAATGCTACGGAGCAGTTTAACCGTACTCTCAATCAGATTAATCCCGGGGTGAATTTTCAGGTGGTTGATCCGTCTGAAATTGGTCCGGATACGATTATTATGCTGCAGGAACGGATTGATAAGGGCGGGCTTGTTGTAATTACGGGTGACCGTACAAGTTCAAGAAGCAGAATGCGCGTAATCAGGGAAGATTTTCTGGGCGAAAAAGCGGATTTTCCTTACGGCGTGTTCCTTCTGGCGTTTCTGCTTAAGGTTCCAGCGTACTATGTGTTTGGGCTGCGTACAAGGACTGGAACGCTTGTGCCGCGGTACAATATGTTTGTAGAAAAATCGTTAATTGATTTTAATTGTACCAGAACAGAAAGAGATGATAGAATAAGGCTGTTGTGCCGGGAATTTGTTCAGAAACTGGAAAAATACTGTCTTAAGTTTCCGTATCAATGGTATAATTTTTATAATTTTTGGCTTCCAGCGGAAAATTAAACGGATTTTCGGGTGTACAGGTAGATATGAAAGATTTTTTGTATTGTGTTGAAAAGGAATTTACGGTTGAATTTTATGATGTAGATTCCATGAATGTTGTATGGCACGGAAACTACGTTAAATTTATGGAAGTTGGCCGCTGCGCACTGCTTGATGAACTCGGTTACGGCTATAAGCAGATGGTCGAGGACGGCTATGCATTTCCTGTTGTTTCCATGAACTTAAAATACATAAAATCGCTTTATTTTTCTGAAAAAGCGCGGATTTGTTCGTATCTTATGGAGTACGAAAATTGTTTGAAGATAAAGTACGAAATATACAACAGTATGGGCGAACTTTGCACTAAGGCTGATACTACGCAGATGGCTTTAAAACTTGATACGAATGAGTCTAGTTTTGTAAGCCCTGAAAGAATGATAAACAGAATAGAAAAGAAGATTAAAGGTGAATAATATGAAGAAGATAATTGCAGTATTGATTTCGGCTTTGCTTTTTGGGGCGGCGGCTTCTGCGGAAACTTTTGAATCTGTATGTTCAAATCTTGCAAAGCATCCGAATATGACTGGTAATTTTACTCAGGTAAAAACGATTGCGGCTGTAAACCGTCAGATGAAATCTAGCGGAACTTTTATATTCAGTCTGGATGGAATCATGTGGAAAACAGAAAAGCCTTTTCCTTCGACAATGGTTGTTGGAATGACTTCTGTAATTCAAACTCTGGCAAACGGCAAACAGAATGTAATAGATGCTTCTTCAAACCAGGTGTTTACAAGCATTTCTACAACTTTGAGCGCTATGTTCAGTGGGGATGCGGAAACGCTTAAATCAAATTTTAATATTGATTTTTCTGCTAACGGCGGAACATGGAAGGCTGTTTTAAGCCCAAAAGATGAATCTGTACTTAAAATCTTAAAATCTATTTCGATTAGCGGAACTTGCAGTGCTTCTGCAGCAGATTTGGACTGCATAGTTATGCTTGAAGCAAACGGTGACTCTATAAGATACGACTTTACCGATAAAAAATATCCAAAGGAATTGACGGCTGATGAGAAAGCTTACTTCGTTGCAAAATAAGACTTTTTTTAAAATCTGGATTTTATTTCACTCTGTAGTTTTGCTTGGTTTTGCCGCAATGCTTATGTTCCGGCATGAAATCAATATTGATGCGGATCTTTTTAACATGCTGCCAAAGCCGGTTATGGGTAAGGCGCTTGAAGCGGCAGATGAAAAACTTGCAGAAATGACAGGGCAGAATGTATTCATTCTTGTTTCTAATCCTGATTTTGAAAAGGCAAAGGAAGTTGCGGGAACTGTTTACGATCAGCTTAGTGCAAGTGACCGTTTTAAGTCTGTTTCCCTTTATCAGAATGACGATGTTTTTGGACCAGTTCTTGCTTATCTGGATGAATTTAAATACAACCTGCTGGACGACGAT
Source organism: Treponema sp. (assembly GCA_045123335.1). Lineage (GTDB taxonomy): Bacteria > Spirochaetota > Spirochaetia > Treponematales > Treponemataceae > Treponema_D. Next base: position 150,970 of record JBGVIP010000047.1, read on the forward strand.
GCAATTGCTGAATTAACAAGGCAAGGCGGCGCAGAAGAATTTGCTCAGAATGCGCTTGCAACGGCATACGGTGCGTTTACAATGACATCTTTGGAAAATCTGGACAGGGATCCGTTTATGCTCGGCGAATACAATTTGCAGAGCATGCTGAGGTCGCTGCAGGAAAGCGGAACTAAGATGTCTATAAAGGACGGGGTGCTTGCCAGCTTTGCGAATGAGCGCTGGTACGTAATGATTCGCGGCGTAGTAAATAAAAAGGGTGCAACCCTCGCAAGTAAGGATAATGCCGTTTATCTTATCCGCTCTATTTGTGATAAGCTTGAAAATGACGGAACCCGCTTTGTATATTCAGGAATTCCTTTTCACAGCTATAAGAGTTCAACAAATGCAACTATAGAAATTTCTGTAATTTCTACGGTTTCACTTGTTGTCGTAATGATTATTCTGCTTATGCTGTTCCAGCGTCCGTCGCCAATATTTTTCAGCATTCTTTCTATTATTTGGTCAAGTTTGACTGCGGTTCTGGCTACGCTGGCACTTTTCGGCAAAATGCATATCCTTACGCTTTTGTTCGGAACTTCTCTGATTGGTTCCTGCATTGACTATAGCCTTCATTATTTTATTAACTGGAAGGGAAACCTTTTGTGCCATAAGGGATATCAGGTAAGGAATCATCTTATAAAGGGACTTTCGCTTTCCCTTATTTCAACGCTGCTCTGCTATTTTATTCTTGTTTTTGCGCCGTTCAACCTGCTTAAGCAGATGGCGGTATTCAGCATGAGCGGAATTTTCAGTTCGTTCTTAACTGTAATCTGTATTTATCCGTTTATGCCGGTTCCAAAAACAAAGCGGGAAATTAAGATTCTGCGCTATTATTCAACTCCGTCCTGGTACAACAAAAAACTTGTAGGACGAATTGTTGTTACTGCAATGTTTGTTTTTTCGCTTTCGGTTCTTGTGATTAAGCATAAAAATGTGCGCATAGAAAACGACCTTTCACGTCTGTACAAAAAAGAAGGACGCGAAATGGAAAACGAAGCAGAGGCTGCTGCAATCCTTCAGTACAATCCAAGCGGCTGGTTTATTGTAAGCGGAAATACGGTGGAAGAAACTCTTCAGAATGAAGAAAAAATTACTTCTGCCCTTAGAAAAATGAATGCCGGTAAAGAAAAAGGCGGGTTTGTCTGCACTACAAATTATATTCCGTCGATTAAGCGGCAGAAAGAGTCCAGAGCGGCGGCTGCAAATCTGCTTCCTCTTGCGGAAGAACAGTATGAATGGCTCGGTCTTGATTCGTCACTTGCTGCCGGACTTAAGAAAGATTTTAATGACCGCGAAAATGACTTTATCATCCTTGGTGAAAATGTTCCTAGAGAAATAACGGATTCTATTTCTACTGCATGGCTTGGTGAAATTGACGGAAAATATTATTCGGTAATTCTTCCGGTTAGTGTTCTTGATTTTGACGGATACAGGGCGCTTGCAGATGACGTAAATGTATTCTTTATAAGTAAGATTCGTTCAATGAACAAGGATTTGGACAGACTTTCGTCCATGATTATCAATCTTTTTGCGATTGTATATGTAATTCTGTTTATTGTGCTTAAATGCTTCTATTCACTTAAGCAGGCAAGCAAGATTATTTCTATTCCGCTGCTTATTGTGCTGTGGACGGCTGCAATTTTTGCCCTCTGCGGAATTGATTTTGAATTCTTTTCGATTACGGGGCTTATTCTTGTATTCGGGCTTGGTCTGGATTATGTAATTTATATGATTGAAAACGAAAAACGAAAGGATACTTCTGAAAACGGCAAACTTGAACCGTTTGCGATTATGGTTTCGTTTGTTACTACGGCTGTTTCGTTTGGTGCACTGACTTTAAGTAAGTTTGTACCGGTTCATATGATTGGTCTTTCGATTTTTATCGGGCTTACGACTGCGTTTGTAAGTACGTTCTTCTATACGAGGGCAGAATTTTAGTGAAGAGTCAAAAACGGAGTTTGATTCGTTTATTCATCTTTTCTCTTGTGGTTTTGGGCAGTCTTTGCGTACCTGTTTTGCAGAGGTCTGCCGAAGCTGCTGTCTCTTATAATTCGGAAAAAATCAGGACGGTCTCTGCTTTCTGCGGGCAGGGCAGGGAACTTTGCGAATCGATTGTGGTTCGTCCTGTAAAAAATGCTGTCCAGGCAGAAAAAAAAGTTTCGGCAGATTTTTTGTTCTGCGGAGAAATGCCGCTTGTCTGCGATGCAGTCAGACCTGTTGTATTTGCCGTCTCTTTTGTTCAAAACGGATTTTTCTATTCAAAAAATAAATTCCTAAAGTTTATTGTATTCTTAAAAACGGTTTTATAAAAATCTCTGTTTATTCATCTTTTTAATTTTTATTTATTTCTCATTGATTTTTTGCAGAGGATTTTTATGTTTCCAATAATTATAGGGCTGCTTGTTTTTACGGCAGGCGTTGCCATTTTTGCTTATTTCTTTAATTAGGCTGGATTTTAAGTTTTGATTAATTTGAAATAAAAAAAATAGCTTCCAGTCGAGGAAGATCTGTCAAAATCGCGCGCTACACGCAGTTATGCCTTGGAACTATACAGTTAGCCGCTTTCGCGGCTGCATAACTGAGTGTTTTTGTCAGACCTTCCTCTCCTTCGCGCTATTTTTTTATCAGTCTGTTAAAATTTAATATTCGTTCTAATTAAAGTGTCCCTAGGGAGTTTGCTATGTAACACAAGGTTGGCAAATTGACTTAAAGGGGATTTGCATCTAAAATGGTTTACAAAATATGAGTAAATGTCATTTTAGTGCTGTCTGGCTTTGTCTCTTTGTTTTTCTTTGTGCGTCGGTGACTGGCTGTACGAGTACCAAAATAATAACAGAATCAAATATTTCTCCTATCTACATAACGAACGTTAAAAAGTTCTATTTGCTTCCGCCTTCGTGTATAGAAAAAGAAGTTGATACTCAGCAGCTTCTTATTGCGAATTTTAACGGAAATACGTTCCAGATGCTCAGCTATTTGCAGGCTGACAAAAACGGTATTTTTCTTTCTCTTTTTAATGATTTTGGAACAGGTATGGGAAGTCTTTCTTATGACGGAATTGACGTTCATTTTGATTCTGCAATTTTCCCTGAAAATCTAAAGGCTGAATACATTCTTGCAGACCTTCAGTTTGCGTATTATTCGATTGATGCAATAAACGAAACTTTAAAGACAATTGGAATGTACATGGAAGTTGAAAAAACAGAAAATGGTGAAGTTCGCACAATTCTTAGTAATTCAATTCTTCCAATGATGAATTCACGCACAATCGAAGTCATAAAAAAAGAAAAAAAATGTACATTGATTCAGAATATTCTGCGCGGTTATGAATATTTTCTTCAGGAGGCAGAAGAATGAACGTATATCTTTCGTCTCCAGCCGTATTCTGCTGCTGCGCTGAATCTGCCGGCAGCCTGTGGAATTCTGTAACTTCAGGAAACAGAAGCGGCATTAAAAAAGTGACCGCGCTGAACGGAAAGGAATTTTACGCTGCCAGAATTGACGGTTCGCTTTTAAAAGAACCTTCTACTGGGCGTTATGACATGCGCATTATTCGCATAGAGGAAAAATGCGTAAATCAGATTTCTGATTTGATTGAAAAAGCAAGGGACAAGTTTGGCGCAGAAAGAATCGGCGTATGCGTTGGCTCTTGTGACAACGGAACGGAATTTTCTGTAGCCGGACACAGGGAATATTTTAAGAACGGCAAATTTTCTTCTGAGTATGCGCTGGAAATGCAGGGCGCTGACTACGTTGCAACATATATTAGCGAGGCTTACAGTCTTACCGGCCCTAGTCTTACATTTAGTACGGCGTGTTCTTCCAGTGCGGGTGCTTTAATAAAGGCAACAGAGCTGGTCAGGGCTGGTGTGTGCGATGCTGTTGTTGCGGGCGGAGTTGATATTGCCAGCGACACTACGCTGATCGGCTTTGATGCGCTTGAGGCAGTTTCTTCGGAAATGACTAATCCGTTCAGCAAAAACAGGCACGGCATAACGCTTGGCGATGCGGCAGCGTTTTTTGTTGTAAGCCGCGAAGATTTTTCTGAAAGCAAAATTGGTATCCTTGGATACGGCGAAACGGCAGATGCCTATCACATGACGAGTCCTGATCCTACAGGTGATGGAGCTGCCCGGGCAATGAAGCAGGCTCTTGCAAAAGCCGGCTTAAAACCGGAACAGATTGATTATGTAAATCTTCATGGAACCGGTACAAAATTTAACGATTTGATGGAAGGTCGCGCTATGGAAGTTGTATTTGGCGGGTATAAGGTTCCATGCAGTACAACAAAGTCTATGACGGGGCACACGCTTGGGGCGGCCGGCGCGCTGGAGGCCGGCGTGTGCTTTGAAGCTATATTGAATGGCCGCGGCGGAAACGGCGGAAACGGCGGCTTAGCGTATCCCCTTCATGTTTGGGACGGTCAGCAGGATCCGGAGATTCCGGTCCTTAATCTGACAGATAAAAATTTTAAGCCGAAGGATGCGCCTGTAAAAATCTGCATGACAAATTCGTTTGCCTTTGGCGGTTCAAACGTAAGCCTTATAATAGGAGAACTGGAATAGATGAGCGTTAATATTCAATCTACAAAGCGGACAGATTATATTTCATGGGACGAATATTTTATGGGCGTTGCAATTTTAGCGGCAAAACGTTCAAAAGATCCGAATACGCAGGTTGGGGCTTGTATAGTTGATAAGAATAACATTATCCTTTCTACAGGATATAATGGATTTCCATACGGCTGCTCTGATGACATTTATTCATGGGCTAGAAGCGGTGACGATCCAAAATACAGTTATGTAGTACATGCGGAACTGAATGCAATTTTGAACGCAAGGGGAAAAGACCTTACTGGATCCAGAATCTATGTAGATTTGTTTCCTTGCAATGAATGTGCAAAGGCAATAATTCAGTCTGGAATAAAAGAAGTTGTATATTTATATGATAAGTATGCAACAGAAAAATCAACGCTAGCTTCAAAAAAAATGCTGACTTCGGCCGGTGTAAAAATGACAAAACTTGAAGTAAAACGAGATACAATCGAGTTGAATTTTAAGCACTAGAATGATTATTCATATATAATAGGGGTTAATATGACAGTTGAACCAAAGAACGTGGCTCAGTTCATAGATCATGATGAATTGATAAATTATCTGCCTCATAAAGGAAAGATGTTCCTGCTCAGCCGTGTAACTCAGCACGATGTAAATGTTCATACAATCACAAGTGAATATGATATTACAGAAAACTGCATTTTCTACGAAGAAGAATTTGGTGGTGTTCCAACTTGGGCAGGCTTTGAGCTTATGGCACAGGGAATTTCGGCTCTTACAGGAATTACAAACAAGATAAAGGGGCGAACTCCTCTTCCTGGAATGATTCTTAGCGTTGTTGATTTTAAGGCATCTGTAGGATTCTTAAAAAAGGATACAACCTGCCAGATGAAGATTGCAGAAGACTACCGCGATGAAGAAACAAATACATATCGTTATTTGTGCAGTCTTTATTCAAATGTAGGCGACGAAGAACCTGCCGCAACTGCAAAAATTACAGTAATGGAAACAGAAGACATGATGGGCATGTTTAACAAATAGAGAGGTAAAAATGGCTAACGAAGACAAAAAAGTATTGATTACCGGCGCATCAGGCGGACTTGGACGCGCATGTGCAGTAGAAGCTGCAAAAGCTGGATATTATGTAATCTGCCACTACAATGGAAGCAAAGCAAAGGCAGAAGAAACTTTGGCTCAGGTAGAAGCTGCCGGCGGAAAAGGTGAATTGATTCAGTTTAACATCAGTGACCGCGCAGACTGCAAGGCAAAACTTGATGAATTGACTGCAAAACTTAGCGCAAACGGCGAAATCCTTTGGGGAATCATCAACAACGCTGGAATTACACGCGACAATACATTTGTAGGACTTGAAGACAGCGACTGGGATGCTGTAATCCACACAAATCTGGATAGCTTCTACAACGTTCTTAAGCCGCTCGTAATGACAATGGCAAGCCGCAAAAACAAGCGTGGCGGACGCATTATCACAGTAGCAAGCGTAAGCGGAATCATCGGAAACCGCGGACAGACAAACTATTCTGCTTCTAAGGGTGGAATCATTGCTGCAACAAAAGCTCTTGCCGTAGAACTTGCCGGCCGCAACATCACATGTAACGTAATTGCTCCTGGCGCAATCGAAACAGAAATGACAGCAAACATCATTCCTGAAGCAAAAGAAATAATGATGAGCACAATCCCAATGAAGCGCATGGGGCAGCCGGAAGAAATCGGTGCCACAGCCGTATTCCTTTTAAGCGAAGGCGCAAGCTACATCACAAGACAAGTAATTACAGTTGACGGCGGAATGGTAGGCTAATAGGCTCTCGGAGCATGAAGCACATTTCCCGGTGGTTGAGGCACATTTTCCGGAGCTTGAGGCACATTTCCCGGTGGTTGAGGCTCTCGAAACCACGACCGTAATTTATGTCTCAATAATAAGTGAAATTATTTTCAAAGCGGCAGCTTAGTTTTAGGCTGCCGTTTTTAATTTTAAAGATGATTAATTTATATTTAATAAAAATATTCGCTTAGGGGTATTTGCTGTAAAACTATTCAATGAAAAGAACAGAAGAAAATTGATACAAAAGAGAAAGATTTTCTTCAAGATTTTTTGTATAAAGAATTTTTTTATCTTTTGTCAAAATCAGCATATCAAAATCTTTACGCTGTTTCCAGAAAGCTATAGCTTTTTCTATTCCCATTACAAAAATTGCAGTACTTAAACTATCGCCTAAAAGTCCACTTTTACAGATAATCGTAACGCTTTCTATTTCATTATCAACAGGATAACCGGTTTTTCCGTCAAAAATATGAATATATCGTTTTCCATCTTCATCAAAATATCGCTCATAGCCGCCACTGGTTATAACTGCTTTATCAAAAATTTTTACTCCAGCTACAGAACCTTCGCCCCATGGATTTTTAATACCGATAGCCCAAAGATTTCCATCAGGCTTTTTTCCAAGAGTTTGTACATTTCCGCCTAAATCAAGAATCGCTGACTTTATTCCGTTAGCTTTAAGAACTTCGATCGCACAATCGCCTGCATATCCTTTTCCAACTGCTCCTAAATCAACCATCATGTTTTCTTCAAGTTGAACGGACATATTTTTTTTATTCAAAAAAATATTTTCATAATTCGTATGGGAAAGAAGTTTCTTTATAACATCGTATTCGGGAACCTTATATGAACCAGTTGTAAATCCCCATTCACGAATCACTGGATACAAAAGAGGATTAAAAAGTCCTTCGGATTCTTTTGCCATTTCAAGAGCAAATTCTAATGGATAAAAAGAATCTTCATGAAGGATGGTTTCTTTGCCATTGGAATTATTCAGCAAGAATATATCACTAGTTTTTTTAGTTACCGAAATACAATCTTCCAGTTCATATATTCGCTGTTGCGCAAGGATATTTGCACGAGCAGATTTTTTGCCGTAGGATTTCAAAATCATAAAAGTATTCATTGCTTCAAAAGAAAGAACGTCTTTTTCTTGAGAGCAGGAAAATAAAATAAATAAGGAACAAATAAATAAAACCGAAACAGATTTTTTCATGGCAATATTATTGAAGAAAACCTATGAAAATACAATAAATTCTCAAGAAAAAAGAGATGGGAATCTTTCTCACTAATAGAATTGATTTTAGTTAGTTAAATCTAACTAAAGTAAAAACAAAAATCTGGAATTATATATGAAAAAAACTGTAAAATCCCTGCTTTTGGGATTGGCAGGAACTGCACTTTTGCTTTCTGCCTGTAATTCGGAATCTTCCGATAATAATGACGCTCTGCTTCTTTCACTTAGTAATCAGCAGAAAGATAATGCAACATATGTTCTTATGAACATTCCATACTCAAAATTTTATGCTGCAGACGCAGAATCAGAATTCGACTCTGTTTCAGGTGCTACAGCAAAAGCAATGAATGGAGGACTTACATATGGGAACTACTATTCTCAGACAGATTCTTCTATTCTTAAAGGAATCCCTCAGGGAGTAACTTTTCCAGTTCGAGTTACTGATGATTCTGTTCTTGAAGGGCTGACTGAAATCACAGATGATTCTGCTTCATTTGATCTTACTATTGCTGGTAAAGGCGGAAGTACAACTACTCGTTATTCTGGAAAACAGAAATCTTAGTGCTGATTAATAATAAAAACACTAAATTTTATGGGGATGTCTAAAAACTGGTAGGTTACGATTTTTTTATACCGCGATATATTAGACTTCCTTTTGGTTGATGTTTATCAAAAAAAATGTAAATTTTTTCAAGAAATGCATTTTTAGCACAAGAACTCCTATATATCTTATAGGAGTTTTTTTATGGAACACGATTTTCTCACTCGTCATCAGGGACAGTACAAAGACCGCCTTTTTAAGTTCATCTTTGGGCGCGATGACGAAAACAGCAAAAAATGGCGTCTTGAATTATACAATGCGCTTAACGGAACAAATTACACCGACCCAGATGCGCTTGAACTGAATACGATTGAAAACGTAATCTACATTACAATGCACAACGACATTTCGTTCCTTGTCGGCACAGAGATGAATCTTTACGAACAGCAGAGTTCGCGCAACCCGAACATGCCGCTCCGCGGGATGCTGTATTTTTCGCAGCTGTACCAGAATTACCTTACTAAAAACGGGAAAAACCTTATAAGTACACAGCTTGTAAAAATTCCTACGCCAGAATTTGTTGTCTTTTACACAGGCAGCGAAAACGACCCGAAAGAATGGACTTTAAAACTTTCCGACGCTTTTATGACTGAAGACTCATCCGGCGCCTACGAATGGACTGCAAAAGTCCTGAACATTCACCCCAAATACGCAAAAGAACTTCAAAAAAACTGC
>JBGVIP010000048.1:0-119321 GCA_045123335.1 Treponema sp.
CCCTGTACACCGATCATTGTCCATGATACGAAGTTAATCTTTGCCTTTTTAGCGTCGCCGTCATCAGCTCCACCAACAAGGTCATCGATTACGATGTGGCTGTTCTTTCCACCGAATCCGTCGTCTACGAAATCAGGAGCACGAAGGTCTGTTGTCCAGTTTCCGTCAGAAATGAACTTATAGCGGCCTTCTTCACCAGCCTTAAAATTAACTGTAAGAGAGAAACCTTTTTCTCCCTTTTCCATAGGAAGAGCTCCGTCCTGCCAGTTTGTGAAGTCACCAGCAAGGAGAACCTCTGAAGCGCGAGGGTTACCGTAGAAGAATGTTACGGCAATAGTACCATCGGCATTTTTTTTCGCAGATACATCAGCAAACATTGCTGCTGAGAGCATCAGGAAAACCGAGATGAAAGCGAATAATTTTTTCATCTTATCCTCCAAATTTTGTTCTATGCACCGGAAAGACACAGCCTGCTGCTAGACAGATTGACCATTATAGACAGCGATGCCATTAAATTCCAAAGTACAATTTCTAGTATATCTAAATATTTTCAACTGTCAAATAAATCTTTTTCTTTTTTGTAATTTTTTAAAGTAAAATTTGTTATAGTCTGGATAAAAAAAAACAAGGAGCGACTTTTTCTCAATAGCCGCTCCTTATGATGGAAAAATATATCTTCTGTATAGATTAAACTCTGTGCATTGCGCTGAATACTTTTTCTGACATTACGTTAATTTCAACGTTCATTTCATCTGCTTTTTTAGAAAGGGCTTCCCTTAGTTCATCAATTGCAATATCTGCATTTTCGAAACTAACCATCATCATCATGACAAAGTTTCCGGAAAGAATTGTCTGTGTGATGTCTGCAATATTAATCTTATGTTCTGCAAGAAATGAACTTACGGCAGCAATAATACCAACCTTGTCATTTCCTACTACTGTAATTATAGCGTTCATAAAATCAGTTTACTGCATTTGCCAAGGCTGTTTCAAGGTGTACCGGAAGCATATTTACAGGTGACAAAATGATAACCTTATTAAAGGGATTCAATTTCCTCAACCGATAATCCCAAGCATTTTGATATCATTTCAATAGAAATGCCATTTTTTTTAAGATTGCGTGCCGCTTCAACAGCTTTCTGCTGAGCACCGGCAAGTGTACCTTGTTTAATGCCTTTCTTAATCCCCTCTGCCATTCCTTCTGCTATTCCTTCTTTCTTGCCGGCCCTAAACTTGTCGTACTCGTGTATGTTCATACTCATGTACTCCGTTTTGTTGATTTCGTTCTGTTTGATTTTGTCAATGAGACTGGTTATCTTTCTGATAAAATTGTCGTCTGCATTGTTCTTACATACAAAATTCAAGAATGCCCGTAATTCGGGGTCTTTTTCGGTTTCGTATGCACTTGCATTATAGATCAATTTGTAGGCGCTGTCATTAAATATCAAATCGGGATAGTCCCGGCACATTGTTTCAAATTTATAGACGGGGTGATTTCTGTCTGACGAGTCTTCCTTAAAAGGCGAACTCTTGCAGATAAAGATTACATAACTTTCTTTAAGTTCGTCGTAACTGCTGCCACGAATTAAGTCATCTATATCCAGCATGGACTGGTAGTAGCGCATGCGCTTTTCCAATGCGTCCTGCGGGGTAGCCTGCATCTCAATGTCAAACACGCGGTCTGAATCCTTTACGTACACATCAAGCCGTATGCCGCGGCTGGTATAATAAGGGCTTATAACTTTCTGCAGTTCAGGATATTCCAGATGATCCACTTTTATATGTAAAAGTCGTTCTATTACTCCGGCACAAATTTCCGGATCCTGCATTACTTTTCCAAACATGAAGTCATCGGAAAAGGTAAGTTCTTCAAAGGGTTTGAAATACATTTTCTATCATTTTTCTCCTTACCTTATATAACGAGGTTAAGTGATAAAAAATGCATTTTCCGCACGAATCAAGAAATAAAAAATTCCGGAGATTGCATGCCTGACGTCTGTACGGCTTCTGCACCTTCATTAAAGGTAAAGGTTACTTCGCCGGCAATATAATCTGCAGTAACAACGCCGCCTTTTGAAAGCGCTCCGAACAGAACTTCATCAACCAGTGGGTCTGCAAGCTTTTCTTCTACCTGGCGGGCAAGATTTCTGGCACCCATAGAGCGGGAATAGCCTGACTCAAGAAGGAATTCTTCGCAGCGCGGAGTAACATAAAGGCGAACTTTTTTTGAAACAAGACGGGCGGCAAGTTTTTTCCATTCCTTACGCACAACATTAAGCACAACATCTTTTTCAAGATGAGAGAAAGTAACTATTGAATCAAGCCGGTTCCTGAATTCCGGAGAAAATTCGCGCTGAACGGCTTCCATAAGTTCCAGGGAATCAAGTTTTGCGGATGACGAATCTTCTTCAATATCAAAACCAAGGGACGGGCGTTCCATGTCACGCGCACCGGCATTACTAGTCATAATGATTATGCAATTTCTGAAATCTGCCTTGCGCCCCTGATTATCTGTAAGGACTCCGTAATCCAGTACCTGAAGGAAAACGTTATAAATGTCCGGATGCGCCTTTTCTATTTCGTCAAAAAGAATTACTGAATGCGGATTCCGACGTACGTCATCTGTAAGAAGTCCGCCGGCTTCGTAACCGACGTAACCGGCAGGTGAACCTATAAGACGGCTTACAGTATGACGTTCCTGATACTCACTCATGTCGTAGCGCAGAAGTGGAACTCCAAGATTTGCGGCAAGGCAGCGTGCAAGTTCCGTTTTACCAACGCCAGTCGGTCCGACAAACAAAAAACTTGCGTCCGGACGGTCCGGATTTTTTAAACCGGCTCTTGCGCGCTTAACAGCTTTTACAACAAGATCAACTGCTTCGTCCTGACCGAATATCTGCGCCTTTAAGCGGGATTCCATAGAAACAAGCTGCTCTTTTTCGCCTCCCGTCATGCTTTCCAGCGGAACATGTGCCATTCTGGAAACTACCCTTTTAATCATTTGAGAAGTAACAGTCGCCTCTTCTGTATATTCTGATACGGCAGGAGAAGTTTCATCGGCAAGCTGAAGTTTTGTTATCTGTACGCCTTCAAAACCGCCGTTTTTCTTTATTTTTGCAAGCGAACCGGCTTCATCAATTATATCAATAGCTTTATCAGGAAGACGCTTATCTGTAAGAAACTGAATTGAAAGGTCTACCGCATTTTCTACAGCAGATTTCTGATACTTTACATGATGAAATGCTTCATAGCGGGGTAAAAGCCCATTCAAAATCTTTACGGTCTCTTCCCTATCCGGTTCAAGTATATCGATTTTCTGGAAACGGCGTGCAAGCGCATGGTCCTTTTCAAAACTCTTTGAAAACTCTTCAAATGTCGTAGAACCGATTACGCGCATTTTGCCGGAAGCAAGAGCCGGCTTAAGGAGATTTGCCGCATCCAGGTTGCTTGTGCCGTTTGAACCAGCGCCCATAATCATATGAATTTCGTCAATAAAGAGGATTGCATTCTTGAGCTTTGTAATTTCATCTACAACAGCGTGAAGTCTTTCTTCAAAATCACCGCGAAATTTTGAGCCTGCCATAAGCGCACCCAGATCAAGTGAAAAAATCCGGCTGTCCTTTAGTTCCGGCGGAACTTTTTTAGCAACAATACGCTGCGCCAGCCCCTGCGTTACAGCAGTTTTACCAACGCCGGCATCTCCTACGTGCAGCGGATTATTCTTTACGCGGCGGCACAAAATCTGAATTGTTCGCTCAATTTCATCCTGTCGCCCGATAAGCTGATCATATTCACCGTTTGCAGCAGCCGCAGTCATATCTACAGTAAAGCGTTCGAGCGCATTTTTTCTGTTGGCCGCAGAATTCTGCATTGCAGCCTGCATCATAGGATCATCAGCTGGAACCTGTTCTTTTTTAACCTGATTCTGAGCAGGTTCATCCCTTCTTATTTTAGAAATTTCCTGAAGAAGCTGAACCCGGTCTACTCCGCTTACCATCATATAATACGAACAGTAATTGCGGTTTTCATCCAGCATTCCGACAAGGACATCCGTATAATCAACTATGTTACGTTCACTGGAAACACACATAAAAACAGCACGATTCATTACTGACTGAAATCCCATACTCTCTACAGGACCTTTTGAATTTGCATTTTTTACGTGAGGAACTTTTGTATTCAAGAAAAATTTAATGTCTTCTGTAAGCTGCTTTACATCTGAACCGCTTTTTGAAAGAAGAGTACATACGTTTTCCATTGAAAGAAGACTGTACAGAAGATGTTCCGGCGTTACGAATTCATGCATTGAAGTTTTTGCCAGAATCATTGAATCAGAGAAAGCTTTTCCTAAAGTCGAACTTATCTTCATTCCTTTTCTACCTCAATCTTTAGCGGGAACCCGTTTTTTCTTGCCCGCACAGTTGCGATATTCGCACGCGTTACCGCAATGTCATAAGTATAAATGCCTACAACAGCCTTTCCTAATTTATGAACCTTTTCCATAAGTTCAGTAGCTTCAGATTCGCTTTTCTGGAATACATCCATCAAAACGTCTACAACAAAATCCTTTGTCGTAAAGTCATCATTATAAAAAACAACCCCGCATTCTGGCGGAATTTCAAACACTACAACATCCGAAAAGCCTGCTTCCTGATTAGAACTTACTGAAGTTTCACCCATGCTTTAAATATAACACAATTTATCTGGAAAGTGATAAAAATCTGTTCCACTCCCTTTATTTTGCCGATAGAAAACCATGGCAAAAAAGAATTTTCTTTCAAAAATCAGGATTACTTACAACGCACCCGTTACACTTTCATTTGCAATCATAGGAGCCGCAATTCTTTTACTGAACGGACTTTTAAAGGGAAGCCTCATTCCTGCAATCTTTACTGCACCGGGAAATTCAAACTGCAACGTTCCGTTTAATCCGTCAAATTTCATTGATTATCTGCGCATAATCCTTCATGTATTCGGACATTCCGATTGGAATCATTTTATTTCCAACATGGCATTCATCCTGCTTTTAGGCCCCGTAATTGAAGAACGATACGGCTCTGGTATTCTAACTGTGATGATGACTGTAACTGCTTTTGTTACCGGAGTTCTTAACGTATGTTTCAGCCCTACACAGTTGCTGGGCTCAAGTGACATTGCATTCATGCTTATTCTGCTTACTTCATTTACTTCGATTTCTAAAAGCCAGATTCCGCTTTCATTCGTATTTGTTCTGGTACTTTATATCGGGCGGGAAATTATAAGTTCCGGCGCAAAGGAAAACATTTCTACGCTGGCTCATATTGCGGGAGGAATCTGCGGAAGCCTGTTCGCTTTCCTTGCAACTCCGCGGCCAAAGGCGACAAAAAGCGCACCGGCAAAGGCTCCTGCTGCAAAAACTGTAAAAGAGCGGCTTGCTGAAATTGACGCGCAAAGCCCGCGGTTTGCAAAAAAGCAAAATTCTTCAAAAAATGATGATGATACAACGCTGGTTGGTTCGATTGAATTGTAAACAATTTGCATAAAAAAAAGGGGCTGACTAATAAGTTCTATTAGCAGTGGTTGAGTTTGTCGAAACCACTGCGTATAGCGTACAAGGTCATTTCGACAGGCTCAATAACCTTATAGTTCAAACTTATTAGACAGCCCCTTTTTTCTTAGAAACGAAATAATTAACTATCTGTAAATAGCCCTTACACCGGTTACGCTTTCGCAAGCAGCAAGCTTAGAAATGATGTCTTCGCTAACTTTTCCATCTACGTCGATAAGGTTGTAAGCTACGTCGCCGCGGGCCTGATTAATCATTCCAGAAATATTCAGTTTTGCTTCACCAAGGATTGTAGTGAACTTACTGATTGTATCCGGAATATTTTTGTGGCTGATACAGAGACGTGTTCCGCCAGCCGGAATCGGGTTTTCACTGTAAGTCTTAGGGAAGTTTACAGAGTTTATGATGTTTCCGTTTTCAAGGAAATCTTTAAGCTGATCAGCAGCCATTACAGCACAGTTATCTTCTGCTTCTGGAGTACTTGCACCAAGATGAGGAAGAACGATTACATTTTCTTTGTTCAAAAGTTCTTCGCAGGCAAAGTCTGTTACGTGACATGCAACCTTTCCGCTCTTGATTGCATCAAGAAGATCTGCGTTGTTTACAAGTCCGCCACGAGCAATGTTAAGAATACGAACACCGTCTTTCATCTGTTTAAGAGTAGAAGCGTTGATCATTCCCTTTGTATCATTTGTCTGTGGAACGTGAATTGTAATGTAGTCAGAGTTCTTGTAGATTCCTTCAAGTGTTTCTGAATGCTGAACGTTGCGGTCAAGGCTCCATGCAGCTTTAATTGAAAGGAATGGATCATAACCGATAACTTTCATTCCAAGCTGGATTGCAGCATTTGCAACCATTGCACCGATTGCTCCAAGACCGATTACACCAAGAGTTTTTCCCTTAAGTTCCGGTCCTACAAACTGACTCTTGCCTTTTTCTGCAAGATCAGCAATTTCGTCACCTTTGCCTGCAAGGCTGTTTGCCCATGCATTAGCCTTTACTGCAGGACGGCTGGAAAGCAAAAGACCAAGAAGGACAAGTTCCTTTACTGCGTTTGCGTTTGCACCAGGAGTATTGAATACTACAACACCCTTTTCTGTAAGTTCAGGAATAGGAATATTGTTTACACCTGCACCGGCACGGGCAACAGCCTTTACGCTTGCCGGAAGTTCCATTGAATGCATATCTGCAGAACGAACAAGAATTGCATCCGGATTATTGATTTCTGAAGCAATTTCATAGTTATCGCGGTCAAGGCGGTTAAGTCCGCAAGCTGCAATTTTATTTAAAGTCTGAATCTTGAATGACATTATGCGTTCTCCTTTGCAAATTTTTTCATAAAGTCTACCAATGCCTTTACACCTTCAATAGTCATAGCGTTGTAGATTGAAGCGCGCATACCACCTACAAGGCGGTGACCTTTAAGATTTACAAGGCCGGCAGCAGCAGCTTCTTTTACGAACTTGTCGTTGATTTCCTTTTCTTTTGCAAGAGCGGCTTTTTCAGCGTCTGTGCGGTCAGCTTCGTCTTTCTTGCCGGCAGCAGCAGTTTCAGCAGTAGAATATTTTGTAAGGAAAGGAACGTTCATCAATGAGCGGCTTCCCTTTTCTGCTGTTGCGTGGTAGAAATCGCTTGTATCAAGGAAGTTGTAAAGGTAATCAGCCTTAGCAACGTTCAACTTGTTGATTCCAGCAGCACCGCCGTTCTTTTCAATCCAGTGAAGAACCTTTCCAAGAACGTAGATTGTGTAGCAAGGTGGAGTATTGTACATAGAACCATTATCAGCGTGAGTCTTGTAAGCAAGCATTGTTGGAGTTCCAGGAAGACAGTCTTCAACTTCTGGAATCAAGTCTTCGCGGATGATAACAAGAGTAACTCCGGCTGGAGCAAGGTTCTTCTGAGCACCTGCAAAAAGCAAGCCGAACTTAGAAACATCAAGTTCTTCGCTCAAAACACAAGAAGAAATATCAGCTACAAGAGGAATGTTTCCAGTTTCAGGAATGTATTCGTAGTGAGTTCCCATGATTGTGTTGTTAAAACAGATGTAAGCGTAGTCGTAGTCACCTTCGATTTTTTCTACGCGTGGAATGTATGAATAGTTCTTGTCTTTTGAAGAAGCGATTACATCAACAGCAACGCCAAGTTTCTTTGCTTCAGCAGCAGCTTTTTTTGCCCAAACACCAGTTTCGATGTAAGCAGCCTTTTTGTTCTTGATACCAAGGTTCTGAGCAACCATAGCAAACTGAGTAGAACCACCACCCTGAACGAACAAAACCTTATAATTTTCAGGAACCTTCATCAACTTGCGAACCATAGCTTCAGCATCTTCAATAATTGGTTCGTAAGCCTTAGAACGATGGCTCATTTCCATTACAGACTGGCCAGTTCCATTGTAATCCATCATTTCAGCAGCACATTCTTTAAGAACGTCTTCCGGCAAGCAGCTAGGACCTGCACTAAAATTCCATACTCTAGACATTTATAACCCCTGAGTAAGCTCGCTGGCGAGCTTTAATTTATTAACGATTTTCTTTATGCAGAATCCTACAAATACAAAGGGCTTTATTCAATTAATTACGGGGATAAAAAGATTCGATTTTGGATAAAAAAAGGGTAAAAGGAACTTTTTAACAAGTTATTGTGAATTTTCTAACAATAATTATAAACAACCAGCTTCTGCTTCCTTTTCTACGAGCGAAAGAGCCACAACCGGCGAAACATTCTGAACTTTTATACCTTCTGGAACAGAAAAAACTGCATTCGTGTAATTTACAATTCCCTTTATTCCAGCCTTTACAAGACGGTCTGCCATTTTCTGAACTTCCGTTTCCGAACAGCAGGGTACAGCGTATTCGATTTTTTTTAAGGGACACACAGTTTCTATGCGGCTTGCTGGGAAAAGTTCAAATGTAGAGCGCAAAAGCTCTACCCTATTCAAGTTAGAATCAAAGCCTGCGCAAACTTCAAAGCCGCTTTTTTCAAAAAAATCATTATCTAGAAAAGCAGCTCCAAGCCGTCCAAGCCCCACAACACAGACACGCTTTTTCTGAGCAGAACCATCTTCGCCTAAAATTCCAAGAGCAGACTTTATGTCTTCTTCAAGAACCTTAACGTCATACCCATTTCTGAAGCCGCGGTGCTCTGCCGGAAGCCCCACCTGTACAAAATCATAGCGGACTAGAGAATCCTTTATACCTAGAAGAAGCGCAATTTCCCTGGAAGTGACATGTTTTTTTTCGCAGCCTTCAAGAAAATTTAACAGCATAAAGAGACGTTTTTTTGTTGATTCAGAAAGTTTCCGGCTCATATTCAAAATATACAGAATTCTTTAAAAAGAAAAAACCTGGCCGGTAAAAGAATGGGAAAACGGCCAGGTCAAAATAAGGAGGACTAGTTCCAGCGATCGAAACGTCGGTTGCCTAAGAATGCAACGGATATTCCAGACATCGGGCGAACAGAAGTGTCGTAGTACGAAAGAACTTCTTCAGAAAACAGCTTATCAAGTTTTTCCTGATAAGACTTGATTTTTCCAACGTAGTTCAACGTTGACTGCGGCGTATTGTCTGCGCGCACTTTATTAGCTCCGGCATTATACATTGCTAATGCCGCAACTTCATTTCCCGCAATGTTCATACAGAAACGCAGGTGACTCATGCCGTACTTTGCGCTTATTGCAGGATTAAAGAAATCATCTTCCTTGAGCTGCGGGAAACTCCGGTTATTCAACTGGAATAATCCACGGTCAATCGACGCATTTCTGTTTTTATTCACAGCGTTTACATTGTAGTGGCTTTCTGTATAGGCCAGTGCAAATGCAAGCGACAATGGAATGTCATTTTTTTCTGCTTCTTCAAGAATTGCAAGTGCTGTTTCCCGGCTACCTGTTACATGCAGATAGAACCATTCAACTGCAGTTCTTGATGCAGGCTGTCTGTACAAAGCAAGCCCGGAATCACCGTTCATGGCTTTCTTTGAAACAAATCCAGCTTCTTCTATAAGAATATTAAAGTCAGCTACAACTTCATTTTCCGTCTCTGTCGTAGGCTTAACAACCGGTATGGCAGAAACTTCTTCTTTTGCAGGCAAAACATTCCCAATCACTACCGTAACTATAAGAATCAAGCTGCAAAATATAAGTGCGTTACGACACGAGTTACGGAAGCCAGATACCTCTGTCTGATCCATTCAACAAACTCCTTCGTCTGAACTTACGATATGTACTATGTCATAAACGGATAATAAATTCAAGAGAAATTCGAACTTTTTTGCGAAATTTTATACAATTTTTTTGAATTATTATGAAAATTTCGCAAACAATGCGTTTTTTTGCAAAATTGGCGTAAAATTTTACTTTTTGTACAGAATAAAATCAGATGTTTGAACTGCTTGCTCCAGTTTTTTTTCTAAAATTACAGAACTGTCCACAAAATAAACGTAATGACCATGCTTTACATTCATTTCGTTTACAAACCATTGGGCATAACTATTTGGTCCAAGATCTGAATCCTTTGCAAGAAGTTCAGCAGGAACAGCAAAACCAATTACGCTGGTGCAGTCCTTTATGCGGCGCGCGCAGTGAACCATTGCATCAATATAAGACTGAACAGTATCAGCATCAGGAAGTTCCTTTACAGTCTGAGGAATTATAAAAGCAAAACGACCGTGCTGCTCCAGAATCTTAAGATAATCCCTTAAAACAGCAAGATATTCTTCGTTGTAAACACCCGGCTGAAGTTCAACTGCCGACCACTTAATCTGAATTCCTGCCAGTTCAGACTGTTCTGCCGGAAGCTCTGCCGAAGAAATATTTTCGCCATAGATAAGGTGAAGTTTTTCTGTATTGAATGTTTCGTTATTTTCGATTTTTACTAGTCTGTTTTTTTCTGATTTGAACAACGGATCAAATTTCATAGCATTTCCTTTTTTGTAAAAAAAAAGACCCTTGTATGAACAAAGGCCTTTTGCAATTAGATTCCCAGTTTCAGGCTGACAAAACTATTCTGTCAAAATCTTGATAACTTCAGCTTTGTCCTGTGTGCTAAGAATCTGCTGGCGTTTGTCAGCACTCTTGAAAAGCAGACTTACTTCAGCAAGGAACTGAAGGTGCGGGCCTGTTTTATTCACTGGAGACAATGTCATGATAAAGATTCTGCATGGTTCCTGATCCAATGAATCGAAATCCACAGGATTATCAGAAATACCGATACATGCTACAAGGTCGCTTACAGAATCTGTTTTTCCGTGAGGAATAGCGATTCCGTGCTTCATACCAGTAGACATCTTGCGTTCACGGTCAAGGACACATTCACGCGCACCGGCTTTATCAGAAACTTTTCCCGCTTTTACGAGAATATCAAGCATCTCATCAATAATTTCTTCTTTCTTTGTTCCCTTCAAGTGAAGGTTTACAGTATCAGTTGTTAATACGGTTCTCAAATCCATGATTTAAGTTTATTCACGCTTATACATTATGTCAAGAAAAAATCTCGGTATTTGCAGTAAAAATTATGCAAAGTACAGACAAGAAACCTGACCGTGCATTTAATTGTGGAATTTGGTATAATTGATGTATGACAGCAATTGAAAAATTCAGGTCTGACGCGGTGCGGTCTTTGAAGCATGCGCGGGCGGACAACAACGGACGGTATGATGCCGCAAAGGCATGCGAATACATTCAGAATCTTTTTATACGAAACTGCACTGTTACTGCGGGAATCAGTCGTGCAATGGCGTTTTACTGGCGCGACCAGTACGTTGACCGCTCGGCAGATTTTGCGAACGAACCGTCTGAAGAAAACCTGGACAGACTGTGTGCACTTCTTTCGTTTTTGAATGACGCAGACGAAGGAGAGGAAATTCTTACACAGGATGACCTTGAGGAACTTTCTGACGCAATCAATGATGAAGCAGAAACCATGCCGCTTGACCAGCTGCAGAGCCTTATGGGCAAGCTTGTTGAGCGCGGAGCCCTTTAAGGGGAAATATTTAAAATATGTGTAAAGACCTATATTCAAGCTGCAGCCAATGTCCGCGCAGGTGCGGTGCCGACAGAAATGCCGGTAAAACAGGTTTCTGCAGGGAGCCGGCAGAAGTCCGGATTGCGCTTGCATGCCTTCACTTTGGAGAAGAACCGCCTGTAACCGTGCACGGCGGAAGCGGAACGATTTTTTTAACGGGATGTACACTGCGCTGTGCATTCTGCCAGAACTATCAGATTTCGCAGGACGGACTTGGAAAGGCTGTTTCAAGCGGCGAATTTTCTGAAATATGCCTGAGGCTGGAAAAAGCCGGCGCCGAAAACATTAATCTTGTAACTGGAAGCCACGCAATTCCACGCCTTGCAGAATACATTAAGGCGGCTAAGGACGCAGGCTGCTCAATTCCGTTCTGCTGGAACAGTTCCGCCTACGAAAGCGTAGAAATGCTGGAACTTTTAAAGCCGTACGTTTCAATTTGGCTTCCAGACCTTAAGACCTTAAGCAGTACGCTTTCGGACAAACTGTTTGCGGCAGCCGATTACCCGGAAACTGCGACTGCAGCAATTGACTGGATGATTAAAAACTTCCCGATGAAAATTGAGGAATGCCCCGCAAGGAAAGACTATTCTGACGCGGAAGGAAATCCCGTTAAGGCAGGCGAAATCAAGGAAAAGATGACTCAGGGCGTTATTGTGCGCCACCTGTTTCTGCCGGGAAAATTCATTGAAACTGCGGATACTCTGGAATGGCTTAAGGAACACGCCGACGGTAAGGCATGTATTTCCCTGATGAACCAGTACACGCCGGTTCCATTTGCAGAGGAAGCATCAAGGAAAAAAGCTCGCAAAGAAAGGCTTTCTGTCATTGAAAACAGGCTTGTTTCTAAGGATGAGGACGCCGACCTTCAGGATCTGATTGAGGCGTACGACTTTGACTGGCTGTTCTATCAGGAGTTGACCGATGACACTAGCTGGCTCCCCGACTTTACCCGTCCCCAGCCGTTCAGCAACAAGCTGGCTAAGCCGCTCTGGCATTACAATAAGGGATTTTTGGAGTAATTGCGGGCATGGACGCCCGCACACAGCGCAAGAATGCGACAGCATTCTTGCAAAACAAAGTTTTTTAGGAGAAAAAACTTTGTTTGTGGAACAGGGGTTTTAGGGGGAGCGTAAGCCCTACGAGCATAGCTCTTCGGGAGACTCGCTAAAAACAGTCCACTGGACTGTTTTTGCCCTGCTTTGCAGTGCCGCTCCCTACCTAGGAGAGGGGGTAGCGGACAAGCAACAAAGCGGAGTGGAACGGCTCTGCTTGCAGGGACGTTCCGCGGAGCGACTTGCTTGGGAGCGAGGGGCAGGCGCCCCCTTTGCATTATTTAAAAAAGCAAATTTTAAAAAGGAATATTCGTTTTTTTTGCTTTTTTGAAAAAAAACGTGATATAATGGGAAACATATGAACAAAATTGAAAAATCCATGGGTACTTCCATTCCATTGGGAGCAATTTACACAACTAAAAAAGACGGCACCGTAATCGGTGAATATACTGACCTTCCGGCATTTGCTGAATTCTGCAAGAAAGCCGGTTTTACGCTGCTTCAGCTGCTTCCGGTAAACGATACAGGAACACAGTCATCTCCGTATAGCGGGCTGAGCGCATTTGCACTTCATCCGATTTACATTGACATCAGTGCAATTCC
Source organism: Treponema sp. (assembly GCA_045123335.1). Taxonomy (GTDB): domain Bacteria; phylum Spirochaetota; class Spirochaetia; order Treponematales; family Treponemataceae; genus Treponema_D. Next base: position 13,218 of record JBGVIP010000048.1, read on the forward strand.
TGAATTTAAGGATGCCGTAAAAGATTCTGCATTCAAGAAAGCCTATGAAAAAATGATTAAGGATTTTCCGTATGCTCCGCAGGGACGCTACAACTACATGGGAATTCTTAACGCTAAGACTGACCTTTTAAACCGCCTTTATGAAACTACTGAAATTGCTAAAAGCGGCGAGGCTGACGAAGCTCTTGAAAAGTGGATTAAGAAAAATCCGTGGATTGTAAACTACGCTGTATACAAGAACCTTAAGGTTAAATACAACCAGGCTACATGGAAAGACTGGGCAGACGAAGACCGTACTCCAAGCGAAAAAGAAATCAAGGCTCGCTGGAATGACGGCAAGCTTAAAAAGAATCACCTTTTCTTTGCGTGGGTTCAGATGAGGGCCAACGAACAGTTTAAGTCTGCAACTGATGCTGTAAAGAAGGCTGGAATTACGCTTAAGGGCGACATGCCTATTCTGATGAACGAAGACAGCTGCGATGCATGGGCTCTTCCAAACATCTTTAATCACAGCCTTAGGGCAGGAAGTCCTGTTGACGGTGAAAACCCGACCGGCCAGAACTGGGGATTCCCTACTTACAACTGGGAATACCTCCGCGAGCATAAATTTTCATGGTGGGTTGACCGCCTTAAGAATGCAGAGCAGTACTACGGCGCTTACCGCCTTGACCATATCCTTGGTTTCTTCCGCATCTGGGCTATTCCTGTACGCGACACAACAGCCGTTCTGGGACACACCGTTCCTTACGTTCCGATGAGCCGCGATGACCTGCACAGCATCGGTTTTGATGACGGCCGAATCCGCTGGTTGAGCCAGCCGCATGTTCATACAGGCCTGATTGAAGACATTACATGGAACCATCAGAGTGCAACTGACATTCTTTCTAAATTCATGGATCGCATTGGTAACGAAGAACTCTGGCTTTTCAAAAGTTCTATTGCCGGCGACAAGGATATCTACGAAGCTGATTTAAGCTCATTCTGTCAGGGTGACAACCAGCAGAGATGCAAGGACGCTTTGAGCAAGGCATGGCAGAACCGCTGCCTTATTGAAGTTACTCCGGATAATTTTGTTCCTGTATGGACTTACTATACTTCCAACGCATGGAATTCGCTGAATGACGGTGAAAAGAATGCCCTTAAAGGTCTTATGGACAGAAAGGGCTGGGAACAGAACAAGCTGTGGGAAACTCAGTCTGATGAAATCCTTTCTACGCTTACAAAGTCTGTAAAGATGATTCCTTGCGGAGAAGACCTGGGAGCCGAGCTTCCTTGCCTTCCTTACGTCATGGAAAAGAACGGAATTCTTGGGCTGCGCGTAAACCGATGGACAAGACGATGGAGCGAAGGCGGACAGCCTTACGTTCCGCTTAACGAAGTTACATATCTTTCTGTAACTACAACATCCGTACACGACTCTACAACTGTCCGCCAGTGGTGGCAGGAAGATAGAGGCGGTTCAAGCCTGTTCGTAAGGACAAATCCATGGGCATTCGGTATTGACGGATTCGATCAGAACAGAATTAACGAAGTAGCTAATTCGCCGTTTACTCCGGAAATTGCAGAAAGCTACCAGAAGGGAGTTGCAACCGCAAATTCTGTATGGATTATAAATCCTCTGCAGGATTTTATGGCTATGGAGCAGAAATACTGGACACAGGATTCCAATGCTGAGCGCGTAAACGTTCCTGGCAGTGTAAATGACTTTAACTGGACTTACCGCATGCCGGTAACAGTGGAGGAACTTGCAGGAGATGCTTCCCTGATCGGGAAAATCAAGGGAATAGTTGCCCTGCACAAATAAAAACAGGGGATTATCCGGAGCAAAAATAAGGTTGGAAAAATCCGGGTAATCCCTTCTTACTTAAAAATAAAGAGGGAAAAAAGTATGGACATTTCTTATAACGAATTTCATGTCGGACGAAAAATCCGTGACATCTGTAAATTTGACGAAAGGCTTTATTCTTCAAGCGGAAACGTAATTCTTGGAAATCTTCCGGCTGTAAGAAAGTTTGCTGAAAAGTTGAATGCCTATTTTGATGAAAAGAAACAGCCTGAAAAACGCATTGCGGTGGGTTCACTGAACGCCATGGGGCTTATTGATGAAGTTTTTCACTATGTGTGCATGCTTTACCGAAGGGACAAGAATGCAGAATCATTTAAGGGCGTTCTTGCGGCTCTGGATGCGGAATATACTAAGGGGGCGGTGGATAAGCTTCTCCTGGAATTCATGGCTGAATTTCCGCCAGTTGAAGTTTACCAGGGAAAATTGACTGCTGAAGAATACCTTGCAAAGGAATGCATGGATGCTGGTACAGGCGCAATGAGGACTAACCGTGAGCAGACTCTGGAAGAATTGATCCTGCTTCACCTTGCAAACGAAAACCCTGCTTTCAAACCTTTTTCAGTTCTTTTTGATGACATTGAACTTCAGAAAAATCCGCTTTACCAGAAGACCTGGGCTTCAATTCAGAAGTCATTCCAGAACCTTCCTAAGTTCGGACCTTTTAACCATGACCTTATAACTATGCTCCGCGAACCGGTTGTGTTCAGCCCAAACAGCCTTAAAGGTCAGCTTGACTATATCCGTCAGTACTGGGCAGACCTGCTTGGAGACTGGCTCCGCCGCCTGCTTGCCGGAATTGACACTCTTACTGAAGAAGAAAAAATGTTCATGCGCTATAACCCGATTAATGGCGGCGACGTGAACATGGAAGCATATAACTACGACGGCCTTATGAAGGAATACGAACGCTTCAGTCCTGACCGGGAATGGATGCCTTGTGTAATCCTTATGGCAAAGACCGTTCTTGTATGGCTGGATCAGCTTACTAAAAAGTACCAGCGCCCTATTACGCGCCTTGACCAGATTCCTGATGAAGAACTGGACACTCTCCGCGACGAAGGATTTACCGGTCTCTGGTTGATCGGTCTCTGGACACGAAGTAACGCTTCAAAGCGAATCAAGCAGCTGTGCGGAAACCCGGAAGCTGCAGCTTCGGCATATTCTCTGTACGACTATAACATTGCAGAAAACATCGGTGGTTGGGATGCCTTGAGCAACCTGCGCACACGACTTTGGCAGAGGGGAATCCGACTTGCTTCGGACATGGTTCCAAACCACACAGGTATGGATTCTGAATGGGTTGTAAACCGCCCTGACCTTTTTGTTCAGCGAAGGGACTTGCCAAGTTCATCTTACACATTCAACGGGGAAAACCTTTCGTGGGATCCGAACGTCGGCGTATGGCTTGAAGACCACTACTACAACCATTCGGACTGTTCCGTTGTATTTAAGCGAGTAGATTTCCGTAACGGCGACACACGCTACATCTACCACGGAAACGACGGTACCGGCATGCCTTGGAACGACACTGCTCAGATTGACTTTTTGAATCCGGCAGCCCGCGAAGCCGTTATGCAGGATATTCTTCACGTTGCAAGAAACTTCCCTATCATCCGATTTGATGCCGCAATGGTTCTTGCTAAAAAATCAATCCGCCGCCTGTGGTACCCTAGACCGGGTAACGGAGGAGACATTTATTCCCGCTCTGAGTCGGCTCTTACTGACCAGGAATTTGAAGCAAAGATTCCAAATGAATTCTGGCGTGAAGTTGTAGACCGCGTAGCCCGCGAAGTTCCGGATACACTTCTTTTGGCAGAAGCATTCTGGATGATGGAAGGATACTTCGTCCGAACCCTGGGTATGCACCGAGTTTACAACAGTGCATTCATGAACATGCTCAAGAAAGAGGAAAACCAGAAATACCGCGATTCCGTAAAGAATACGATTAAGTTTGACCCGCAGATTCTTAAGCGCTACGTAAACTTCATGAACAACCCGGACGAAGACACTGCCGTTGCCCAGTTCGGAAAGGATGACAAATACTTTGGTGTATGCACATTGATGATTACAATGCCAGGTCTTCCTATGTTCGGCCACGGTCAGATTGAAGGATTTGAAGAAAAGTACGGTATGGAATTTACTAAGGCTTACCGCAATGAAACTCCAGACCAGAATCTCATTAACCGCCACTGGCACGACATCTTCCCTCTCATGAAGAAGAGATATGTTTTTGCAAACGTTGAAAACTTCCTCTTCTATGATGTATGGGATAACGGTCACGTAAACGAAAATATTTTTGCATATTCAAACTCGTGCGGAAGCGAATATTCTGTTGTTTTCTACAACAACAAGTATGAACGCGCACAGGGATGGATTAAGCAGTCCTGCGATTATGCAGTAAAAATCGGAAGCGGCGAAGAACAGCACGTAGAAATGCGTTCAAAGTCAATTTCTGAAGGCCTGAACCTGCACGCCGAAGACGATAAATTTGTTGTTTTCCGCGAACACCGAAGCGGACTGTGGTTTGTACGCCGAAGCCGCGAAATCTGCGAACGCGGTATGTACATCGGCTTGAACGGCTTTGAATACCAGGTTTACATGGACATTCACGAAGTAGCTGACGGTGCCGACCACAAATACCAGATTCTCTGCGACACACTGCAAGGACGCGGCTGCTACGATCTTGAAGTAGAATGGCAGGAAATCTGCTACCGCGAACTTTACCTGCCGTTTGCAACTTACGCAAATGCAGTGCTTCCTGTTGTTCACGGCATTATGAATCCTGTTTCGGGTTCAATTACTTCTGCAGAAGCAAAGAAACAGCTTAAAGAAATTGTGAAGTCAGCGGATGCTGCAGCTCTTGCATTCTATGAAACTGCAAACAGATTTGCCGGAAACCTTAAACTTTCTGAACCTGCAAAGCAGTATAAGGGATTCGCTGCAACTGCGGAAAAAATTCTTCTTCTTGCAAGCGGAAACAAGGCTAAGCCAAGCGAAGACATTATCGCTTCCCTTCTTAAGGCAAAGGATGATGAATCATACCTTAAGACACTGTTCGGAACAGACAAAAACCTTCCGGAACTGCTTGTATGCCTTGCAATGGTAAAGGAATATGCCGATGCAGGCCTTGCAGAAAACTGGGCATTTGCACGCAAGTTCAACGAAATTCTTAACAGTGCAGGAATCAATCTTGGAGATTCACGCAATAACCTTAACAGGCTGTTCATTCTTTCTTCTGCTGCAGACGCAAAGGAAATTGCAAAAGATGAAAAGAAGGGACTTTACAGCATTGTAAAAGCAATGACCGAAGGTTCTGCTGCAAACCAGCTTTCCGGCGCAAACCTTTACGACGGAACACTTTGGTTCAATAAAGAAACTTCTGACTGGACACTTGCACATGCATTTGCAGTTCTTGTTCTGGAAGAAAAAACTGCTGATTCTTCACTTAAAGCATTTAAGGCTGCTGTAAAGGCAAAAGAAGCTGCTGAATACAAGTGCGCTGAATTTGCAAAAGCTTTTGCACCTGTAGAAAAGGTAAAAAAGACAGCAAAGAAAGCCTGCAAGACTGAAAAAGCAGAAAAACCTGCGAAAAAAGAGAAAAAAACGACTGCGAAGAAAGCTAAATAGCAATAACTTTTAGTTTTCAAATATTGTAAAAAAAAATAGCGGGAGGGAAAGAAACGTTTGGCAAAAACATCCTGCGATGCTGCCGCGCGAGCGGCAAACTGTATGGTTCCAAGGCATCGCAGCATGTAGCCCGCTAGCGGGCCATCGCAGCACAGCTGCTCGGAGAATCGCTAAAAATGCTCCACTGGAGCATTTTTACGGCTGTTGCCGTCGCTCCCTAGGTTTTGACAGATGTTTCTAGACCGGTAGCTATTTTTTTTATTACAATTATTTTAAAGACAAAAAAGCAGATTTCGATGAACGAAATCTGCTTTTTTTTGTGCTATATACGCTAGTTTCAACAGGCTCAACCACCGTAGTTTTTAAAGCGATTCTATAATTTTTCTGATTTCTTCTACGCTTGAAACACACGGACGTCCGGTAACAGTCTTTTTCATTGCTTTAAGAACTGAATCAGAAACCGGCGGAAGTTCACCGATTGTCTGACGCATGTAATCCGGGGAATAACACGGATGGTCACGAAGAATAAGGACATTTGCAGCTTCCGTACAGTTTTCAGAATTAACAAGTCTGGAAGCAGCGTAAGCCTTTGAAGAGTGGAAATCTGCGTAGATGTTGTATGCGGTGAACAGTTCTTTTGTTGCCTCATGAGTTTCGTTTTCGCTGATTTCTACAGGATAGATAAAATGGCGCATCATGAGCTGGTTTGCACTGAAAATATCTTCCAGACGCTCCAGGTTAAATGCGCGCGAAGGATCTGCATTTTCCCTTTCTGAAAGCGGAACCAGTGAATCAAGAATGAGCGGATTTCCGGAAGGATCAACGACCAGCGATTCCTTTGCCGGAATTACAAAACCGTTTACCGGAAGGGCAAACTGCCATGCATAAAGACCGGCTACAAGGTTGCTGTAGTTTCCGGCGGCCAGGGAATAGACTATATCACCGTTAATCTTATTTTTGATTTTAGAGAATGCATAAGGATAAAAGAATGCCTGCGGCAAAAGACGCCCGATGTTTACAGTATTTGCAAGCGTAAGGTGATTTCTTTCTGTAAACTCTGCATCATCAAAAATCATCCTGACAAATTTATTGCAGTCTTCTTCAGTACCGTCTATTTCTACAGGATAGATATTTCCGCCGTTCCAGACAAAATCACTTTCTTCAAGACCGCGCACACAGCCTTTAGGGTATACAACAACGGCCTTAAGATTAGTTTTTCCCCTCATTGTTGCTGCAAGGCTTGCACCAAGTTCGCCCGTAGAAACATCCAGAAAAACTGCACGTCCGCCCTTAAGTTTAAAAGTCGTCTCCAGGATTGAAACAAGATATGAAATGCCAAAATCCCTGTGGATTCCGGTAGGTCCTTTTGTAAGATCAAGTGTAAAAAGATTTTCATCAAGCTGTTTGATTTCCGGAGCAAACGGGAACGCAGTAGAAGCAATTGTTTCACATATGATTGGACTGTATTCTTCGTGCATGAATGCGGAAGTAAGGGAACCCGCAACCGAAGAAAATGTTGAATCTTCGTCGGTATACAAAATCCATTTCCGCAGGTCTTCCATTTCGCAAGGAACATACATTCCTCCGTCTTTTGGAAGACAGTTCATAACTGCCTGAGTAAACCCGACCCGCAGAGATTTATTTCTTGTTGAAGTAAATTTCATACGCTCCAATTATAACATATATAACAACGAGTATAAAGTAAGATTTTTTGCCTGCTTACATGAAGAAATTATCTTTTCTAGTGCAAATTATCATATATCAGTTAAAATAGAATCTAAACAAGCACTGCTGTACAGCCGATAATTGGAGAGGAAGGTTATACATGTCAAAACCAGTCACATTGATTCTTTGTTATCTTGGATTTACGTTTTTAGGGCTTTTTGCCGGATTATTTTTATTTTCTCAATATTTTAACGCTGTAAGTCTTGTTGTAGGAAAATCATCTGTATTTTCTGCAGAAATTCTGGTTTACGGAATTTTTTCCATTCTTCCTATTATTTTTATGACCAGTTCCATGTTTCTTGCTTTTTACAAAACAAGACATTTAAGCAGTCCGGTTTCAAGCTGCATTACTTATGCCGTTATTTCGCTGGTTACATGGCTTTTGTTTTATCCTGTAACCCTTATCATTCAGGAAAAAGCCATTACAATGCTTACTCCGATTGAAGAACTTGAATCAACACAGGATTTGAGCGGCGGATACTTCAGAAACATTAATGGAGCCATATATTACTTTATAAAAGATTCAAAAAATGACATTGCAGAAGTTGCCCGCCTTTATGATTCAAAGTCACCGAACGAATTTGCAAAGGTCGGAACAATTTCCGTTTCTTCTACTTCGGATTTTTCTGATGCAGAAGCTCATTTCAATGATCCGATCATCAGGGAATCTATGGGCTCAATGCCGATGAATGTTTCCAGAATTCTTGTTTTTTACAAGGATAAAGCAGAACGAATGTGGGACACCGGACTTATTTCGTGGCTTTTCTTCTGCGGTTTGGGACTGGCACTAAGTTCTGTGTACGGTCTTATCAGGGTAAGTTCATGGAAACTGATAAACACAGTGTGGATTCTGCTTATGTCAGTATTGATTCTGTGGTTCAACTTTTTCTACTTCCAGCCGGTTTTCGGTCAGGTGCGCAGAACCATAAACAACTTTCTCTTTGAACCGGGAAAATCAAATTTCTTTCTTGATAACGAAATTGAACTGCCGTTATTCTGCGTAAACATTCTTATAAGCGTTATACTGATTTTAATCGGAATCTTAAGAACTGCTTCACACAAAAACAGGAGTCTGTAATGAAATTTAAAAGCGTTCATATTGTTTCCATAAGTTTTTTTATCCTCTGTTTTCTTATCTGCCTTTTATTCTGCATGAATTTTGCCCGCATTCCGGAACTAATAATAAACACGGAAAAAACTTACCGTCTCTTACTGACTCTAAAAGTATTCATATACATAATGCCGGCAATTTTCTTTACAAGTTCAACTGTCGGCTGGGCAATTGATTTTGGCTCGCATTCCGGAAACAGCCTTCTGCGTTTTTCTCATGCAATGTTTGAGCGCTACAAGGGCGTGCTCATTTCCGGGATGATTTTTGTTGCACTCCTTACTTTTGCCGGAGAACTTGCCAATCCAATGATTTCTAAAAAAATGAGGTCGTTGGAAGAACTTCCTTTCCTTATGACTGAATATCAGATTACGGCGCAAAACCTTTATGATGCGCAGAACTACGAACTTTCTTACAAGTACGCAAAATCTGCATACATGATTGATCCCAAAAATACGCTGAACAGCACGCTTGTCTACAAGGCAGAAAGTGCCCTGAACGAAAAGGCTAAAATTTCCAAATCAATCATTCAGACTATGCATGAATTGACTTTTGGAGATTCCATGTTCGGAATTCCTAAGAAAAGCACGGAAATTCCGACTGAACCGTATGAATCCTACAAGCTGCTCCAAACTGCGCGTGAATGTCTTGAAAATCAGGACTGGTTCGGTGCACACTATTATTCACAGCAGGCGCTTAAACTTGCAGACAACAAGAACGTAAACATCACTGAATGCAAGCATATTGCGGCAACTGCATGGAACATGCTTGCTCAGGCAAGAGAATACGGAACAACAGAAGAACAGAAAATTTTTGCAAAAAAATATGAAGGCTATACGGCGCTTACAAACGGCGACTTCCTTCATTCATATTATGTCTTTAATACACTGTCTAAAGAATCTAAATATCTGGCAATTGACCCTGATGTCGTACGCTACCTTAGAATTTCTCAGCAGGCGCTTGACAATCAGTATTTTTACTATGATGAAACTTTCAACCTTAAAGGCTATGAAACTGCAACAAACATTTCATTTAAAATCAAAAATTCTTTGAACGGAACTACAACGGTATTCTTTATAAAGGGCGTTTCATCTAAAGGTCATGCAGCAAATATGATTCAGTACCTGAGGGCACTTACAATCGTAACGCTTTCTCCAGAAGGCGAATATCTATCTGGAATTTATGTTCCTTATGCAAAAATGAAGAACATTGAAACACGCATGATTGATGAAGAAATTTTGGAAAACCTTGAAATCAATAAAAAAATCAAGAACATTCCGTTTGTGCTTTTGACTTCTGTTGACCGTAATCTTGAAGGATTGATTTACCGTCCTGAAAAAATCGGCGGTTCTGAAAAAAACAAGGACATAAACTATCTTTTAATGCCGATTTCTTATGAAGTTTTCAATACCCTTAAAGAAGCGTCTAAAGGTGCAGAATCTATGTCCCTTACTTCTCTGATGGATTTTTACACATACGCTGACAGATTCGGATATTCCGGCGAAGTTTTCTGTCAGGCACTTATGAACAGACTTTTGTTCCCGCTGTACATTTTGATTTTCTTTGTAATGATTGCAATTACCGCATGGCACTGCCGCATAAACGAAGATTCAATCTTTAAATTCCACTGGATTTATATCTTCATTCTGCTGTGCCCTATATATATTTCAATGCATAAGCTGGCAACAAGTTTCTTTAGGGCTGTAAATTTTAGCATTTTGGGAACTTTTGGAAGCAAATACGCGTTTTCGATGGGATTTATTTTCTATGCGCTGGTGCTGGTGTTCGTGTCTATTGGATTTCTTGCCTGCCACAACGCAAAGAATAAATAGCCTGAATTTCAAATTTAATATATTTGTTAAAACTTGAATTTAAAGCTCAATAACCGCTATTTGTCAGAGAAGAGGCTTGCGGCGAAATCTTGCATGCCTTTTGTGCCGGATTTTGCAAGAGCGGCAAGGAAAGGTCTGGCGATAAGGCATTTTTTTGCACCTGCGGTAAGTGCGGCCTGAATGTCGCGGGTTTTGCGGATGCCGCCATCTACCCAGAGTTCGCTGCAGCAGTTCAGAAGCCGGGCTTTATTCTGGACAAGAAAATCCGCAGTGCTGCCTTCCAGCGTTTCTACGCGGCCGCCATGATTTGAAACCACTATTATGTCAGGGTGAACTTCTTCACACAGGCGGATGTCTTCTTCGGTGAAAACGCCTTTTATCATGAACGGAAGGCCTGAAGCCCGGCGAAGCGATTCTATCTGTGAAGCGCTCTTTCGCTCAAGTTTTGCCTGATTCCGCATTGTTACAATATTATATGCATCAATGTCCATTCCTATCGCAGCTGCATCATTTTTTACCCATTCCAAGCGTTCCATAAGACGCCCGTCCGGATACGGCTTAAAGAAAAAATATGCCTTTGTCTTTAATTCCTGAACAGCCTTTAGACCAAGAAGGAGTTTTTCATCTGGAGCACCGTCGCCAACGCAGAGAGTTATGCCGGAATCCTTTGCGACCTTAAAATACGGAAGATAAAAATCAGATTCTTCTGAATAACCGATATTCTGAACTGCTCCCGTTACAGGCGCAATTCCAATATGTTCTGGACGAACAGAGAGAGATTCATCTGCGGGAAGTTTATCCCATGATTCACAGTTTAATATAAAGTTACGGCTTTGGTTTACTCCGCCCATGCCCGGAAGCTGACCTATGCAGCCGTATCCAAGGCAGGCAGAGCAAAAACGGCACTTAAAATTATCAGTCGCCAAAACAGATTCCTACAGAACGACCTTCTGCAATAAGCGGATCGTCAAGACTGATATTTTTTACTTTACCGGCACATGTATCAAGCGGAATTCCTACAATCTTATTGTCCTGCATTGCAACAAGTTTGCCGAATTCGCCGCGGTAAAGCATGTCTGCAGCCGCTGCGCCAAACTGAGTTGCAAGAACGCGGTCATAAGCACAAGGAGTTCCACCCCTCTGAAGATAACCCAGAACCGAAGTGCGGCTTTCAAGCCCTGTAGCAGCTTCAAGTTCCTTTGCAACTCTATAGCCGATTGACTGCTGCATTGCCGCACGCTCTTTTTTGAACGTCTTCTTGTCCATTTTGGCTTCTTCTACACTCAAAGCACCTTCTGCAACAACTACAATAGAAAATTCCTTGCCGGCATCACGGCGGGCAAGAACGTTCTTTGCTACAGAATTAATATCGTACGGAATTTCAGGAATAAGGCATACGTCTCCACCGCCGGCAATAGCTGAATACAGGCCAAGCCATCCTGCTTTGTGTCCCATTACTTCAACTACCATTACGCGGCTGTGACTGTGCGCAGTCGTATGAATGCGGTCAATTGCTTCTGTTGCAACATTTACTGCCGTATGAAAACCGAACGTAATGTCTGTACCGACAATATCATTATCAATTGTCTTTGGCATACCGATTACGTTCAAACCTTCATTTGCCAAAAGGCTGCCTGTTGTATTAGTTCCGTTTCCGCCGAGCACAACAAGTGCGTCCAGCTTCCACTTCTTGTAATTCTTTTTTATGGCTTCAATCGGCAAAAGTCCTGTTTCCGGTGAAGCAACAGGATTTTTAAAAGGTTTTTCGCGACTAGTTCCAAGAATTGTACCGCCACGAGTTATTATTCCAGAAATAGTATCCTTAGTTATTGGAAAGCCGTCTCCATTTATCAAACCACGATAACCGTTGCGGATTCCAACGATTTTCATGCCATAATTAATCATTGCTGAACGGCAAACACCACGAATTGCGGCGTTAAGCCCTGGAGCATCTCCGCCCGAAGTTAAAATACCGAATGTTTTTACAGCTTGCTTTTTCATACCTTGAATTATACCTTTAAAAATATGTAATCCGCAACTTTTTTTCAAAATATTTTATCGCCCGTCCTTCCCGCTGCATGAATAATTTCTTCTAAAATCATTATTCTTTTTACTTTTTTCCATTACGCTGTATAATAAAATAGAATGGCTTTACGCGAATTAATTAAATCTCTTACCGACGATTTTATCCTTGATCAAAACGAACACTTTCTCTATTTTTCTGTGCCACAGTCAACAATGTATGACATGCCGTCTTACCTTAAAAATCAGGTAACAATACTTGACTGCTTTACTGATAAAAATCCAATGAAGCCGTTTATAAGTGCAATCCAGCAATGTCCAGTCACAAAGGAAGACGTTTTTAATAATTTTTATTCGCTGCAGGCGCCTATTTTTTACAGTTTCTGCGAAACCGGCGTTGCCCAGGTGCGCTACGACGTAATCCACATTGATGAAATATTTTATGAGCGCAAGCGCTTTTCCGAATCACTTAGAATTCTTTTTGAAAAAATCTCTGACAGGGTTTTTCTTATTCTGAATGCGCAGGATATGCCGGACGAATCAATTCAGTTTCTGGCAGACCTTGCTAAAAATGATTTTAAAGGAAAAATCATGCTCTGCTTTAATAATGAAGAAATTGAGCAGTGCGGTCCAAATTTTCAGAATTTCTACCAGGGGCTTGCAACAATGCATAACTTTCTGGAAATTACGGATGCCCCGGAATACGTAAATACCGGCACAACTTCCAGAGACGACGCAGAATTTGACTTCGAAAGTTGGTTCAATTCACTGCATAACTGCCGCGTCTTTCTTTCGCTTGACCAAGGCTTAAAGACCTTTGACTACATAGAAGACCGGCTTAAAAATTTTGCAATATCTGACTTTCAGAAACGGAACCTTTATTTGGAAATAGGGCTTATAAATTTTTATTCAAAGAAATTTGACCAGGCATACTACTACCTTAATTTTATTACAGACAGCCAGATAAATGACGAACTTACAATCCCGGGGCTGTTTGCAATGGTCAGGGTTTTGCAGGCAAAAAATCTTTTTTCAACTGCGCTTAAATTTATAATCACTCTTCAAAATGAACTGGAAAAAAATCCGGATTCACCGTTTTATCCGCTTGCATTTATGGCAGAATATGCCGCAACTCAAAAGACAAACCCAGAAATCGCACTGGAAAAATACTACCATACGCTTTCGCTTCTGGATAAATACGGCTACAAGAACAACTACATATTAACAGCCGTAAATATTCCATGGAAGATAATGAACAATAATTCGCTGCGTACAAGCATGCTTCCGTTCATAGACAACATAATCAATATTGCAAAAGGTCTCGGAAATGAATTCAGCCTTGCAACTGCCTATAACTGGGAGGGAATTATCCTGCTGCATGACGGAAAAATTGAGCAGGCGCACAAAATGTACAGCAAATGCAATGAACTGCGCACCCAGATAAATGACCTTCAGGCAATAATTAAAATCAGGAACAGCCTGTCATACGAATATCTTATGACTACAAGATATAAAAGATCTTACAACCTGCTTAACGAAATGTCTGACAAGCTTATAAACCTTAGCGAAACGACAGAAATAATTATTACGCTGAATAATTTTGCAAATACGCTTTTCTATTCATGTCATTTTGACGAAGCCTATGATTTTTATCAGGAAATCATTCTTCTGATGAATTCCTACAACATGTCGAAAAATACCGTTACATCATTTTTGCCGGAATTCAACGACATTCTGATTCATAAGGCTTATATAGAAATGCACAAGGGATTTTTGAACCGCTCAAAAATTTCGCTGTACAACATTATGCACAACAATGGAATTTATACAAAAATCAACATTCCTATCATTAACCTTATGGAAGCAATTTTTGCACTTAAAGACGGCAAGATGAACCTTTCAAAAGAAAAAATGAAGGAAGCCGAAGAATCTTTTAAAAATTTCAGTACGGCACAGTCGTTCAGGCATGTTTTTGTAATTTATGAATATGCGGCGGAACTTGCAAAAAACGGAAATGAAAGCCTGATTAACGAATATCTTCAGAAAGCCTTTAAGATTGCAGAGGAACATAAACTAAGTCACTTTATAGAAAACGGCGGACCTTTGCCGCTTGAAAAGCACATTAACAATGTTGAAAAATTTGACAAGCCAAAGCTGAGCCTTACAAAACTGAACGAAAGCCTTCAGAAAGACATGCTCATGAACCAGCTTCATAAGGAACTCAAAAATTCTCAGTTCCTGAACAAAATCATGTCTCACGGTTCTAAAAATGAAAACGACATTTCTTATTCAAAGAAAATCATTCAGTCGATTGTAGATTATACCGTTGCAGATTCAGTTTTTCTTTATATCAAGGAAGAGGACAACTGGACAAACCTTTCTTATTTTTCAAAGACGGAAATTCATTCAATTCCAGATGAACAGCTTGATGCGGTTATTGCAGACAGCACGCGCTATAAGACAAACGAAAAGCTGACTTTCTATGGAAAGCAAAATTACTTTTATTCAAACCTCTCCAAATATCAGTATAAGGCGCTGCTCATCATTATTCCGTCAAGAGACGTTGTCTTTACACAGGAAGACATTTCTACTCTGGAAATTGCCATTGCAAACATTCAGGCTCAGATTATCATGAGGCTTCAGAACAGACACCTGCTGTTTATTTCTTCTACTGACCAGCTTTCTATGCTGAACAACAGGCGCGCGCTTCAGGACAAGCTGCTTGTAGAAAGCGAAATGGTACGCCGCTACATCCAGAAAAAGAACAAGCACTTTCAGCTTAGCATTTCGTTTATTGATCTGGATAACTTTAAATTTATAAATGACAGCTTTGGCCACGAAATCGGGGATATCGTCATCCTTAGATTTTCTGAGCTGCTGCAGAAAGTATACCGCCGCGTTGACTTTATATGCCGATTTGGCGGAGATGAATTTGTAATTCTGCTGCCTAACACAAACTGCAGCGAAGCATTTAGGGCCGGTGAACGACTTAGGGAAGGACTTGTTCAAGCGGAATATTTTATTCCGGACATTGAGCATGCTCTGAATAAAAAGGTTAATATAAAGGACAGCCTGCGCCTTGGATTCAGTATGGGAATTTGTTCAAATTTTGAGATGGATGATCCTACAGACATGAACACAACCCTTACAAATGCAGACCGTGCCCTTTACTATTCAAAAGAACACGGAAAGAACAGGTCTACAATCTGGTCAGAAATTAAAGATGAATATATTAAGATGCAGGAAGACCAAGATATTTCTTAATTTCTTCTATATATTTCAATCCGATTGAACTTAGCGAGAAGTTTTTCTTTGTAATGTAACCGATTTCCATTACGCGGTTAATGCTTTCATCTGTCTCATGAAAAGGAACCGCAATGTAATCGGAACCGTTAAGCTCTTCACAGATTATGCCGGAACAGAGAGTATAGCCGTTCAATCCAATCATAAGGTTCAGCATGGTTGCGCGGTCATTTGCCTTGATTGTGCGGTGATACTCTTCTGTACTTAAAATTTCTTCTGCAAAATAAAAACTTGCTCCGTCGCCCTGCTCAAAACTTAAACAAGGATATTCTTTTAATTGTTCCAGAGTGATTTCTGCATTTTTTGCAAGCGGATGACCTTTCCAGATATAAACATACGCCTTACAGTCAATTACGTGATGAAATTCCAGATCCTTTGATTTTAAAAGGCTTGTAATTGGCTTACGGTTAAAGTCACTCAAATAAAGGATTCCGATTTCGCTTTTTAAGGATGCAACGTCTTCTATTACTTCCGGAGTTTTTGTTTCGCGGATGGCAAATTCATATTCATTAGTGTTGAATTCCTTTACCATTTCTACAAAACTTTTTACCGCAAATGAATAATGCTGGGTTGAAACGCCAAACTTTTTCTTGATGTTTCCGCCGTCACCGTATTTTTCTGCAAGATTTAAAAAATTGTGATAAACCTGGCGCGCAGCAGAAATAAATTCCGTTCCGTCATTTGTGAGCGTTACGCCGCGTCCTGTACGGTTAAAAATTGTTATTCCAAGTTCTGCTTCCAGATCGTGAATTGAACTTGTAAGTGACGGCTGAGAAACATAGAGCTTTTCTGCCGCTTTGTTAAAGGAACCGGTTTCGGCAATTCCTATTACATATTTTATCTGCTGTATTGTCATAGTTCACCAGCCTCTTTTATAAATTCTGCAATCTCACGTATCATAAGAATGCGACGCCCTAAAAGCCCGTGCTGAACAGGATATTCAATCAACTTTTGAATTGCTTTTACAGAGCCGTCTGATTTTTTTAAATTCGGTCTGTTCTGCTCCAGTTTATTCCAAAGCGGAACGATCATTTCCTGATTGCTGCTAACAGTATCGTATTTTGCTGCAAAAATCAGAATATTTTTATTTTTTACGCCGTTAAAAGCATTTGGAAAGGCAAGATTTTCTTTATTCTGAACAATATCTTCATAAATGGAATCTATTCCGTCAGACTTAAGGATTTTGCCTTCGTTCAGAAGAGCCTTTATGTAAGCTTCTTTTCCAAGCCGCAAAAAGCAGGTCGGATCATACGGAGCAAGCATTACAAGCCCGCGCACAAAATCAAGCTGCTTTCCGGCATTAAGGGCTGAGTTTCCGCCCATGCTGTGCCCTAGCAGAAAAATCTGGTCTGGGTGAACATTGTAATTTTCAAGAAACTCTGCAGAATGAGCGTACAGGGCAAGGTTTACAGCATCTTCTACACAGTGCGTAATAAGATACTTTCCCTGGCTTCCCCATGCTCCGCGGTGGTGCGGAACAATTACAACACATCCTATACGGCACAAAGCGTGAGAAATGTCATCGTTTCTTGCTGAACCCGGAAATCCATGCAGCATTATTACGCAGGGATGTTTCTTCTGTGCCATATTGTGCGGCCACATTATTTCGCCGTAAATATGACTTCCGTTGGAAACAAAATCTAGGCTTGCGTAATCTGGAAGTGCAGATTCATTCAGTTCAGTTGGATCTTCAAAAAGATATTCAAGATTTACAAATGACATTTCTACTCCTGATAGAAAGCAGCTATGCTGCTTTCCAATATATATTATTCGTACAGTTTCTTGGAAAAATACCTGTCTCCGCGATCCGGGAAAACAGTAACTATATTTACTTTTCTTCCAGTCTTAAGGATTTTTTCAAGTTCACCGCTTGCTTCAAGTTCAAGCGCAAGCTTCTTGCTGGCAGCAAAGGCAGCTCCGCTGGAACTTCCTGCAAAAATACCTTCGCGGCGTGCAAGTTCGCGCGAAGATACAAATGCGTCTGCATCTGTAATTTTAACGACTTTATCAACAAAATTCATGTTCATTGTGTCAGGAATAAAATCGTTCCCAATTCCTTCAATATTGTAGTCTCCGTGTTCTCCGCCGCCCATTGTTGAACCGATCGGGTCTGCAAGAACGCCGCGGATTTCCGGATTCTGCTCTTTAAGATATCTTACTATTCCGCTGTATGTTCCGCCACTGCCTGCACCGGCAACAAAATAGTCAATCTGTCCGTCCAGCGCAGAATAAATCTCAGGTCCTGTAGTTTTATAATGAGCAACAGGATTTGAAGGATTTCTGAACTGTTCAAGAGAAACAGCACCTTCAATGGAATTCCTTATTTCTTCTGCTTTCTTTTCTGCACCAAGCATTCCGTCTTCACGCGGAGTATTTACGATTTCTGCGCCAAGCGCTTTCATCAATGTCTGTTTTTCCTGACTGAACTTAGTTGGAACGACAAAGATTACCTTGTATCCTTTTTTTAATGCTGCAAACGCAATTCCAAGTCCTGTATTTCCAGCAGTTCCTTCTACAATTGTTCCTCCTTCCTTAAGAACTCCGCGACGTTCTGCATCTTCAATCATTTCGCGGCCAATTCTGTCCTTTACGCTTCCAGCCGGGTTCCAAAGTTCCAGTTTAGCAAAAAGATTTACTCCTTCTGGGAGTCCCATATTTCCAAGCCTTACAAGCGGTGTATTTCCAATCAGTTCCTGCATCGAATTAAGATATTTCATATATTCCTCTTTGTGTGGGGGAAGTCTCCCCCGCAGTAAATGTTGCGTAAGCAACCACCTATTCAGGGGGTGCGAGGGGGAAGTCTCCCCCTCGTTCCAAACACGGTAATTTCGACAAGCTCAATCACCGTGTTTTCCTCTACCCTCTCTCCTAGGGTTGCACCCTAAAACCTGCTTAGTTTTTTGCCTTCTCTATTGCCTGAGCTACGTCTGCAATAATGTCATCTACTGCTTCAATTCCAACCGAAAGACGGATAAGACCGTCTGTAATTCCAACTTTTTCGCGGATTTCTCTTGGAATACTTGCATGAGTCATGCTTGCAGGGTGGCACGCAAGGCTTTCTACGCCGCCAAGACTTTCTGCAAGGGCAACAAGACCAAGCGAACTAAAGAATTTTTTGTAATCATAGTTTTCTTTAAGTTCAAAACTGATCATTGCGCCGCCGTTCTTTGCCTGCTTTTTATTAATTTCGTACCCCTGTGCAGTCTTAAGTCCAGGGTAGTAAACTTTCTTAACGGCCTCATGACCTGTAAGCCATTCTGCAATCTTAAGTGCGTTGTCTGTGTGGCGGTCAAGGCGAACACCAAGAGTTTTAATTCCGCGGATCAAAAGGAATGAATCAAAAGGTCCAAGTACGCCACCAGTTGCATTCTGAATAAATGCAAGCCGTTCTGCCAGAGTTTTGTCATGAACAACTGCAAGACCGGCAACAACATCACTGTGACCGCCAAGGTATTTTGTAGCACTGTGAACTACAATATCAATTCCACTTTCTATAGGGCGCTGAAGATATGGTGTCATGAATGTGTTATCAACAATTGAAAGGATTCCATGTTTTTTTGCAATTTCTGCAATTCCGTGAAGGTCTGTAATTGTAAGCAAAGGATTTGCCGGTGTTTCAACAAGAATTGCCTTTACATCTGGAGTTACTTTTTTATCAAGTTCTTCAAGATTTGTTGTGTCTTCAATTGAATATGTAATGTTGAAATTCTTAAAAATTTTATCAAGTACGCGGAAAGTTCCGCCATAAACATTGCTTGAAATAATGATTCTGTCGCCGCTCTTAAAAAGAGTAAGTACGGCTGTTAATGCTGCCATTCCCGAACCAAAAGCAAAACCATGAGTTCCGCCTTCAAGTTCTGCAATTAAGGCTTCAAGAGCCGCACGTGTAGGATTTCCTGTGCGCGAATATTCCCAGCCCTTATTCTGACCAATTCCCTGCTGCTCATAAGTAGAAGTCTGATAAATCGGTACGTTTACTGCACCTGTAAGTTCATCTCCGTAAATTCCACCGTGAATCAAGCTAGATTCAATTGATTTATAATTCTTTCCTGACATATTTTACTCCTTGGAAAACTGCCCGGCAGGCAGCCCGTGATAAATTGCGAAAGCGATTTTCAGCTTATCCGCTTAAAATTAAATTATTTTTTTTGCCCTTACAAAGTGAACGTTTTCAAAAGCCTTTAAGCTGTCGCTTCGCCCCTTGAAGTATTTATTCTGAATGTCGTTTGGACTTTCATGATTTTCAATCTTCATGGCATGACGCGCTAAAGCATTCTGAATCTCGTCTACGGAAAAACCTTTGACCATCGGTTCACCAAGCTTTGCTGTAATCCGGGCAAGTTCCTCTACCCGTGGAGCCGCATTCATCGACAGTGTTGTTTCATCCGGGAAATCAAAGATTATCCTGCTTTCTGAATTTGTAATGTCAGAAATAATCTTTAATGTCTCTTCAAAAACATTGAGTTCCAGATAGTATGAAACTCCAAGGATTGCCGTAAAGGTTGTAAGTTCCGGATTAAATCCAGCCTCAAGCAGCCTTTCCTTAAGACTGTCGCGTGTAAAGTCAACAGGAACAAAGGTAAGGTTTCGTGGAATTATCCATTCAAGCTCGCCAATGCGTTCCTTTTTGTATTTCTGAGTATCGGGATGGTCGATTTCAAAAATATGAATATTTTCGTTCGTATTTCTGAAAGCGAATGAATCCATTCCGGCACCGCAGATTACATATTGAATTTTCTTTCCGTTTACCGCATATTTTTTTGCAAATTCAGAAAGTTCTTTCTGTGCAAAACTTATGCGGGAAAGCGGAATTGGAAGCATGTATTTGTAAAGCGCTTCCATAATGTTCTTGTGGCAGAACCATTTTTTGTGGTCATACTTGTTCAAATCAAAACCGTTTTCGATTAACTGACCCATTTCTTCGTACTGAGTTTTACCCATAAGATCAAAGGCAAGGTAGTCATCAAAGATTTTGTCTTTTCCAAAGTTAGAATGAAAAGCCCTGGCAAATGAGCAGAGTTTTGCAGTAATACTTTCCTGATTATCAACCATATTATGTTCTCCTTAAAAATCCGTGTTAGCGGTCGTGCAGGAGGCACGAAATAACAGTTTTGCATTTATGCAAAACTGTCGTGATAAAAATTACATGGACGTAATTTTTATCACGACTCCTTAAAATTCCGAGTTAGCGGTCGTGAATAAAAAAAATCCGCCGGTTTTATGAAAAAACGGCGGATTTTTTGATTATCATCAAAGCTGTGGCATAGATTTTATGCGTAACAGACCCGCCTGCATTTACAACAACACACGCAGCAACAAGAGAACATTTTCTGTAACATAAAAAATGGAGCCATATAATACCTATTTCCTATTTAATTGATAGGTTTAATATATAACTTATTACCCACTAAGTCAATAGGTTTATAAATAAATTCTATAGATTTTAATAGATTACTGCTTTTTTATCTTTTTCCTTATGTCAGACAGTCTGTTAAGCGCTTCGTTCAAAGTTTCATCTTTTTTTGCAAAATGAAGGCGGACGTAGCGGTTTTCTTCTTCCTTAAAGAAAGAAGAACCAGGAACTGCGCCTACTCCTACATCGCGGGCAAGCACTTCGGCAAATTCCGTGTCACTTTTATAACCAAATTCACTTATATCGATAAGAATGTAGTACGCACCCTGAGGAACCGTATGCTTTAAGCCTATTTCATCCAGACCGCGCAGGAAAAGTTCACGCTTTTTTGTATATTTTTCCTGAAGTTCACGGTAATAGTCGTCTCCGAATTTTAAGCCAGTCACAGCAGCTTCCTGAAGAGGTGCGGCGGCTCCTACAGTAAGAAAGTCATGAACTTTTTTTACGCGTTCTGCCACCTGAGGATTTGCATGTACATAGCCTAAACGCCATCCAGTTATAGAATATGTTTTGGAAAGCGAATTACATGTAATCGTACGGTCTTTCATTCCGGGAAGACTTGCCATGTAAGTATGAACATTAGGCTTGTACAGAATGTGTTCGTATACTTCATCTGTAATTACAAAAGTGTCGTATTTAACGGCAAGCTGTCCTATAAATTCAAGTTCCTTGCGTGTAAAAACTTTTCCACACGGATTAGACGGATTACATACGATTATTGCCTTTGGCTTCTGGCGGAATGCATCTTCCAGAACGGCCGGGTCAAAGTTGAATTCCGGTGGAATAAGCGGAACGTAAATTGGTTCTGCACCGCTTAATATTGTATCTGCTCCGTAGTTTTCATAGAACGGCGAAAATACAATTACCTTGTCTCCCGGATTTGTAACGCTCATCATTGCAGCCATCATTGCTTCTGTGGAACCACAGGTAACAACCAGCTCGGAATTAGGATCTACCTGAACTCCGGAAAAATGCTGTATTTTTGCGGCAAGAGCCTCGCGAAAATTCTGAGCTCCCCATGTAATTGAATACTGGTGAAAATCTTCGCGGGTTACCTGTGCAAGCCGGTCAAGAATTTCGCGCGGTGGTTCAAAATCTGGAAACCCCTGAGAAAGATTAACGGCTCCGTACTGATTTGAAATACGGGTCATGCGGCGAATAACGCTGTCTGTAAAATTTGCTGTTCGTGTAGATAATTCAGGCATTTTTCTTTTGTGATAAAAATACACGGATGCATTTTTATCACGCCTCCTTTAAAAAAGTTTATACAACAGTTTTTTCTTCGCCCTGCAAACTGTGCAAGTTTGGCGAAAAGAATTTCCTGCTGAAATCGGCTACTGCCATCGGTTTGGCATAATAATAGCCCTGGAACAAATCACATCCGACCATCTTTAAAAAATCAATCTGAGCCTCTGTTTCAACACCTTCTGTAAGCACTTCCAGCCCAAGTTTTCTGGTCATTGAAATAATTGATTCCAGAATAATGGAACTCTTTAATTCGTTTTCTGTTTTCCGTAAAAAGTCCATGTCGATTTTCAGGAGGTCAACTTCTATGTCTTTAAGCATGCTTAAAGAAGAATAACCTTTCCCAAAATCATCAATTTCTATATAGAATCCTGCCTTTCGCAGCTTTTTAATTACTTCCAGAACCTTTTTTACATCATTCATAAGCACGGATTCAGTAATTTCAAGCCGCAGTTTTTTAGGCGGAATGTTATATTTTTTAACTATATCTGTAAGTACCTGATATACATCAAGGTTATTAAAATCCTTTACAGATATATTTATAGAAAGATAGAGATTTTCTTTTTCTGTACCTTCCCAGTATTTTAGAAGAGCCGCAGCCTGTTCCCAGATATTGTTATCCAGCTTTGAAATAAGTCCCGTTTTTTCCAAAGTTCCAATAAACTTATCCGGACTTATAAGCTCGCCCTGCGGTGTTATCCAGCGTGCTAGAACTTCTGCGCCCTGAAGTCCTTTTTTTACAGAAACCTGAGGCTGCAGAAAAATCCTGAATTCCCCATTCTTCAAGGCCGTATCAAAAACCCTGGCAACATGCTGCTCCTGTCTTTCGGTTTCCATAAATTTATTGTCGTAGTACGCAACAAGTTTAGAAGGAAGACCTTTTATAGATTTTAGGGCACGTTTTGCACGCCCTGCCAGAATAGAAACCTTTTCATCAAGGCTGTTAAAACTGTACACACCAAAATGAATTACAATCGGCATAAGCGATTCTTTAAAGATTTTATTCAGGCTGTCTGAAATGTCAGTCAGAGCCGTTTCAGAAAATTTTCTTTCAGGAATATAGAACGCAAACCAGTCAGAAGTAATTCTTGAACAAAGATTTTTGTTTCCGTTTAATTCTTTAATAAGACGAGCTGATTCCTTTAAGAGTCTATCACCGTTTTCGTAACCGAAAAGGTCATTGAAAATCTTAAAATTATCAATGTCAAAATAGACTATGCAGTGTCTCTCCAGAGGATTTGCCAAGACAGCATTTTTTACGTTTTCGTAAAACAATTCTTTTGTAGCAAAACCAGTCAGTTCATCAAATTTTGTTGCCATAAAGCCTCCGTTTTATATTTTTAAATAATTTGATTCACCAAAATATATCTAACGGCCGTCTTTAATGCAAATAGACAGAATGAGAAAATTATTCAGTAATTTTTATGCCGCAAGATTTGTCCCCTGAATAATCAGACTATTCCTAAAAGAATTGCCGGATTACAGTCTTCTAGGGAATGACAACTGCAATCCGGCAAAATGCTCAAACTGAACATTAAATGCTCTTATTTATGCCGGCAGTAGCATGCCGGGAACACCATTATAAAAACTGTTTCTAGATGTTGTAGTTCAAAGTTCTTTCATCAATAATTCGCTTTGACTTATGTTCGCTGCGAGTATTAAGTTCGCCGTCTTTGTGAACAATTACGCTTGATGGTTTTACACCAATACGTCCCTTAAGAGCGGCACTTGTAAGAGCTGCTACTTCTTCATCAGTCTTTGTACTGTTGCCAGATTTTTCTACCTCTACTGAGTATTTGCAAGTGAAATCCTTTTCAAAAATGCGGATAAGGTATTCACCTGTCAAATCCTTTTCATCACGTATTACAGCTTCAATGTCGCTTGGGAATACGTTTACTGCACTTACAATGAACATATCATCCTTGCGTCCAAGAATATGAATTCTTCCGTGTGTACGTCCACACTTACATGGAGTCTGATCGATACGACCGATATCTCCAGTTCTAAAGCGGATAAGCGGACGTGCATGTTTTCTTAAAGTTGTAAATACAAGCTCACCTGTTGAACCCGGTGGAAGAACTTCTCCTGTCTTAAGGTCAACTGTTTCCACAAGAATATGGTTTTCTGCAATATGTAGACCGTCGTGATATTCACACTGAGCAGCACAAGCACCAAAGATGTCTGAAAGTCCGTAGAAGTCGTAAACTTCTGCACCCCAGATGTCTTCAATAGCCTTGCGTGTAGAACTGATGGAACCACCAAGTTCACCTGCTACAATAATCTTTTTAATGTTAAAGTCTTTTTTAGGATCATAGCCTGCTTTAAGGGCTTTTTCTCCAAGCTGCCATGCATAACTTGGACTTGTCCAGATAATTGTAGGCTGATACTGCTTAAGAACGAAAAGAAGTCGTTCGCTAGGAAGTGTACCGCCCCAAATACAGAGCGCACCAAGATTCTGGGCACCAATTACGTCCGGACCACCTACATAAAGAGAGAAGTTCAATGCATGAACGTAGCGGTCGTTCTTTCTCATTCCAATCTGATAGAACCAGCGGCTTTCTGTGTCCTGGAATTCATCGAAGTCTTTTTTGCTGAAAGGACTTACTGTAGGAACACCTGTTGAGCCTGAAGATGTTGAAATGAATACAACATCTTCTTCCGGTACAGCTGCAAGTTCTCCAAGGAAAGAACCTACACCCTGTGTATCACGCTGTGTTTTTTTGTTGATAAACGGAAATTTTTCAAGATCCTTCAATGTCTTGATGTCTTCAGGTTTTACGCCTGCTTCATCAAAACTGCGCTTGTAGTAAGGAGCGTTATCGTATGCAAATTTTACGATTTCCTTTAAATCTTCAAGCTGCTTTGCTTCAATCTGTTCTCTTGGTAAGGTTTCAAGTTCCTTATTCCAATATTTACCATCTGGTGCTGCTGTTCCCCAATCTGCCATTTTTTTACCTCACTTTATAATGCCGTTTTCGGCTGATTTTTTTTCGGGGGTCGCAGTTCGTGCACTTAAACTGCCATTCCCTAGTTGTTTAGTATGTTAATAAATTGCACGTTCTATGCCTAATACAAGTTTTATATTGTGGGTTATAGTTTTTTTTTATAACTACGACTGCCACTCTTTAAGAATTTTTTCCCATTTGCGGTCGCGTCCTTCCACAATAAGGGCAATATCATCATCTGTAAGATGCTTGAACCTTGCCTGACGCCGGATATATGCATAAACGTCAGAAAATTCCTTTGGTTTATGAGTAATACGGAACTGACCGTTTTCGTATTCTGCAAGATAAAGAAGTCCTGTATCTACAATTTCTTTTGCAACGTCAATTGTTTCATCAGTTTTTACACCCCAGCCTGTAGGACACGGAGCAATAACATGGATAAATTTTGTTCCTTCAATTTTTGAAGCCTTTTCAACCTTGTTAATAAAATCCTGAATATATCCGACGCTGGCTGTAGCCGCATACGGAACGTCATGAGCGGCAATTATTTCAAACAGATTTTTCTTCTGCTTTAAATTTCCGCGGATGTTTTTTCCCGCAGGAGTTGTTGTTGTCCTTGCTCCAAAAGGAGTAAGCGAGCTTTTCTGAATACCTGTATTCATGTACGCTTCGTTGTCATAGCAGATATAAAGAACGTTGTCGTTACGGTCAATTGTTCCGCTCAGCGCCTGAAGCCCTATATCCGCAGTTCCACCGTCACCGGCAAATCCAACGACAGGAGCGTCATTTATTCCGCGGGCCCTTAAACCGGCCAGGACACCAGTCATCATGCTGGCAGTTCCCGCAAATGTAGAAATCATTGCGTTATTTGAAAAACAAAGCTGAGGATAGTTGAATCCAACCGCACTCATACAGCCGGCAGGTAGAACCGCTACAGCCCTTTCTCCAAGAACTTTAAGCGCAATTCGTACTGCAAGACTTCCGCCACAACCAGCACATGCCTTGTGCCCGTAAAAAAATTCTTCTTCATTCAGAGTCTTTGCATTAATCATTCTGAACCTCCTCCGGGATTCCTAAGAAGTGAATCTTTGAGGGAAAAGCCTTCCCCTGCGCCCGCACTTCGTTGCGGTCTACCCCTTCTCCTAGGGAGCCTGCGCCCCCTAAAACCCCGGCACCGAGATCCCTGAATATTCCTTTAATTTCTTCAATGCTTATGTCTTTTCCGCCAAGACCGCCAATATAGTTCAATGCTGGAATTCCAAGTCCAGTTTTTTTAAGCACAGAATTAACGTTTGTGTAAACAGTTCCTTCTGCACCAAAAGAAATGTCCTTTTCCAGAACTGCAACAGCCTTTACGCCGGAAAGCGCTTCAGCAATCTCAATATCTGGGAACGGCCTCATGTAGCGGATTCGTAAAAGACCTGCTTTTACTCCGGCTTCCCTGTATTCATCTACAACCTGCTGAACAAGTCCAGAAAGAGTTCCCAATGTTATTATTACAAAATCAGCATCATCCGTTCTGTATTTTTCTACCAGACCTGTATACTGGCGACCAAAAATCTTTTCAAAACGCTCTTCTGCTTCCTTTACAACCCTGCGTACATTCAGCATAGCCTTGTGCTCCTTGTACTTAAAGAACGAATTAGTTTCCGGACCAGCCGAAAACGCCAGGTTACGCGGATGTTCAAAATCAATGCAGTTGTCCGTTACAAATGGCGGAAGGAATTCATCGGCTTTTTCCTGTTCCGGAATTTCTACGCTTTCAAATGTATGCGTAAGTGCAAAGCCGTCCAAATTTGCCATGAACGGAGTCTGAACATCCTTGTGCTCTGCTATGTAATAAGCAAGAAGCGCCAGATCAAGCGCTTCCTGTCCGTCTTTTGCATATGCCTGAATCCAGCCGCTGTCCAAAAGCGCTAACGAATCCCTCTGGTCACCGTAAATGTTCCATGGAAGCGCAGTTGCGCGGTTTGCATTCATCATTACAATCGGGTAACGCCCGCCGCTTGCGTACACAAGACATTCTGCCATGTACAAAAGTCCCTGCGAACTAGTTGCCGTAAACGCCCTTGCGCCCGCAATGCTTACACCCATTGCGCAGGAAAGCGCCGAATGTTCTGATTCTACATGTATAAAATCACTTTTAAGGCTACCGTCTTCTACAAATTCTGAAAGCTTTTCTACAACAACTGTCTGCGGTGTAATCGGATAAGCCGAAATAACAGCAGGACGCGCCAAGCGCACGCCATATGCAAATGCTTCATCGCCTGAAAGAAATTTTTTTGCCATTAGTTTTCGGCCTCCATTTTTATAGATTCGAATTTACAGATTTTTGAACAAATTCCGCAGCCCTTGCAGAAGTCATAATCTATTTTTACTTTGCCGTTTTCCTTGTCTTTGCTTATTACACCGTCAGGGCAGTAAAGATAGCACTGTAAGCAGCCGCGGCATTTTTCTGTATCTATTACCGGACGAATATTTCGCCAGCCTGCATTTTTTGTAACAAGATATCCGGCTTCATATGCAGTTGCTTCAGGTGTTGTGTCATAAGTTACCGGCACTTCTGTCCTAAGATACGGTCTCATCTGGCACCTCCGGAAGTTTTATTTACCGGTTGAGCACCGTTTGCAGCAGGATAATTAAAAAGTTTCTGAACACTGCCGTTTTTTGCCGAAGTCTGACTTGAAATAACGCCGTCAGCAAGTTCATCTGCTTCGTCTTCAAAAATCTTTCTTATAAGTTCTTCGTTCTTTGCTGCAACTTTTGGCGGCATATATTCTTTTAGCGCAGAAATAAGATTTTCTTCAGAAACAAGTCCGCTTATTTTTGCAAGAAGAGAAAGCATAACTGTATTTGTTACTGTAAGTTTAAGAATTTCCTGTGCAAGACTTGTTCCGTCAAAAAGAACGATTGAATTCTTTTTTGATTCGTCATTGATTCCAAGTTCTTCAAGGGATTTTTTTGTATTCAGCAGGATTTTTCCGCCGTTTTTGATTTCGTTGAATGCAGAATCTGCAAAAAGTGTGTCATCAAGGAAGATAACATAGTCAGCTTTTTTTATCTGACTTCTATCCCCGATTGATTTTGAATCAAGTTTTGTAAATGCAAGAATAGGAGCTCCGCGTCTTTCCGGTCCAAAAGACGGAAATGCAAGTCCATAGTTTCCGTCAATTGAATAAGCCGCTCCCAAAACCTTTGCGGCTGTAAAAGCACCCTGACCGCCGCGTCCATGCCATAAAATCTCTGTCATAAAAGCCCCCGTAAAAGCGAATTATGCAGTGATTATGGCAAAAATAATTTTGCGTGCCTAATATAAGTTTTATATGTTGGGATATAGAAAAAAACTATATAGCCGGAATACAGCGTTTTAAGAATTTATTCTTAAAACGCCGTATTCCGGCTATTTATAATGTTACACCTTAAACTGATCTACCTGGACTCCAATCTTATTGATTGAATCTTTCATCTGGTTGGAAACGTTTGTCAATGCGGCACCTGTTTCGTTGATTTTGCGGGCACCAACTGACATTTCTTCCATGCTCTGAGTCATCTGAGTTGTAGCATTCTGAAGCTGTTTTACTTCTTCCAGAATCATGCGGTTTCCTTCCTGCATTTCAGAAGAAGCATTTCTTACTTCAACTGTACTATCGTTCATGTTGTGAAGTGCTTCTGTAATCTGCTTAGAACCTTCGTTCTGTTCTTCCATTGCAGATTTAATGTGAATAACAAGTGCATCTGTTTCTTCCAGTTTTCTTGAAACCGCTTCAAACGCAACGGTAGATTCAGAAGATGCAGAAACAACATCGTTAATCGATTCCTTTATGTTTGTAAGCTGATTACCAATTGTCTTTGACTGTGCAGTAGAAGTTTCAGAAAGTTTACGGATTTCG
This sequence comes from Treponema sp., assembly GCA_045123335.1. Classification (GTDB taxonomy): domain Bacteria; phylum Spirochaetota; class Spirochaetia; order Treponematales; family Treponemataceae; genus Treponema_D. Next base: position 42,174 of record JBGVIP010000048.1, read on the forward strand.
TCGGCAACAACGGCAAATCCCTTACCTGCTTCACCGGCATGAGCCGCTTCAATTGCAGCGTTCATGGCAAGAAGGTTTGTCTGAGCTGCAATTGAAGCAATTGCAACGTTGGCATCCTGAAGCATCTGTGACTGGCTTTCAATCTGACTGATACGTTCATTTACAGCTTCCTGTTTTGTAATTCCAGTCTGCGAATTAGTTCTGAGTTCTTCAAAAGAAAGTGCCATCTTTTCTACAGAAGAGTTTACAGATGTAATGTTTCCGATCATCTCTTCTACAGCGGCAGAAGCTTCTGTAACACCGGCAGACTGAGATTCAATCATTCTTTCCAGAGATTCAATATTGGAAGCAATTTCGTTTACTGCACCGGCAGTAGAACTTACAGACTGATTCTGAGAATTAATCTGATTCTTCATACTTTCAATATTGGCAATAATCTGTGTAATTGAACTTGCAGTATCCTGTGTTGCACTGGAAAGATCTTCACCAGCAACAAGAAGGTCATCTTTTGAAGTTTTTACATCGCCGATAATATTCTGAAGCTTACCGGCAAATTTATTAAAGCCGTTTACTACGTCTCCAATTTCATCTTCTGACTTCTGTTCAATTCGCTTTGTAAGGTCAGCATCACCAGAAGAAATGTCTTCCAGAGTTACCTTTACACCGATGAGCGGCTTAAGCAGAGAGCGCAGGAATACAGTTGCAACAATTACAAGAAGTACAACAAGCGCAATTATTACAGGAACAATAAATTTTATTACGCCAAGAATGGCATCATCTTCAGCCTTTGTATCTTTTGCAACAAAAAGCATGCCGGAAATATTTCCGTCATTGTCTTTCATAGGAGCATAAATACAGAAATATGTTCTGTCTCCAATTTTGTTTGTTCCGTTAAATCTTTCGCCGTTTGTAAGTACATGCTTTACAATATCCTGATTTTCAAGTTTCTTTCCTATAAAACTCTGACCAAGAGTAGTAGAAACACGCACATTTTCGCGGAAAATTGTACATTCAACCTTAAAACAGCGCTTGATTTCTTCTACGAATTCAGGATTTACAAGACTGTATCCGCCGACAACTGTACCGACAATGTGACCTTTATTCTTTATAGGGTAAGCAACAACAACGCTATATTCAAAAATCTCTGAATCTTCAAACGAATATTCTTTTTCGCCCTGCAAAGCGCATTTTACGGAATTCAAATTAGACAGATTCGTTCCGTATTTTCCGCCTGCAACAACAACTCCCCTTTCATCGGTAACCAAAAGAAAATCAGTATCAAGAACTTTTACCTGCTCTTCAAGCAAGGCCTTTGCAGTATCGTAATCCCGGTTTCCCAATGCAGCTGCAAGACGGGTTTTATCTGCAAGGACAAGAGCAGAAGCCTGAAGGATATGCCTCCAGTTATCAAGAGTGTTCAAAACACCTAATTCCGTTGTTTCAACACTTTCTATAATAAGCCCTCGCAGCTGTTTCTTGCTTACGTTGATTGAACATATTCCAACAGAAACAGAAGAAACAATGATGGCAACCGCAGCAAGAATTGCAATTTTTGTAGAAAGATTAAGTTTAAGCTTCATCTGAAAACCTCCTGAAGACTTTTCGAAACTTAAAATATTTTTAACTTCAATAAAAATATCGTGTACGTATGGAGGAAAATTTAGATGTACTTTGATTAGACTAGGAAAAAAGAAAACTTGTACTTATAAACTTTCCCAAACGTAATATTAATTATATTACGTTTTGAGAAATTCGCAATAAATTTATAAAACAGCAGCGTATAAAAAAGTTACATTTTTAAATGTAAAAAATGTAACTCATGTACTAAATTTAACCTCTTACTTCTTCAGCCTTTTATTTGATTTAACTGCAAGGCGGGTTCCGACAGTCTGCAAAAGCTGAACAATAAGAATCAGAAGAAGAACTGCCAGAATCATCACAAGAGTTTTATAGCGGTAGTAGCCGTAGTTGATTGCAATTTTACCAAGTCCTCCGCCGCCCAAAATGCCGCTCATTGCGGTGTAGCCCAAAACGGTTGTTATGGCGATTGTAGCGTTAGAAATAAGGGACGGAACGCTTTCCGGAATCATTACTTTAAGGATAATTTGAAGCGGACTTGCTCCAAGGCTCTGCGCCATCTCTATTGTATTTGGATTAATTTCGCGCATGCTGCTTTCTACAAGGCGTGCTACAAAAGGAAAAGCCGCAATAACAAGAGGAACAATAGTTGCAACCGTTCCTACTACAGTTCCTATAATAAGGCGTGTAAGCGGAAACACAAGAATCATAAGGATAAGGAACGGAACAGAACGCAGAATATTTATAAGCGAGTTAAGAGTCCGTAAAATCCATTTTGAAACAGGAAGAATTCCGTTTTTTTCTCCAACAACCAAAAGAATTCCAAGCGGGAGCCCGATTACAAATGCAAAAAACGTAGAAAGAAATGTTACGTAAAGAGTTTCCCATATAGAAAGCGCAAACTGGGATTTTACAATATAAAGAGTTTCCTGAATGATCTGTGATTCAAGAATATTACTGAACATAATCCGTAACCTCCTGTGCCTTTACGTCCGGGATTTTTTCTATAAAATCAAGCGTACGTGCCAGTTCGTCTGCGTCATTTAATTCCAGGATGATTGAACCGCTTCCCAAACCGCATATTCGTTTTGTTGAAGCAAAAACAATATTCGCTTTGATTCCAGTTTTAACTGCAAGTTCAGCAACAACAGGGCGCGTTGCACCTTCCGGGCCGTTGAATACAAGCCGAAGGAATTTTTTGCCGCTCTCACATGCATCAATTCCTGCGGTTTCAGGCTTTTCTGCTTCATAAGAAACGTCTTCCGGTTTTTCCATTAAGCCCTGAGTTTCCGGATAAACAAGTTTTTTTGCCGCAGTACTTTTTGGACATGAAAATATATCCTGAACCCTGCCGCTTTCTACTATCTTTCCGCCTTCAAGAATCGCTACGTCCGAACAGATTCCTTCTATTACATTCATCTGGTGAGTAATTATGATTACCGTAATTCCCAGACTTTTATTTATTTTGCGGATAAGTTCCAGAATTGAATAGGTTGTTTTTGGATCAAGTGCGCTGGTTGCTTCGTCACAGAGCAGAATCTTTGGATTTGTTGCAAGCGCCCTGGCAATTGCAACCCTCTGCTGCTGCCCGCCAGAAAGCTGAGCCGGATAAGAGAGCGCTTTTTCTTTAAGGCCTACAAGCTCCAGAAGTTCCAGAGCTTTTTTTTCTGCCTTGTCTTTTTTTATTCCCTGAAGTTCAAGAGGAAAGCAAACGTTCTTAAGGCAGTTTCGCTGCATAAGAAGATTGAATCCCTGAAAAATCATCGTAACAGAACGGCGTATTTCCCTGAGCTTTTTTTCAGAAAGCTTTTCAAGATTTACGCCGTCTATAATCACCTGTCCGGATGTAGGCTTTTCAAGCATATTGATTGTGCGGACAAGAGTACTTTTTCCGGCTCCGCTCATTCCTATTATGCCAAATATCTGCCCGTCCTTTATTTTAAGCGAGATATCCTTTAATGCCTCAAATTCTCCGGCAGGTGTAATAAATCTTTTAGATATATTTTTTAATTCTATCATCAGTCTTTAAGTTATTTATTGAAAACACTCAAATCCTTCTGCTTTCCACCATAAATTCCGAACGGTTCAACATGAACGCCCAGTACAGAAACAATGTGTGTTCCATTCTTTGCATTAAAGTCATTCAGATATGGAAGATGCTGGAAGTAGTTAGCGTCAATTTCACCGCTTTCTACTACATTATTCGGCTGAATGTAATCAGTAAATTCTACGATTGTAAGTTTAATTCCCTTTGCCTTAAGAATATCCCTTGCAATTTCAAGAATCTCTGCATGAGGAGTTGGAGTAGCCGCAACAGATACTGTTTTTCCGCCCAAAGCTGCATAATCTATAGAAGAATCATAGCCGTCAGAAGGAGACTTAATTACAGATACAACTGCACCATCGTACTTCTTTGTAATGTAATCTTTTACTTTCTGACTTTTTAATGCTGCAACAAGAGCTTTAATCAACGGATCGTTTTCGCGTCCCTGCTTTACTGTAAGAATGTTTACATATGCTGATGAAGAACCTTCTACCGCAAGAGCATCGCGGCTTGGATTAAGATTTGCACCAAGAGCATAGTTTGAGTTGATTAAAGCAAAATCAACGTCTCTTCTTACATTTGGAAGCTGAGCAGCTTCTGTTTCTACAAACTTGATGTTATAAGGGTTATCCTTTACATCAATTGGAGTTGCTTCAATTCCCTTGCCGTCTTTAAGAGTAATATATCCCAAATCTCTAAGAAGAAGCAAGGCGCGTGCTTCGTTTGTTGTATCATTTGGAATTGCTACCGTAATTTTCTTTGCTTTAGGTTTTGCAAAACCGAATCCAGCTGCAAGTGATAATACCAATAAAACCGAAATTATTTTTTTCATACAAACCTCCGTTTATTCATCGTAAACTGATTATTTTATACTAAAATTAAAAAGTCTTTTCTAATACAAGTTTTATATTCTCAGTTATAGATTTTTCCTATAACTGATACTTCGCACAAAAGAAAAAAAATGTCATAAATTTTACGGTGGTTGAGGCTCTCGAAACCTCCGTAAAATTTATGGCTTTAGCAAAATATGGTTTATACAAGTTTTTTTATAGCTTTGCTGCTATTTTATACTGCCAGCTGAACGGTATATTAAATCCCTTATAGCCGTCGTCAGAATCAAAGAAAATTCTTGCACCGGAACGGAATGTACCGAACTTTGTTTTGTAATCAAAGTATGGATATACAGTTACAGTTGTTACGCCGTCTGCAAGTTCAAGCTTGTGGTTTACCTTTACCGAACCGTTTATATCCAGATTGTCTGAAAACTTATAATTTGCCCTGAATGCTGTATAGAACGGCACTCCGGAACCAGTATCAAGTTCAACATACTCTTCTGCAGTTGAATTGTAATTTGAATTGTTGTTAAGACCTGTAAGACCATCTACATAAACCGAAAGCGGAATTGCATCAAACTTATAACCAGCAGAAATCTGTGCAAGGTGCTGTGTAGCCTGAATATATCCCTTGTCTGTATTGTTGTATGTATAACCGAAATTAAGGGTAAGATTTTTTACAGCAGTAAGTGCTACATATCCGCCGAAACTTGCAGTACTTTTTGTAAGATCCTGACCTGTCAAACCAATAATGAATACGTCCTTTACGTTGAACTGAGTACCAACGTTCAAATCAAGTTTTGAATCAATTCCAACAGCACCGGCAAAAATTGCAGCAACCTTGCTGTCTTCAGAATCAAGATTTAATACAACACCACCGCCGTTATCATCCGCAAGTTTTCCGTGAACAAGGTAGTCGTCAATAGCAGCAAGATAAGCACCAGGAGTTGCCCACTTCCAGAAGAATTTGTTACCGCCAATAAAGTTTACCGGCTTAAACGGGCGATAGTTCACATAACCCTGAAATCCCAAAGAAAATCCGTTGTCCCCGGAAATATTAATGCGAAGCCTTGAATCAATATGCTCTGACGCAACATCAAGCTGGATTCTGTCTCCTACAACAGCAGTATCCTTATCCCCGTTATCATCAAACTTAAGGAAATCGCTGGTACCAGTGTTATCGCTGTTTCCACCAAAAGTATTGGTAAGAGTAACAGACTGAGCGCTCAATCCACCGACAATCAACGAAACCAAACCTAAAGCCAACAAATATTTTTTCATATAACCTCTTCAGATAGACTCTTATGAAATGCCTTTTTTTTGCAAAACATACACTATCTTTTTAATATTTATTTTCAGCCGGCAAGTTATATTGCCACTCTCCAGACTGCAATGTTCAACCAACTGAATGCCTAATATCTACATGATTTTTTTAATCGTGGATAATACAAGTTTTTTATGCGCAAAGATAAGATTTTCCTATAACTGCGGTCATTAAATACAAATCACACGGTCATTGATTGCAAAATAGCGGTCATTGAGGCTCTCGACTCGTAAGAGCACGAAGTAAATGACCTCAAAAAAGACACCCTATCCGCAGAGTTCAAAAAAAATGCCTGACCAGGATAAATGCAGAAGCACATAAAAATGCACGCAGATACCCGGCCAGGCACGAACATGTCGTCTACCACCATTCTACTTTTTACTTACTTTTTTAACCCCCCATTCACCTAAAGCCTGAATTCCCTGTACCAGTACAATCAAAATCAGAACACAGATAATCATTATCTCACTCTGATAGCGCTGATACCCATAACGGTACGCAAGGTCTCCTAGTCCTCCGCCACCAACAAGTCCGGCCATTGCAGAAAATCCAAGGATAGCAACAGTAGTTACAGTAATATTCCTTACCAAAGATGGCAGAGCCTCTGGAATAAGAATCTTTACAATAACCTTGGCCTTACTTGCGCCTGTAGAAATAAATGCTTCGATAACCCCCTTTGAAACATCCGTAAAACTGGCTTCGCTAAGACGTGCAAAGAATGCAACAGCAGCAATACTAAGAGGTACAAGAACAGCCTTTGAACCGATTTTAGTTCCCACAACCAGCTTTGAAAGCGGCAAAAGAAGAACCATCAGGATCAAAAACGGAACCGATTGAACCACATTTATAATGGCCCCAACAATTCTGTTAACTATTCTCTTGCGGACAAAGAGCGGATTTTCTGTAGTATACAGAACAAGCCCAATCAATGTTCCCAAAATAATTCCGATTACAACCGAAATTACAACCATATAGAATGTCTGCCCCAACGAAGCAAGAATATCGCCTTTTACCTTTAAGATGTTCTGAATCATAAAACCTCCTGAAAAACTCCACCCTATCGGGCATATTTTTCCAGCTTAAAAATCTTCTTTTTAAGCTCATCAATTACAGCCTGAACCGACTTTTCATCACCGCTAAAATTAACAAAAAGAATTCCAAGCGGCCTTGAACTTATGTATTCAATCTTTCCATGAAGGATATTGAACTGAACCTTATTCTCAGCCGTAACTTGCGAAAGAATGCTTTCCGTAGCACCATCGCCCTTATATGTAAGCTTATAAATGTCTCCCTTAACGTTCTGAACAACTTCTTCCGGCAGCTTAAAATTCTGACCGTGACTCAAAAGTTCCTTAGTAAATTCATGCTTAGGATTTGTAAATACTTCATACACATCGCCAAGCTCAACAACTTCACCGTTGCGCATAACCGCAACTCTGTTACAGATAGATTTAATTACATCAAGTTCATGAGTAATAATTACAATAGTAACACCCAGTTTTTCATTAACTTCGCGCAGAAGCTTCAATACAGAATTAGTCGTTTCCGCATCAAGAGCACTGGTAGGCTCATCACACAAAAGAATTTTAGTATTATTTGCAAGGGCTCTGGCAATAGCTACGCGCTGCTTCTGACCGCCAGAAAGTTTTGCAGGGTATACATCCCTTTTTTCCGAAATCTTTACAAAATCCAAAAGTTCCGTAACGCGTTTTTCAATATCTTCTTTTTTCCATCCCGCATCTTCAAGACTGAACGCAATATTTTCATAGACAGTCTTGCTTTCTGCCAGATTAAAATGCTGAAAAATCATGCCGACATTACGCCTTAAATCATGAAGTTCCTTATGCTTAAGCTCTTTTACAGCTTTTCCGTTTACAATTACATCTCCGTTAGTAATCTTCTGAAGCTGGTTTATAGTCCTCAAAAGAGTACTTTTACCTGCTCCACTCCCACCCGCAATGCCGAAAATGTCCTTTTCTTCAATTGCAAAAGTTACATTTTTAACAGCATTTACAGGTTTCTTTCCATCCTTAAAGCTAACGCTAACATTATTAAACTGAATCATGAGATACTCCTTCCCTATAGGGCTGACTAATAAGTCAGGTGGTTGAGCACGTCGACTCGTAAGAGCACGAAGTAAACCACCGCATATTGCATACATGGTCATTTCGACAAGCTCAATGACCATATACATTAAACTTTTTGGTCAGACCCCGAAGATCTGATAAAACGACCAGATTATTTTCTATAATCTACCGGGCGTCCAAATGCTACATACTGACCTTTTGGATCTTCAATTACTTTTCTGAATCCGTCAGAATGCACAATACTGTAGATTTCCTTAGAGAAATCCTTTTCAACATCTTCAGTGCGCACAGCAATTACATTAAAGTAACCTGCCTGAAGCTGTTCGTTATAAATTGCATCACTAAGTTTAAGACCTGCGCTCATTGCATAGTTTCCGTTGATAATTGCAGCACCAACACTGTCCAATACACTTGGAAGGATTTCTGCATTAACTTCCTTGAAAGTAAAGTGCTTGTTGTTTACAGCAATATCCTTAACAGTTGCCTTACTTGCATCAATTTTAGGATTAATCTGAACAGCACCAGTCTGAGCAAGAACGCGGAGCGCACGACTCAGGTTAGTATCATCATTAGGAATTGCAATTACGCTTCCTTCTGGCAACTTAGCAATAGATTCATACTTGTCAGAGAAAATACCCATTGCAGCTGTTGGGATTTCTGTAAGATAAGAAAGTTTCAAATTGTGATCTGTTGAAAATTTCTTAAGGTATGTAGAATGTTGGAATACGTTTACATCAATTTCTTTTTCAGCAAGCGCATTGTTCGGCTGAACATAATCAGAAAATTCTACAATTTTAATCTTATATCCTTTCTTTTCAAGTTCCGGCTGAATTGCATCTACAAACATGTCACCATAAGGACCTGCACATACACCTACACGAAGCACGTTTCCCGAAGATTTTCCACAGGAAACAAAAAGGCCAGAAACCAATGCAAGTGCAATTGCCAGACCACTGATAGCAGCAAAACCAAATTTTTTCATATAACCTCACCCGGCACCCAAACCCCAGTTCAGACGCCATTAAAAATAATTTCCAGCTGGCAAGTTATGCAGCAGCGCCCCGCGCCACCCGTTCAACCAACTGATATGTAGGTTATATAAAATAAAAGGATTTTGTACTAATACAAGTTTTATATGTTGGGTTATAGGAAATGGTTATAGAAAAGAAATGAAAAACGATGAAAATTCCTTAAAAATCCCGCTGTACATCAGTTTTTATTAATAAAAAAATATGCTATAACCTGATTATTGGCTTATGTTTAACTTCTTATGTGATTCAAAAAAAGAAATTTTTATTGCTGTTTTCAACTGCTTAATTGAAAAAATTCTGCCTAAACTTGGCAATCTTATTAAAAAACTCATCATCTACGTTTACAGAAAATTAAATATCATTAAAATCACTTTTTCTGATTTCTGCACAATTGAAGACGAAAAACAGTTTTTAAGGGCACTAAAAAAACTGTATTCTTCAGATTCAGCAATCGACCGGTTAGAAATCAAGATAAACAAAGACAAGGAAAGTATTGACCCAGAAAAATATTCACCATCAGATATAGCATCATATAACAACGAATGCCAGATAGTTGAAAACTATGCAAAAACAATCCTGCACCTTATCTTCAGCAAAGAAGCTAAACGCCGGCTTGCAGAGTTCGGACTCAACACGCTGGAAGACTACACAGCAACAGTCCGAAAAATAATAAAACTGTTTCACGGCTATACTTCAAAAGGCGAAACAGTTTCCATCGTCCTCATAAATGACGATATTCTGACATCTTATGACAGAGAATTAACCTGCGTCGTACATCTGAAAAAAGAAATCGTACTATCGGCAATAAACAAAAACGGTCATACATTTACAAAAATCCCAGAAGACGCCTCCCTTTTGTTCATCGCTTCAAAACTTTCTTCCATCACCGATAAGAACATTTTAAAGAATGATATTCTCCCATACCTGATTTCCAGTGCCCAAGACAAAATCAACAACGAACCTGTAATAAACGGCACCTTCCAGTTCGCCGACTTCTTCGACTTGGACAAGTGGACCATTGCGTCGAATTAAAAAAAAGCGACTTTCCCGAAAGAAAGCCGCTTTTTCGTAAAACTGTCATTTCGACAAGCTCAATGACCTATTTACTAAGCAAATTATTCAAACTAGCAACAAACTTGCTTGGGTCGTTTTCGTCTACTACGATACTATAAAAAAGATGGGGAAGCCTCCCCCTCGCTCCCATGTCCTCGCTTTGCTCCGGTCTTGTCCGCTACCCTCTCTACGGGAATACCCCGTAACGCCCCCAAAACTCTACTCCCTAACATTTATTTTACATCGTTACCGCAATAACATTGTAATCTTCAAGAACTTTTTTTCCTCCAGATTGAAGAAGTTGCAAGAATCTTTGAGCAGTTCCCTGCGGAATATTTCTACCAGATTCCCATGCTTCAACGGTTTTAAGAGAAACCCCAAGAACAAAAGCAAAGTTTTTCTGAGTAAGATTTAAATCTTCTCGAATCTTTTTAATTTCTTTGTCATGATACTGAGGAAGTTCTGCAACAGTAACGTTCATTTTTCTTGCTTTTGAAGTATCGCCTTTTGCATAAGCAAGACTTTCTGTGAGACCGTTCATAATACTTTCAAATGTTTTATTTTCTGCCATCTTGCGCCTCCTTCTCAGCATTTTTTATTGCTGTCACTATAGTTTTCATTTGATTCCGTTCTGCTTTACTTAAGTTTGCCTTTTCATTCTTTGGAAAGGCCGTAAGAAGATAAATATGTTCAGCAAAAACTACATCCAAATATACAATTCTTGCACCGCCACTTTTGCCACGCCCTTCCAAAGCCCAGCGGAATTTCTTAACTCCACCAGTTCCTTCCAATGTATCTCCACAATCAGGATTTTTACAGATGAATATTTCCAGTTCACCTCCCAGAAATTCTCACACTTCACCTTTCAAAATACTTTCAGAATCTCGGGTTGCATGTAAAAATCTGATTATATTTACTTTTTTGTTTTCTTTGTCTGTTATGTAATATACCTTATAATTTTTTATTAAAAGAAAACGGAAACCATAATCAGAAAGAAATGAATCTATAACAGGAGTTCCGCTAAATGGAAACATAGATAAAGAAGATATCTCTTCTTGTATCATATCAGCAAGTTCTATAGCTGCCTTATGATTACAAAGGGTATCTTTTATATAAGAAAGAGTATTTTTAATATCTTGTTTTGCGGTACTTGCGATAATAATTTCAAACATCAGATTTTTAATTCATTCCTTATATCTGCCATTACAGAGTCAAAAGACTGAGAACGACCATCCTGAATATCTTTTATACCTTCTGCAAGTTTTGAATAAAGGTTAATTTTTTCAAGTAGCTGATCATATTGTGCAATGCTCATTACAGCCAAATCTCCCTGACCGTTTTTTGTAATAAAAACAGGTTGATTTGTTGTATGGCAATACGAGGAAATCTCTGAATATTTATTTCGTAAATCGGCACTTGCCCTGATTACTGGCATATCAAAACTCCTGTAGTTTTTATATCATCATTATATCATAATTTTTATATAAAACAATAAATTTTCTATAGTTACAAAAAAAAAGCGACTTCCCAACCGGAAAGCCGCTTTTTCAAATCTGGTGGTTTCGACAAGCTCAAGTCGTTCGCTACGCTCACGTACCGAGTTTTGCAAATGCAAAACTCGCACCACAAACGTCTATTTCGACAAAAGATTATTCAAACTCTTAACAAAACTTGCTGGTTCCTTAAGTTCAACGCCAGCAATAAGCAAGGCCTGGTCAAGCAAAACTTCTGCTGCATCTGCAATAAACGCTTCGTCGCTTGAATCCTTTACTTTTGCAAGAATCGGATGTTCGCCGTTTACTTCAAGGATTGGCTTCATTTCTGGGCCCTGCTGTCCCATGGCCTTCATCATCTGAACCATCTGCCAGCTTGGATCGTTTTCGTCTACTACGATACATGAAGGGTTTTCGCCGCTTAAAGTTTTTGAAAGTTTTACTTCCTTTACTTTGTCGCCAAGAGCCTTCTGAAGCTTTTCTGTAACCGGCTTGAATTCTTCTTCCTTCTTTTTAGCTTCTTCCTTGTCTACGCCAAGGTCTTCGTCGCTACCGCTGCGGTTTACGGCTTTAAGTTCGAAGTCTTTGTATTTTCCGTAGCCGCCGATTACGATTTCGTCGATGTCGTCGTCAAGAACAAGAACTTCAAATCCCTTGTTTACATAAGCCTTGAGGAGTGGGTTTGCACGCATGTTCTTTTCGTCGCTGCCAGTAATATAGTAGATTGCTTTCTGTTCCGGCTTCATGCGCTGAACATAATCTGCAAAGCTTGTGTAGTTGTCGTCTCCAGTTCCGCTTGCGTCAGTAGACTTAAAGCGAACGATTTCTGCAATTTCGTCGCGGTTTGCGTAGTCGCCGTACAAACCTTCCTTCATCGGGCGGTTGTAGTTCTTTACGAACTTATTCCACTTTTCAATTGCTTTTTTATCTTCGTCCTTGCGGTCTGCTTCGGCAATCTTTTTAGCCTTATCTGCTGCTTCGCCCATCTTCTTAAATTCGCTGAGGAGCTTTTTAACAGAAGCAGATTTGATGTTTTCCAAAATTCTGTTCTGCTGAAGGATTTCACGGCTTACATTCAATGGTAAGTCTTCTGAATCGATTACACCACGAACGAATCTTAAATAAGCAGGCAAAAGTTCGCGGTCGTCATCTGTGATGAATACGCGCTTTACGTAAAGCTTTACACCGCTCTTGTAGTCAGCCTGATACATGTCGAATGGAGCTGTCTGAGGAACATAGAACAAAGTTGTGTATTCCTGAGTTCCTTCTGCATGTGTGTGAACGTAGTGGAGCGGGTCCTGTCCGTCGTGGCCGATTGTTTTATAGAATTCGTTATAATCAACTTCTTTAAGTTCGCTCTTTGATTTTTTCCACAAAGCCGAAGCGCTGTTTACCTGGTCAACTTTCTGTTCTGTAGATTTTACATTTCCTTTATCGTCGTAGTCGTTCTTTTCGTAGTGAAGATAGATTGGGAATGCAATGTGGTCTGAGTAACGCTTGATGAGTTCTTCAATCTTCCATCTTGAAGCGTATTCCTTGCTTTCGTCGTTCAATGTCATAACGATTGCAGAACCGCTCTTTGAAGCATCGTCAAAACCGTACTTTTTAGCTTCATCGCTTAAAGCAGAAACTTCATCCAAATCGTATGAGTTTGTGCCGTCGCTTGCCCAGTGCCAGATTTTTCCGTCACCGGCAGCTTTGCGTGTATAAACGTCGATTTTTTTTGCAGCCATGAATGCAGAATAGAAACCTACACCAAACTGACCGATTAAATTGCTGTCTTTTGTTGCTTCCTGAGTAAGTTTTGAAAGGAATGCCTTTGTTCCAGAGCGTGCGATTGTACCAAGGTTGTTCTGCAAATCTTCGTCAGTCATACCGATACCAGTATCCTGAACAACAAGAACGCCAGCCTTATCGTCAAAAGAAATATCAAGGCGTGGTTCAAACTTAATGTTTTTGAAAGCCTCGTCGCTGACTGTAAGATACTTGAGCTTGTCCAAAGCATCCGAACCGTTACTTACAATTTCGCGCAAAAAAATGTCTTTGTTTGAATACAAAGAATGAATTAAAAGTTGTAAAAGCTGATTTACTTCAGTTTGAAATTCGTGTTTTGCCATTTGTGTTTAGCCTCGTATTTTTTTAAGGTCATTTCGACAGGCTCAATGACCGACTTTCTCGCTCAATGACCGAACTCCATTTAGTTCAATGACCGCATGTTTCAATCAATGACCGCGGTGGTTGAGCCTGTCGAAACCACTCTTATTTAAATATAATAAATTTCCCTTACAATCGGCAATAAATTTTTTGTCAGAACAAATGATGAAATTTAGAGATTGGACGCGTGTTGGCGATAGTGTAGGCAATCTTCAATTCAGATTCATTAAAAACATTATTTATGCTGTCAGCAGCCAGACTCTACCGCTCATAAGTTTTAAGAATTGATTCCGCAGTCTGCAGGCGGCTCTGGCGCAAATTCATAGCCTGCTTTTCTATATATTTGTGGGCCTGCGCTTCTGTCATCTGAAGATACTGAATCAAAATGCATTTTGCACGGTCAACAAGGCGGATTTCGTCAATTTTTTTCTGAAGCCGCAGATTTTCATTTTCAAGATAAGAAACTCGTTTACGGCTTGCTATCAAAAGTTTAACAGCCTGATAAAAGAATTCAGGACTTACCGGCTTTGGAAGAACAAAAACACCTTCATCTTCAACTTCCGGATTTACATCATAAAGTTTTTCGCCGTCAACAATAAGAATAATTCCAGAATCCGTCTGTTCAGCCGCATAAAGCGAAAATTCATCGCCAAATTCGTCCGGCAAAGGAGTGTCTACAATGATAAGGTCAAAATTGTCTGCAATGAGATCCCGTCGTGCTTCTGCGCAGTTCTGAACCGTAACTATGCGGCTGAAAGACTGCGAATTCAGCATGTCAGAAATAATTCCAAGAGTCGTATTTGTATTGGAAACAATCAGAACGGAATCCATTGCCTTATCCTGAAACTAGAAATTCTTGTTTTCTAAAACCGATTCCAGAAATCCCTTTACAGTGACTTCTGGCAGTACAGAATTAACAAAAGAACTTTCCCCAACAAGTTTCAAAGCTTCATCCAGAGAAGAAGGCAGTTTTTCAAGATTAACAAGATCAGCAGGATTTGCCTTGTATGTATTTATAACAAGTTCTTCCGGCAAAGCGAGTTTCTTTTCAATTCCTTCCATTCCGGCCGCAATAATAAGGGCAAGTGCAGAATACTGATTGCAGCACGGATCCGGCGAGCGCAGTTCAATCCTGCTTCTTGAAGCATCTGCAGAATGAGGAATTCTTACAAGCTGGCTGCGGTTTCCGTAACTCCATCCAATGTAAAGTGGAGCTTCAAACTTTCCAAAACGCTGATAAGAATTTTCTGTTGAATTAAGGAATGCAGTTATTTCCCGGATATGAGACAAAACTCCGGCAAGGAAATAGCCTGCTTCTGCCTTCATGTTGTTCGGTTCAAAAAGATTTTTTCCATCCTTGTAAACAGAAAGATTGATATGAAGTCCGTTTCCAGGTTTATCTTCAATTGGTTTAGGAGCAAAATTTGCATAAAGACCGTTGCGGGCAGCAACTGTTCGAACAATAGTTTTAAATGTTGCAAGATTATCAGCCGCACGAACAGGAGTATCACACTTAAAGTCAACTTCGTGCTGTCCAGGTCCTGCTTCATGATGACTTACTTCAGGCTGAATGCCCATCTGTTCAAGAGTAATACAGATGTCGCGGCGAACGTTTTCTCCGCGGTCAACAGGAGCAAGTTCACAGTATCCTCCGTTATCATGCGGAATGTCAGTCGGGTTTCCCTTTTCATCTGTCTGGAAAAGATAAAATTCACATTCTGTTCCAACTTTTACTTCGTAGCCTTTTTTGTCTGCTTCAAGGCACTGTTTCTGAAGGATATATCTTGTGTCGCCTTCAAACGGAGTTCCGTCCGGGTAGCGGATATTACAGTAAAAACGAACTACACGCCCGTGCTGAGGACGCCATGGCAAAACAGAAAGTGTAGACGGATCAGGCACAAGGAACAAATCACTTCTGTCTACTCCTAAAAATCCTTTTACAGCGCTTGCATCAAACGAAATTCCTGTTTTAAATGCACGTTCAAGTTCACACGGCTGAATGGAAAGGCTTCTGAGCGTTCCAAAAATATCTGTAAAGAACAGTTTGATGAATTTTACATCATTTTCTGCCGTATACTGCAAAATTTCGCTTTCTGTATATTCCATTTTTTACTCCAACTACTCTATAATTTTATATTATCTTTTAAAAATTGTCATTAATATGGTAGAATTAAAATATGGAAAAGCAATTTACATTAAAAAAACTGGTAATTTATCTTTCATGTGTTTTTATCGCGCTGATTTTAATCTCTCTCCTTTTGCTTTCAATTTCTTCTCATAAAACAGTAGCGGCTTTCTACGGAATTTCAGAACCAAATCAGAAAAACATTCAGGCAATCCTTCAGACAACTTCAATCAAAAAAAATAAAAAAAAGGAAGCCTATAAATTTGTTACTCTAGACAGTAGCATTTCCTTAAAAAGAGCAATTAAGGCTGCCGGAACGCCGGATCTTCTTTTTATCTACGACGGACTTAATGCAGATTACGCAGCTTCGGTTTCTGCACAGAAAAAAGCAGGCTTTTCGGCTGACATCTTAAACGGAATGTATACAAACGTTAAACAGACTGCAAAAACTGCAAAAAACAAAGTTACCGCAGTTCCGATTCTTGTTGATCACTACGAAATTGACGTTCAGCGCGCAAAATTTGAATCTTCAAGCATTTCTGAAATTAACGTTCTTTCTGATTTAGAGGAATTTGCGCGAATTGCAAAATCTTCTACATTAGGACCTGTTATTTTTGCTGCAGGAAATGACGTTGAACTGCTTAACGTTTTTGGTGCACTTGTAGAAGCGGTTTCCGGCCGCAAAGCGTATGATGACGGCGTAGAAAAAATCAAAAAAGCTGTTTCTGTCGGAAAAACTTCTCAGAGCGCATTTTACAATCTCCTTATTGAATTAACTTCTCAGGGCGGAGAATGGCATGAAGCTGCAGAACTTTTAAAACACTGGTCAAAAATAAACATTCTGCCAAAAAACATCTATCAGATGCAGAAAAATGACGTACGCGCATTCCTGGAAAGTAATCTTTCTGTTGTTGCATTTATGAGCCTTTCTGACCACCGCTCAATAAAAAGAGACACGATAAGCCGCTACAATTCAAGTTTTATTCCGGGAACAGCCGTAAACATTCCAAGAAATTTAACGGCTCCTGTAATTTATGCCGTTCAGATGAAAAAAGGAAAACAGGCACATTCGTCGGTTATGCTTCTGGCAGACTCATTGCAGTCTTCGCTCTGCGGCAAAACAGGTCTTGCACCGGTTCAGAAAAACTGCCCGACCCCGGACATTCAGTCTGATGACGTGCGCTATCTTGTTGCCGCATCCGGTGTGCCGCTTCCTGCCCTGAGCGAAGCCGCCTTTACCAACAAGCCAAACCGCTCCGCCTTTGCCGCAGCCCTGCGCACAATCCTTAAGGACTAAAAAAAAAGACTCCGCTTAGGAGTCTTTTAGCTTCTACTTACCCCCGGCTCAGAGGCGTCCCGGTAGAGGATGCCGACAAAGGGCGATGAATGAACTTGCCTTTACAACTGTTTCATCAAGTTGACCATTTCAATCGCACCGAGTGCACAATCGTAGCCTTTATTTCCCGCTTTGCTTCCAGCTCGCTCGATTGCCTGTTCAATGTTTTCTGTTGTTATAACACCGAACATTACCGGTACGCCGTTTTTCATGCTTGCCTGTGCAATTCCCTTGGAAACTTCTGCACAAACATAATCATAATGAGTTGTTGAACCGCGGATTACAGCACCAACGGCAATAACAGCATCGTACTTTCCACTTGCAGCCATTTTATCTGCAATTACAGGAATTTCAAATGCGCCCGGAACCCAGACAGCAGTAATATTCTTTTCTTCAACTCCATGGCGCACAAGACCGTCTACAGCACCACCAAGCAGTTTGTTAACGATGATTTCATTAAATCGGGAAGCAATAATTCCAACCTTCATTCCGGCTGGCGCAACAAGCTTTCCTTCTACAAGATTAATAGTGTTCATGATTACCTCAACTAAGAAATAAAGTAACAGACTTTTAAATCTATCACAAGATTTAAGCGGCGAAAAAATTAAAAATAGCAGAAAGGAAAAATCTCTGCACGAATCATTCTATACGAAACGACGCAGAGAATACATTAACCCTAAATCAAAACTAGAAGCATAAAAAGTGCAAGGAAAATCGAATTAGAAAGGATAAGCGAAAAAAGAAACCCTGTTTTCGGGTCGGCTGTTAAATTAAATCTAAAACTTTTAATCATAATTGATAAACTCCTGAAAATAATTTAACACAGCAAACCCGAATGTTCAAGAAATTTTAAATTTTAAACCTTAAAAAATCCGTTAAAATTCCGAAATTATTTTTTTTCAATATGATATAATGCAGCCATGAAAAACGAAAATTCCATTCCACGCTGGAACCTTGATTCACTTTACAGTTCACTCAATTCAGATGAATACAAAAAAGACCTGAACAGTCTTAATCAGATTTTTAAAGAAATGCAGGATGCCATTAACACGGGAAACAGCCTGAACGGCCCGGAATTTTGCAAATGGCTTAACGGCTTTATTGACCTTTTGAACCGTGAAACCGCACTTTTAAAAACACTGAATGCCTACGCTTACTGCATTTATTCAACAGATACCACAAACCAGGATTTTATGAACAACCTAAATCTTATGGAAGATTATGAATCGCGCCACAAACAAATTTTCATGCAGTTTTCTGAACGGCTCAGCACAAGAAAGAATCTTCTGGAAGATTTTTACAGCACTTTTCCAGACAAAAAAGAATACGACTTTATTTTAAATGAAGTTATAGAAGAAAATGCACATCAGATGTCGCGCACAGAAGAAGAACTCGCTTCTAAAATGGCGCACACCGGCGGAAACGCCTGGAGCCTTTTACAGGAACAGCTTATAAGCAACATGCACGATGAATCCGGAAAAACTTTTAACGAAATCAGAAATGACGCTTATAATCCGGATCCAAAAATCCGCAGAGAAGCATGGAAAAAAGAGATTTCTCTTCTGGAACAAAACAGGATTGCGTTTGCAGCCGCCCTTAACAATCTTAAAGGAGAAACTTTAACCCTAAACGCCAGACGCAGCTGGAACCAGGCCGTAGACCGCGCGCTTTTTTCTTCCAGACTTTCACGCAAAACCCTTGATGCATTGATTTCTGCCATAGAAGAATCTCTTCCGCAGTGGCGCGCTTATTTTTGCGCAAAGGCGGCATACCTTCGCAAAACAAACGCAACTGCAAGCCAGAGTGCCGGCACCGCTTCCGATCCAGGAATTGCCTTTTACGACCTGTTTGCACCGCTAACCCCGGCAGCAGGCGCACCGAAATCTGCCGGCTCAGATTCTCTGCTTACAAAAAAATGGACTTTTGAAGAAGCCGCCGAATACATTCAGAAAGAATACTATTCGTTCAGCCGCAGCATGGGCGACTTTGCAAAATCCGCTTTTGAAAAAGGCTGGATCGACGCTAAAGTCCGCTCAGGAAAAGTAGGCGGCGCTTATGATGAAGATTTTCCAAAAGGCCACCAGAGCCGTATTCTTTCTAACTTTACAGGCGCATTCGGCGACGTTATTACGCTTGCCCACGAACTTGGCCACGCATTTCATTTTTCGTGCATGAAGAATAAGGCTCCGCTTTTTTACGATTACCCTATGACACTTGCAGAAACAGCTTCTACCTTTGCCGAAACAATCGTTAAGCAGGACATGATTTCTTCATGTTCAGAACAGGAACGCATTCAGATTCTAGATCTAGACCTTACGGACGCAAGCCAGGTTCTGGTAGACATTTTAAGCCGCTACTACTTTGAAAAATCCGTTTTTGAAGAAAGGAAAAATTCAGAACTTAATGCCGACGATTTCTGCCGGCTCATGAAGGCGGCCCAGGAAAAAAGCTACGGAAACGGACTGAACAGCGAACGCCACGAATACATGTGGGCGGTAAAAAGCCACTACTACATTACCGGCCTTGATTTTTACAACTTCCCGTACGCATTCGGCCAGCTGTTTGCGGCCGCCCTTTACGAGCGCAGCCGTAAGGAAGGAAAAGCCTTTGCCCCAGTCTACGAACAGATTCTAGCCAGCACCGGCAGCATGAGCTGCGAAGCCCTCTGCCAATCCGCCGGCTTTGACATAACAACCCCAGCCTTCTGGCGCACCGGCATGCAGATGTATATAAAGGAAATAGAGGAGTTTATAAAATTGGGGAAGAACTAAGCCTCTGTGAAAATTGCTTACACTATCGCAAAGTTTTGAAAACCAATAAAAAAAACGAAAACGAGGAAAAGCAAAAGATTTTGCAAGACAATAAAATTGCTGAAACGATAGCCAAAACGTGGACAAGGAGACATTCTGAGGGCTGCGCAATTTTTTGAAAAAAAATTGCGTAAATTATTTACCTTGCAGCCTCAGCCATGTCGACTTGGACGCGTTTTGGCGATAGTGCAAGCAATTTTTATTGCATATAAACTATTTTTTATTTATTAATTTCCCTTATAATTTTTCCGTAAATATGTGCCCCTGAGCCGCTCATTTGAATCTGAGCAGTGCGCAAGATTCAAATGGCTTGATTAATATGGAAAGTTTCGTTCAGAAACTTTTCCTTATAATTTCTCTGTAAATATATGACCCATTTTGTCCCTTTTAGTCTTAAGATAAAACCTGTCATAATCCTGCGGTGCAATTTCAATCGCAACGCGTTCATTTACCTTAAGACCAAATCCGTCAAGACCGTAGATTTTTTCCGGGTTATTTGTAAGGAGACGAAGTGATTTACACCCCAAATCGCGCAGAATCTGTGCGCCGATCCAGTATTCGCGAAGGTCAGGCTTAAAACCGAGGCGCACGTTAGCTTCCACCGTATCAAGTCCCTGTTCCTGCAATGTATACGCCTTAAGCTTGTTTATAAGTCCTATTCCTCGGCCTTCCTGGCGCATGTAAAGGATTACGCCCCTGCCTTCTTCTGCAACACGAGACATTGCCGCATGCAGCTGAGGACCGCAGTCGCAGCGCTGGCTTCCAAAAACGTCACCAGTAAGGCACTCAGAATGAACGCGGCACAGTACGTTTTCACCGTCAGTCAAATCACCGCGAACCAGAGCAACGTGATGTTCACCTGTAATGTCGTTAACATAGCCGTAAATATCAAAATCGCCGTATTCTGTAGGAAGCTTAGCCTTTGCTTCGCGTACAACATGTTTTTCGTGAACGCGCAGATAATCCTGCAGAGCCTTAATCGTAATGAACTTAAATCCGAACTTCTTTGCCATTTCCCAAAGCTTAGGAGTTCGCATCATAGTTCCGTCGTCGTCCATAATTTCGCAGCAGAGACCGCATTCCTTAAGCCCCGCAAGGCGGCACAAATCAACTGTTGCTTCTGTGTGACCGTTACGGACAAGAACTCCGCCCTTACGCGCAATAAGAGGGAACATGTGTCCCGGACGGCGAAAATCTTCCGGCTTAGAATCAGGGTTTACGCAGGCAAGCGCTGTAATTGAACGTTCTGCAGCAGAAATACCGGTCGTTGTAGTCTTATGGTC
Organism: Treponema sp.; assembly: GCA_045123335.1. GTDB lineage: Bacteria > Spirochaetota > Spirochaetia > Treponematales > Treponemataceae > Treponema_D. The sequence goes on from JBGVIP010000048.1 coordinate 63,325, forward strand.
AATTGAAACCGTAAATGCGGTTTCGTGATTGTCTGTATTTTCTGCAACCATCGGGAAAAGGTTAAGTTTTTTGGCAATATCATTGCTCATCGGAGTACAAATCAGACCTTTTGCGTGACATGCCATCATGTTGATGTTAGCCTGAGTAGCAAATTCTCCGGCACAAATCATGTCGCCTTCGTTTTCACGGTCTTCGTCATCAGTTACCAGAATGATTTTTCCGGCCTTCAAATCTTCAAGAGCTTCTTCAATTGTGTTGTAGTTGTATTTCATAAAAAAAATCCCCATAGGTAAAACTACAGGGATTGCGATTCACAGAAATTAACCGGCAAAAAGCCGTTCTACTTCTTTCATCCAGACTTTACTGTCGGTCAGGGAATCACACCCTGTCATGCCTTGCGGCTCGCTGACTTACAAAAAATTGCTCACAGCCGGTGGGGAATTACACCCCGCCCTGAAGTTTTCTATATCTTACTTAATTTTTACGCGAGTTACAACAGTTATTTCTGCACTTCAAACTCGTCCATTATGTTACCGTCCAAATCCTTTACAACAGCCTTTATAACATTTCCATCTACAGTAAAAAGTCCGTAGCCTCTAAAGCCCATGATGGTCTTTGCGTAATAAGAAGTGTTTTCGTTTACTTCTACACGTTTTGCAAAGTTCCCGCTCATTGTCGGCAATGTCACATACTGAACGCCGTTTATCAGTTTTGTCCTGTCATAAAGATGGATGTGACCGTTTATTACAAGGTTTACGCCATATTTTTCAAAAAGAGATGTAATTTCTTCGCGGTTTTTAGTAAACGACCAGTCCGGCTCTGTTGAATTAAATGAACTGTGGTGATAAACAACCACTTTCCAGTCAGAACTGTCTTCGCAGAGCGTTTTTTCAAGCCATTCAAGCTGTTCAGAACCGCTTCTCAAAGGCATATTTGAATCCAGAAAAATAAAAGTTACGCCTGCATATTTTGCGGCATACCAGCGGTTCTCCAATCCAAAATATGAAGAAAAAAGTCCGCCACCTGTATCATTATTGCCTTCTGCACATGCAAAAGGAATTCCCCGCAACAGAGAAATTTTTTCAAAGAAATTTTTACGCCAGTTCTTGATTTTACCGTCTTCAAGCATATCACCGGCACTGACAATGCAGTCCGGTTTTTCTCCGGCAACAGCCATAAATCCCTGTTCTGTAATTTCTTCTATAGTCTGATGATCAGAAATTGCCGCAAAAGTAAAAGACTTTCCTTTTTCCGGTGGTGCAAAAAATGTAAGCTTTCCATAGCCCGGAATCTTCACTGAATATTTCTCGCCGGGAACAAGCTCATTAAAATCTGCCATGTAGCCGGAATCCTTGTAATTAACCTTGCCACGTACAGGAACAATTTCCTTTCTGTTTCCATGCCTGTCTTTCAAGACAAGCTTTCCGCAGGATTTTCCTTCTGCATTCCACAAAATGCGGTATCCGTCTTCCGTCATGCGTAGTACTGGCGGACGTTCAAGCGTTTCTGCCTTTACTTCACCGTTATCCTTTGCAAAGACAAACTCACCCGCAGCAAATAACGTAAGCGCTGCAATACAAATTCTAAAAAATTTTTTCAAACTTTTCTCCTTCAAATCATATTTTGTAATTTATTTTTTTTTACAGACTAAGCCAATCTATCAATTTTGAATCTACTTCTGCCTGTGAGCGGCCAGTTTTACTGCTTATGCCCATAAGTTTTTTTACGTACTTACCAATTATATCATTTTCAAGGTTCACTGCATCGCCAGCTTTTTTAGAAAGAAGCGTAGTTTCTTCCCCTGTATGCGGAATTACGCTTACTGCAAAATAAGAATCGGTTATCTTTGCAACAGTAAGGCTTATACCGTCAATTGTAATTGACCCCTTTTCTATGATTAAAGAAAGAACATCCTGAGAGCAGGTAATGTAAACCCAGACAGCATTTCCGTCGTCCTGCATTTTCTGAATTTTTCCGGTTCCGTCTACATGGCCTGAAACTATATGACCGCCAAACCTTCCGCCGGCAGCCATGGCGCGCTCAAGGTTTACGCCGCTTCCTTTTTTTAATCCGCCAAGATTTGTACGGCTGAGAGTTTCATTCATAACGTCCGCAGTAAAACTTTCCGCAGTCATTGAAGTTACCGTAAGGCATACTCCGTTCACTGCAATGCTGTCGCCGATCTTTGTTCCTTCCAGAATGTGCTTTGCCCTTACCTTAAGGCAGCCGGCTCCAACAGATTCAATTTTTCCAACTTCTTCTATGATTCCTGTGAACATTCTTTTCCCCTGTTTTTTGAAATATACTCTAACAGAACGTCATCGTCAAACCTGCGCACATCTTTAAGAGAAAATTCAAAGGCTTCAGACGGAAGCGCAACTCCTTCCCCTGCAACCGGGCTTTTTGCAAGCGAACCGCCGCCAAAAATCTTCGGCGCCACAAACTCATAAACGCAGTCCACCGCCCCGCTCTCCAAAAACGAATAGTTCACCGCACCACCGCCTTCCACCAGCAGGCTGTCTATTCCGCGTTTACCAAGCTCTTCCAGAAGCGAGTTTACGCAAGGCTTTTTGTTTTTATCTTCCGGGAGCACAAGAACTTCTGCGCCGGCATTTTCAAGGACAGATTTTTTTTCAAGAAAAGCTGCGTCTGCTTTCTGCGCACAGCCTGCACTGCACGCAACAATCAAAGGAATCTCTTTTACCGTACGAACCAGACTGCATTCAGCCGGAATTTTTAATCCGCTGTCCAGCACAATCCGCACAGGATTATTTCCGCCTTCCATACGGCAGTTCAGCATAGGATCGTCTGCAAGCACAGTCCCTATACCGCAGAGAATTGCCGCATAGCGATTCCTTAACTCCTGAACGTATGCCCTGGATTTTTCGCCGGTAATCCATTTTGACTTACCTGTACGAGTTGCAATCTTTCCGTCTGCCGTTACGGCATACTTAAGCGCAACATAAGGCTTTTTTTCTGTAATGTAATGAAAGAAAATCTGATTCAGTCCGTCGCATTCTTTACGAAGAAAATCTTCATAAACTTTTATACCGTGTTCCCTAAGATAAGCGTTTCCCTTTCCGTGAACAAGCGGATTCGGATCGCGACTTCCAACAAAAACACGCGCAATTCCGGCTTCTGCAAGCGCATGGCAGCACGGCGGCTGCTTACCAAAATGAGCGCACGGTTCAAGGGTTACGTATATATCTGCACCGCGAGCATTGTTTCCGCGGCGCTCACAATCCGCTAGTGCTTCCCGCTCTGCATGAAGTCCGCCGTATTTTTTATGAAAACCTTCGCCAAGCACTATGCCGTCCTTTACGATTACGGCACCAACCAGAGGATTCGGATTGGTCCAGCCAGCACCGCATTTTGCAAGTTCAATTGCACGGCGCATAAAAAATTCATCTCTATCACTAAAACAAATATCTTCGCAATTACTCATTATCCGCAACTCCAAGACCGAACAGTGCAAAATCGCCTTTACACGGATCTCCCGGCCATATCTTTTTTAGCTCTTCGGTAAGTGCCAGCGCCGTCTTAAACCCGGCAGAACAACCTTCCTTAAGCATACCGAATTTTCTAGCTTCCTGCATTACGTGCGTATCCAGCGGAATTATTAAATCTGCCGGCGAGTACCAGTTCCACAAGCCTAAATCCACCGGCGAACCGCGCCTTACCATCCAGCGAAGATACATGTGAACCCTCTTGTTCGCAGACGATTTTCCTTTCGGAACAATTTTACAATCGGAAAAGGCGCGGGCAAAAACGGAACAGATGCGTTCCGGCGCTGAGCGGGTCGGATTCTCTGATTCAAATTCGCTGCGCAAAAATTCACCAAATAATGCGCCGCCTTTCAGAATATGCGCCAATGTCCGGAACAGAACCTTCATGTCTTCAAACGAATAAAAACGATAGAATTTTACCGCTTCACAGGAACCTTCTGCCGGCATAAATTCCTTTTCAAAATCACTGTTTTCAAGCCATCTGCAAATTCCGCCGTGAGCGTCGGCCATCTGCATAATGCCTTTTACCTTCGGAATAAACTGCCTGCGATTACCAAAAGAAAGCATCGCAGTAATAAAAAGGCAAACTTCTATATCCCTCTGTGCCGTATACCATTCCATAAACTGGCTCGGATCTTCATCCCTGAACGAGGCTTTTTCATATTCTTCTGCAAGGGCACAGAGTTTTTCCTTTAATTCCAAAGTCATGGCAAGCGCTTCCTAAAAATTACGGCGCAGGATTTTTCCCGCGCCGCTTACTAAAGTTCTTTATTCTCCGTCTCTCTTTTTAAGATAAGAACGAACAAAGTCTTCAATAAAATCAACTGTTCCGTCAATTCCAAGTTTTCCGGAATCAACGCACAGATCATAAGTAGAAGCTTCGCCCCACTTAGAATGACAGAAATAGTCGTGGTATGCGCGGCGCTTTTTGTCATGGCGCTCAATAGTCTTTACGGCTTCCCGGGCATCCATGCCGCGCTTTTCCATTACGCGCTTAACCTTTGTATCAAGATCTCCGCGAACGAAAATCTTTATTACATCGGCAATACCTGTAAAAATCTCATCAGAACAGCGTCCAAGGATTACAAATGAATCTTCGTCTGCTGCCTTATGCTTAAGCAGGGTAAACTGCATTTCTGCAATATTCTGTTCCGGCGAATTTGAATATCCGCGTACAGTCCTGCTCAAGAAAGGATTTCTAGGTTTTTCATCATATTTTCGCAAAGTATTAGTATCAACATTACGAACATTTGCAATTTCTTCCAGAAGGTTTCTGTCAAAAAATTCAACGTCAAGTTTTTCTGCAAGCTTACGACCTATCTCGTGTCCGCCACTTCCATACTCACGGCTGATTGAAATAATAATCTGTTTATTCATAGCACACCCCCAGGATCAAAAAACGTGTTTGGACATTTGTAGAACTTCAGTTCCTAAAGATTCCTACACTATAAGTATCGCACGAAAATGAAAATTGTGCTAATTAATAATACAATAACTGTGATTGGAGCCGAAATTTTACAGTATTCACCCCATCCAACAGGGTATCCAGCCTTACCTGCAACAGAAGTTCCAACAACATTTGCACTTGCACCAATCGGAGTACCGCTTCCACCAATGTCTGTACCCATAGAAAGAGCCCATGCCATTACAGGAAGACTTACACCTGTTGTAGCAGCCAATGAATCGATTACAGGAACCATAGTTGCCGCAAACGGAATATTATCAATAAATGCAGAAGCAATTGCAGAAACCCAAATAATGATTGCAATCATAAGGTATACGTTTCCGCCTGAAATCTTTCCGATAAAGTTTGCAATCAAAGTAAGGATTCCAGTCTGTTCAAGACCGCATACAACGATGAACAGACCGATAAAGAAAAGCAGAGTCGGAACATCAACTTTGCTCATAATTTCTTTAACGTGTTTTCCAGCAGCAATAATTGTGATTACGGCAATTCCAAGTCCAATTGTTGCTACTGTAAGGTGAGTAGCGGCATGGCTTACAAGAAGAACTACTGCAAGGGCAAAAATCAGGCTGCTTACTACAAATCCCTTTTTATCAGTAATTGCAGATTCTGGAGACGGAAATTTTGAAGTATCAATATTTTCTCCGCTGGAAGCAAAGAACTTGCGGCAAGCAAAATAGAAATATGCAACTGTAAATACAAGCGCAACAGCCGCAATGGCACCAGTGTTAACTACAAAGTCTGCAAAAGAGAAACCGAATGAAGTTCCTACGATGATGTTCGGCGGGTCACCGCACATTGTTGCTGAACCGCCTAAGTTAGCGCAGAAAATTTCTGCAAGAATCATCGGGACAGGATTGAATTTTAAAAGTGAAGAAAGTTCAACAGTTACTGCTGCAAGGAACAGGATTACTGTAATACTGTCGATGAACATTGCAAGTACAAACGACATGAACATAAAAGTGATGAAAATAGGAATAACCTTGTATTTAACGGCTTTTGCAAGGCACATGCACAGCCAGCGGAAAAATCCTACGCGTGCCATACCTTCTACCATGACCATCATTCCGGCAATAAAAAGAATTGTTGCCCAGTTAATACCCTTGGATTCTGACTCGCCTACTGCATACCAGAACTCTTTCGTAAAGAATGTATGAAGGCTTAAAGTTTCTTTTATTGCCTCAAGCCCGTTATAATCCCCTCCAAAAAAATGATTATCAACCTGCATTCCAAGTCCGAATACAAGAAGAAGTGTAAGCGCACCACAGCACAAGGTAACGTACTGTCGCGGGAAACGCTCCGTGATAATCAAACCAAACATAACAAGAAAGATTGCCACAGCCAGAATCTGAGAGACCATCATTCACCTTCTTATCTGAGAGTTTAAAAAAGGACAACAAATGTTAAACATCGTTGTCCTCTCACGGCAAAAGTATATCGTTAAAAAAATTGATGTACAAGACGATTTGTAAGGAGAATAGCAATATCCTAAAATGTTAGTTTTTACATATTTGAAATAATTGCAGAAATAACATTCAGAATCAGAAAAGTTCCTTCTCGCTAATTTTTTTTTCGCCTATAAAACCTTTACCCTCTAATCCGAAAACTGCTTTGTGTAGTTTCGAAGGGTTTCGCCGAATTCGGCGGTAATCTTCTTTTCGATTTCGCGGACAGCGCGCACTTTTGCTTCAGAATAGGAAGTGTGGCTTTCGCGGCCGCTGATTGCAAACGGAAGTACGTTTCTTCCAGTTACAGTATCAGTCAGATAGCTGTCCAGCGAATAGCGGCAGCGCACGTTTGTATTGTCTGAAGTTTTTGATTCTTCAAACGAAACCTTGCCAGAAATCATGTATCTTACGCCCGGATTAAAAGTCGTCTTAAAGCCGATTCCCTTAAGGACGCCGGCAAAAGCCTGTGCAAAGCGGCCGTCTACATCATTTTCGATTATAACGCAGACAGGAATTGCATTTGCTATTTCCATTGCCCTTACGTGCAGTTTCTTTGGAGAAATCATATCTCCCTTTACAGCCTCTGCCGAAGCAGGACTGATTACAGAAAGACGTGCATAATAGTCTTCATTTTTTTCTGCAACTTCAACGGCAAAATCACAGTAAGCAAACGAATCGATTGTGTTTTCGTTTATTCCATCAATCATCCTGTTAATAGAAGCAATGTTTGCGCGGATTAAATCTGAATACAGCGACGCAGCCTTTGATTTTTCCATTACGGCAATTGCATACCATGTCGAATTCTTTTCGTCGTTCCAGAATTCCTTAACTTCAATTCCAATAAGGTCATCCGCATTTACATAGCGCAGAACCTGCTGGTCAAATTCCGCAAGCTGAGCTGTAGCAACAGTTCCGTCTTTGCGCGCCTGAATCATGCGGTTAGAAGCCTTTTCTGTAGAATCAATCTTCTGCTTGAAAACAGCAGCAACGCCCTGTACAGCCTTTACTTCTGCAGTAGCACGGTCACGTGCATTTCCAACAGCCGCAATATAAGTTCCAGACGGATAAACAGATGAAGGAACATTTACCCATGCAGGCATTGGAACCGGTTTACCGGCCTTTGCCTTACCGTCTGCCTTTGCCGGTTTTGCGCCGCACACAGAAACAGCAAGCGCAGCCAGCATTAATACGCTGATTATTTTTTTCTTAAGCATGATGACACCACCAATGTAGGCTTTCCAGCCTTAACCTGAATGTCAGAAAAGTTTTCCTGACGTACAATTTCAGTGTTCTTAAAATATGTTACACGAACTGAATATGTTCCCGGCTCTACTGTAAATCCTGTTCCGCTTGCAATACGCGGGAAATAGATTCCCTGGCGCAAATCAGCAGTTTCAGATTTATCAATAAGGTCTATTACATTTTCAGCACCGTGGAACAACGCAATGTATGTAGCCTGGGCAGAAATGGCAACAGGACCGCTTCCATTTTCTGCAATTTTCTTGGCAGCAACCATACCGCCTGTTGCAGAAAGCAATGCAGCCGATTTCTTTGTAATGCTGCGGATCATACTTCGGGTAAATGCCTTGTTTGCCTTAAGGCGAACATCTTTAGAAAGCGCCTGATCAAAATCTTCAATTACTACAGTCTGTTTCTTTTCGCCGTTATCAAGTTCGGCAACAACCGCTGTTACAACAGGATCCTGGGCAGAATATTCCGGCCAGACAAACTTTACCTTAAAGAGAATTGGAGCAGCTCCATCAATAGGCAGATAGAAAGGAAGAACGCGCGGAGTTTCAAATTTGGCCTCGTGACGCTGTCCAATAAAATCGCTTAATGCAAGAACATCAAGACGTCCTTTTCCTGAAGGGATTTTTACATCTTCAGAAAGGTCAATTTTGCTTCCCAAAGTAGAAACAACTTTTGCATCAACTTCAACATTGCTTCGGTTACCGTCAGCAGTTTTCAAAAGAAGCGTAAGATATCTGAGCAAAGCAGAATCCTGATAAAGATCCTTCATCGTAGGCTTTTTAGGCGTTTCTGACTTATACTGTGTAAGATCAAGTCCAAGAGAGCCGGCAGATTTATTAAGGTTTTCTCCGTCTTCCTTAGACACTGATTCATTAAGCATCAATTCGCCATATTTCTGAAGATATTCATTTTCCTTCATTTCACCCCTGTTCAATTCAACAAGGGCATTTTCCATATCTCCAAGTTTTAAGAAATCCAGGGCTTTAATTGAATTTATAAGCAGGTATTCATAAACGTTTCCGCCGTATTCTGCAATATTTTCGTTGAACATTGCAGCACCGGTTTCGCGCGAAATGCTCTTTGTAAAGGCTTCAGTCATAAGGGCATCTGTTTCATCCAGAACCCTTATTGATTCCTTGTAGTCTTCGTTCATGTAGCAGAGCATACCGATATCAAGATTATCTTTTATATCCCGGTTATCCTTGTTACGCCCGCGAAGCATGGAAATACAGGTACTGTAATTTTCTTCTTCAAAAGCTTTGTTGTAAGCCTTTTCGTTATATTTCATGCGCTTGTACGGACTTCCGTCTGTATCAAGACCGGAATTTGTAGCACATGAAAATAATACCAGAGAAGTTAAAACTATAAATAAAGGAAAAAGAACTCTCTTCATAATAACATGCACCTCAGATTACAGCTTTACTTTCTTCTGCTTAAAGTACTTGCGTACAGGAGCGTCTTCGTTGTCTCCACTCCAGATAATTCTGTGAGACTGAAGATCCATAAGCTGTACTGTTACGTAGTATGTACGGATAGATTCCTTTGCATTCTGCTGAACGATTGTCTTTACACTTCCCATAAGCATAAAGTCTGCACCTTCTTCTTCGTCAATTGCCTTTGCAGTTTCTTCTGAAGAATGGTCTGCCTGCTGTGCAACTTCTTCGCGAAGTTCGTCGCGTTCAGACTTGTCTGCAACGAATTCAAGTACGCCTGTCTTAATGATTGCATTCTGCATGCGCTTTGAAATGATTTTTGTATCAATTCGTTCTACGCTTTCATTCTTGATTGTTCCAAGAACTACAACCGGTGCGCGTCCGTTCTTTTCTTCGAACTTTGCAACACGTGGTGACTGAATACAGTCATTGATAAGGGCTTCGCAAACAACCTTTACGTCGTTTTCGTTCCAGTAACCGTTAAGGTCAATAACTTCATCTTCAGAAAGTCTTTTTACCTTTCCGGCAGCCATAACGGAAGTTACAGCCATTGCAAATAAACATATAATTGCAGCAATTTTTTTCATCATTTTCTCCTATTAGCCTTAATTTTAAGTTTAATATTATGTAACTAAAAATAACTACCCGCTATTTTTTGTTGCAGTATGTGAAACCTCTAAATTAAGGCATTTAATTTTTTTTACAAAGTTTTTCCCAGTCTGCTGCCGAAATTACATACAGCGCGTAGCCTTTGTAACGGCAGTTTTCAAGTTCTTCTTCTGAATCAGAAATCTTCTGCCAGAAAACCATGCGGCGTTCAAGGGCTGCAACAATTACGGCAGAAGAAGCATTTTTACCGCATTCCTTTTTAAGCCGGTCGGCAGCAAGCGAAACAGCCTTAGTTTCTGCGGCTTTTATAGCACCGGTTTCATCAAAAGATTCCGAAACGCCCAGAAAAAAAAGATCGCTTTTTGCAAGCTTGAATTTCTTTCTTAAAAGCGATTCATTGTGCTCATCAGTGTATTTCCAGAGCCATTTAGGTTCTGCACTTACGCCTTCTTCACTTCCCAACCAGTCAACAATTACCGGTTCAGCAACAAGAGCCGGAACTGCCATGGCCAGAATTAGAAAAATGCAGCTTAATTTCTTTCTAATAAACATATCATCCAAAAACGAAAAAAAGGGGATGTCCGACAAAGAAGCAGACAGTCCCCTTTTCTGGTCTAGATAAGACTATTCTTCATCAAGCCATGAATAATCTGCATCTGCTCCGTCTTCTACAAGAGCATCTGTACCGTTACCGCCAATTGGTTCGCGTGCAGTTTTAGCAATATTCTTTGCAATTTCCTTAGAGTTTGCAGCATCTGCTTCAATTCCAAGACCAGCTGCATTCTTAAGCATAAATTCGCTTACTTCTGCGTTAAGTCCTGGATCTCCAAGGGAAGCCTTAACCTGCTTGTCCCATGCATCCTTGTCCATTGAGTAAACTACATAGTACTGGTAGTAAACGTCTGCATTAGACATGTCTTTCTTAATCTTCTGCTTTGGATTTTTTGGAGCTGCATACTTAACCCAGAATGTAGCTTCTTTTACCATACCAGAAAGGCGAACTTTAGAACTGATGCTCAGTTTGTCTGCAAGCTGTTTTTTAACTTCTGCAGTACCACCCTGATACATTGCGTTTACTTCACGTTCTACAATACGGCTCATAGATGTAGCAATTTCTGCCTGCATGTCTACTGTATCTGTCCAGTGCTGAAGGAAATCAAGATCTGGTCCTTTATTTGTAAAGAAGAATACCTGTCTGTCTTTCAAGCCAAGAGCCTTAGAGATTCCGCGTGTATCCTGCTTAAGAGCAGCCGATACCCATTTAGGATAACCTGCCCCTTCTTCAATTCCAGGGAAGTCAAGAACCATCTTTGTTGTCTGCTTTGGTGTTTTTGCCTTGCTTTTTGCAGAAGCCGTAAATCCTGCCAATGCAGCAACCATCATGGTCATTGCAACAATTTTGTTCAATTTCATAATCTACACTCCTATTAATTACGTTCACCGCGAACAATGTAAGATAGAGATAAAAACATCTCCAACCTAAAAAATTAGAATTAGTATAATTATACCCCTCCCTACCTGTATTAGCAATTTTTTTTTACTTTTTGAGACGAATTTTTTATTCCGTTTTGTTCATTCGCACTATTTTTTTTAATACATAAAACTTTACTGCAAAACCATCTGGTCGTTTGACAGTTCTTTGTTTTTAATTGCGCGGAAGCGTTCTACTATGTCGTCCATGGTAAGTCCAGCTTTTTCTTTACCGCTGATATCCAGAATTATTTCGCCTGCATCCATCATAAGGAGCCTGTTTCCGTACTCAAGTGCGTGCTTCATATTGTGAGTAATCATCATTACCGTAAGCCCGTATTCGTCCGCAAACCTGCGTGTAAGGCGCATGATTGCGTCTGCATTGGAAGGGTCAAGTGCCGCCGTATGTTCGTCCAGCAAAAGAAGCGAAGGTTTTGACATTACCGCCATTAAAAGCGTAAGCGCCTGCCTCTGACCGCCACTGAACTGGCTTACATTGTCGTTCATGCGGGATTCAAGCCCCATTCCCAGAACCTTAAGCTGTTCCTTAAAATATGCGCGCATCTTCCCGTTCAGGCTTATGCGCAGCCCCTTCCAGCCTTTTTTGCTGCATATCATCATGTTGTCTTCAAGGCTCATTTTTCCGGCAGTTCCCAAAAGCGGATTCTGAAAAATACGTCCTATATAGCGCGCCCTTTTGTATTCCCTGTCAAAAGTGATTTCGCGTTTTTCTTCATCAAGATAAATGTGTCCGCCCGTAGGAAAAATAGTTCCCGCAATTGCATTGTAAAGAGTAGATTTTCCGGCCCCATTTGAACCGATTACCGTAATAAAATCACCGCGGTTTATCTTAAGGTTAATATTTTTAAGCGCATGGTTTTCATCAGGAGTTCCACGATTAAAAATTACGTCAAGGTTTTCAATTGTAATCATTATTCACCGTCCTTTGGGCAACCCTGCTTTGCCGGCCTGATAAAATGATTTTTAAGGGAAACTTTTCCCTGCATGCTGGAAACTACAAGACAAAGTATGATTAAAAGTCCTGTTATGAGTTTAAGGTCGTTCGGCGTAAGATTTATAAAATGACCGTATTTTCGCGCAACCAGCATAAGGGCTCGGTAAAGAATGGAACCAAGCAGAACGCGCAAAGTCTGCCAGCCGATTTTATTTGAGCGGATAATAAATTCACCCAGCATAAGGGAAGCAAGACCGCTTACAATAACGCCAGTTCCGCTTCCTACATCTGCAAAACCGTTGTACATTGCAACAAAAGCACCCGCAAGGGAAGCAAGTCCGTCACCAAAACAAACGCCAATTCCGCGCACAAGCTGAGGATTTACACCCTGACTGATTACCATCTGTTCATTTGAACCGAGCGCACCCATTGTAAGCCCTAAATCTGTATGAAAGAAAAGGTCCAACAGGAATTTAAGCAGAATTACGAAAATCAAAAGGAATACAAGAATTCCTGTTTCAGAAGGAAGCGATGGAAAATGATTTTCAAAAAAAGCGGTAATTTCAGAAAAAGGAGTTTTTATTCGCAGGAACGAAATGTTAGCGCGGTTTCCCATAATGCGCAGATTCACAGAATAAAGCATCGTCATCATAAGGATTCCGGCAAGAAGATCCGGAATGCGCAGCTTTGTATATAGAAGAGTTGTACACAGCCCTACAAGGCATCCGCACAAAAACACTAGAGGAAGGGCAAGCGCCGCCGGCACCCCAGCCATAAGGCAGACCGCTAGAATACAGCCACCCATCGGAAATGCACCGTCCACCGACATGTCACAAAAGTTCAAAGTTCTGAACGAAATAAAAACGCCCAGAACCATAATTCCATATATCAAACCTTCGATAATAATTGTTTCAAGCATATAAAGTTATAATAGCTAAAATGTCGGGTTTGATAAACTGGAAAATGACAAGAGCAGAAATTATATTATTTTCCCGGGCGCAACCGCCACAAGTGGCGGTCGGGTGTTCCGCAGTTCCGCTTCCGCTCCAGCCGCTTCACTCATTCAGGCTCCGTAAACTCCGCCCTCATTCGCTCCAGTGGCCCGCTTCGCGGCTGCTCCATACCCTTGCGCATCCGCACTATTCGGCGTTACGCACAACACGGAAACCAAAGAAGTAATTGCGCTCATTTGTGTCAAAGTAGCCTCGTGAAGCCAAGGTGCAATAAGCTGCTCCGTCTGTCGAGGAACCGCCACGGTTAACGCGGAAAATGCCAGACGAGTTACCAGTAGAGCCTGTAGATGAACTCAGTAAAAGCAACTTAGAAACATCGTCTTCTGAATCACTTTCGCATGAAGTAAATCCCATTGCAATTGCCACAGCCAAAACAACTGCCACAAGTTTTAAAAAATAAAAGCCCATTTGTTATGCTGGTTTAAAAAATTTATATGATTTTTCTGAACAGACAGTTCTAGCGAATTGACGAATTTTCAATCATGCAACAGGATTAAAAACAAAGGCACTTAACATTTTCTCTCACCAATGTTTTAATTTTATCAAAAAATTTTCTATATTTAAAGAATTAAAGGCTTCGTACTTAAAATTTAACAAAAAGTCCCGCGTTACAATATAACGGGGACTTTCTCGCTAACCTTAGCCTCTTAAACTTCTTGAATAATCAGAAAGGTTTGCTGTTATTCAGCTGTGCATTTTTTGAATGTCTGCAAGCTTTTGAACTTCATCTAAAGAAAGTCCTACAGACTGCGAAATCTGCTCTACCGAAAGAACATTCATTTTAAGAAGATTTAATGCATTTTCTTTTTTCGTTTCAGAAATACCTTCAGCACGACCTTCTGCACGTCCTTCAGCAAGACCTCTTTCTCGACCTTCTGCAAGACCTCTTTCAGTTGCCGCTCGATTTCTGGTTTTTTCATCAGAAACCTGCATCCAGTAACGAGATTCATGATACCAGTTTAATTCGTCCTGACTAACATTCTTTAAAACTGTAACAGCCATTTCAATCCCCCTGTTTTTTGCGGCAAGCAATTCTATAAAGTCCTGCTTTTCAGGAACAGAACCATACAGGAAAAATTTACCCCACATTTGTGGCACTGTCAACAAATTCACATCATCAGGTAAATCAACAACTTTAGGCAGTTCCAGAAAAATAACATTAAGCGTTTCCGACACCGTACATCCAGCCAAATTCCGCAGCATATAATGATTTAAAACACCTTCAGTTTCCTTATCAAAAACAAAATTCAATACAGAAATCTGATAAACCTGCGGAATATCCATCCATTCCATTCCTTTTGGAGTATAGTGATTTAAAAGATGCGCTACATGATATTCAGTTCGTTTTCCGTACCCGTCTTTTTCATTGCGCCCCTGCATCTCAATATTTACGATTTTGCCTTGAATCTTACAATTGATATCAAATTCAGACTGCTTATCACTAATAGACTCGCCGGAAAGTTCATTTGGCTGCAAAACAACATCTGTAACTTTCTTGCCTATTATGTCGGTAAGAAAACAAGTTAAAGCTTCATGAGCCTCTGAAGACTCATCTGTAAACATGATTTTAAAAATTGGATCCGCACACGGATTAAGAAGTGCCGTCGGAGACGGACGTAAAGAAGTTCCACTCATACATACTTCCTTAAAATTGAAATAAAGACACGCCTGTGCCTTTGTCCAACTGCCAATTTTCAGAAGACGTATGGTAAATACCGTGCAGCCCTATAAATATTAAATACAAAAACAAATTGGGTTTTTAGAAGGAACTGCAACCTTTACTTTTTAAAAGTATTGAAAAGTTATAGAACTGTCAATAAAAAATTATAAAACAGAAGTATAAAGCATCTCACGTAAATTCGCTTCCGCATAAATCAACAAGCCAGACATTTTACAAATTATTTACCCGGTCAACATTTTTATTTTGTATCTATTTTTTTTAGGCAGTATTATATTTACAGTATGAGAAAAGAATTTTTTAAAGATGCGCAGAGGCTGCTGCTGGTTGTTTTGGGCGGCGTGCTTATGGCGGTAAATATAAATACATTTGTACATTCGGCGAATCTTTTTCCGGGGGGATTTTCAGGACTGGCGCTTTTAGTACAGGAAGTCTTTTTTGTGTTTTTTAAAATCAAACTGCCTTACTCTGTGCTGACTTATCTTTTTAACGTTTTTCCGGTAATTATCGGATTTAGGTTTATAGGCAAAAAATTTACGGTTTATTCTATTGTAATGATTTTTGTAAGCGGTATTCTTACTGACATTATTCCGGGCTTTAACCTCACTGACGACATGATTCTTTGCGCTGTTTTTGGCGGAATTCTGAATGCGGTTTCTATCAGCCTGTGTCTGTTTGCAGGAAGTTCTTCCGGCGGTACGGATTTTATTGCTATCTTCCTTTCTGAAAAAACCGGAAAATCTGCGTGGAACTACATTCTTGCCGGCAATGTCTGTATTCTTCTTACAGCGGGAATTCTGTTCGCCTGGACGGCAGCGCTTTATTCAATAATCTTTCAGTATGTTTCTACGCAGGCAATCAATCTGATGTACAAAAAGTACGCAAAAACTACGCTTCTTATTATTACAGACAATGATGAAGAAATTTATCATGTGATAAAAAACCGGACCAACCACGATGCTACGGTATTTGATGGAAAAGGTTGTTTCCGAGGTGCGAATCACAAAATGCTCTATACAGTTGTGTCTTCGCAGGAATCTGGCGCGCTGGAAAAAGCCATAAGGGAAGCGGATCCAAATGCGTTCATAAACGTAATTCAGTCAAAAGAAATTATAGGTCGCTTCTTCAAGCGTTCAAATGATTAAAAGTTTGAACGCCGAGTTTTAATACATATTCAAAATTGCAGAAATACTTCCGCAGCGGATCCCAGCAAAACGTAAACTACAAGTTACTTCGTAACTTGCGGCGAAAAGCAAGGTATCTTCCTTCTGGGGTGCCCCCTTACTTTCCGCCTACGTCCCACTTCTACATTATTTCTGCAAAGTTATCTGAAAATTAAAACTTATCATTCAAGCTGTTTATAAGAGTATCTGCCTGTACCCCTTGGAGTCGTAATTACTGCGGGGATAGAAAAACAGGAATTTGAAGGGAGCGGAGTCAGCTGACTGGTCTGGAGAAAGGGGATTTACGGAGAATTCTTCGTATTCACTGTATGAAAAGGCTATTCTTGTGTTATCCAGGGCGCCGTTCTGTTCAAGTGCAACTCGATGGGCTTCTTTATCATAGTGATGATTGTACCATTCCGGGAAGCCGCCTTTTTTGCCCTGTTTTACAAAATCAAAGCGGAGCAGTTCAAGCGCAGTTTTGCAGTCAAACCCTGAAAATTCCTCCCGCTTAAAAAGGCAGGCAATAAATTCAAACCAGTAATGCTCTTTTCTTGGCTGAACAAAAGCCCCATCTTTTCTGCCGTAATTTACAAAACTACAGAAAAATTCCCATGGACTCAACTTTGCAAAAATATAATTCATTGTTGTTTCAAACGAACCTTTGTTCCAATATGCATCAACAAGTTTTTCTACATCCTTCAAAAAAAGAATGTCCCTGTAGCTTAAATACGGCGTGCATAAAGTTTCGTAAGGCGGATTTTCCATCCATTTCCAGCCGTTTTTCTGACTATAGGCTTCCATCTGCGTACCGTGCAGAACCTTTAAAAATCCAAGTTGAAGCGCATCCGGCTTAAAATCCATTACGTAATCAAATGACTTTCCAAAAATTTCCAGATTTTCATAAGGCAGACCGGCAATCAAATCAAGGTGAGAATGAATTGTTCTTGGTATGCGCTTAATATTGTGAGCCAGTTTTTCTGTATTTTCCGAACGTCCTACGGCTTTTAAAGTTTCCCTGTTGCTTGACTGAACGCCAATTTCAAACTGCATTATTCCAGCGGGAACTTTCTGCAAAAAATCCAGTGCTTTTTCTGTCAAAAATTCTGCTTCAATTTCAAAATGAAACATTGTCTTTCCGTTGTGATGAGAAAGAATGTATTCCCAGATGGCGATATAACGCTCTTCATTCAGATTAAAAGTTCTGTCTACAAATTTTACAAGCCGCACGCCTGCCTCCAGAAAACGCTGAATGTCTTTAAATGTCCGTTCCAGCGAAACAAAGCGCACTTTTTTATCCAAAGAACTCATGCAGTAAGCGCATGTAAAAGGACATCCGCGGCTGGATTCATAATAATAGATTCTGTTGTCCGGGTCAGTTATCTGCGGATAGGCAAAAGGAATTTCGTCAAGAGAACAGAGCAAAGGGCGTTCACCGGTAAACTCAATTTGAACGACAGAATTTTCATCATCCCTAACAGGAATGTATAGACCAGGTATTTTTCTTAATTCATTATAAGGATTTTTTTTGAATTCTGGATTGGAAAGAAACGCTTCTGCAACTTCCTTTGAAGTTTCTTCACCTTCGCCAAAAACTATAAAATCAAGTTCCTTTAGTTTTTTAAGGTAAAAACCGGCACTATATCCGGCTTCCGGTCCGCCAGCACCGATTATGCAGTCAGGAAGGATTTTCTTCAAATCAACAATGATTTTCTGAATAAGTTCGATGTTCCAGATGTATGTAGAAAAAATTACAAGTTTCGGTTCGGATTCTGCAATACCGCGAAGAATGTCTCCTTCGGGCTGATTTATAGTCCATTCGCCGAAAGAAACATTTTCATCGCTTATATACTGGCTGATGCTGCGTATGGCAAGATTTGTATGATTATAGCAGGCGTTTACTGCAACTAATAAAATTTCAGACATTGTATATTTTCCAAGTTCCAGACTGAATGTCATTTTTTTTACAAGTCCGTAAAAATTGTAGAAATAATTCCGTAGCGGATCCAAGCGACGGTGAAAAGCAAGGTATCTCCCTTCTGAGGTGATCCCTTACTTTCCGCCTGCGTCCCACTGCCGCATTATTTCTGCAAACTTATCTAAAACTTAAAAAAGTATCATTCAGTCTACCTATAATCATATTTATACCCAACACTAGCGGGAAAGCTTTCTGTAGACTGTGCGTTTTGGAACGCCGGCTTCTTCGCCGAACTGTTCTTTCTTCCATTCTGCGTATTCTGTCCAGTTGCCTTCAAAGAAGCGTACTTCTGAATTGTTTTCGAATGCAAGAATGTGTGTACAGATGCGGTCAAGGAACCAGCGGTCGTGGCTTACAACCATTGCACAGCCGGCAAAGTCTTCAAGGGCTTCTTCAAGCGCGCGCACTGTCTGTACGTCAAGGTCGTTTGTAGGTTCGTCGAACAAAAGCACGTTTCCGGCTTCCTTAAGCATCATACCAAGGTTCAAACGGTTCTTTTCACCACCGGAAAGAACGCTTACCTTTTTATTCTGGTCAGGACCGGCAAAGTTGAACCATCCGCAGTATGCGTGCGCATTAACTTCGCGAACACCGCCTTCAAGGGCCCGACCCTTTTCGTCAACAGCACCAAGCTTAATCATGTCGGCGCCGCCGCCAAGAGTTTCGTAAACAGTTTTATTTTCATCAAGACCGGTACGCATCTGGTCTACATAAACTAGTTTTACAGTTGATCCGATTTTGATTTCACCGCTGTCCGGCTTTTCTCCGCCAGGAAGACCAGCCGCATCAACAATAAGCTTGAACAATGTTGTTTTACCGGCACCGTTAGGACCAACAATACCAACAATAGCACCAGCCGGAATGTGAACATTCAGCTTGTCAAACAGAAGCTTATCGCCAAATGATTTTGTAAGGTTTTCAATATCAATAACCTGATTTCCAAGGCGCGGACCAGCCGGAATACTGATCTGTGTATCCTTAAGCTGCTGTTTTGCACCCTGGCTCATAAGTTCGTTGTAGCGTGTAATGTGTTCCTTGTGCTTTGCCTGGCGTCCTTTTGCACCCATGTGAATCCAGTCCAATTCGCGCTGAATTTCTTTCTGGCGGTTAGATTCAGATTTGTTTTCAAGGCGCATTCGTTCTGCCTTCTGTTCAAGCCAGCTTGAATAGTTACCCTTAAACGGATAGCCTTCGCCGCGGTCAAGTTCCAGAATCCAGCCGGCAACTTCGTCAAGGAAGTAACGGTCGTGAGTTACGGCAATTACAGTTCCTGGATAGTCGTGAAGGTGTTTTTCAAGCCATGCAACTGTTTCTGCATCAAGGTGGTTAGTAGGTTCGTCAAGAAGAAGAATGTCCGGTTTCTGAAGAAGAAGGCGGCACAAAGCAACACGGCGGCGTTCACCTCCAGAAAGTACGTCTACAACCTGATCTGCAGGAGGACAGCGGAGTGCATCCATAGCAAGTTCAAGATTGTTGTCCAGGTTCCATGCATCCAGCGCATCCAGTTTTTCCTGAACTTCACCCTGACGGGCACAAAGTTTGTCGATATCTGCATCCGGATCACCAAATGCTTCATTAATCTGATCAAATTCTGCAAGAAGGTCAGTAATTTCTTTTACGCCTTCTTTTACTGTTTCCATTACAGTTTTACCCGGTGTAAGTTCCGGTTCCTGTTCAAGGTAACCGATTGTAAAGCCAGGAGCTAAAGTTGTTTCTCCACTAAAATCTGTATCTTTTCCGGCAAGAATCTTAAAAAGGCTTGATTTACCGGAACCGTTAGGTCCGATTACGCCGATTTTTGCACCGTAATAATAAGAAATACTCACGTCCTTAAGAACGACCTTTGTTCCATAAGCACGGGTAACACGATCCATAGTGTAGATAATTTTTTTATCGTCGAATGTCTTTGCCATACGAATAATGTAACATGAAAAACGGATTTTTTTCTATAGCGAAAAACTAGGGCGAATTTTTATTTAATTGCTCTTTGCCGTAAAATATCCCGGAGAATCCGTGCTGTCTATGCAGGCATAGGTCTTATCAACATTGCTGGCATTATACTCTGTTCCTGCGCCGCCTTTTAATTTTGCACAGCCTGTAAACATATCAGACGAAGCCAAAGCACTGGATACATCAAAACTTGCTGAAGCATAAATTTTTGTAAGTTCTGTACAGTCTTTGAACATTTCTTCTGTAATATCTACTCTGTTGGTATCAAAACTGCTTAAATCAAGGATTGTAAGAGCCGCACATTCCAGGAACATCTTTTTCATACTGGTAACATTGTGGGTACTAAACTGGCTTAAATCAACATTTTTAAGGGATTTGCATTTTCCAAACATACCGTACATATCAGTTACACAGTTGGTATTAAAATTTCTCAAATCAAGATTTTCAATTACCTCACAGCTTGCAAACATGGCATTCATATTCGTTACCTCCGCAGTTCTAAATATGCTTAAATCAAGAGCTTCAAGAACATAGCACCGGCGGAACATCTGCTTCATATCTGTAACTTTTTCAGTATTGAACCTGCTTACATCAAGGTGTTTAACTGCATTGCATTCATTAAACATAAGGCTCATATCTGTTACGTTAGTTGTATCAAAATTGTCTACATCGATTATTTCAAGGGTCTTGCATTCATTAAACATGGAACCCATATTAGTCACGCTGCCGGTATGGAATCCGCCTACATAAACATTTTCAAGCACACAGCATCCTGAAAACATGGAGTTCATATAGGTTACTTTGCCAGTGTCAAACTTTTCCGAATCAAGGTCTATAGATTTAAGGGCCTTGCATTCCAAAAACATGCAGGACATATTTTCTACATTTGAGGTTTCAAAACTTCTTAAATCAAGCGATTCAAGAGCACTGCATGATGCAAACATACAGTTCATATCAGTTACGGCGCCTGTTGCAAATTTGCCTGTCTCAAGAGCTTTTACGGCAGCACAGTCTTTGAACATGCATTCCATATTTGTTACCTTTGCAGTATCAAACTTACTTACATCAATGGCGTTAAGGACACTGCACCCATCAAACATGTAGGCCATATCAGTTACATTGTCAGTTTCAAAGCGACTTACATCAACAGATTTAAGTACATTACAGCCTTTAAACATGCTGCTCATATCCGTCACGCTTGAAGTGTCAAATTTAGTTACATCAACTGCCGTAAGGGCTTCGCAGCCTTCAAACATGCTTTTCATGCTAGTCAGCTTTCTTGTATCAAAATCATTTGTGTAGACAGAAACAAGTTTAGTCATATTGCAGAAAAGCCTGTTTTCACTGTCAGACGAGCGAAGGCTCATGCTCTTTCCTGGCACAGCATAATAAAAGAGAGTTGTTTTTTCTGAATCATACCAGAGCGGAATTTCTGTTCCGGCTGCATCAAGATAGTTTTCTGCACTTTCCGGTTTTTCTGCGGCCCTGTCAAACTTTGTAACTGTGCTTTCATCTCCGCTTCCGCATAAAGCCACAAACATATCATTAATTGCAGAGCAGTCCTTTAAGGGAATTGTTACCGCCCACTTTGCGTAAAGAGTAATGTCGTCTGTAATTGCAGTGTTAAAATCAAACGGCGTATCAGAAAGAGTTGTTCCGTCATCTTCGGAAAGATACCAGTTTTCAAAAGTGAACTCTTCTTCCATCGTTGCCGTTTTTTCTGGAACTTCCGGTTTTTCTGCCTTTCCCTTGTGCCTTACAATCTGGCTTTCGATTTCAGTTCCGCCGTTTGTTTCAAATGTTACAGTATGAGTTATAAGGCTTTCCTGGTATTCCTGAAACAAAATATATTTAGCAATAAGCGAATCATCATCAGAGCCTGCATTACACGAGGCAAAACCAAATACAAATGCCGCACCCAGTACGAGCGATGCAATCTTTGAAAAAACTTTCATTCTTTCTCTCCTAATAAAAATCCACATTTACAAAATCATGTTATGTTACATTTATAAATAGTAAACCCCGAATACCGCAAAAACAAGAAAAAAAGTAAAATTTCACTTGTTACTATTTATAGAAACATGGTATAATATCCCCATCAGGAGGCGTGATAAATCATGAAAAAATCACTTATTCTTTTTGCCGGGATTGTTGCGGTTGTTTCAATGTTTTCCGGCTGTTCTAAAAAAAATGGTAGTTCAGAAAAAACTGTAAAAATCGGTATTGCAAAAATCGTACAGCATGTTGCACTTGATGACGTTGAACGCGGCGTTATGGACGCTGTTAATGACGCAGGAATCAAGGCAAAATATGACCTTCAGAATGCAAACGGCGACGTAAACACTGCAAATCAGATTGCCGTTCAGTTCAGGGATGAAAAAGTTGATGTAGCGGTTGGAATTGCAACTCCTATTGCAATTGCGCTTGCAAACACATTAAAGGATACACCAGTTGTTTTTGGTACTGTAACAGATCCACTTGGAGCAGGTCTTGTTACAACACTTGAACACGGAGAAAAAAACATAACAGGTATGAGCGACGAACTTCCTTCTGTTGAGCATATCAAACTTTTCAAAGAAATCGCCGGAATCAAAACTCTTGGCTATATCTATACTTCAAATGAAGACAACTCCCTTTCTGGTCTTGAACTGGTAAAAAAAGGTTGTGCCGAAGCCGGTCTGGAACTGGTTACTCAGTCAATTTCTACATCATCAGAAGTAAAGCAGGCTGCAGAATCAATTGTTGACCGCGTAGATGGTATCTATCTTACAACAGACAATACTGTGTTCAGCGCCCTTCCAAGTCTTGTTACTGTGTTCAATAAGGCTAAAAAGCCGGTTTTCAGCGGTGACGTTACAGGCGCAAAGGAAGGCGGCTGCTTTATGGCAAGCGGCTTTAACTATTACAAAGCTGGCCGCGCAACAGGCGAAATCGTTGTGCAGATTCTTAAAGGTGCAAACCCGTCAGAAATCCCAGTTCGCTTTATGACAAAGCCGGAAGATTCAGACCTTCTGTTCGACCTTGATGCTGCCGCCAACTGCGGAATCAAAATCCCGGAAGAATACCTTGCAAAAGCAACATACATAATCAAAGACGGAAAACTGCAGGAGAAATAGGATAAAGCGGGGAAAATTTATCCGTTGTCGCGTTGACATTATCCAAAATTTCTTCTATAACAAATCCAATGGACGAAGGCGTCATACCTATAGGTGTATTGTGCACTTATAGGTATGACGCCTTTTTTTATTGACGATTCTTTATCTTGGGGGTTACGTAAAATCGTTTTTTCATAGCGGTTTTACTATTTTCATTATGTGTGGATTTGTAGGAGCATTCGATTTATCAAGCGGAAGCCAGCCTATTGCTGACGGACTTAAAGAAGAACTTAGAACGCAGGTCCTTGCGATGAGCAAGAAAATCAGACACCGCGGACCGGACTGGAGCGGCGTATACACAGGAGACAACGCTATCCTTAGCCATGAACGCCTCAGCATCGTTGACCCGCTGAGCGGAAAACAGCCTCTTGTAAGCGATGACGAAAAAATCATCCTTGCTGCAAACGGAGAAATCTACAACCATAAAGAACTGCGCGAAAATTTTAAAGGCTCCTATAATTTCAAAACAGGAAGCGACTGCGAAGTAATCATTCCGCTTTACAAAAAATACCGCGAATCCGGAAACTTTGCAGAAATGATTGAACAGCTTTCAGGAATTTTTGCATTTGCGCTCTACGATTCGGAACACGACACTTATCTTATTGCCCGCGACGAAATCGGCGTAATTCCGCTTTACCAGGGCTGGGACAAGGCAGGCCGATATTACGTTGCAAGCGAATTAAAAGCACTTGAAGGTGAATGCGTAACCCTTGAAGAATTCCCTAACGGACATTACTTATATTCTGGGGAAAGCCTTCCCCTCGCTTCAGCCGGGGATGTTTCGACAGGCTCAACAACCCCGTCTTCCGCTACCCCTTCTCCTAGGGGCAACGCCCCTAAAACCCCAAAGCCGGTACGCTGGTACCACCGCTCTTGGGAAAGCTACGATTCAGTAAAAGACAACCCGCGCGCCACAAACGACAAAGGCGAAGTTGTAAACCCTGCCGTAATTGAAAAAGTAAAGACCGGGCTTGAAAACGCCGTGCGCGCCCAGCTCATGAGCGATGTTCCTTACGGAGTCCTTTTGAGCGGCGGACTGGACAGCTCAGTTATTGCGGCAATCACCCAGAAATATTCAAAGAAACGCGTAGAAACAGACAGCAAGGAAGAAGCATGGTGGCCAAAGCTTCACAGTTTTGCAGTCGGTCTTGAAGGAAGCCCAGACCTTATTGCAGCAAAAAAAGCCGCAGACTACATCGGCACAGTTCACCACGAAGTTCACTTTACAATTCAGGAAGCACTGGACGCTCTTCCAGACGTAATCTATCACATTGAAACATATGACATTACTACAGTACGCGCTTCCACTCCAATGTACCTGCTTGCACGCGTAATCAAATCAATGGGAATTAAAATGGTACTTTCTGGCGAAGGAAGTGACGAACTTTTCGGCGGATACCTGTACTTCCACAAAGCTCCAAACGCAAAAGAATTCCACGAAGAACTTGTACGCAAGATGAGCAAACTTCACCTGTATGACTGTCTGCGCGCAAACAAATCGCTTATGGCATGGGGAGTAGAAGGACGCGTTCCTTTCCTTGATAAAGATTTTATTGATATTGCAATGAACCTTAACCCAAGCGACAAGATGAACATTAAGGTTTCTGATCCAGAAGCTAAAAAAGGTTTTGATGTGCACAACCACCAGAGAATCGAAAAATGGATTCTGCGCAAGGCATTTGAAGACATGCTTCCAGAAAACATCTGCTGGCGGCAGAAAGAACAGTTCTCTGACGGCGTAGGCTACAACTGTATTGATACACTTAAGAAAATCACCGAAGAAAAAGTCAGCGACGCAGAATTTGCCCGCCGCGAAAGCCGCTTCCCGGTAAACCCTCCAAAAACAAAAGAGGAATACTACTACCGCGAAATCTACAGCAATCTCTTCCCAAGCGACAGCGCAGCCAAAGCCGTTCCACACGAAGCCGGCGTAGCCTGCTCTACAGCAAAAGCCCTTGAATGGGATGCCGCCTGGAAAAACATGGACGAACCATCCGGCCGCGCAATCGGCGGCGTCCACAACGATGCGTACAAGGGGTAAAGGAAAAACTGACGACAGCGGTAGACCAGTTAATCTTTCAGATTAGTTAAATCCGCTGTCGCCCTTCTAGCCCCATCCACTTTTCAGTTTTGCCAAGAGCAAAACTGACGACAGCGGCGAACCAGTTAATCTTTCAGATTAGTTAAATCCGCTGTCGGTTCCATCAACGCCTCAACAGAACAATTTAAAGCCTTTGCAAGTTTTACAACAGTTTCTGCTTTTGCAGCGTTTATATTCTTTTGACACTGCTCGTACTGCTGTATTGTCCGTATCGGTATATCTGAAATATCTGCCAATTCTCTTTGCGACAACCCGGCATTTAGCCGCAAGTTTTTTAGATTCGTATTAATCTTTCGGTTATTATACAGTTCAATCATCTTATCGCAGAATTGAGAAATATCCATTTCATGATAAGGTGAATACATAGCTAAAATTTCAGATATCGGTATATAGTTATCAATTTCTTTGAAAGTAAGACCTGAATACCACTGGAAATAAGCCAAAGCCCAGCCGCACCAGTATTCAGGAGTTCTGTCAGCAACAGGCCTGTATTTTGATGCAAGTGTTTCATCGCCAATTATTTCAAGGGTAAGTTCAACTCCAGATTTTCCTACAATTACCGTTGAGTCTCCCGTTTCAAAAAGGGCGCTAATTCTGGATTTCAAAAACTTCTGATAAAACTCAGATAAATCTTCTTCAAGGTCATAAACTGCAAAGTCAAACATTGAAGCAAGATTATTCTGAGCCTTTGAAAGATAATTTTTATCGTAAGCGTGGATCATCGGCTTTAATCTCCTCATCAAGAATCTGTACAATGTACAAATCCCCTCTCTGTCGCCTGTTCTTTTCTACGTCAAAATACTGTCGGCGGGCAGTCTTATCCCGGGATTCTTTTTTTGCATACCATTGAGCTGATTCTGCCATTTCATATCCTTCATACTGAACTGCATTAAACGCTTTTTCACTCTTAAGGACGAATTGCGTTCCAAGATTACCAAGCTTCATTGCATTTCCCAATTGTCGAATTGAAATGGCACCGTTTATAAAATCCTGTGCAAATGAAAAATAACTGTCGTCTGCCCGATATCCTGTAATAATGTCATAGTCTTTATAGGGAACAGAGAAATTTTTTTGCAGATATTCTTTTGCATCCTGCGCAAGCGGATTATTTATATCAAAAATGCGGTTTTCTAGTAGGAGCGCAAGCCAGTGAAGAATTGTATATTCTCTGCCGTTCAAATCAAGTAATTTAAGACCTTCGGTTTCTATCTGATAAATATTTGCAAAACCATCATTATCTTTAGATACACCCCACTCTTTTGCCATATCCAGGACTTCAGTACAGTAAAATCCCAATCCATAATCGTTGTGTTTTTTTCCAATTCCAAAAAGAGGCTTTTCAATTATCTTATTTGAACCGTGATAAATTGTCTTTAACATAATGTTATTATACTCCTACAGGAGTATAATAACAAGAAAAAACGGTGTATAACTTTCCGTTTTCGGAAAAGCTAATTTGATAATATTACTGCAGTTTTGTCCAGGTTGTAATTTCTGGGAAAGATGATTCGCAAACTATTGAAAACATTTGCATTTTTATCCAATATAGATCTGAGTCTTTTTCTTCTGTTGTTGTTAATTTAGGAACATATAGTTTCATTGTTGTATCTGTCAGTTCCTTGATTTCTATTGTGCCGACGAATGTTCTGTGCAAATGCATGTTTAGTTCGTCATCGTCAAAATCAGTTCGATCTGTGATTGTAAGCCCCTTGGTTTCATCATAAGTGTAATTTTGAATGGAATATGAAAGGGAATCTGTATCAATGCCAAACGGATTAATATGCGGAGTAAATGTAACAGTACAAGTACCAGTCCCGTTAGGGTTAAGTGTAAGGTTGTACTTGTGTTTTACATTATCAGATCCATATTGTGCTTCATATTCATAAGTCCAGGTTCCTGAGACCCTTTCATTTTTTTTATAAAGTGCTTGTTGCGCTTCCTGCTGCTGGAGGCTTACTAATACTGCCGGTGAAATACCGTCATCCGTGTCTGATGTGCAGCTCATAAAAGTTACTGCTACTGCCATTAAAGCTGAAAGAATCAATGTTTTTTTCATTTTCTTACTCCTGTCTTTGTTGCACGCCCTTCCGTTTTCGGAAAAGCACAATTGGGGAGTTTAACAACAATCTGACAAACTCCGTAACAGGAATAATACCCCCCCCCCCGAACTTTTTTGTCAATACAAGGGCTTATGGCAGTCTGTTTCCCGCTGACAGATAAAGTTCGTACCATTCTTTGCGGGACAGTTCTATGCCGGCGGCTTGGGCGGATTCGAGGATGCGGTCTGATTTTGTTGTACCGATTACGGCCTGGGTTTTTCCCGGATAGCGCAGAATCCAGGCAAGTGCGACTGCTGCTGCGCTTACGCCTTTTTCGCCGGCAATACGGTAAAGGACTTCATTTAGTTTTGGAAAGCGATCGTTATTCAAGTATACACCTTCAAAAAATCCGTACTTCATTGTAGACCAGGCTTGAACGGCAATATCATTCATCCTACAGTATTCAAGGATTCCGCCGTCACGCATAACAGAGCCATCCCACTTCATGTTCACCTGAAATCCTGCATCCAGCATTGGTGTGTGGCACACAGAAAACTGAACCTGATTTGCACAGATTTTAAACGGCAGTTTTTTAGACAGATATTCCAGCATCATCGGATTACAGTTGGAAAAGCCGAAGTTGCGTACTTTTCCGCTTTTATGGAGAGTCGTAAACGCTTCTGCAATTTCTTCAGGTTCCATTAACGCGTCAGGTCTGTGAAGCAAAAGGGAATCAAGATGATCTGTCTTTAAGCGGGAAAGGCTTGCTTCTGCCGCAGACACAATGTAATCCCTTGAAAAGTCGTACCATGTCATTCCGTTTTCGCTGCGGATTCCGCACTTTGACTGAAGAAAAATCTTATCCCTTAATGACGGATTTTCCTGAAAGACATCGCCTAAAAGACTTTCTGCGCGACCGTCTGCATAGCAGTCTGCTGTGTCAAAAAAATTAATTCCAGTTTCCAGAGCTGTTTCGCAAAGTCCCTTAAGAGCGTCTTTACCCATGTCCGCAGTGCGCATCAGTCCCAGAATCACTGTTGAAACTGAATCTTCTCTCTGACCATATTTAAAATACTTCATAATTTTTCCTCAGTTAAACCCGTTGTAATTCTTCTAGCAGCATACACAAACGGTGTATCGAGCAAACTTGTTACTATATAGATTACATAGCAGGAAGCTGTAATGGCTGCAAGCTGGCTGAATGTATAGATTCCGTAAAATGCGCCAAAATTAAAAATAACGATATTTACAAACTGCGAAACCAAGGTCGAAAAATTATTGCGGAACCAAAGCATTTTTGAGCGGCTGCCTGTTTTTTTCTGTGTAAGATTCCACCATGCATGATAAAGCGAAACATCAATAGATTCAGAAACAACATACGCAACAAGGCTGGAAATAAGCATACGCGGAGTATTTGTAAAAAGTCCGTGTACAAAAGGACTTGCCCAATCGCCTGCTGCAGGAATGTAATGAACCCACATAAATGAAAGCATGATAAAACTAAGGCTTGTAAAGATTCCTGCAAGAACACCTTTCTGCGCATCCTTCTTACCGAAAACTTCGCTAAGAATATCAGTAGCAAGGAACGTGGCAGCAAAAAGCGTATTTCCTAATGTCTGCTCCATTCCAAATGCATTAACCAGAATCGTGACTTCAATATTTGCAAGAACCGTACAGATTCCAATCCACGCAAAAAGTCCGCCCTTTCCAAAAAACTTAAGGAACACCAGCGTTCCTCCAAACGAAATCAAAAGCGTAATAATTATTAAAAGTTCATTCATACAATACTCCTTTAAAATTAAGACAGGCTCAAAGAGCGTAAAGCCTCTTCCTTATTAGAGAGCCCTTTGCTGAACCCGCTTTTCAGTTATTCTTTCAGATTAGTTAAACCCGCTGTCACTTTTTCCAGTAAACCGGCATAAAGAAAATTATCATTGTGTACAGTTCCAGACGGCCAGCAAGCATGGCAAAGCAGTACCACCACTTTACAAAATCTGGAAGAAAACCGTAATTAAACGAAGGTCCCAGCCTGCCGAATGCAGGTCCTACGTTTCCGACCATAGAAAAAGCAGCTGTAAGAGATGTAAGGATATCAAGGTTTCCAAGACAACCTACAAAAGTTGTTACCATAATCAGAGCCATGTACACAACCATAAAGGCAGCAACGTTGAATACAACATCTTTGCGACCCGGATTATTATTCAATCGGATTGAAAAAACTCCATGAGGATGAAGCATTTTCTTTGTTTCGTTATTAACCTGCTTGTACAGAATTACCCAGCGCACAACCTTAATTCCACCGGCAGTAGAACCGGAACATCCGCCTGTAAAAAACAGCAGAAAGATAAAGAACTGAGCCGCCATAGGCCATGCAGTGTAATCAGCAGTTCCAAAACCTGTTGTCGTCAGTATTGCCGCAACCTGAAATCCCGAAACTTCAAGCGCCTTTGAAAAAGTACCGTACACAGGACGAATAAAGGCCGCAACGGCAAGAACAGAAACAATGAAAAATCCAATATAAGCCTTAAACTCAGAATTTTCCCGGATTTCGTTAAATTTTCCGGTAAAGGCATAATAGTAAAGGCTAAAGTTTATTCCCGCCAGCACCATAAAAACAGTAATTACAATATTTATTGCAGAAGAATTAAATCCGCCTATGCTTGCATTCAGTGAAGAAAATCCGCCGGTTCCCAGAGTAGAAAAGGCATGCATTATGGAATCGATTGTATCCATTCCGCAGATTCTTAAAAGAACCGCTTCAATTACAGTCATTACAAAATAAATCATCCACAGGATTTTTGCAGTCGTTGTAATTTTTGCAGTAACCTTTCCCTTTTCAGGGCCTGTTGTTTCTGCCTTTATAAGCTGGAATCCGCCCACTCCCAAAAGTGGAAGCAGCGCAACAGTAAGGGCAACAATTCCCATTCCACCCAGCCAGTGAGTCTGGCACCGCCACAGATTAACGCTTCTCGGAAGGCTTTCTACATCCGTAAGAATAGTACATCCGGTCGTAGAAAAACCGCTCACACTTTCAAAAACAGCGTCCGTAAACGATTTTATATAGTCGCCCGCATACAGCGGAATCATTCCAAAAAGGCTGATTGAAATCCACGCGCAGGCAACAACTACAAAAGTCGTCCTGATTTTAAGCTCAATTTTGCGTTTTCTAAAAAGCAACGCAACAATTACAAAGAAAATCCAGCTGCACACCATAGGAATTACAAACGCAAGAATCGCCTGAGTTTCGCCGCAAGCAAGAGCAGTCGCAATAGGAATCAACATGGTGCTGCCCACAATTGCTATGATTGCAGAAAGAATTCTTACAAGATTGATTGCAAACATAAAACCGTCCTATTCGTTTACATTACCGAACAGCCCCAGAATGCGGCGGCTTTCTTCTGAATCCGTAATGAGTACAAGATGATCTCCAGCGGCAAAAATTGTATTACCTCCGGCAATTTCGTATTCTTCTGCCCCGGAATGGCGGTCAAGAAGAACAAGATATTTTCCAGGTTCAGCAATGTCTTTAAGCATCTTTCCAATTACGCTGGAATTTTCCTTTACTTCACATTCAATGATTTCAAAATCACCGTTGGTAATTGTATGAACTTCCTTTACGGCATTACCGCGCATGTGACTCATTATGGAATCTACAATAACGTCGCGCAGGGCAATGGAAACGTCAACGCCAAGCTTTGTAGCAATATCTGCAAAGGCCGAACTGTTTACCAAACTTATAGACTGCTTTACGCCAAGAGATTCAAGGTAAGCGGCAACGACCATGTTAAGTTCGTGGTTATGCGTAGCACAGATTGCAAGGTCAAAGTCAGGAATATTTTCTTCACGCAGGAACGATTCATCTGTTGCATCGCCGCAAAGTACATTTGCATAAGGAAAGCGCTCGGAAGCAGCTTTTGCAAGTTCAGAATCCGTGTCGATTATTGCAATCTTCTGGCTCGGCTTTTTTCGCCCGATAAAATTAACGCCGAACGCCTTTTTCGGCTCATAAAGCTTGCTTGCAATCAAAGTACCGATTCTGCCCGCACCAACAATAGCAATCTTCTTTAAGTCTTTCTGCTCAGAGCCGCACAGTTCCAGAATGCGGCTTACGTCTTCCTTACTGCTTAAAACGCCGAGCATGCATCCCGCATTCATTACAGTAGGTCCTGACGGTAGAGAAGTTTTTCCGTCAATTTCTACGTAGCACACAAGCATGTGGATATCTGTAAGATTACGCAGTTCCATAAGAGTGTGCCCCGCAAGAGCACTTCCCTCAGAAACAGGAATTCTGGAAATCTGCATTTCTGAATTGTCAAAAGAAACGATATTGCTTACGGCACCGTTTTCTACAGCTTCTACAATTGCTTCTGCAGCCTCTACGTCCGGGTGAATCATATAGTCAATTCCGTACAGCGGACGGTGATTTTCAGGGAAATCGCCTGCGTGATTCTTTTTGGCAGCCGCAGTATTTACGTAGTACGCATAGTTACGAACACGCGCAATTTTAAGGATATCCGGGTAAAAAGCGTCTACCAGCGAACAGGTAATCATGTTTACTTCATCGCTGTCTGTAAGGCAGACAAGCGCATCTGCCTTGGCAATGCCGGCTTCCTCAAGGTTTTCAAGGTTGTTTCCGTCCTGCGTAAGGACTGTGCAGTCAACCTGATCTGCAACATGCCGCGTAATTTCTTCATTATTATCGATTACTGTTACATTGTTTTTTTCATTAACAAGAATCTTTGCCAACTGAACGCCGGTAAATCCGGCTCCAACTATTACAACTCTCATTAGGACTCCTATAAAAACTCCGCGTTAGCAGGCGGGCGATCAAAATACGCGCCGTTTAATGAATTAGCTCTAATTGTCTTCTTCCATTTCTTCGCTGAGCTTAGAGCGGCGGCCTTTTATTACAGTTAATGAACTTACTACAGCAGCACAAACTACTGCCGCAACAACAGATTCCATTGCTGCACCCGGCAAAAGCATTGCCATAAGGGCAAAATAGCCGAGTCCGTTCATTGCTTCTGTCATCTGTCCGTTCAAGAACAGGTACATTGAACCAATTACAAGAAACGAATGAATCAGGCTGGAAAGAAATGCTGTTACAGGAGCAGCAGCAATTTTATGTACATGAGGAATTTTTGAAATCAGATTAAAAAGGAGAACTGCACTTACCCCGAACAAAAGGCGCGGCAGTACGGAACACAAAGGATTTAGAAAAAGCGGATCCAGAACTCCGCCCGGA
Organism: Treponema sp.; assembly: GCA_045123335.1. Lineage (GTDB taxonomy): Bacteria > Spirochaetota > Spirochaetia > Treponematales > Treponemataceae > Treponema_D. Next base: position 95,785 of record JBGVIP010000048.1, read on the forward strand.
TTTACGGCAGCATTTATAAGGCTGGTAAACCCAAAAACAAGCGCTGTAAAAACGGCTCCTGTTCCTTCTGCAAATATAGCCGCAAGAATAACAGGAACATGCATCAGTGTAAGCGACACTGCAGGAGAAATCTGAATATAGCCAAGATGAATTCCCGGGATTCCCATAAGGATTATGATGGCACTAAGGGCACCGGTAACAGCAAGATTTGCGTTTCTTTTCATATCAGGCACATGCCTCCAGAACTTTTTAAAGTTACATGAAAATAGTATCACATTGAAAATTAAACTTCAAATGATGAAAGGCCGGTCTACTCATATTCTGCACACACTCTACTCAAATTCATTTTGCTTTTTTGCCATTCCGAATTTATAATTTTATAAGCATATATGGTAAATCTGTTTACAATCCTGTTTATTATTTCAGGACTTGTTGTAATTTATAGCCTTCTCTTTACTTTAAAATCCAGGCATAATTTTTCGCCTTACCTTAGGGTCGCTTTGACTGGAGCATTTTTTGTAATTGTCTGCCATATTTTTATATTGAACTCTGATGACCTCTTTATTGTAAAAATTGCATACACCTGTTTTTACCTGCTTATAGACGTACTGCTTTTTTCCCTTCTGGAATTTACAAGGCTGTACACAAGGTTCAAAAACAAGAATGTAATAATAGGCACCATACTGCACGTTCTTATACTGATTGACTTTATATCTCTTGCAGTAAACTTTTTTACAAACCATGCATACATCCTTCTTCCAGGAACATACAATTTTGGACCGGAAGAATTTGTAATCTACAAGATAAGGATGTACACGCTTTTCCGGGTTCATCTTGTACTTTCCTATCTGTTTATTGCTCTCACTTTTGCTCTGCTTATTATACGAATCGTAAAGACTCCAAAGCTTTACAGAACGGCATACGCCTACATACTTATTTCGCTTTCCATATTGATTGCCGGCGACGCCCTTTGGGTATTCACCGAATTCCCGATTGACTTCTCCATAATCGCAATTGCATTCAGTGCTGTTCTGCTTGCAATGTATTCCAGCCATATTACGCCGCAGCAGATTCTGTACCGTCAGCTGACACAGGTTGTCCTTAACATGAACGACGGTGTACGCGTTTTTGACCTTGACGGCGAATGCATATTCACAAACGGTGCAATGGAATCCTTAATCAAAAAGTACCGCGAACTGGGGTTGAACCCGGACGGACCGTTCAATGCGCTTTACAACGGAAATTCCTACAGAAAACTAAAAAATCTTCCTGACCGCGATTTTGATGAAGAAGTTCAGAAGCACGGATACGTTTACAGTTTCCATATTTCTACAAGATGTCTGCGCGACGAACATCAGAATTTTATGGGCGCATTCTTCATCGTTCATGACAAGACCCTTGAAGTTAAAAAACTGCGCCAGGAACTTTATCTTGCAACTCATGACAACCTTACAAACCTATACAACAAAGCTGGATTCTGCGAACGCGTAAAAGAAAAGCTGAATGAATTCCCGGACGAAAAGTACCTTATGATCTGCAGCGACATCGACAACTTTAAGATGATAAACGACAACTTCGGAAGAGAAGCCGGAGACACACTGCTCATAAGGATTGCCGAAAAACTAAGGGACGAAGCAAAAGAAACAGACGTATACGGACGAATCAACAATGACCGCTTTGGGCTGCTTATCAGAAAATGTGATTTTGACGAAACCATTTTTATAAGGCATTTAAATCAAATCAACTTCCTTAAAGAAGACATGATGTATCCGATTTTCTTCCATTTTGGAGTTTACGAAATTGAAGACATCGATATGAAAGTTCCAACAATGATAGACAGAGCGTACCTTGCCCTTGAAACAATCAAACGGAACATTCAGGTTAATTTTGCGTACTACAACACTGCACTGCGCGAAAACCTTATGGAAGAACAGCACCTTGTAGGCGAATTCCCGCTGGCGCTTTCTACAAATCAATTCGAAATGTACCTTCAGCCACAGGTAAAAACAGATGGAACTGTCCACGGAGCAGAGGCCCTTGTACGCTGGATTCATCCAAAAAAAGGAAAACTTCCGCCGCACGACTTTATTCCTGTATTTGAGCAGAAAGGACTTATTACGCAGCTTGATCTTTTTATATGGGAACAGGCGGCTGCAAAGCTGAGCGACTGGAAAAAACGCGGACTTGACGACTATTACATCTCTGTAAATATTTCTCCAAAAGATTTTATCAGGGTCGATTTATATAAAGTTTTTGTCGACCTTGTAAAAAAATATGACATTGATCCAAAAAACATTAAGCTGGAAATTACAGAATCTGCAATCATGCTTAATCTGGAAGTACAGCTTGAACTCATAAAGAAACTTAAAAACTTCGGTTTCCAGATAGAAATGGATGATTTTGGAAGCGGCTATTCTTCGCTCAACATGCTTAAGGACATTCCGTTCGACATCCTTAAAATCGACATGGAATTCCTTCATTCTACAAAGAACGAAGAACGTTCATATGCAATTCTTGATGCAATAATCAAGCTTTCAAAGAATCTTAAAATGCCTGTAATCACAGAAGGTGTAGAAACAAAAGAGCAGGTAGATTTCCTTACAAAAATGGGAACCAATTATTTTCAGGGATTTTACTTCGATAAGCCTATGCCAATCGCTGATTTTGAGGCAAAATACATTCGTAAATGAATATAACAGCTGACTTACCGGTAACCCCCTATCTTAAAGAAATTTGTGAACAGACTAAAAATTCTCCCTGTCATTTTCTGATTCTTACGGCAGAAACTGCTGCCGGAAAATCTACGGCTGTTCCGCCTGCACTGCTAGACGCATTCCCCGGCAAGATAGTCATGCTTGAACCGCGCAGGCTTGCAGCCGTTTCCATTGCTTCGCGCATAGCCCAAACTCTTGGTGAACCGGTAGGAAAAACCGTCGGCTACAGGGTTCATCTGGACTCAAAGATTTCCAGCGATACCAGACTGGAAATAATTACAGAAGCAATTCTAACACGCCAGCTTCAGGCAGATCCAAGTCTGGACGGCGTAAGCGTTGTAATCATAGACGAATTCCACGAACGTTCAATTCATGCAGACCTTGCGCTGGCCTTTCTTAAAGAAGCAATGGCTCTGCGCGACGACCTTTTTGTAATCGTAATGTCGGCAACAATAGAAACAGATTCGCTCTCCAAGTACCTCGGCTCTCCTGCCTCTCCCGCCCCGGTAATGCACATCCCCGGAAGACAGTTCCCCGTAGACATAGAATACGCTGGTGCCATGAGCATGTCCCAGGCAATCTGCCGTTCCCTCAATGCTTCCGGGACAGGTTCCCCAAACAGCACGATTTTAGCCTTTCTTCCGGGCATTTCAGAAATACGCCGGTGCCAGCGTGAACTTGAAGAATGCGGCTTACCGGACAGCAGCACAGAAGTTTTAACCCTGCATAGTTCCGTCAGTTTTGCAGAGCAGCAGCGTGTTCTGGAACCGGCGCCGAAGGGCATTACCCGCATAATACTTTCTTCCGCAATTGCAGAAACATCGCTTACAGTACCAGGTGTACATCTTGTAATAGATTCCGGACTTTCCAGAATAAACCGCATGAACGTTTCGCTTGGAATGGAACACCTTGTAACCGAAGCAGAAAGCATGTTTTCTGCCTGCCAAAGAAGCGGACGCGCCGGCCGTCTTGGTCCCGGAAAATGCATTCGCCTTTGGAATAAAAACGACGTACGTGCGGAATCAACCCAGCCGGAAATCCTGCGCGCAGACATTACAAGCCTTGTACTGGAATGCGCCCTGTGGGGAGCCGACAGCCCTGAAAAAATTGACTGGCTGGAACCACCGTCAAAGGCCGCATGGAACGAAGCCTGTACACTGCTGGAGCAGCTGGGCTGCCTAAAACAGAACCGCCTTACCGAACTGGGAAAAGCCTGCCTTTCTTTAGGCATACATCCGCGTCTTGCCTGCGTTGCCCTAAGCGGCTGCGCCCCGCTCTGCGCCGAATTTTCCAGCTGGTCAAAATCTTCCCCGGAACTCAAAAAGCGCTTCATCTCTGACCTTGAACGCCGCATAGGGCAGCTGATACCGCAGCCCCTTATTAAACCGGCCGCAAGCCAGGCTCTTGCGCTTTTAAACGGCTTTCCTGACCGCATTGCCCGCTTAAAGGATTCCTGCGGTTTCTACCAGTTTCCGAGCGGCCGCGTAGCCCGCCTTACAACAGAAGACGCCCGCCGTTACGCAGTCTGCCCGGAATGGATTGTAGCCCCAGAAGTAGACGCGGGCGTTTCAGAAGGAACAATCTATTCGCATATGGCGCTCGACGCCTCCAGCGCACAGGAATGGCTCCAGAACCGCCTGGAAACAAAAATCACCGCAGAACTGAAGGACAACAAAATCCTGAAAAACCAGATAACCTGCCTCGGCAAAATCATTATTTCTTCAAAAAAACTTCAGCCAACGCCGGAAGACTATGCGCCTGCCCTTTGCGCGCAGGTTCAGCAGAAAGGACTTTCATCTCTTCCGCTTGGCGAAAATTCAAAAAGCCTTATGATACGGGAACAGTTTTACGCCCAGCAGAACGGCATGGAATCCAAGGCAGACGAAGAATCACTCTGCCGGAACTGCACCGAATGGCTTACTCCGTTCCTTGCCGGAAAAACAAAAATTGATGAAGAAACAGTTTACGCCGCACTCGACTGGTACCTGAACGGAAGCACAATAAACCGAAATGTACCGTCTCAAATCGTACTTCCAAACGGAAAAACACGTCGCTTAAGCTACGAACGCCAGTCTTCGCCGGATGACCGCACAAAACTTGTAATACGCCCGGTACTGGAAATAATCATTCAACAGATTTTCGGCTGCCTTGAAACACCAAAAGTGATGGGAATGCCTGTGCTCTTAAAACTTCTTTCGCCGGCACGCCGTCCGCTCCAGATTACAGATAACCTTGAATCATTCTGGCAGACAACGTGGCAAGAAATTTGCAAAGAAATGAAAGGGCGGTACCCCAAGCATAACTGGGACTACCGCCTTACAAGTGCAGATTAATTTTTTCGAAAAAATTAGAACAGACAGAAGAAAGAGAAGAACATGTAAACGCTTGCAGAAAGAACTACAAGATCGCCGATTGCATGCATGAACTTAACCTTGCGGATGCTGCAGAATACAAGACCTGCAGTAAACAGAATTCCGCTTATAATCAGCATTCTAAAACTTTCCGGAGTAATTGCGTGATAAAGGCGTGTACAGATAAAAAGTCCTGTCCAGCCAAGAACTGCATTAAATACAATGTTCACAACTTCCAGACGGCTTCCGGCAATTGCATACATAATGATTCCCACAAAACTGATTACAGCCGCAATGCTAGTAAGAACAATTCCGTAAGTAAGGGAAACAGCTCCGCGGTGTACAGCCGTAAACGAATAAATCATAAAGGCACAGATGAAAATAAGATATATGCAGATTCGTGTAAACCTTTTGAACACTTCCTTTGCAGAAGTATGCGTAAGCGCATGATGAAGAACCGAAGTAAGATAGTTTAAAACCATGACTCCGCCAAAGCATGAATACAGCGCAGTATAGAAAGCACGAACTCCTTCCGGAGCACTGCTGGAAGCCCTTACATCAAGAAGAACTGTAGCCGCAATAAAAAGACAAGCACCAATTCCCTGAACAATAGAACTGAAAATTTCTTCACCGACCGTATATTTTCTGAGTTTGCGTTCCTGAGCAAGATGACGGCGTTCCTTTTCTATTCGTCGTTCAGCACGTTTCTTAGCCTTTTCTGAACGCGCATAATCATCTGCGGCATATTTAGCTCTAAGGCGCTCAGGATCTTCCGCATACTGAATGTTTATTTCTCGGATTTTTGCTTCCGACTCTTCTTTAATCTGACGGATTCTAAGTCTCTTTTTAAGTTTAAGCGAACGCAACGTAGAAAGGCGTACCGCTTTTGCAGCAACTTCATCTTCTCTAGTCATTTTTCTTCTCCATAAAATTAAATATATAAAAAAATAAATAACCTACTTAAAGTATAACAACACAGACAGGAATTTACAAATAAGATTCGTAAATATTCTTTTACAGGAAGAAATTCATGTCCTTAAAAAGCGCTACTTAAGTTCCTGTTTAATAGGAGCCGCAGTAAACAAGCTTCTTGTCGCTTCGTTGATTTTTCGGGCAACATAAGGATTGTTCATTGTGTAAAGATGCACGCCGTCTACACCGTTTGTTACAAGGTCTGCAATCTGATCAATTGCGTAGGCAATTCCTGCATCACGTATGGCTTCCGGTTCGTCTGCGTAACGATCCATCATGCGTACAAATTTTTTAGGAAGCACAGCGTTTGTCATGCTGACCATGCGCTCAATTGATTTCTTGTTTGTTGCAGGCATAATACCGGCTTCAATCGGAACATTAATGCCTGCAATCTGGCAGCGCTCAAGGAATGTGTAGAATTTTTCATTGTCAAAGAAAAGCTGACTTAAAAGGTGTTCAGCACCAGCATCAACCTTTGCCTTAAGGGCTCGAATGTCACTGACAACATCTGGTGAACTCGGATGGCGTTCCGGGTAGCACGCTCCAATAATCTTAAAGCGCTTTCCGTCAGTTCGTTTTTCATTAAATTCGCGGATAAATGAAACAAGGTCAGATGCATGTTCAAAATCATTAACTGGCTCGCGGCCTTCTACTCTGTCACCGCGCAAAGCAAGAATGTTTTCTATTCCAGCCTGCTGAAACTGTTCCAGTACAAACAGAGCATCCTTTTTTGTCATATTGATGCATGGCATGTGAACGGCACTTTCTACTCCGCAGACATCCTTAATGCGCTTTGCAATGCTTACAGTATTATCGCAGTTTTCGCTGCCGCCGGCACCGTATGTTACGCTTATAAAATCAGGCTTAATGTCGCTAAGTTCCGAGAGAGTGTTATATACAGTTTCGATGTTCATAGTTTTCTTTGGTGGAAAAACCTCAAAAGAAAACGCAGTTCTGTTTGTGGTAGTAATCATAAAATCAATATAACAGAATAAAGATTTAATTGGAACTGATAAAATTATAACTCTCGAAAAACATTCCGCACTTTGCTATAATATAATAAAGAAAAACTGCGGAACTTTCCGCACAAGGACAAAACATGTTTGAAAAACTCACTCCAGGACAGGAAATCGAATCAACAGTCGTTGCTGTAAGCGGCGAAACAGTTTTCATTGATATGAGCGCAAAAAGCGAAGGCGTAATCAACGCAGCAGAATTTGCAGACGAAAACGGAAACCTTTCTGTAAAGGAAGGCGACAAAATAAAAGCTTTCTTCATCGGCGAAAAAAACGGCGAAATGCGCTTTACAACAAAAATTGCCGGAAACAGCGCAGACGACACAATGCTTGAAAACGCATTCAAAAACCGCATCCCGGTACAGGGCAAAGTAGAAAAAGAAATCAAAGGCGGATTTGAAGTAACTCTCGGTTCAAAACGCGGCTTCTGCCCTTACTCTCAGATGGGCTTCCGACAGAAAGAAGAAACTGGCTATTACATCGGCCGCGTACTCACATTCATCATCCAGGAATACAAAGACGACGGCAAAAAGCTTGTAGTGTCAAACCGCGCCGTTCTTGAAGAAGAACACAAAGGTCAGATTTCCGCACTCGGCGAAAAAATTGCAGTAGGCTCAGTAGTCAGCGCAACAGTAAAATCGCTTCAGAGCTTCGGTGCATTCGTAGACATAGAAGGTTTCCAGGCACTCCTGCCAATTTCGGAAGTTGCACTTGAACGCGTAACAGCCCTTTCAAAATTCCTTGAACCGGGTCAGGAAATTACAGTAAAAGTAATCAATACAGACTGGGCACACGAAAAAGTAAGCGTAAGCCTTAAAGCCCTTATCGCAGACCCGTGGGAAAGCGTTTCATCAAAATTCTCTGCCGGTCAGAAAATCGACGGAAAAATCAGCCGCGTGGCAGACTTCGGCGTATTCATCAACCTTGATAAAGGAATCGACGGACTCGTTCATATTTCAGCCCTTGGTGTAGACCGCAACACAAACCTTAAGAAAAAGTTCAGTGTAGGCCAGGAAATGTCCGTAACAATAAAAGAAATCGACACCGCAAACAAGCGAATCAGCCTTGTTCCAAGCACAAGCACAGAACAGGACGACAACGCCAGCGCCTACTTCGCAACCCACAAAGACGACGATGGTGACACCTACAACCCGTTTGCCGCTTTGCTGAAGAAATAATTTTTATTTAATTACAAAAAAAGCCGCTGACTAATAAGTTCAATATAGTTCAAACTTATTAGACAGCGGCTTTCTTTTTGTCATTTACTTATTTTACTGTTCTGCGCGCCTTTTAAAGAACAGCAATGTTCCGAACAGAGCTACAAGACCAATTACCCAGGAAATTATTCCTGCCGGCAAAATGCCAAGGTGCTGTGCAAAGCCCGCAACAATGTAAGTTACAAATGAAACGGCCGCAACCAAAAGCGCGTAAGGCAACTGTGTAGAAACGTGCTTCACATGGTTACAGTCTGCACCCGCACTGGCCATAATCGAAGTATCGCTGATTGGAGAAATATGGTCTCCGCAGACAGCACCAGCCATACATGCAGAAATAGAAATGATTCTGATTGGATCCGACACAACCGGGAATGCCGCAATACAAATCGGAATCAAAATACCGAATGTACCCCATGAAGTTCCCGTAGCAAAAGCAAGGCCACAAGCAATAACAAAGATAATGGCCGGCAGCATACTTTTCAGCCCCTGCGCACTTCCGCTGACAATACCTGCAACATATTCCTTTGCTCCAAGAGAATCCGTCATAGATTTTAAAGTCCAGGCAAGAGTAAGAATCAAAATAGCAGGAACCATAGCCTTAAATCCGCTTGGAATGCATGCCATAATTTCTGTGTACGAAATAATCCTTCTGCAAAGGTAGAATACAATCGTAACAATAAGCGCTGCAAAAGATCCAAGAACAAGACCGACAGAAGCGTCACTTGCGGCAAAAGATTCAATAAAATCAAGGTAAGCAGGATTTGCCACCATCGATCCTTCAGCCTCGCCTGCAATCTGAGCTGTAAAGAATCCACCAGTATAAATCATACCAAGAACGCAGAATATGATAAGAACTGCAATCGGTAAAACAAGATCAATAACAGACCCCTTTGTTTCAGCCGGATCAGCACAGTCGGCAGCATTAGATTCACTTAAATCATCTGCAGCCTTTGCCATCGGTCCAAAGTCAAAGTTTTTAGCAGCCAGGAACAAAGTCATTGCAATAGTAAAGAAAGCATAAAAGTTAAACGGAATGGCCTTACAGAAAAGCGCAATACCATTTTCTCCTTCATATTGACAATAAGCGAAAAAGTGAACACCCAAAAAACGAGCTGCTATTTTTTGGTGTGTTGAATAGCCGCTTGTTCGGTACGAGTGGCTAAATTACGGTAACTCGTAGAGCAAAAAAGACCGCAACGGATAACACACCAATCCGAAGCGGTCTTTTTCATTTTTGAGGTGTGAACATGAAAAAACGAAACACTAGCAACAATCCGCTTTTTCGTAAAATCCGCGAGCTGGAAGAAAAAGCTCTTGAAGCAGGAATCATCGAAAAGGCACAAATCAAGACTTCGGAAGCTATGCGCGAAGAAGCGTGGGAGTGCTATTTAGTTAGCCGCATGGAATGGCTTGAATCCATGATTAAAGACAAGGAGCTTGAAGCATGAGCGGCTATCCAATCCAACTAATCACAGACTATAGGGCGGGCAAAATCAGCCGCCAGCAATTCACAAAACAGTTTAGCGAATGGCAGAAATCAAACGGCATAAACTTTGATTGCAAAGGCACAGCAGACAGAAGCGGCGTTTATATGACATACCGCGGAATCAAAGCAGCAATCAGAAACGGCGTTTTATGCTGGAAGAACAACACGGCAAAAACCGTTTTTGAGTTTCAGCGAAAAGTTGATTTTTCAAAAAACGACTACCCAATACTTACCGTAGACCAGCAGAAAACACTTTTTGAAATTATGAGGGCGCGAAATGAATCTAAATGAAATACCCGAAAGCGCGGTTATTCAGCAAGTAAAGCAAATCATCAAAGCAACAGGCTTGAAAATCCAGCGCATAAATACGGGGTGCTTTCAAATTGGCGAGGGGCGAAACCGCCGCTACATCAAGACGGCGGACGCGGGGACTTGCGATTTTGAGGGCTACGACAATATCGGGCGATTTGTAGCGATTGAGTGCAAGCGACCGAGCGGCGGGCGATTATCGCCAGCGCAAAAAGAGCGAATCGCCGACATAAGCCGCAAAGGCGGCGTGGCTTTCGTAGCACACAGCGGCGAAGAAGCCCTGCAAAAGCTAAAAGAAAATCATTGCATTTAAGGGGGTGCAAAATGCAGGAAGAAAAAGAAAAACGGGAAATCCCGACACCAGCAATTTTATTGACCATGCTGGGACAGCTAAACGACAAGGCTTTCGAGAAAGAAGCCGTTTTACAGTGCGAAGAGAGCGGCGCGAACATTGCCAAATTGCAGGGCTTCCTTGCGGGCGTTCGCAAGTATAAACAGCTCATGCGCGAAAACGGCTACACATTCGACATCAAGTTCGACGGCACAACAGAGCGCAAACTTTCATTTTTCGGCGAGGACGGCTGCGAGTTAGATCTTCGCGAATTGCGCGTAACAGTAGCGGAAATCGACAGCTTGGTAGAATCCACCGCATACGACGAGTTTAAAGAGCTATGGCACGCCGCCGTAGAAACTCAAAAAGATTGGCTATTCTACACCAGCGAAAAAGGCCGCGATTTACATTTTGCCAAAGGCTGGTACGAAGCTATGACCGAGATTGACAACAATATGCAGCGATTGCATACGGCATTAGAAGCAGCGGAAAAAGAAGCTGCAAGCAGCCTGCCGTTTGACGATTACGACGACACAGGCAACAACTAGAGGGGAACGCGCACAGAGGGTGCTATAAAGGCGGGTTCAAATCCCGCGCGTTTCGATAAGGAAAAACAGCTGGCCAGCGTTCGACCTTACAAAAATATTTTTTACGAGGTGCGAAAATGAAAAATGCAATTTTGAAAATCTGCGAAAAACTCCGCGGATATTCAGACACAGAGCCGTATTTTGAGGTTAAAGAAATCCACAGAAACGACGACGGAACTTTTACATTGAATGTTGAAGTAGTAGACCCAGCAGCAGAAGAACAGGGGGCGCAGAATGAAAGTAACAAATAAACTCCATTTGCCCGAAGCGTTCGTTAAAGCCGTAAGCGTAGAACGCCACAACAAGGCGGGCAGCTATTCTGCAACAACCCTTAACAAGGGCACAAAAGAAATTATTTTGCAGGAGCGACACTGGGACGAGTTCACAGTTGACGCAAGCGAGCAAGTGTGGGCGACATTCGGAACGGCCGTTCATGCAATCATGGAAAAATACGAGGACGGCAACTTCCACGAAGAAAAGTTCGACATTGCCGTTTCAAAATCCCGCGTAACGGGCGTTGTAGACAGCTACGACATGGAGCGCGGCATCATCAACGACTGGAAAACCGCCAGCGTATACAAGGTGATGAAAGGCGACTTTTCGGACTGGTACAAGCAGGGCATGACCTACGCATGGCTTTTGAAGCAGAACGGCTTAGATGTTCATAAATGCCGCTTCATCGCCTGTTTGAAAGACCACAGCATGACAAAAGCGGAAACAGATAGCAGCTACCCGCAAGCTCCCGTTTTTGTGTATGAGTTCGAGGTTACACCCGAAGAGCTGGAACGGGCGGGCGCAAGGATCACGGCAAAAGTAAAGGACATCGAAGCCGCCGAACTTATGGGCGACGACGATATAGAACCATGCACAGCAGAGGAACGCTGGGCAGAATCCGACAAGTACGCCGTAATGAAGAACGGACGCAAAACAGCCGTTCGCGTATTCGACCAGCTTATCGACGCGGAAAACTGCGCGGGCGAATTGGGAAACAGCCACTATGTAGAACACCGCCCCGCAAAATCCCGCAAGTGCGAAAAATACTGCTTGTGTAAAGACTTTTGCAGCTTCTACAGGGGGAACAAATGACAGACTTAAACCATGTTATCGAAATCGGACGGCTTACACGCGATATTAGCGAGCGCGATTTTGGCTACACAACAGGCGGCACAGCTCGCCTTAATTTGAGCATTGCAGTAAACCGCAGCGAAAAACGCAACGGCGCGTGGACTGACAAAGCCAGCTATTTTGATGTGACCGTATGGGGCAAAACCGCCGAGAACATCAAAGCATTTTTGCACAAGGGCAAGCAGATTGCAGTAGACGGCTACCTCGACCAGCAACGCTGGGAAAAGGACGGGCAGAAATACAGCAAAGTAGTAATCATCGCCAACAGCGTCCAGCTTTTAGGCGGTAACGAGAACGGCCAGCAGCAGAGCGCGCCACAGCAGCCCGCCGAGGGTTACGCGCCAGCGGGAAGCGGCGACGACTTCCCCGAAGATATACCGTTCTAATTTTGGGGGTTGAGCATGGAAAAGAAAGCAATAGAGATTTACCAATCATTAGCGCAGCCGCCAAAAAGCGCGCTCCGACAGATTGAAGCGGGAAAATTAAAGGGTAAAACCGATATAAACCCGCAATGGCGATATAAGGCAATGACCGAAGCCTTTGGCCTTGTAGGTATTGGCTGGAAATACGAAGTCCGCAAATTATGGACGGAACAGGGCGCAGGAGCTGAAAAGCTCGCCTTTGCACAGGTTGCCGTTTTCGTAAAGGACGGCGACGCATGGAGCGACCCAATAGAGGGAATCGGCGGCAGCCGCCTTGTACAGGTAGAAAAAGGCGCAGCCGTTAGCAATGACGAGGGCTACAAAATGGCCGTAACGGACGCTTTCAGCACCGCATTAAAAATGCTCGGCGTAGCAGCCGACATCTACGCGGGACGCTGGGACGGCAGCAAATACAAAGAAGAGCTGCCGCCACAGGTTGAAGCCGTAAAACAGGCGTTCAATGGCGAAGTAGTACAGCCAAAGAAGCAGCCCGCAAAATTGGCATTTGAGCCAAAGGGTGGCGAAACAACCGCAGAAGAAAAAAAGGAAATCGGCAATTTATTAAAAAGTAAATACGCCGACGGCGCGCCGATTTTCAGCAAAGAAGAAATGAAAGCATACAGCGACAGCCGCAAGGACTACACAGCCCGCGAGGTAATCGCGAACATCAAAGCGGAATTGCAGAAGCGATTAACACCACCGCCAGCGGCAGAACCCGCAGCACCCGAGCAGCCCAGCTTTGACGATATGCAGCCCGTAGACCAAAGCGAGCAAGGCTTTGACATCTACTAAGGAGCGCGGTGGAAATGGTGCAGTATGTATTAAAACGGGTAACTATTGCGGGGCGCATTGCGTTTGAACCGCCCGCCGATTGGGGAGCGAATGAGAACATAAAACGCGAGCTGCGCAAATGCCGCGATAAACACAACGATTATGTGCTTGTAACCATTCAGCCGCCGCGGAAACCGCGCACGACGGGGGCACATTCACAGAATCACCACCTTAACGGGCATATCATGCAGATATGCAACGAAACGGGCAACAGCTACGACGCAATAAAATATTGCGTCAAAATGCTGGCCGTTGAAGAAATGGGCTATCCCTACGAATTAGTAGACGGCCACATCTGCCCGCAAAGCGAAACGGATTGCAGCACCGAAGAGTGCGCAAAGCTAATAGAAGCAGCCCATGTTTGGGCGGCACATCACCACATTATTTTACAGGAGTAAAGGACATGAATATCAATATTAAAAATTGCGAAGTAAACATCATCACGGGCACAGATACGCTCGAAATCAACGGCGGCACACAGCCAGCAGCAGAAACCCCAGCAGAAAACACAAAACCAATGAAGCCCGAAGAAAGCGGCTTTATTAGCGAAATGACCTACAGCGTGGCCGCATTTATGGCGAACCGCGACAAGGTAAAAATAGGCGACCGCGTAAAGCTCCCGTCATTCACCGTTCCCGCCGTAAAAATGGACGGCGACGAAGTATTGAAGTTCGACGAAAAGAACATCAGAGCCGACGACGCTATCGTAATCGGCAAGGACGAAAACGGCAATTTTATATTGATTTTCGACCATTGCCATTTTGAAAGCGCAATAGATCTGAACGACGAAAAACGCTTTGAAATGACACAGCTCGGGCAGTATTTAAATAGCGAGTTTTTGCGCGCCATGAATAACGCAGGAATCCCCGCCGAATCTTGCGGGCTTATCAGTAAAGACGAGATGTTCGGCGATAATCCGCTCGAATATTTCAAGACAGGCCGCAACCGCATAGCGTTTGATTTTGACGAGGGTTGCAGCCACTATTATTGGCTTTCTACATTATACGATGAAGAAGCGTCCGCCGCTCATTTCTGCTATGCCAACCACTATGGCTATAGCGACTACAGCGGCGCGAACTTTGCGTACTATTACGTTCGCCCCCGCTTCGTAATATCTGCAATCTAACAATCTGCGGGGCTTCGTCCCCGCATGACAAGGGGGAACAAATGGAAACAAAGGATTTTATAGCATTAGTTGCACAAATGAGGACGAATCAAAAGGCGTACTTCAAAACGCGCAGCTATGAAGCATTGAACGAATCGAAGCGGCTCGAAAAGCTCGTCGATGAAGCTATCGAGAAAATGAACGCCCCGAAAAATCCACAGCAAGAGTTAGGATTATGACGGAAACGGAGAAAGAGCAGCGACGCTACGCGCTGGCAATCAGCGGCGGCGTTTGTGAGGTTTGCGGGCGGCCATTGCGCGACGGGCAGCCGCAGGGAGCGCACCGCATAGGGAATACAAAAACAAACCGCGCCAAATACGGCGATTTTGTGATAGACCACCGTTTTAATATCGGCATGACTTGCAGTTTGAAATGTAACGGCGAGCTAGACATCAGCGGCGACAATGGCGCAGTAATTAGGCTTTGCGCGCGGATATATGCAGCCGAAGCGCAAAAATATGAGGTTAAAAAATGAGGGAGTCATTTGTTTTTCACAAAGATTACATCGACGATTTACCGTCGCAGTATAAAGCGGAGTTTACACAGTACACCGTAAACTATGGCTTATACGGCGAACTTCCACCGCTAACGGGCGATATGCTCGAATCTGCACTATGGGCGAAAATCAAACGCCGCATAGATACAGAAGCGGAGAAATACGAAGCAATCAGCAACAAACGGCGGGAAGCGGCAAACAAACGCTATGCAAAAGAAATGCCGCCAGCTGGAAAAATTGCAAATGCAGAACCAGCAGAAGCAAAAACAGCAAAAGCAGAAACGGCCAAGCGCGCGAGCTTTGAAAAGCCGACCGTTGCAGAAATCGCGGCATATTGCAGCGAACGCAAAAACGGCATAGACCCGCAGGCGTTCTTTGATTTTTACGAATCCAAAGGCTGGAAAGTCGGCGCGGTAAAAATGAAAGATTGGCGGGCAAGCGTCCGCACATGGGAGCAACGCCACAAGACAGAAAGCGGCGGGCGCAACAAAGCGGGCGGAATGTGGGGGAACGAAAACGAAATCCCCGACGAAATCACAGATTTATTTTAATTAAAAAATACAAGAGGTGCGGAGAAAATGAACGAAGTGAGGAAATTATCAGACATACTGAATATTGATTTTTCGCAATATTCAGCCGAACGCGACGCGGAAATCGCGGAAATGGAGCGCAAACAGGCAGAGCGCGAAAAGATAGAACGCTATAAAAGACAAGCCCCAGCGCGCTATTGGAATGAAAGCATAGACACATACAAGGCAGAATCAGAAGCACAGACAAAGGCATTGAGCGCGACACGGGATTTTATTAACGCCGTAGATTGCGGCGCATTTTGCAGCCTTATTTTTATCGGTACAGTAGGAACAGGCAAAACACATCTAGCCCTTGCCATTATCCGCGAGTGCGGCGGAATGTATCGCTTATCGCCGAACATTGTAGAGGAATTGCGCCGCGCAAAATCATTTACGGCCAAAGAATCCGAAGCGGAAATATTAGACAATTACGGCAGCGCGCGGCTTTTGGTAATCGACGAAATCGGGCGCGGAGTAGCAGCAGCCGAAGAACAGTATATGCTCTATCAGATTATCAATGAGCGATACAACCGACGCAAGCCGACTATTTTAATTAGCAATCAGACAAAAAAAGATTTTTTGAACTATGTAGGAATCGCCGCAGCCGACCGCTTAACCGAGAGCGCGCAAGTTGTGGAGTTTGCAGGAAAAAGCTACCGCGCAGAAATAAGACGCGAGAGCGCAGCAAATGCAGCCCACCCAGCTGGAGTTTGATTTTGGCGAGTTACCGAAAGAAGAAACACCACGGCCAGCCCTGCCCCATTTTGACACACCGAATAGCGACAACGAGAAGCTATTAAATTATCAGTATGCCTACAGGAAACAGGGCGACGCGCGCGCATTAAATCAGATGTACGCGCTCGGCCGAGAAATCGCCTTAAAGTTCATCAACGCAAAGGCAAAGAAAAATAGAAACATCGCCGCTCTATGTACGAGCGACCGAGAAGAAAAAGCGCATAACGCCATTACATACATCATAGAGCAGTACATCAAGCGGGCGGATTTTGCAATAACGGATAGTTTCACGGCGTATTTGTATTTACGAATACAGCATGAATTATTCTACAGGCGGAAAGTTGACAAGGTTGTCAGCTTTGTAGACATGGAAACATTTTATAGAGGTGCAAAAAATTGACAAACGAAACAGACCGCGATTTTTTATACAGACAGCTTGACGGCTTGGGGCAAATGATAGCGGACGGTTTAGCAGACGAACCCGACGGCAAGTGGATAAATCGAGAATATCGTAGCATTTGCCGCCAGCTCGGGATTATAAAGCGAAAGCCGAGAAAGAACCGCGGGAAATCAATAAACGAGTTTATGGCGCAGCGCGTAAAAGAAGAAAGCTGCAATATATGCAAAGGCGAATTAAAACAGACCCGCAGCGGGTCGTTTGTTGCAGTATGCACAAGCTGCGGGCGTAAATGGCGACTAGGGCACACTTCACGAAAACGAAAAGCAAGGGGGACAAATTGAAAAAATATGATCTTGCACAGCAGCACGCAGAAACGCGCTGGAATGATGAAGCCTACAGCAAGGCAGAAGAAAAAGGCTTTGTTTTCACAATCCGAGAACAAAAGGAAATGAGTAAAGCGGATTTTATCGCGGGATTTAATGCAGCAAAGGAAGAATGGCGCAAATGCTATTTATCATGTTCCAGCCCGTACTGCGCCGCACACTTTAGAACGGTAATAGCAAACGGCACACTTGGAAACATGGAGAAAACCGAAACAAAGAAGTTAGAAAAGGAAGTTAGTGAGGTGCAAAAATGAGATTTTCCGATGATGAATTAAGATTGATAGATATAGCCTGTTTTCAGCTTTTAGAAGCGTTAGACATAAACAAAGAACGCTGGGAAGAAAACGAAGTATTAAAACAGGACAATGAAAGAGATATAGCAATATTGAAAAACATAAAACAGAAAGTACTTGCAGAAGAAATCTTGCTGGAACGGTGCAGGAACTGCGAAAAAACATATCACGAATACGGCAAGGGCTGTGCATGGCGAAGTTTAGGGAACGAGTATTGTTTTGACGGAAAGAATAACGCCGAAGCAAACGCCGAAATAACAAGAAACTTCAACCATTTTCAAACGGAGATTGCACGAGGTTTCGTTCAAAAAGCAAAATAATTCAGAAATTACGCCCCGCAATTTTACGGGGCTTTTTCATTTAACAAAAATGACTATATAGGCAGGAGGATATAAACCAATGAAAAAATGGGGAATTATCGGAGCTTTGCTTTTTGCGGGCGCGGTTGTATTCGGCTATTTCTGCAACTTTCCAGCAGCCACAATTATTGAAATTGCGGTCGCAGCTTTTGGACTTTGCGCAGTAATCGTTTCAGCCGTAAAAGGCGCAAAAGAAAAGAAAATCGCGACATGGAAAACTATTGTCGTAATCGTATTTGCAACCATTGGCGGCGTGGTTTGCTGCCTTGGCGGACTTGCGCAGAATATCTTTGCAGAAATCAGCGGCGCAGTTCTTGCGCTTTTGGCTGTTATTTTCGGCATGGTATACAACAAGAAGTAACAGGGTTTTAACCCATACGGCGGCAATGCACCGCACCTCGCAAAGCCGCCGTTTTTTTTGCATACAACGCCATTTGTAAAAATGACTATGTATATAGCGGAGCAGCAGCGCGTAATCTGCGGCTATCCTATTGGCGGGCACGCCGTAAAAAATGTGTAGGGAGATACAAAAACATGAAGCGTGATTTTTTAGAGGGATTGGGACTTGAAGCCGAAGTAATCGACAAGATTATGAAAGAAAACGGCAAAGACATTGAGGGCGCAAAAGCGAAGTTCGCCGACTACGACGAAGTAAAGAAGCAACTCGAAACGGCAAACGCAACGCTCGAGAAGTTCAAGGACTACGACCAAACAAAGGCCGATGTTGAAAAATACAAAGCCGAGCTGGAAAAATCGCAGAAAGAGAGCGCGGCAAAAATCGCCGCTATGGAGCGTTCGGGAAAAGTAAAAGATTATCTTTCGGGCAAAAAGTTTGTAAACAAAATCACACAGGACGCAATCACAGCGAAGATGTGCGAAGCCTTGGGCGCAGACGACAGCAAAGGAAAGAATCTTGATGATATTTTCGCCGAAATCACAAAAGACCAGTCGGACATCTTGAAAGACGATAACGCCCCAACCCCGCCCGTAGTTCCAGCAATGGGTGGAAAAGGCGGAAAGTCAGACGACGACGCACAGGCACGCGCAGTTATGGGCTTGCCACCAAAAAAAGATTAAACAGGAGAATTTAAACTATGGCTAATCAGATTGCAAAGTTTAAGAAGTATGTAGCACTTCTCGACGAAGTCTATCAGAACGAATCAAAGACCGCCGTACTTGAAAGCGACGCAACACTCGCACAGGCTGGCGCAAACGCAAACGAAATTGTTATCCCTAAGCTCGACATGGACGGCTTGGGAGATTATGACCGCAACAGCGGATATGTAAACGGCGATGTTACAATGACAAACGAAACCGTGCAGTTTAACTACGACCGCGGCAGAAAGTTCAGCATTGACAACATGGATAACGAGGAAACCGCAGGGCTTGCCTTTGGTAAACTTGCAGCCGAGTTTATCCGTACAAAAGTCGTACCCGAGCAGGACGCTTTCAGATTTGCAAAATATGCAAGCCTTGCAGGCACAAAGAAAAAGGAAGTTTTGTCCGCTGGTACAGATGTACTCGCAGCATTACAGGCCGCAACATCTGCAATGGACGACGACGAAGTCCCAGCAGAAAACCGCCACTTGTTCATTACATCGGCATTGCTCACAGCTGCGCAGAATGTAGACACAAACAAGAGCAAAGATATTTTGGGAGCATTTGCAACAATTACCAAAGTACCAACAGCCCGCTTTATGACATTGGTCGGATTGCTTGACGGTCACACCACAGGCGAAACAAAGGGCGGATTTACAAAGGTTGCAACAAAGTTCAAGGCAACTACCGACGAAGCAGTTGTCGACGGTAAAACATACTACACAAGAAGCGGCTCGGGCACATCTGCTTCGCCTTATGTATTTACAGTTGTCGCAGAGCCAGCAACTGCAAGTATTGCGACATACTACGAGGTAGACACAGACGGAAGCCACACACTTAACTTCTTGATTGCCGAAAAATCCGCAATTATGCAGTACACAAAGCACCGCGTTGACAAGGCTATCCCACCCGAGGACAACCCCGACGCTGACGCATGGATCTTCAATTTCCGCGAGTATGGCCTTGCGGATATGTACGAAAACAAGACAGCGGGCGTATATGCCAGCTATAACGGCGCAGACCTTGCGCAGGGAATGAAAGCATGAAAATTGTAGGTTATAAACAGCCGCAGATTGTAGCGGCACAGAAAACCGACAACAAGCCAGCAGCAGACGGCAAGAACGGCGGAAACAAGCCACAGGGTAACAAGCCAAACGGCAATAAACCACAGGGCGGAAACAAGCCACAGAATGACGCTGCAAAAGCTGATGAAGCAAAGGCCGACGAAGCCAAAGGTGACAACAAGCCAGCAGCAGACGGCAAGAACTAAGGAGCGGGCGGAATGTTCGAGAATGTAAACTACACATATTATAGCGAAACTCTAGGGCGTTCCGCCGTGCCAACCGAAGCGGACTTTAACCGATACGCCGATGATAACCGCCTTTTTATGAAAGGTTTAATCAATGACGGAATCGTAAAGGAACGGGAAGAAAACGGAATCGACAACGCCGTTTGCAGAATGATAGAAATTGACTATCTGACCGAGCAGGAAGCAAGCGGAACGGCAGCCGACGGCGGCAGCGTAGCAAGCGAAAGCATAAACGGCTATTCGTACAGCTACGACAAGACCGCGCAGCAGGAAGCCGTTAAACGCAACGCCAAGAGCGCAGCACAGAAGAAAATCGACATCATAAAACTGTATAACGATTATCGCGCGGGGGTTTGCTAATGAGCCGACCAATACCCGCGCGGCTTTTGATACACGAATGTGTATTGAAGCATAAAACAGGCGTAGACCGAAACCGAAACCCGACCTACTCCGAAACCGTATTGAAACGCGTCAGAATCGGCGCAACCTTTCAGCAATTACGGGGCAACATAGGGGAAATCAAAGCCGACACCTTAACGCTATTCATTGACGCGGTAAACACGCAATTTGAAACAGCGGCGGGCGAAGCAACGGCGGCGATTATCCCGACAGAAACGGACGCTATAACATGGGACGGCAAAGACTACACCGTGCGCAGCGTTACGCCATGCTACACACAGGGAGCAGCCCCGCACCATTGGGAGATTACACTTGAATAAAGACGGCGGCATAACATTCACGGTAAAAGGCAACTTCAACGACGCGGCAGCAAAGGCGCGAATCAGCGCGGCAATACATAAAGCGCAGATAAGACTTGACCAGCAAGTTATTACCGACAGCAATTTTTATTGTCCGCTGAAAACGGGTACTTTGCAGAAATCGGCGATTATTAACACCGTACTAGGAAGCGGGCTTGTAAAATGGCGTACACCATACGCCCGCGCCCAATACTACGGCGTAAACTTCGACCGCAGCAAAGACCCGAACCCGAACGCCTGCGCCAAATGGTTCGAAGCGGCCAAAGCCCGAAAATTAAAGGATTGGGAGAAATTAGTAAATGATACAATCAAAAATAGCTGAAACAATCAGCGAATGGGTGGAAACCGCCCTCGAATTGCCCTTTACTATTTTCTGCGATTTGATACCCGACGAGGACGCGGACGGGGCTTGTATAAGGCACGACCCGACCCCAGCGGCAGAAAAACGCTTTATCGACGGCACGCGCGAAGTATCGTGGAACTTCACATTTTATACACGATGTAAGGACGCGGAAAACGCGCGCGAGTACGGAAAGCAGATTGTAGACAAATTGGACGGGGCAACAATCGAAAGCCCCGAAAATATAAAAATAGATTGCGAAGCAGTAACCCTGCCGCAATTTATTGACACGGACGCAAAAGGATTTACAACCTATGCAGAATCCGTGAAATGCACATTTTTAGAGGAGTAAAAAGACTATGGGCGATTTAGTAAAAAAGACCAAGATTGTGCCGTTTATCGACACCAGCACAACATCAACTCCAACATGGACACAGATTAAAAAATCAACATCGTTCACCCTTGCAATGAATCCGCAGACCAAGACTTTTGATTTTATTTCTAGCGAAACCCCGCAGAATGAAATCGACAGCTACCAGCCAAGCCTTGGTCAGTCAATCACAATGTTTAAGGGCGAACCCGACTACGAAGCAATCTTTGATATGCTTTTCAACCGCGCTACAGGAGCAGAAGCACACCGCGACGCTTTGATTGTATTCTACAAAGAAAGCTACACACCAACAGGCGAAAGCCAGCCTACATATTTCAAGTGTTGGAAAATCGACGCGCTCGTTGTAATCAATCAGCTCGACAGCGTAAACGAAAACATCGACTTTGACCTTAACCTCAACGACATCGAAAATGGCGCGGTTACAGTTTCAAACGGTGCTCCGTCATTCGTTGCGGGCACATGGAATGGCAACACATTCACACCTGCGTCGTCGTAATGATTGAATTAAAAAAAATAAGGCTGCCCGAATCCGTAGAGGTTGACGGCAGCCTTTACGCCATTAACACATCATTTAAATATTTTCTCCGTTTCATTGAATTGCTGGGCGACAAAGAAGCAAAGCCCAAAGATTTTGATTTTATGTATAAAAGGCAGAAGCCGCAGGACAGAGAAAGCGGCTTGCTCGCATTGATACAATTCTGCAACCCGCCGCAGATCTTACCCCGCACGGACAAATTAGAGAGCAGCGGCGAAAAAGCCGTAGATTACGCCATTGACGCGGATTATATCTTCGCGGCATTTATGGAGCGTTACGGAATCGACCTTGTAGAAAGCGAAATGCACTGGTACAAGTTCCAAGCCTTATTTAAGGGACTACACGACACAAAGCTCAATGAAATCATCGGCTACAGATTGTGGGAAAACACCAGCGGAAAGCGCGACGCATACACCCGCCAAATGGAGAAATTAAAAACAGCTTGGGAATTGCCGCAGGAATCGGACGAAGAGGACGAGGACTTAAAAGCATTTGAAGCCTTGCTCTATCCGAATGAATGACTATATACACAGAGGTCAAACAATGATAATTGAACAGCGGCTATTAACACCGAACGCGTGGTCACGGCCACAATTAAAAATCAAAGAGTTTAAAGCAATCGTGATACATTGGACGGCAAACCCAAACGCGAACGCAAAACAGAATTGGCTCTATTTTGAAGCCAAAAAAACAGGCATGAGCAGCTACGGTTCAGCCCATTACATCATCGGGCAGGACGGCGAAACAATACAGGCAATTCCCGACAATGAAGTTGCCTACCATTGCGGCAGCTCACAGAAAGACCCAGCCAGCGGGCAGATTTACACAAATTACGCGCGTAAAAAGTTCGGACATTACGCCGTACATTTTCAGACAACAAGCCCGAACTTTTGCACAATCGGCGTGGAGCTTTGCCCGACCGATAACGACGGCCATTTTACCGATAGAACGATAAACGCCGCCGTCGAATTGTGCGTACATTTATGCAATAAACACCACCTCACCGCGGACGACATCACAACCCACCACGAAATAGTCGGCTGGAAAGATTGCCCGCGCCTTTGGACGAATCAGCCCGAATTATTAGACGCTTTCCGCGCAAGTGTAGCAGACGCACTCGCACGGCAGGGGGTCTAAAATGTGGGAAACAATCAGCACAGTATTAACCAGCGCGAACGCATGGCAAGTTTTAATTTTCCTCGCAATCGCGGTTTTTATTTTTGTAATTTTGGTAAAAGGCGGCGTTATCGCCATAAAAACAAAGCATTTTAGAATCGGGCAGGCAGAAATAGAGCGGGAAACAATACGCCGACAGGTAGAAGCCGCGCACGATTTTATTATGAGC
>JBGVIP010000049.1:0-98845 GCA_045123335.1 Treponema sp.
ATTAAACACCGGAAAGATTAGTTTTGAGCAGTGCGTAGAAATTCTTTCCGGCTTATACAATCAGGACTGAACTTTTACGAATTCAACTTTTTGAGTCGGAATATCTATGTTCTGCGCAGAAACCTGAATTTCCTGATTGAGTTCTATTCCGGCAAGTCCCGGTATTACGGTCTGCATTGCAAGTGACGGAATCATGAATAAATCTCCTTCGTCCTTGTGATCAATGCAGACTGCATTTCCAGTCCATTCCGGATTTTGAAGAAGATACAGAAGTTTCCAGTGGGTTTCGCTCAGGCGGCTTGCTTTTCTTGCGGCTATGCTTGCGGCATCTCCTTGGCTTATGCGTTCAAGCATTGTGTCCTTGTCTATGAGTTTTTCACCATTTAAATATGCGCGGAGCTGCTGATGAGCTATAAGGTCGCTGTAACGGCGGAGCGGGCTGGTTACCTGGCTGTAAACAGCAATTCCAAGGCCGGAATGCATTGCCGGAGTAACGCCTACGCTGCGTTTGTGCATGCAGCGCAGAAGCTTGAACTGGCCGGCAAGTCCCGGAATTACGTCTTTAGGAACGTCCGGGGCTTCCTGACTTACATACGGGAACGGAATCTTATTGTTGAATGCAAAATAAGCGGCGCCTTCTCCGGCTAAAAGCATCATTTCGCAAACCATTGAGTCTGCTTCGTAGCGGATGAGAGGGCTTATGCTGACTTTTTTTGTTTCCGGGTCCACGCTCATGTGTATTTCCGGTAAATCAATGTTTGTTGCACCGCTGCGCTTTCTGCGTTCTATGTTTTTACGCGCAATTTCAAAAAGCGGTTTAAGTTCCGGGCTGTCCTTTAATTCCGTTGCTTTCTGATATGTAAGACGTTTTACGTTTACAAATGTTTTAAAAATTTTACATTCTTCTATTGAATTATCTTCCTTTAAAAGAATCCTGAAAGAAAGAGCCCTGCTTTTTTCCTGAAGTCCAAGTGCATAGTCGGCAAGGCTTTCTTCTGCAAGCATTCGGACGGCTCCTTCCGGCAGGTAAAGGGTTGTTCCCTTGTCCCTTGCAACTTTATCTATGGAAGAATCCGGTTTTACGTAGCAGGCCGGATCTGCAATGTGAATCCAAAGATATTTTCCGTCAAAGGCAACTGCGTCATCTGGGTCAGCAGACCATTCGTTGTCGATTGCGTAGGCGGTTTCCGGCACTTCAAGGCGTTCTTCTTCTGGGGGGGTGCCAAGTCCTTCTTTTGCGCTGACCATTGAAAGTCCGTAGCGTGTAGGGTAAGGATTTTTTGTTATGTCCCAAATTCCTGTGTCTATCAAAAGCTGGTGCGCTTTTTCAGGGCTCTGGGTTACGCCGGCTTCTACCATGACCTTTGATTTTTCGGCCTTGCAGAAAGCTACGTTTTCTACTTCGTTCATGAATTTTGCATCGTCCGGCAGATTCAGTTTACGTTCCTTAAGGCGAGCAATGAATGCGGCGTGTATTTCTGCTTCGTGTTCCTTTTCGTATTTTTTCTGTTTAATTGATTCAATTTCGGCCTGGTTTCGCGGAGTGAATGAAATGTTTCCGTTTTTCAAGTCTTCTTCGTTAAGGCTGAATTCCAGTGAAGCGCACAATGATGAATAGATGAACCAGCTTTCTTCTGATTTTGCACTTCCGCGAAGAAGTTCTGCAAGGTCAGAAAAACTTACGGCTTCTGCGGCTGTGCTTTCGTCGCTTACTAAAAGTTCGTAGGTTTCCTGTATCTGGGCGGAGATTGATTCATCTGTAAAGGAAAGGAGTTTTTCTATTGAGCCGCACGATTCTGCGTTAAGGCTGATTATGTCTTTTTCGCGTACTTTCTGTGTGGCGTACTGAGCCTTTTTTCCTGTTGGTGTTGCCGGGGCTACCTGAAATTTAACAATGATTTTGTCGCCGTCAAAATCCTGGATTACGGCACAACTTTTCTTATACAGAACTGGTGAATCTTTCTTAAACATGAGTTCAATATAATGGAAAACAACATAAAAATGAAGTAGTGATTCTCTTTGAGGAATAAAACTTATGCAAAAATTTAAAATGAAATTGCATAAATATACAAAAATCGCTATTTTATTAATATGATAGTTATGAAATTCGGCGGCTCTTCAGTTGCCAATGCAGAAAGAATTAAACACGTTGCCTCAATTATTAAGGCATATAAAGAACAGCGACCGGTTGTGGTTTTAAGTGCCATGGGCGATACCACAGATCATCTTTTGGAAGCAGCAGATCTTGCCGTATCTGGAAAAGTTGATGTTGCCGGTGTTGCAAAACTTCACGAAGATACAGCTGCGGAACTTGGAATTAATATTGAAACAATCCGCGCGCTTTTGGATGAACTTAAACAGCTTTTGACTGGAATTTCCATGCTTAAGGAAATCAGTAAGAGAAGCCGCGATTACCTTGTTTCTTTTGGTGAACGCATGTCTGTACGCATGATGGCGGCTTACCTTAAAAGTGAAGGAATTGACGCTAAATTCTATGATGCATGGGATGTTGGTTTTGTAAGCGATTCTAACTACATGAGTGCAGAACTTCTTGATGATGTATGGACAAATATTCCTGAACATTTAACTTCTTATAAAGAAGGTAAAGATAATGCTATTCCGATTGTAACTGGATTTATTGCCAAGGATAAAAACGGAATCATTACTACTCTTGGACGCGGTGGTTCGGATTTGACTGCTACTATGATTGGTGCAGCAATGAAGGCTGATGAAGTTCAGACATGGAAGGATGTTGACGGTATCCTTACTACTGATCCGCGCGTTGTAAAAGAAGCAAAGCCTGTTCCTGAAGTTACTTATGAAGAAGCGCAGGAACTTGCCATGTTCGGTTCGCAGGTATTGCATCCGCGTTCAATGCTTCCTGTACGCAAGAGCGGAACTCCGGTTCGCGTAAAGAACTCTTATAATATTTCCAGTCCGGGAACTTTAATTGTAGAAAATCATGCCGGTAAGGTTCCTCCTGTATGTGCTATTACTTCTGTAAAGCACGTTCAGATTTTTGATATCGTTTCTACACGCATGCTTGGTGCTTCGGGATTCCTTGCGCACATCTTCAATCAGTTCCTTAAATGGAATGTCAGCATTGATGTAATTTCTACTTCTGAAGTTTCTGTTTCTTGTACTGTAAATACTAAAAAAGATCTTTCGGGTCTTGTAGAAGACCTTGCCCGTGTTGCAGACGTTAAGCTTCGTCCTGGAAAGGCAATTGTTACAGTAATCTGTGATGTTGCTCATTCTTCTGCAATTCTTGCTTCTGGTTTTAGTGCACTTGCTGATGAAGGAATTAATGTTCAGATGATAAGCCAGGGTGCTTCAAAGGTTAATATTTCTGTGCTTGTTGAAGAGTCAGAAGCTGACCGCACAGTTCAGATTCTGCATAAGGCTTATTTCGGCTAAAAAGAGGTTTGTAAATGAAGATTGCTCTTGTTGGTTATGGAAAAATGGGCCACATGATTGAGGCCTGCGCTAAATCTCTTGGTCACGAAGTTGTTGCAACTGTTGATGTTGTTTCTGAAGATGCAACTGTTAAGGTTGCAGCTGGTGATTATGAAGCTGTTGCCCGCGCTGTAAAATCTAGCGGTGCTGAAGGCGTTATTGAATTCAGTCATCCGACTGCCGTAATGGGAAACATTAAGGCTCTGCTTCCGCTGGGACTTCCACTTGTTGTCGGAACTACAGGCTGGAACGACAAGCATGAAGAAGTTGCAAAATTTGCTGCTTCATGCGGTGGAACTATTATGACTTCTTCCAACTTTTCAATTGGCGTAAACATGCTTTACAAGATTATTGCAGAAGCTGTTAAGGTTCTTGAAGAATATCCTGAATACGATATTGCAACCTGGGAAGCTCACCACAATCAGAAGGCAGACAGTCCTTCTGGAACAGCGCTTTCCATTGCAAAGGTTATTCTGGAAAACACAAAAAAGAAGGATCAGATTGTAACTGACGCATTCCATGAACGTCCGCAGCCGAACCAGCTGCACGTTTCTTCTACACGCTGCGGTTCAATTCCTGGTACTCATACAGTATTCTTTGACAGTAAGGCTGATACAATTGAAATTACGCATAGGGCACGAAGCCGCGAAGGTTTTGCAATGGGTTCTGTGCATGCCCTTGAACGTCTTTCAAACGGATTGAAGACTGGGCGCCTTACTAAAGGTAATCTTTACGGGATGGAAGATTTGTTCTGATAAAGCGATATGAACGGTAACGGCACATTTGAAAAGATTATAAATGCTTTTAACAGGTACTACGATATTTCTACAGAAAATATTGCGGGACCTTTTTGTGCCGAAGCTGTTTTTAAGTCTCATGGCGAGCAGTATTTTCTTGTAAAGTCTGCAAAAGTTGCGGACATTGATTCAAATGACTTTGTTTTTTTCTGTGATTGCAGTAACTGCGGTTCCTGTGATGACGGAAAAATGAATGATTGCAATAAATGTGATGACCATAATGAGCGGGTTCTGCATGATGACTGTGCGGAACCCGTTTCTGTTTGTCTTTCCTGTGCAAAACTGGAAGAAATTGCGGCTGCGGCATGGGAAAGGGGGCTTTCCAGGGTTTCGCCTTATTATGGTCACAGAAATTCTGATGTAACGCTTGTCCTGTTTGCAGACAGAATTTCTGACGAAGCATCAAAGAAAATAAAGCAACTTAACTATTATAAATCTTATGCTTTTGGCTTTTATGGCTGGAGCGGATTCAGGTTATTAGCCTACGAGGCTTCTACAGGGCGTGCGGTGACCAACAGGCGCGGTGCGGACCTAAAGAAGCTTCTGGGGAATCTATAAAAAGTGCTGAACAGGGGGTAGAACTAAAATGACAGCATTATTAATAATCATTGCTGCCATTGCCTTGCTTTTCATCGGCTATGTTGTATACGGCTCTTGGCTTGCAAAGCAGTGGGGTATTGATCCATCCAAAAAAACGCCTGCTTACGAAAAGGCAGACGGTGTTGATTATGTGGCTGCTAAACCGGCAGTTTTAATGGGACATCACTTTTCTTCAATTGCGGGAGCTGGACCGATTAACGGACCTATTATGGCTGCTGCATTCGGCTGGGTTCCGGTTTTCCTTTGGTGTGTAATCGGTGGTATTTTCTTTGGTGGACTTCAGGATTTTGGTTCCCTGTTTGCTTCTGCCCGACATGAAGGAAAGTCTGTCGGCGAAATCATCAGGGATTCAATGGGTAAGACTTCTAAAAAACTTTTTATCCTTTTTGCCCTTCTTGTATTGATTCTTGTAATTGCTTCATTTGTAAATGTTGTTGCAGGTACTTTTGCTACTGTAGCAGCTGCCGGAGAATCTGTTCCGTTTGGAATCGTTAAGAATCCTAATGGTCCTCAGTCAACAGCAATGATTTCCCTTCTCTTTATTGTCCTCGCTGTTGGATACGGAATTCTTACAACCCGTTTTGGATTGAGAACACGTTATGCTACTGCAATTGGTCTTGCCGGTGTTGTTGCTGCTGTTGTAATCGGCTTGAACTTTGGTTTTGCAATGAGCCGCACAGGTTGGATTATTTTTATTGGTGTATACATTACAGTTGCTTCCCTTGTACCTGTATGGATTCTGCTTCAGCCAAGAGATTACCTTTCTTCCTATCTTTTGTACGCAATGATGGCTCTTGGATTTACAGGTGTTGTAGTTTCTGCTGTTACTGGTAATGCTTCTTTTAATCTTCCTGCTTTTACAGGCTGGTCGGCAAAAATCGGACCTATGTTCCCGGCTCTCTTTATTACTGTTGCGTGCGGTGCCTGCTCGGGCTTCCATTCGCTTATTTCCAGCGGAACAACTTCAAAGCAGCTTGACAATGAATGCCATGCAAAGGCTATCGGTTACGGTTCAATGCTTATTGAATCTGCACTCGGCATTCTTTCTCTTGTAGCCCTCGGAATGGTTTCTGATAAGTTTATTAAGAATGGTGGATTTAATGGAGCTCCTCCGGTAGCATTTGCCCTTGGTATTTCAAAGATGTTTGGTCTTACAGATTCAAATAATGCCATCTATGCTCTTCTTACTCTTGCAGTTTCTGTATTTGCCTTAACTTCTCTTGATACGGGTACACGTTTAAGCCGCTTTATGTTCTCTGAACTGTTCCTTAAGGACGGTCAGAGTTCTTATAAAGATGCAAAGGGTATCCGCAAGGTTCTTGCATTCCCGCTTTTTGGAACAACTTTTATGGTTCTTGTAGGATGTATTTTGGGCGGTCTTTCGCTCAGTCAAATCTGGGGACTTTTTGGTGCCGCAAACCAGCTTCTTGCAGGAATTGCACTTATGGCAGTTGCCGCATGGCTTGGCGAAGTTGGAAAGAATAACAAAATGTTCTTTATTCCGACTGTATTTATGCTCGCTGCAACTCTTACACATCTTGTAAGAACAATTATTTTGAAAATCAAGATTTTTACAGGTGCAGTAGAAGGACAGGGACCTATGTGGGGTCACTGGTTCCAGTTTGTATTTGCCGCAGCAATGGCAGGTCTTGCAGTAGTTCTTATTATAGAAGGAATAAGAACATTCGCAAAGCATTCTGCTAAAAAAGCATAAGTAAGTTATTAAAAAGGGGCTGACTAATTAGTTCGAATTGCGGTGGTTGAGGCTCTCGACTCGTAAGAGCACGAAGTATACCACCTGCAAGGAAGTTGCTTTTGCAACATTTACAGATTTCGACAGGCTCAGTGGCCGCATGTACTGAACTTATTAGTCAGCCCCTTTTTTGCATTTTTTTATTTATATGCACACCATTGCTGTAAAGCCGGCACTTACTAAAAGCAGGCCGGCCATCTGAATTATGCGCTTTGTAAGCCGCTCCCTGTCTGAAGTTACTTTGAAAAATCCCCTTGAAGTCATTACCTGTGCAATTATTAGAACAGTGCTTCCTGCAGTCAATAGAATTGAATAGAGTTTTGGCTGGCCAAAAAGGCTTAAAAGCGAACCGTAATGCATTATCATGATTGGAATCATAAGGAAAATTACAGACGCGGATTTTATAAGGCTTCGAGTATCTGTAACATAAAAATAATAGACGATAAGTACTGCCGCATACACTGTAATTATGCAGGCTGTCGCTGCTCCCGGAAGGTTGAACAGAAAAAACGAAGCGCCCAAAATATGGATAAAACTTAAATAGCTTAGAATTAAAAGCAGTATGCTTGCTGTAAGAGTTTTCTGTGTTTTAGGAAACAGAAGTATGCAGGAACTTGCCATTGTAGAAATAATGGAAAGGGAAAGCGTTGCAATTATGTGTATTGAATCCGGAATTTGAGGGATAAGTACCATGAGCACAGCAGTAAGCATAAAAACGTACTGAGCCGGGCGGCAGATATATTCCATAAGCCTGATTTTTTTTGAACAGGCTATTACATTAAGTATTGTGGCTGCGGCAAATAATCCGCTAAAAACGAAAAAAAGTATGTACAACACAGACATGTTTTTATTATACAGGCTACTTAACAGTATTGTCGAGACTGTGTCAGTTTTTTTGTTATTGTTTCCCGGTGTTATTGAAAATAAAAAGTTATTCTTCTATACTACACTTGCTGTTTTTTCGCCAAAGAGAAAATCTCTTTGCCGGAAAGACATATAGAATCCGAGTGTACTTTAAGGCGTTGCATTCACAAACTGTGATTCCGCACTCCTGTGCGGCCGCTGATACGGACTTTTTATAGGAGGATATATGACAATATCTGAAATGCTTAGTCAAAGTGGAATTTTGACTTTGCTTGGTATGGTTGTTGTATTTTCATTCATTCTTATCATGATTGCGAGTATGGGACTTCTTCATGCTCTTGTACGTGCATTCAAACTTGATAAAACTGATGCAAAAACAACAAATAAAAGTAGCAGACCTGTTCCTTCGGCAGGAGCTGCTGTTGCACCGGCTGTTGATCAGGGTGCAATTATAGCTGCTATTGCAGCCGCTATTCGTGAAAAAGAATCTGTCTAAAAATTAAGAGGTAAAATAAATGGCAAAAGTTGGAATTTCCGAACTTGCAATCCGTGATGCTCATCAGTCGCTTCACGCTACTCGTATGACAACAGCAGATATGCTTCCTGCTTGTCCAATGCTCGATAAAATCGGTTATAAATACATTGAAGGATGGGGTGGTGCTACATACGACTCTTGTATCCGCTTTTTGAATGAAGATCCATGGGATCGTCTTAGAAAACTTCATGCAGCCCTTCCAAACAATAAGATTATGATGCTTTTGCGTGCACAGAATCTTTTGGGCTACCGCCACTATGCAGACGATGTTGTAGAAAAGTTCGTTGAAACTGCTGCAAAGAACGGTATCGGCTGTTTCCGTATTTTTGATGCCTGCAACGACCCTCGCAACATGGAATGCGCAACAAAGGCTGCTAAAAAATCTGGAGTTGACGTTCAGATGGCTATTTCCTATGCCGTAACTCCATTCCACACAATTGAAAAATATGCTGAACTTGCAAAAACATATGCAGACTTTGGTGCAGATTCAATCTGTATTAAAGATATGTCTGGTCTTCTTAAACCTTATGTTGCATACGACCTTGTAAAGGCAATTAAGGCAAAGGTTGATCTTCCTGTAGAAATCCACTCACACGCAACAACAGGTCTTTCTGTTGCTACACTCCTTAAGGCCTCAGAAGCTGGTGCAGATATTCTTGATACTGCAATTTCTTCTATGTCTATGGGTACTTCACATTCTCCAACAGAAACAATTGTAGAAATGCTCAAGGGTACAGAATATGATACAGGCCTTGATACAAAGGCTCTTCTTGAACTTGCAGCTTACTTCCGCGAAGTTCGCACTCACTATTCTTCACTTGAATCAAAGTTCCTTGGTGCAGATACTCGTATCCTTGTTTCTCAGGTTCCGGGCGGTATGCTTTCTAACCTCGAAAGCCAGCTTAAACAGCAGGGTGCCGGAGACAAGATGGACGAAGTACTTGCAGAACTTCCTAAGGTTCACAAGGATGCAGGATACGTTCCTCTTGTAACACCAACATCTCAGATTGTAGGTACTCAGGCTGTTATGAACGTTCTTATGGGACGCTACACAACTATGACTCAGGATTTCCGCAACCTTATTACAGGACGCTTCGGAAAACTTCCTACAGATGCAAATGCTGATCTCGTAAAGAAAGCTCTTGAACAGAACAACATGGACAAAGTTATGACTTGCCGTCCAGCTGATGAAATTCCTAATGAATGGGACAAAATGCTTGAAGAATCAAAGAAGAACGGTGGTGACGGTTCTGACGAAGATGCACTTACATATGCAATGTTCCCTAATGTTGCTCCTAAATTCTTTGCCAGCCGCAAGAACGGTCCGGTTGACGCAATGACAGCATTCGGTAAAAAGCCGGAAGCAGCTCCTGCTGCAGCTAAAGCTTCTAACGGCGGTTCATATACAATCAACGTAAACGGAACTGCTTACAATGTAACTTCTGACGGAAAGGGCAATATCAACGTAAACGGTACTGCATATAACGTATCATTCGGTGAAGCTAAGGCTGTTGCCGCTCCTGCTGCAAGTGCCCCTGCTGCAGCACCTGTTGTTTCTGGCGGAACAGCAATCAAATCTCCTGTTGCAGGTACATTGCTCCGTCATGCAGTTGCTGCCGGAAGCACAGTAAAGAAGGGTGATACAGTAATCGTTCTTGAATCAATGAAAATGGAACTTGAAGTAAAGGCTACTTGTGACGGTGTTGTTACATTCACAGTTCAGCCGGGAAGTCAGGTTGCAAACGGACAGGAACTTGGAAAGATTGGTGGAGCCGTTCAGGCTGCTCCGGCTGCCGCTCCTGCTCCAGCTGCCGCTCCAGCTCCTGTTGCTGGCGGAAAACCTGTAAACGCTCCTGTTGCCGGAACACTTCTCCGCTATAACGTAGAAGAAGGTGCAACTGTAACAGCAGACACAACAATCATGTTCATTGAATCTATGAAGATGGAACTTGATATCAAGGCTGGTGCTGCAGGTAAGGTTCACTTTGTTGCAGCTGCCGGAACTCAGATTTCTAACGGTCAGCAGATCGCTTCAATTTTGTAAGGATGATGTATGTTTAATTCAAGAACAGAAAACAATAAAAAAATCGCCCTGATTATGCTTGCTGTTATGCTTTCTGCTTCTGTAGTTTCATTGGGATCCAGGGTTTTTGCTCAGGATTCCCATGTGACTGAACAGACAGGCATGAATCGGGTTATAAAGGGAACTGAAGATTGGAACGGAAAGTATGATATTTCCGCAAAGAAATTCTTCCAGAATATCGGAAAATCAACCGGTATATACAAAATGATTCATCAGCAGACAGAAGAAGAAATTGCTGCTGAAAAACTTGCTGAAGAACAGAAGGAACTTGCTGCAAAGAACGATCCATTTGCAGGTGTTAAGGCTCCTGGCTGGCAGTATGTCGTAATGATTGCAATCGGATTCTTGATTGTATATCTTGGTGCTGCAAAAGGCTTTGAACCGCTTCTTCTTATTCCAATCGGATTTGGTACAATTCTTGTAAACATCCCTGGTGCAAATATGGGTGTTGCTCCGGACGGAATGCTCAGCATTATCTATAATGCCGGTGTAGGAAATGAATTCTTTCCGATGCTCATCTTTATGGGTATTGGAGCAATGACAGACTTTGGTCCTCTTATTGCTAATCCTAAGATGGCTATTCTTGGTGGTGCTGCACAGCTTGGTGTATTCTTTACACTTTTCGGTGTTGCTCTTATGAACCTTATTCCGGGAATTAACTATAATATTCTTCAGGCTGCGGCTATTTCCATCATTGGTGGAGCAGACGGTCCTACTTCTATCTATGTAAGTGCAAAGCTTGCTCCAGAGCTTATGGCTGTAATTGCTGTTGCTGCATATTCATACATGGCTCTTGTTCCTATGATTCAGCCTCCAATCATGAAGGCGCTTACAACTCAGAAAGAGCGCGAAATTCGTATGAACCAGCTCCGCGAAGTAAGCAAGGCAGAAAAGGTACTTTTCCCTATGATGCTTCTTATCCTTACAATCCTGCTTCTTCCACCAGCATGTCCGCTTATCGGTATGCTTGCATTCGGAAACTTTGTAAAGCAGTGCGGTGTTGTTGAGCGCCTTTCTAAGACAATGGAAAATGAATTGATGAACATTGTTTCAATTCTTCTTTCTCTTGGTGTAGGAAGCCAGATGTCTCCAGAAAAGATTATCAATGCAAACTCACTTGGAATTATCCTTCTTGGACTTGTTGCATTCGCCGTTGCTTCTGCAGGTGGAATCATGATGGCTAAATTGATGAACATCTTCCTTCCAAAAGGAAAGAAAATCAATCCTCTTATCGGTTCTGCTGGAGTTTCTGCTGTACCAATGGCAGCCCGCGTTTCAAACAAGGTTGGACTTGAATATGATCCGTCTAATTTCCTTTTGATGAACGCAATGGGACCAAACGTTTCTGGTGTAATCGGAACTGCTATTGCTGCAGGTGTATTTATTGCTACATTTGCAAAATAATTGAATGCTGTCCGGCATAAAAACCGAGCAGTTATAAGAATTAAGGCTTTCTGAACTTAAGATTCTTTCTTCTGTTCAGAAAGTTTTTTTTGCCATTTTGAATGTCTGATTTCTTATGTTCAAGAGGGCAGGCTTGTTTGCTTTCGTTAAATTTTACAGGTATTTTTCAAGCGGCGGGAAGAAATTATAGTTACCGTCATCAGAAAGAATAAAAACCATAAAATCCGTGTCTTTTTCGTTCCTGTACAGTTTGTAGAATCTTTCGCTGGAATTGAATCTTGAACCCCTTGCACGGTTTCCGCATCCGGAATCAAGTCCGTCCAGAACAGCCCCGAATCCGTGGCAGATGCAGTTTTCGTCCATAAGAATGGCGCCGTCAATTGACGAAAGTTTCCTTACGTTTTCGCTATCCAGTTTTACTTTTTTTGTAAGGATTGCAAGATCCTGATATTTCTGTGCAAGTTCACTGGCGTCTTTTTTTATTACAAGAATCGTGCCCTTGTGCTGTTCACAGAGCGCCATGATTATTGAATGCATTTCTGCAATTTTTTCTGAACCTTGAAAAATCTTTCCGGCATATTTCATGAAATCCTTTTTTGAAGGAAGGCTGTTTGAAAACACAAGAAGATTGTTTTTCATCGTAAGCAGTTCCGTTGAATTTTTAAGCAGGGTCCACTTATGATCCTTGGAAAATGAGACGGAATAAAGGTTTTCGTCCGATTTTGGTTTTCCTATTCCGTAGATTGTGTTTGTGTCCGAAATTATTCCGATGTTTTCTTTTTGGTCAGAAAGTTCAAGCAGTTTTCTGATAAGCCTTAAGTTGTTCATGGAAAAATTTCCATATTTTTCTGGAGACTTAAATTCAAATAGAAAGTCGATTTCTGCAAGCTGGTTTGTAAAATGAATCAGTCCTTCTGCGTTTCCTTTTTCGTAGGTAAGAAAAGCAAGGCTGTTAAAAATATTTAACATGGAAAGGTTGATTGTTTCGTAAAGCGCAAAGTCGTTGTAGCTGCAGCACTGCTTGGAAATTTCTGTAACAAGCGAGTCGGTTGCCTTTCTTATAATGATGCTTGAGGTAGAGCCGTTGTAAAAATATGTGCTGTCGGATTTCCACTGTTCGGAAAGAAAGTCAAAAAGGCTTTCTGAAATTTTTTCGTATAGAATCTGATGTTCGGAAAGGCTGTTCATCAGTTTTTTTGTAAGGTAAAGGATGAAAAATACGATTTTTCCAGAATCCAGGAACGGTGAAGAAATTACGGTCGCATTTTTATCGTTCTTGAGTTCATCTTCAAGCTGGTTCTGGAGTACAACAGAGTAAAATGCAGAAGATTCCGGGCTTTCGTTGTAGTCAAAGGTGCGGATGTCCAGGCGGACAAAGAGATTTTCCGAAATGTTTTCAAACACTTCGCGGCATATTTTTTCTGCCTGAGGAAAAAAGATTGCACTGTTGAACTCGTTCATAAAAACAGTATAGCACAGCGGATCGAATTTATCAAAAAGTATAGAAATCGAAAAAAAATTATACGTTCTTATTGTTGATCATTTTCTTTCATTTTAAATGATACGTCTTCGTCTATCATTTGTAACATGATTCGTGCAATTTGAGGGTCAAACTGAGAATTTAAACCATGCAGAATTTCTGAACGGACTTTTTGTTGTTGCATTATGGTTCTATAACTTCTTTTTGATGTCATGGCATCGTAAGAATCTGCTACTGAAATTATTCTTGCAACTAAAGGAATGTTTTCTCCTTTCAATCCTTCTGGATAGCCTTTCCCATCATAGC
The DNA here is from genome assembly GCA_045123335.1 of Treponema sp. Classification (GTDB taxonomy): domain Bacteria; phylum Spirochaetota; class Spirochaetia; order Treponematales; family Treponemataceae; genus Treponema_D. Next base: position 13,279 of record JBGVIP010000049.1, read on the forward strand.
GTTCATGGTGATATTTCGCCCCAATTGCAAGGTATGGAGATTTGTTGATGCTGGATAGAATTTGGCTTCCGATTATTGGATGCATTTTTATTGCTTTGTATTCTTCATCTGTCAGCACTCCGTCCTTGTTGATTATCCTGCCTGAAATTCCTATTTTGCCGATATCATGAAGGAGACCTGCGTAATAAATTTCATTGCACTCTTTAGAAGATTTGCCCATTCTTTTTGCTATTTCTTTTGAATATTTTGCAACTCTAGTGGAGTGACCGTGAGTATATTTGTCTTTTGCATCGATTGCTGTTGCGAGAGCGGATGAAGTTTGTTCAAACATAATCCATGCATTTTTTTGTTCTTCTCTTAGGAATTCGATTTCCATGTGTCTTGCATGTTCTACAGTGTCATTGAGATCTAGTAATGAAAAGATATAGAGAATGACTATGGTACTTACGAGTGTAATGTTGGTTAGAGAAAAACCATAGGCAAAAATCTGAATGACTGCTGCAAAAAAAGGCAGAATAGTAAATAATACAAGAGGGATTCGTATTCTGCGTCGAAGAGTTTTATAGTATTGAAAGATTACCCACAACAGTAATGCAAAATCACAAAAAGGCAGAATGTAACCGATAAGAAAATATTTTCCTCTCTGGTATCTGTTGAATTCATCGAAGCTGTACAGGAATCCATTGAATTGTGAAAGTGTGATCAGGAAAATAGAGGTAAAAGAAATAATGGTAACCAGCTTTAGACGCCGCGGAGTTCTTCTTAGTTTTCCATCGGTTTTGAGTAAATCGATAAAATATAGATTGAGTGTAAAAATGATGAACGAATCCAGTGTAAATACTTGAAAATTAGAAATTCGAACCATCCAATAGCCTATACGGGATGTATTTCCTCGGTAAAGATATGCCTGTCGGTCAAATAATAGCAATAGTATTGCAGAAAGCTCCATTACAATAAGTGCAAATTTCCGCTTTGGAGGAATGGTGCGTGTTATAGAAACTATTACTGCAAGACAGGCGCAGACGCCGCAAAGAGCGAGCATAATGTCCGTTTGAAAAATTTTAAGAAAATCTATGAGAGAAAACATTTTTATCTACACAAGATTGATAGTATATTATAATTTCATATAAAAATCAATTTATTTTAGGAATGAATTATCGCAGAGGGCTGGGTGGCACCGCTATGAAGTTATGGGCAGTAAGATGTTTTTTTACAATTTCTGTTTTTAAGGCTCCTGATTTTTAAATTATTTGCGTTTACGCATCTGAATCTTGAGATTGAAAAATTTACTTTTTGCGAGTATAATGTTTTTATGGGTGAGGAGAAAACTACTAAAACTGCGGTAAAGGCAGAAGCTGTACCGCCAAAAACAGTCGATAAAGTTGTAATCGATAAAAAAACAGCAAAAAAATCTGCAAAAGATGCTCCAAAGGTAACTTATGATGAAAATTCCATTCTTCATCTTGAAGGTCTGGAACACATAAGGCTTAGGCCTGGCATGTACATTGGTTCGCTTGGTGACGGAACCAATGAAAATGACGGAATTTACATCCTTTTAAAAGAAGGAATTGATAACTCAGTCGATGAATATTCCCAGGGCTATGGCGATAAGATTGATATCGAAATAAAGGATGGCCGCGTAAAGATTCGCGATTATGGTCGTGGAATTCCTCTTGGAAAACTTGAACAGTGCGTTAGCGACGTTAATACCGGTGCTAAATACAATAACTCTGTATTTAAGCAGGCAATCGGTATGAACGGTGTAGGCATTAAGGCTACAAATGCGCTTTCTTCATATTTTAGGGCTGCAAGTATTCGTGATGGTAAGATGGCCGTTGTAGAATATGAACGCGGCGTAAAAAAATCTTCAACAACATGTGCCGCAAAAGAAGGCGTAAGGAACGGTACTTATCTTGAATTTGTACCGGATACAGAAATGTTCGGAAAATACGCTTTCAATATGGAAATGGTAGAAAAGCGCCTCTGGAACTACGCATACCTTAATCCTGGTTTAAAAATAAACTGCAACGGAAATATTTATGTAAGTCAGAACGGACTTGAAGATCTTCTTGTGCGCGAAATGGATGGAATTTCCAATGCAATGTACAAGCTGTTTAATTACCGCGGAGAAAACATTGAATTCGTACTGACTCATACAGCAAGCCTTGATAAATTTGTCTATTCGTTTGTAAACGGTCAGTCAACAGATGACGGCGGTACACATGTAACTTCGTTCCTTGACGGCTTTACAAAGGGCGTAAATTCTTTCTTCAAAAAGGAATATGATGAAAAGGATGTAACATGTGGTCTTTTAGTCGGGCTCAAGATTGGAATTGATAATCCTATGTTCACAAGCCAGACAAAAAATAAGCTTGGAAACGTAGAAATCCGTGCGCCTATCATTCAGGAAACGCAGGCGGCAGTTGATGACTGGCTGCGTCATAATCCGGATGTTGCCGGAGCCCTTGAAGAAAAGATTATCCGCAACATTAAGGCCCGCGACGAGATTAATAACGTAACTCAGAAGCAGGTTCGAGAAGCCGCAAAGACTGTTTCCCTTAAGATTCCTAAGTTAAAGGACTGCCGCTACCACCTGCAGGACGGACCCAAGGGCGCAAACTCAATGATTTTTATCACTGAGGGAGATTCTGCAACAGGTTCAATGGTTGGAAGCCGCGACGTAACTCATCAGGCGATTTTCAGCCTTAGGGGTAAGCCGGAAAATATGTACGGCCGCAAAAAGACTGCCCTTTACGACAATGAAGAACTTAAGAACCTTACGTTCAGTCTTGGAATTCAGAATGACATTGACGGACTGCGCTACGAAAAAATCATTATTGCAACCGATGCCGATAATGACGGATTCCATATCAGAAATCTGGTAATGACATATCTTCTTCTATATTTTGAAGAACTTGTCCTTACCGGGCACGTTTATATTCTGGAAACTCCGTTGTTCCGCGTACGCAACAAGACAAGGACAATTTACTGTTATTCAGAAGCAAGCCGCGACAAGGCTCAGAAGGAACTTGGAAAGGGTGCCGAAACAACCCGATTCAAGGGACTTGGAGAAATCAGTGCCAGCGAGTTCGGTCAGTTCATTCATGAAAGAAAGGAAGGTGAACCGGAAGACGTTGGAATTCATCTGACTCCGGTAAACATTCAGACATTAAAGAATGTTCCGAATGTACTTGAGTTCTACATGGGGAAAAATACGCCTGAGCGAAGGGATTTTATTGTTCATCACCTTGCCCAGGAAATTGATGCTTAGTTAGGAGGCGTTCTGCTGGTCTTCAGAAAGTTCTGAACCGGCAAACGCCTTTTTCATTAATATTGGAACAGTCATGGAAGAAACGATGATGAGAAGGATTACCGGCGCAAAATACTTTGAGTCGACAATTCCTGCCGAAAGTCCTTTTTGCGCAACGATAAGGGCAACTTCGCCGCGAACCATCATTCCAAGTCCAATCTGAATTGATTCTTTTAATGAAAAGCCCATAAGTCTTGAAATGCCGGAACATCCGATGATTTTTGAGATACAGCCGATGATTACAAAGGCAATGCTGAACCATACAAGGCTCATGTCCATGCCGGAAAGGTCTGTTTTAAGTCCGATGCATGCAAAGAAAATTGGGCTGAAAATCATGTAAGAGTTTATGTCTATTTTCTGTTCCATGTACGGTGCGTCTGTAAGCGAGCAGAATACAACGCCGGCAATATATGCGCCGGTAATGTCTGCAATGCCAAAGAATTTTTCTGCGCAGAAAGCGTATACAAGGGCAATTCCAAGTCCGTAGATTGGAATGCGGCGCGAATGCGGATGGCGCTTGTCGTACCATTTGAACAGTCTGAAAAGAATGTAGCCTGTAATTATTGCCGCAATAAAGAAAAGGATCGTTTTAATGAAGATTTCTGCAATTCCGCTGCTTTTGTTTGGATTGCTGATTCCAAGAACAATTGTAAGCGCAATGATTCCGAATACGTCGTCAATTATTGCGGCGCTTACGATTGTCTGTCCGATATCGCTTTTGAGTTTGCCAAGTTCCTTTAGAGTTGCAACAGAAATGCTTACGGAAGTTGCAGTAAGGATTGTTCCGATGAACATTGATTTGTAAAACTGCGGAGTACCGAATCCGTCGAATCCCCAGAAGAACAAAGACATTATTGTTCCCAGGATTAAAGGAACCAGAACGCCGCAAAGTGCAATTACAGTTGATTTTGCACCGGATTTTACCAGAGATTTAAGGTTTGTTCCCAGTCCTGCGCTGAACATGATAAGTATAACGCCAATTTCTGCAATCCGGGAGATGAACATGTCTGTTTCGCCAAAAAGAGAGCCGTCTGGTTCAGCGCCAAAGTTTCTGAACCATGGCAAAAATCTTAGCAGAAGTCCGGCTATAATCATTCCTGCAACTTGCGGAAAACCGATTTTTTTTGCAAGTGTTCCAAGATATTTTGCTGAAATTACGATTAATCCCACTGACATAAGAATTTGAAGGACTATATCGTTGTTGGATGCCTGTTCCATTTTACAACCTCAATTTATTTTTCTTAGATTATAGTAAAATATCATATTGCAAGGAATAGATTTAACCAAAAAAAAGTGGCAAAGGAATGTTAAATAACTTATACTGTATGGTATGTCTAGTGCTACAGAACGTGGTTCTTTTGATGAACTTGTAGCGGGAATCAGTTCGGAAGAACGCAAATTCCTGCTTGCGAAATTGAATAAAAACAGAGAAGAAGAAATCTCAATATTACAGCCTGCCAGAGAAGAAGCAGATGATTTTACTCTCGACATTAAGTTACGGCGCGAAACCCTGCTTTATCGTTTTTTTCTTTGGATTAGGACTTTGTTTACAAAAAAAAATAAGGTTGAACTTTATAATGCAGATCTTCTGGCTAATCTTGCCAGACGAATAAATAAAAATCATCCTGGAATTATTGATGTTGAGCATCATCTGCTTCATTCGCTCTTTTATGAAAAATTGAAGGAACTTAAGGTTGTTGCAGAATTCTTTAAGCCGTACATTGCAATAATGAATGAAAATCCGGGAAAGTTTTATGTTTTTCTAGGAACTTTTATTGCACCGGGATTAACGGCGGAAATAAGCAAGTCTGTTGATCCGTATCAGATTCCTTTTGAAAGGGAAGCAACAAATGAATTAAGGGCTTCCCTTTTAAGGCGAATGGATTCAATCCTTAAGGAAATAAGTCCGCATGACAGGACAAAACTGTACAATACAGTACGCGGACTTCAGTGGTTAAAGCAGTTTACGGTTCTTCCGTATCTTCATTTTATTTCTCAGTTTACGGCGATTGTTTCCGAGCAGTATACCTGTCCGTATGTAAATGCTGAAGTTGATTTTGGAAATTTCGCAAGTCTTCTTACATTTGCAAAGTCTATTTCTAATGAAGCGCTGGAAGCCCTTTTTCTTTTTCCGCAGAGAAAAGGCGGTGCAGCTGTAGAACTTGACGGCGATACGGAAAATTCCATGCGTGAATTTCTTTCTAAGGCTGCCTCAAACATTTCCATGATTCAAATGTTTATTTCTACAGTTCCAATGTCTGCGCTGGGAAAGGTTGTTTACGGCGATTATGACTGGAAAGTAGAAGAAAGCGGCGGCGGTGAAGACTGGTTCATGAAGTATAAGGAAGAATGGAAAGTCTTTTTTGATGCCAGATGGGCTGCATGGTTAAGGGACAGAAAAAAAGCCCAGCTTACGGGTGTTTTAAAAGAAAAATTTGAACTTGACTCATTCCCTGAACTGGAAAAACGTCCTTGGGCTCATCTCTGGGGTGGAATAACGTTCCACTGCGAAATGACAGCGGGATTCCTTGCGTGGTTTGCAAAAAACAAGTATCAGGAAATAATACAGCTTTTGAACGTGCTTATTCTTGAAGGTGTTTTTATTAATAACGAAAACCGTGCAGAACTTTCGGAAGGAATGACGATGTTTTCTGATACAAATCAGGCAATTCTGGCATTTGATCAGTCGCTTGGTCCGAACGGTTCATTCGGTCAGGTTGTCCAGAAACTTATAGATGAACATGTGCGCACAATGAAAGGCCAGTCGCTTATTGATTCCATGATTACAAATGCAGAGGCGTCAATCCGTACATGGGAAATGAAACTCTGCGATTCAATCCGTACAATAGAACGCGTACTTCATGGTGTCCTTGATGAAGAAAAAGTAAAGGATTATGATTCGATACAGAATCTTATGACCATTAAGGGCAGGGAAAACAGGGCATACCGGGAAAAACTTAACGGCGCAAGGGAATGCCTGCTCCAGTGCAAGGATATTCTTGCAGAAATTGAGCCATTGGATATGCCTGTAAAATAATTGAAAGTATGAACACAATATGTTTCTCTAAAAATTATAACGGTGAACTTTACCGCTTTTTTCCTTTTATGGCAGACGGAAAGCCTGTGGACGGTGCATTCTGGGGAATGACCTTAAGGAAAGCCGGCTCAATGCGTTTCCGCTGGAATGAAAATAACGAAAACCGTAAAAATCTGCTTTCTGAAATTGCAGTACGCTGCGGAAACAAGACTCCGGTACCAGTTCAGCTTGATCACACAAAAATAGTTTATGAAGTTTCTGAGGCGATGGACACGAATGAAAAAATCGGTGATGGAATTATAACGGAAAATGTATCCCTTATGCCTGTTGTAACAGTTGCGGACTGCGTTCCAATATATTTGTATTCCCCGGAGACAGGTCTGTTTGGTGTTGTTCATTCCGGGTGGAAGGGGACAGGCATTGCTGGCGAAGCCGTAAAAATGATGGAAAAGCGCGGCGCTGATCCGGAGCGAATCTGTGCTGCAGTCGGACCTCATATCCGGGACTGCTGCTATGTTGTGAACAAAGAAAGGGCGGATTATTTTGCCCGGGAATTTTGTGCTGACTGTGTAAAAGAAATTGCTGCCGGCGAGGAACTTTGCCGCGGTGCGCCGGCCGGCTGGAACAATGGAGCTGGTCCGCTTTACAGACTTAGTCTTTTAAAGGCAAATCTTGCGGTTCTTGAAAAAGCCGGCATAAAAGAGCAAAATATTACGGTTGCTGAAGACTGTACCTGCTGCAATACGGTGTTTGGGTCAAATCGCCGGGAAACCAGCAGTGGAACAGAATTTACAGTTCAGGCAGCATTTATAATAAGAGGCAGATATGAATAATATAAGTGAAGAAGTAAAAAAAGCAGTTGAAGAACTTCTAGATGCACATCCGTATAAAAAAGGAAGCATACTTGTAATAGGCTGCTCATCCAGCGAAATTGACGGCGGGCTGATAGGTCATAATTCGAACGGAGAAACTGGCCGCATTGTTTTTGAAGCTGCAAACGAAGTTTGCAGTGCGCGCGGAATTTTTCTTGCATGTCAGTGCTGCGAGCATTTGAACCGCGCTCTTGTTGTAGAAGAAGAATGCGCAGAAAAATACGGACTGGAACCGGTAAGTGTTGTTCCGTGGCTTAAAGGAGGAGGAAGCTTTGCATCTGCGGCATACAGGGGATTTAAAAATCCTGTGGTTGTGGAACACATTCAGGCTCATGCGGGAATAGATATAGGCAGTACCCTTATTGGAATGCACCTTAAGCATGTTGCAGTTCCGGTAAGGCTTTCTGTAAAAAATATTGGCAGTGCATATGTTACTGCTGCCTACACACGTCCAAAACTGATTGGTGGTGAGCGGGCAAGATATACGTTGGACTGAAAAAACGGCGCCGAGCGTGGAGGGCGCCGGAGGCGGCCGCGGAATGAGTGAACGGATGTGAATGAATTGCGCGGCTGAGCGTAGCGGAACCCGGAAGGCGAGTTACTGAACAGCCTGCGCCCGTAAAAAAATAAAAAGAATATTGAAAAAAGACTGAAATTTTACAATAATGTTTACACCAAAGGGGAGCTTGGAAAACCTTGCTGAGAGTAGGCTGTGTGCCTTGACCCATAACCTGATTTGGATAATGCCAACGTAGGAAGAATTATGAAATCATTTAACTCACCTGAAGAACTTAAAAAATCACTTTTATTGTATGCAATTACTGACCGTCACTGGACGGGGGAAAAAACTCTTTTAGAGCAGACTCGGGAAGCGCTTGAAGGCGGTGCAACCATGATTCAGATTCGCGAAAAGGATCTGGATGAAATGAATTTTAAAAAGGAAGCAGAAGAACTTAAGCTTTTGTGCCGCGAATTCAACGTTCCGTTTATTGTAAATGACAATGTTCAGCTTGCCCTGCAGATTGATGCTGACGGTGTGCATGTCGGTCAGAGTGACATGAGGGCGCTGGATGTGCGTAAGCTTTTGGGAAAGGACAAAATTATTGGCGTTTCGGCAGCAACCGTTGAGGAAGCTGTTCTAGCACAGGAGCAGGGTGCGGACTACCTTGGAGTCGGGGCGGTTTTTCCAACTTCGTCAAAGGATGATGCAAGTTCTGTAAGCCATGAAGAACTTAAAAAAATCTGCGGTTCTGTAAAAATTCCGGTTGTTGCAATTGGCGGAATTACAAAGGACAACGTTCATGAGCTTAAGGGTACGGGAATCTGCGGAATTTCTGTTATAAGTGCAATTTACGGTCAGAAAGACATAAAGGCAGCTAGCGAAGATTTAAAGAAAAAGGCTTCGGAAATTGTATGATTCGGGCTGCGATTTTTGATTTTGACGGAACCATAGTTGATTCAATGCCGGTATGGAATGATGCCGGTAAGATTTATCTTGAAAAGCTTGGAATTAAGGCAGAGGATGGACTTGGCGATAAGCTTCTGGAAATGAACATGAAGGAAGGCGCTGAATACCTTAAGCGCGCATACGGTCTTGAAAAATCCCTTGCAGAAATTTGTGCTGGAATTAACGGCGTAATCATGGATGCCTACAGGTTTACGGTTCCCCTTAAAGAAGGAGTAACGGCTCTTTTGGAGCGACTTAAAAATGCAGGCATAAAGATGGTAATCTGCACTAACACAGACAGGGAGGCGTTCATGCCTGCTGTTGAGCGTCTTGGCATAGGGCATTTTTTTGAGAGGATGTTTACGACTTCGGAAATGAGGGTTTCTAAAAATCATCCGGAAGCGTTTTTTGCAGTTGCGGACTACCTTGGAACTTCTCCTTCGGAAACAGTTGTTTTTGAGGATGCGCTTTATGCAATAAGGACTGCGTATAAGGCTGGCTTTACGACCTGCGGAATATATGACGCGGCAAGCAGTAAAAATACTGAGCGCATAAAAGAATTCAGTACTTTTTACGGTTATGATTATAAGGAACTTTGCGGAAAGATAGAAAATATGTTTTCCGATTAGTTATAGAACATATCCCCTTGAGGGCACCGCCTGGGGAACAATGCTTTTTTATGCGGGAAGCTGACCTGAAGTTCAGCAAAGTCCGCCAGTGGAGGCAGAATGAAGACAGCATTGTCTATAGCAGGAAGCGATTCCTGCGGAGGCGCCGGAATTCAGGCAGACATAAAGACCATGACGTGCAACGGCGTTTATGCCATGAGCGCTATTACGGCTTTAACTGCCCAGAACACGACCGGCGTTTCTGGAATAATGGAAGTGACGCCGGAATTTCTTGGCGCACAGATTGATGCGGTTGTTACGGATATTTTTCCGGACGCTGTAAAGACCGGGATGGTTTCTTCCGCACCGCTTATAGGCGTCATTGCAGGAAAAATACGGGAATACAGCCTTAAAAATATTGTTGTGGATCCGGTAATGATTGCTACAAGCGGTTCTCGGCTTTTAAATGATGACGCGCTCAAAAATCTTACAGAAGAATTAATTCCTCTTGCTACTGTGATTACACCGAACATTCCGGAGGCGCAGGTTTTGAGCGGGCTGGAAATTACTGATTCAGCTTCTATGGAAAATGCAGCGAAGGTTCTTTCTGAACGGTTTGGCTGTGCAGTGCTTATAAAAGGCGGACACAATCTTAACGATGCAAATGATTTTCTGTATGAATGCGGTTCTGGAAAAGGAACCTGGTTCTACGGAAAGCGCATTAATAATCCGAATACGCACGGAACGGGCTGTACGCTTTCCAGCGCCATTGCGGCAAACCTTGCAAAGGGAATGGGGCTTTCTGAAGCTGTAACGGGCGCAAAAGAATACATTTCCTGCGCGCTATCCGCCATGCTTGACCTTGGAAAAGGCAGCGGCCCCCTTATGCACAATTACCGTGAATGGCAGGTTTTAGTAAACTAAATAGAATGAAGGCGGGGTTTCAAATACTGCTAAAAAATAGCGGGCGGTTTTGACAGACGTTTAACGACCGGTAGCTATTTTTTTTAGGAATAATTCAAACCCGGCATTCAGACTAAAAAATTAAGGAATAAATCATGAATTATACAACACAGATGGATGCCGCAAGAAAGGGCATCGTAACACCTCAGCTGGCAGCAGTTGCCAGAAAAGAAGGCATTGATGAAAAGCGCCTTATGAGCCTTGTTGCAGAGGGAAAGGTTGCAATTCCTGCAAACCGCCTTCACTCAAGCCTTGATCCGGAAGGAATTGGTTCTGCTCTCCGTACTAAAATTAATGTAAATCTGGGTGTAAGCCGCGACTGCAAGGACTACGACATTGAAATGCAGAAAGTTATGAGCGCCGTAAATATGGGTGCAGAAGCAATAATGGATCTTTCAAGCCACGGAAACACTCAGCCTTTTAGAAAAAAGCTTACTTCAGAATGTCCTGCAATGATTGGAACTGTTCCTGTATATGACAGCGTAATCCACTATCAGCGCGATCTTGAAACTCTTACTGCAAAGGATTTTATTGACGTTGTCCGCCTTCATGCAGAGGACGGCGTAGACTTTGTAACCCTGCATTGTGGAATTACACGCAAGACAATCGAACAGATAAAAAAACACAAGCGCAAGATGAACATCGTAAGCCGCGGCGGTTCGCTTGTATTTGCATGGATGAGCATGACTGGAAACGAAAATCCGTTCTACGAATATTATGACGAAATCCTTGATATCTGCGAAAAATATGATGTTACAGTTTCTCTTGGTGATGCCTGCCGTCCGGGCTGTCTTGCCGATGCAACCGACGTATGCCAGATAGAAGAACTTGTCCGCCTTGGTGAACTTACAAAACGCGCATGGGAACACAATGTACAGGTAATGGTGGAAGGTCCGGGGCATGTCCCGATGGATCAGATTGCCGCAAACATGAAGGTTCAGCAGACAATCTGCATGGGAGCGCCTTTCTACGTTTTAGGACCTCTTGTTACCGATATTGCTCCGGGTTATGATCATATTACCAGTGCAATTGGAGGCGCAATTGCCGCAATGAACGGAGCCAGCTTTCTCTGCTACGTTACTCCGGCTGAACATCTTGCACTTCCAAACGTAGATGACGTAAAGCAGGGGATAATTGCTTCTAAAATAGCAGCACACGCCGCTGACATTGCAAAAGGAATTCCGGGTGCACGGAAAATTGACGATAGAATGGCTGATGCACGCCGCGCACTTGACTGGGAAGCACAGTTTGCCTGCGCCCTTGATCCTGAAACTGCAAGAAAAATCCGCGACAGTCGCAAGCCAGAAGACGATCACAGTGAGACCTGCAGCATGTGCGGAAAATTCTGTTCAGTGCGCAGCATGAACAAAGCCCTTTCCGGCGAAAAAATCGACATTCTCTAGACTGCACGGCACAGCATGGAAATCATTTTTTCATCTTTCTGTTACTTTTACAGGTGATTCATTTGAAAATTGATTTCCATGTTTTGCTTTTATATAGAGGTTCACACAAAATGTTTAATTCGCTACAATAGAATATTATGAAAGCCATTGAATTAGAAAAAGCATACAATCCAAAAGATTTTGAAGACAGAATTTACAACGAATGGGACAAAGGCAATTATTTTAAGCCTGCAAGTGACAAAGAGTCTCCGATTCACGCAGAATATGTAAAGAAATGCGGATGCAAGGACTGTTCTGGAAAGACAGGAACTTATACCGTGGTAATTCCTCCGCCGAACGTAACAGGCGTACTTCACATGGGACACGGTTTGAATAATACATTACAGGACATCGTTGTCCGCTATCATCGTATGAAGGGTGACAATACTCTCTGGGTAACTGGTACAGACCACGCCGGAATCGCTACTCAGAACGTAGTTGAACGCCAGCTCAAAAAAGAAGGCAAAACACGCAACGACCTTGGACGCGAAAAGTTCATTGAACGCACTTGGGAAGTAAAAAAAGCTCACCACGACATTATCGTAAAACAGCAGAGAAAGCTCGGTAACTCAACAGACTGGGACAGAGAGCGCTTTACTTATGACGAAGGTCTTTCTTTTGCAGTTCGCGACGTTTTCGTAACTCTCTATGAACGCGGACTTATGTATAAAGGTCAGCGCCTTGTAAACTGGTGTCCTCGCTGTGGTACTGCTCTTGCTGATGACGAAGTTGACCACGAAGATACACAGGGCGCAATGTATCACCTTTACTATGAATACGCAGATGGAAGTGGAAAAATTGAAGTAGCTACAACCCGTCCAGAAACTTTCTTTGGTGATACTGCGGTTGCCGTAAATCCAAGCGATGAACGCTATACTGCAATCGTTGGAAAGAAGCTTAAACTTCCTATCACAGGAAAAGAAATCCCAATCATTGCAGACGAATATGTAGATAAAGAATTTGGAACAGGTATGGTAAAGATTACTCCTGCTCACGACCCTAACGACTGGGAAGTAGGTAAGAGACACAATCTTGAAGTTATCAATCTTTTGACTCCAGACGGAAAGTTGAATGAAAACGTTCCTGAAAAATACCGCGGACTTAAACCAGAACAGGCTCGCGCTCTTGTAATCGAAGATTTGACTGCTCTTGGTTTGTTCAAGGGTGAAGAAAAAATGGTTCACTCAGTAGGTCACTGTTACCGCTGTAAGACAGTTGTTGAACCATATTTGAGCTATCAGTGGTTCGTAAAAATGAAGCCAATGGCAGACAAGGCTCTTGCCGCTTGGAAAAACGGTGAAATTCAGTTCTTCCCTAAAAAATGGGAAAACACATACGAACACTGGCTTACAAATATCCGCGACTGGTGTGTAAGCCGCCAGATCTGGTGGGGTCACCGCATTCCAGTATGGTACTGTGAAGAATGTGGCGAAATGATTGTCAGCCGCACAGACCCGACAGAATGTCCAAAGTGCCATGCTAAGGCTGACAAACTCAAGCAGGATCCAGACGTTCTTGATACATGGTTCAGTTCATGGCTCTGGCCTTTCAGTACTCTCGGATGGCCAGAAGAAACAGAAGATCTTAAACGCTTCTTCCCGACAAGTGCTCTTGTTACAGCATACGACATCATCTTCTTCTGGGTTAGCCGCATGATTATGGCGAGCCTCGAGTTTACAGGAAAGGCTCCTTTCCATGATATCTATATCCACGGTCTTGTACGCGATAAGCAGGGCCGCAAGATGAGTAAGTCACTCGGAAACGGAATTGACCCACTTGAAATCATCGATATGTACGGTTCAGATGCCCTTAAGTTCACTTTGAGTTTTATGTGTGCTCAGGGACAGGACATCCTTATCGACAAAGATTCATTCAAGCTCGGTAGCCGCTTCTGTAACAAAGTATGGAACGCAAGCCGCTACATCCTTGGAAACCTTGAAGGACGCACTTTAATTCCTGTAACTGACGCAGATCTTACAGAACTTGATAAATGGATTTACGCCCGCTTGAACGCCGCAGTTAAAGCTAACCGCGAAGCTCTTGAAAGCTACCGCTACAACGACGCTGCTTCAAGCCTTATGGAATTCTTCTGGAATGAATTCTGTGACTGGTACGTAGAAGCTACAAAACTCAGTTTCTGGCACGGCGATGATCATGAAAAAGACCGCGCAGTTTCTGTTCTTTTGAACGTACTTGAAGAATCGCTCAGACTTCTTCATCCGTTTATTCCTTTTGTTACAGAAGAAATTTATTCTAAACTTCCATTGGCAGAAATTGTTGCTAACCGGGTTTCGACAGGCTCAACCACCGGAAATGTAGGCGCAAACAAAATCCTTCCGACCTGCGAATACAACGCAATGCTTATTAACGCTCCGTTCCCAGAAGTTACTTCTGAACGCGATGACGCAAAAGTTCAGGCTCGTTTTGATGTTCTTAAAGACCTTATCGGAAAGGTTCGCGCACTCCGCGCAGAATGTGGAATCGATCCTGCAAACAAGATTAACATTGCAATTCTTGTTACAAAGGGTAGTGAAGCAGAAGTTTGCCACGAAAAAGTTGATATGATTAAGCTTCTTGCCGGCGTTGCAAACGTTGAATTTGTAGAAGCAAAACCTGCAAGTTCAGTTGGTACAGTAGGAGCTGGCTTTGAAGCCTTCATCCTTGTTGACGGTTCAATCAATAAAGATGCACTTATTGCACGCTTTAAGAAAGAAATTGAACAGGAAACTGTCTGGGTAAAACGCAGCGAAGCTAAGCTTTCTGGAAATTTTGCTCAGCACGCACCAGCAGATGTTGTTCAGGCTGAACGCGATAAGATGGAAGAATCAAAGCGAAAGATTGAAAAACTTCAGTCTTATGTAAATTCGCTTTAAATCAAAAAGCATGTTATTATATAGCAGGGTAACAGTTGGTATGGTTATGGAACCTTAATTGTTGCCCTGTTTTCTTATTACGGATTGAGGAAAATGGGAGTATTCTCCAAAGGAGCATAAATCATGGGAAAATATGAAATGCGAGTAGACAAACCGGAAAAAATGGATTCTGCCCATATGCTTCAGCTTAAGAACATTTTTCTTGCTCCGTATATGCAGCTGGCAACAGAACTTATCGGAAAAGCCCGTCATGCAGGCGGCAATATGTTCCGTCATCAGATGGATACACTGGCAATCCTTATAGACTACGGTTACATTGATTCCATAATGCTTAAGGCAAGTGTCTGTCATGATGTAATAGAAGATATTCCGGGCTTTGATCAGGAAAGAATTGTTTCAATTGATTCAGATGGCGAAGCTGTCCGGGAACTGATTCTGGAAGTTTCTAAACATGAAGGCGAACAGAAGGCGGATTTTCTTCAGAGAATACTTACATCCGGTTCTCCAAAGGCAAAAGTCCTTAAATGTGCAGACCGAATAAGCAATATGATCAGTCTTGGTTATGTTACTGACTGCAAATTTATTGAACGCTATTGTGACGAAACAGAATATTATATCCTTCCTATTGCGCTGGAAGTAGATTACAATATGTATCAGGAACTTATTAACCTGATAATTACTCGCCGGAAGTATCTGGAAGATTCCGGTTATATTGAATCAAAGAAAAAAACAGTTTAGAGAGGTTTTTCATGAAAGTAGGTTTTGGTACCCAAACATTTATGTATCCTATGCCGGTTTTAATCATCGCTTCATATGGAGCAGACGGAGTACCGGATGCAATGAATGCAGCCTGGGGCGGAATCCACGATACAAACCAGATTGGAATCTGCCTTAGTCCCGATCACAAGACAGTAAAAAACATTCTAGATAGAAAAGCCTTTACCGTAAGCATGGCAGATGCAGATCATGTTGCCGCATGTGATTATGTCGGTATTGTTTCTGCAAACAAGGAACCTGAAAAATTAAGCAAAGCAGGATTTACCGTTACAAAAAGTACAAATGTAGACGCACCTGTAATAAACGAACTATCTATGGCATTGGAATGTAAGCTTGTAAGTTACGATGAAGATTCCGGCTATATGGTAGGTGATATTGTAAATGTCCTTGCAGATGAAAGCGTTTTGACAGACGGAAAAATTGATCCCTTAAAAGTTAAACCGATTACATACGACCCTATAAATCATAAATATATTCAGCTTGGCGAAATTGTGGGAACTGCATTTCAGGACGGAAAAGCCCTTCGCTAATGAAATTAAAAAAAAGGATTGTAATTTACCTCTAAAAAGTGCTAGACTTTTTTCATGAATTACGGATTTTACAGAGTTGCATGCGCTTCTCCAGAATTGAAGGTATGTGACTGTTCTTTTAATGCAGAAAAAATTGTAGATGCTGTCAGGCTGGCAGATTCAGAAGGCACATCTCTTGTTGTTTTTCCGGAACTTTGTGTTACCGGCTATACCTGCGGAGATCTTTTCCTTCAGACTGAATTGCAGAGGGCTGCTGTAAATGCCCTTGAGTTTATTGCAAAAAAAACGGCTTCTTCTTCAATATTGATTCTTGTCGGACTTCCAGTTTCTGTGGACAGTGCGCTTTATAACTGTGCCGCTGTAATCCAAAAAGGAAAAGTCCTTGCCGTAATTCCAAAGACATTCATTCCTAATTACGGAGAATTTTATGAACGCCGCTATTTTTCTCCGGCTTCCAATGCAAAACGCTCAGAAATAAATCTTTCAGAAAAATTTTCATCTGTTCCTTTTGGTACAGACATTTTAATAGAAGATTCAAACGGGTCCGGCTTTGTTCTTGGACTTGAACTTTGTGAAGATTTGTGGGTTCCGCTTCCACCGTCTGTAAATGCTGCGCTTTCCGGAGCAACTGTAATTGCAAACCTCAGCGGTTCCAACGAAATAATCGGAAAGGCTGAATACAGGTGTTCCCTTGTAAAAATGCAGTCTGCGCATACGGTTTCTGCATATCTGTATGCAAATGCTGGTCACGATGAATCAACCCAGGATGTTGTATACAGCGGACACAGCCTTATCTGTGAAAACGGTTCTGTACTTGCAGAATCAAAACTTTTTCAGACAGGAATAATTTATTCTGATATAGATGTTGAACGCCTTCTTCAGGAACGCCGCCGGACTACAACATTTTCCCAGTGCGCGGCTGACAGCAACCTTTCCTATAGAATTATTCAGACCGAAATACGCCCGCCGCGCATAAAGACTTCTTCTCTGTGCCGCTATGTAGACAGCCATCCGTTTGTGCCTTCTTCAGTGGAAGAACGCTCAACCCGATGCGCCGCTGTAATCCAGCTTCAGGCAGAAGGTCTTGCAAAGCGTTTAAGGCACATCCGCTGCATGTCTGCTGTTATCGGACTGAGCGGCGGTTTGGACAGCACTCTGGCGCTCCTTGTAACCTGCAGGGCGTTTGATCTTTGCGGAATAGACCGTTCGGGAATCCTAGCAGTTACAATGCCGTGCTTCGGTACTACAGACCGAACCTACA
Organism: Treponema sp.; assembly: GCA_045123335.1. Lineage (GTDB taxonomy): Bacteria > Spirochaetota > Spirochaetia > Treponematales > Treponemataceae > Treponema_D. Next base: position 30,399 of record JBGVIP010000049.1, read on the forward strand.
ATAATGCCTGTAAGCTTGCCGAATCTTCCGGCGTTTCATTAAAAGAAGTCCGCATTGCAGACAGCGTGCGCCAGCATTTTAAGGATATCGGACAGGACGAAAGTGTTCATGACGTTACATACGAAAACGGACAGGCAAGGGAACGTACCCAGGTTCTTATGAATCTTGCAAACAAGTCAAACGGAATTGTAATCGGAACAGGTGATTTAAGCGAACTTGCGCTCGGTTGGTGCACTTATAACGGTGACCACATGAGCATGTACGGCGTAAACAGTTCAATTCCAAAAACTCTTGTGCGCTATCTAGTAAACTGGTTTAAGGACGAAGCCGCTTCTGAAAAACCGGTGCTTTCAGAAGTCCTGCAGGACATTCTGGACACTCCTGTTTCTCCTGAACTGCTTCCTCCAAAAGACGGAAAAATTTCGCAGAAGACGGAAGATCTTGTAGGCCCTTATGAACTTCATGATTTCTTCCTTTATTACATATTGAGATTTGGATTTTCGCCGGAAAAAATTCTTTTCCTTGCAGACTGCTCGGCGCTTCCTTTTGATCATGATTTCAAATTAAAATGGCTCAGGACTTTTTACAGAAGATTCTTTACACAGCAGTTTAAGCGAAGCTGTATGCCGGACGGAGCAAAAGTCGGAACTGTAAACCTTTCTCCACGTGGTGACTGGAGAATGCCAAGTGATGCAAGTGCGTCTGTATGGCTTGAAGAAATTGACAGAATTAACTAGAGGTTTTTAATGCTTTCTTACTTACACGGATTTCATGCCGGAAATCATGCAGATATTCTTAAGCATCTGGTTCTTAACTATACGGCAGAATATTATTCAAAGAAAGACAAGCCGTACACAGTTTTTGACACTCATTCAGGGAGTGGACTTTACGACCTTTCTGATGAACGTGCTGTAAAAACCGGCGAAGCTTCCCGCGGCATACTACGCCTTCAGGACTATTTAAAAAATCCGCAGAAATATAGTTCTGTCTGTACTGCGCCTTTTCCCGCTGAGCTTAAGAATTTTACAGAATCAAAAATACTGAATCTATCTGAGCCGCTGCGCTTTTATCTTGGAAGTCCGCTTATAGAAGCAAAAAATTCAATAGAAGGCTGCAACCTTTTTTTCACTGAACTTCATAAGGCTGAATACGAATCTCTTAAAAAAGCGCTTTCAGGAACATTTCCTGGAAAAGTTTTTGTAGAAAATACAGACGGTTTTTCATTCTTAAAGAAAAATACACCGCCGGCAATAAAGCGCGGCTACATTCTCTGTGATCCAAGTTTTGAAGAAAAATCTGATTACATTAATGCTGCAGAAATTCTTGCCGCAGTGCATAAAAAATGGAGCGGAGCAGGAATCCTTTTATGGTATCCGCTGCTTCAGAATAAACTTGAATATATAGAAAACATGAAGCAGTTTCTTCTGGCTGCCGTTAAAAACAAGAATCAGAATGCAGAAGTGCTTGATGCAGAACTCTGCATAGATACAGAAGATTCGCATGTAGAAGCAAGCCTTCAGGAATCAATCGGCAGCGCAAAACCGCGTCTGTACGGAAGCGGAATGTTTGTCATAAATCCCTGTTGGGGCTTAAAAGATTATCTTGAAGCAACTCTTCCGTTTCTTTCCGAACTTCTTTCTGCAGACGGTAACGGTTCATGGAAAGTGAATTTTTACTAGAGCGGACGGTTTTTCCTAGTAATAAAACCTTATTCCTGTGTTTACCGGAAATTTTACAGCAATGTCGTTCGACCATCCTGTCCTGAATTCCGCCTGGCAGCCTGTCTGAACGAATGTCTCCAGAAATCCGTCGTAAAGAATCCAGCTTAAGCCGATTACCGCTCTTGGACCGGCGTAAAAATCTATGCTTTTCCGGATTAATCCTGTTCCGGCAACTAGTCCTGCTCCGGTGTAAAATATTCCCCGGTTGCTTACTGCATGCTGGAAAATCCAGTAGTCCGCAGTTACATATGCCTCCAGACTTCCGTTTGTAACATCGCAGTCAGTACAGATTCCCAATGCTACAGGATAGTTGTCTGTCTTTATGGAGCAGGCAATTCCGCACGGAAAGTATGTTTCTGAGCTGCATGCAGAAATCCCCGGCTCAAGATCAAGCTGAACGCCTATTCCAAGCGAAAAACTGTAAACAGAAACAAAAGCCAATATAAGCATCAGAAATAGTTTTTTCATAATATCAGTGCCTTACTTTAAAAAATTTTCTATATTAAGTATACTGAATTATAAAAAAAATAAATAGGAAGTGAAATATGTCATTGTTCGAAGATTTAAAATGGCGCGGCTTGATTAAAGATATTGCCGGCGAAGAAAGTGAATTACAGAAAGTTCTGGACGGAAAGCCTTTCAGTTTCTATTGGGGAACAGACCCTACTGCAGACAGTCTTCACATTGGTCATTATTCTTCATTGTGTATGGCAAAGCGTCTTGCTAATGCAGGACATCATCCTGTTTTGCTCTGCGGTGGTGCAACAGGCCGCATCGGTGACCCACGTCCTACAGCAGAACGTGAAATTATTTCTGAGGAAACTGTAAATAAAAATATCAAGGGGCTTCAGGCGCAGGTTTCTAAAATTGTACCTCAGGCAGAAGTTGTAGATAACTATGACTGGCTTAAAGGCTATTCATTCTTAAACTTCCTTCGTGATGTAGGAAAGTACATCAATGTAAACTACATGCTGGATAAAGACATTATCCGCCGCCGCCTTGAAAACGGCATTACTTACGCAGAATTTTCTTATATGCTCATGCAGGGCTATGACTTTGTTCATCTTTTCCAGGAAAAGAATTGTATCATGGAAGTTGCCGGCAGTGATCAGTGGGGAAACATTACAACAGGTGTAGACCTTATTCGCAAAATGCTTGATAAACAGGCTTACGCTTTTACAATGCCGTTGATTCTTGATGCAACAGGAAAGAAATTCGGAAAATCTGAAGGAAATGCACTTTGGCTTGATAAGAATAAGACTTCGGCATACGAAATTTATCAGTATCTTATCAATTCTGATGATACAAAGGTTATAGAATACCTAAAAGTTTTCACATTCCTTTCGCGTGAAGAAATTGAAAAGATTGAAGAACAGCAGAAAGCTGCTCCGGAAACACGTATTGCTCAGAAGACTCTTGCATGGGAAGTTGTAAAAGATCTTCATGGAAAAGAAGAAGCAGATAATGCGGTTTTAGTAAGCCAGAAACTTTTTGCAGGAGACTTCAAAGGTCTTTCTGTAAAAGACATTATGAGCGGAATGAAAGGCGTTCCTTCATTTGATTTTACAGAAGAAGCGCCACTTATTGATGTTCTTGTAAACAACAAAATTGCTTCAAGCCGCCGCGAAGCACGCGAGTTTATCAATGCAAAAGCAGTTTCTGTAAACGGCGATGTCCTTACAGATGAAAATGCATTGGTTACAAAATCAATGGCAATTGAAGGTCAGATTATTATTATCCGTCGCGGAAAGAAAAAGTACTTTATCGGTAAGGTAAACTAAATATTTTTCAATATGAAAAGTGCCGTATGATTCTTTTGGGTCATGCGGCATTTTTTTTTTAACAATTTAATTTTAAAAAATCATAAAGCGGGTGTAAAATTATCTAAAGGGTTTATTATGTTAAAAAAGATAAAGCGATTTTTAGGAATTGGAGAATATTCTCCTTATGTTAAAAACTTTTTTGAATTGTCAAATGCCCGTTCCGGAGTTTTTCTTTCCTGTGTTGTTACTGTATTGGAACTGTGGATGCTTTTAAGCGTCGTTCATATGGTCTTTATTGGTGGAAAAAACCGTTCTTCCGAATGGGTTATAACGCACTGCATATGCTATCTTGTACTGATTCTTTCATCTGCCGTAATGTTCGTCAATTCTTATCTTGTCCTTAAAAAAAAGAAATCTCATAAAAAGATATCTGATGCAATAAATGTTTTCTATTCTGTAGTCTGCATGGGATTTGGAATTTTCATTTCATTCCTTGATTATGCAAAAGGCGAACAGTTTGTTACCCTAATTACAATGACGATTTTTGCATTCTGCTTTCTTGTGTGGCGTCCTCTATATACGATTTTGTTTCTTACTTCATCGTATGCATTTTTTTATGCTTTGTGTAACAGCGCGGTTCCTGCAACTTATGCCACAAAAGTAAATCTTTTTATAGTTTGGCTTGCCGTACTTATTGCCGCCCTTAATGCCTACCAGCAGAAAATGAGCGAAGCATTAAAAGAAGAACGACTTGAAGATGCAAATGAAATTCTTCTGCGCCTTTCCATAAGTGATGAAATAACTGGAATTGCAAATATGAATTATTTCATTTCGCGTGCACTTGAAATTCTGCATGACTGTTCTGTAGATTACGGAAAATTGATTTTCCTTTTCCTTGATATTGAGCATTTTAAAAATTACAACGAAAAATACGGATATGCACAGGGGAACGAGCTTCTTCATTCTGTGGCAGAAACTATTGAAAAAGCTTTTCCGGGCGGACTTGTAGCACGTTTTTCAAATGATAATTTTGTTGTTCTTACAGAAGATGAGCATATAAATGAAAAACTTTCATCTGTTGAAACTCTTGTAAATAATTTAGACAGTGAAATTAAGATGAAACTTAAAACTGGAGCCTATAAGCCGGAAAATCAGGATGTTCTTCCTATTATTGCGTGTGATTATGCCCGCTATGCCTGTAATACAATTAAGAAAAATTTCGTAAAGAATTTCTGCGCTTATTCTTCAGAAATGAATCTCGATTTCCATAGAAAACAGTACATCATAAACAATATTGACCGCGCAATCGAAAAAAAATACATTCATGTTTACTATCAGCCTGTAATTAATTCTGCAACCGGACTTTTATGCGGTGTAGAAGCACTTGCACGCTGGAAAGATCCTCAGTTTGGCTTTCTTATGCCTGCTATGTTCATAAATACGCTGGAAGAGTACAGGCAGATTCACAAACTGGACATGTATGTGCTGGAACAGGTTTGCCGCGATTTTGTTGAACTGCGTGAACGCAATGTACAATTTATTCCGGCTTCCATAAATTTTTCCCGCCTCGATTTTGAAGTTTTTGACCTTGCAGCAGAAGTTGAGCGCATGCTGAAAAAATATGATGTAGATAAAAAATACATTCATGTTGAAATTACAGAAAGCGCAATTACAGAGGATGATGAAGGACTTCAGCAGGCTATAGAAAAATTCCGAAGTTCTGGTTATGCTCTCTGGCTAGATGATTTTGGTTCCGGCTATTCCGGATTAAACGTTCTTAAGGAATACGATTTTGACGTAATGAAAATTGACATGAAATTCCTTCAGAATTTTGGAGCAAATGAAAAGTCTAAAGTGATTTTAAGGAATATTGTAAAACTTGCAAAGGAAATCGGCATGCTGACCCTTACAGAAGGCGTTGAAACCGAAGAAGCAAGTGAATTCCTTAAAGAAATCGGCTGTGAAAAACTGCAGGGTTTCCTTTTTGGAAAACCTATGCCCCGGGAAGAAATTTATCATAAAATCCAGTCGGGAGAGTATAAGATCGAAGAAAACTGACCTTTACTTTTTTGAAAAAAGTGATTTGAAACATTCAAAAAATTTTTTCAAGAGCTTGAACAGGCGCCTGAAGAAAGACGGATTTCTTAATTTTTCAAGGCGCCTGTAGCCTTCCAGAAGTTCTTCCTTTGTAAATTCCTTGCGCTGGTTGTTTTCTTCCAGCTCAAGTTCCAGTTCTTCTACATCAGAAATATTGCTCATTATGACTGCATTAATGTTTGTCCATCCCAGTTGTTTTGCAGCCTGCAGACGTCGTTCACCTGCAATTAGTTCGTATTTTTCGTTCAGGGTAATAGGATTTAAAAGACCGTAAGTGCGCAAACTGTTCTTAAGGGCGTCAAGATTGCCCAAATCATGGCGGACACGCTTTTTTATCTTAATGTCTTTTATGTTTACAAGCATCTTATATGCAAAATCCTATTCCATAAGGTAGTTGTAATCCGGCAGTTTTTCTTCTGCAGGTTCAGAAACTTTCTTTTCTTCTTTTCTGCTTAAATTTACTTCAACACCGCTCAGGAAGTCAAGGTTTAATTTAAGCGGAGACGCTTCGTATGAGCGCATGCTTCTTGCACCCGACTGGTACATTTCATTCTTAAGCCTTGAAATTCCAAGTGCTGCAGAGTTGGAAGTTTTTCCTCCATGAAGATGACATATGTCTGTCGGCTGGGTTCCTTCAAGAATCCACTGTGTCGTAACGTGTTTTCCGCATTCAGGAGTTGCAATTTTACCGCTTACAGAACATACAGTAACCTGAATAACGCCTTCTGCAGGTTTATTGAAGTCTTTTGCAGGAAGTCCGCGGTGAATTTCGCGCATGTAGTCACCCCAGGCAAATCCGGCAAGAGTTGCACCCGTAATTTTAAGACCAAGTGACTGTCCTGGCTTGTCAAATCCGAACCAGAATGCAGAAGTATTGTACGGCGTAAATCCGACCGTCCAGGCGTCTGCCCAGTTCTGCGTTGTACCGGTTTTTCCGCCGGCATGAATTGTATATTTCTGACCGTTATCTGTCTTGTAGTCAAACTTCCAGCTCTGGGCGCTCAAAGTACCAGGACCGTTTACAGTGTTTTCAAGCATTTTTGTCATTACAAATGCTGTCTGTGGAGAAATAACCTGAATTCCTTCTCCCTTGGCAAGCTGTGCTTCGCGTATTTCGCGCTCAGGATTCATGATTACGTTTCCGTTTTTGTCTTCTACGGTTCGTATTGCCATTGGAGTAATTTCCTTACCGCCACTTGCAATTATGCTGAATGCCCTTGCCATTTCTATAGGACGAACAGAACATACGCCAAGTCCAAGAGGGTAGCCTGGAACAAATGCACGGCTAGGCAGTTCTTCTTTAGAAATACCCAAGAGCGAAACAGCCCTGTTGATTGCTGCGTAGAATCCGATTCCGTCAAGGACCTTAAGTGACGGAACGTTCATTGAGCGACAGAGTGCATACCAGACTTCTACGTCACCTTCCCATTCACCCTTAAAGTTTAAAGGAATGTACGGTTTTCCGTCTGCTGTATGGAATACAACCGGTGTATCAGAAATAGGAGTTACAGGAGTAAATTTGCGTGAATCAATTGCTTCTGTATAGTAAAGCGGCTTGAATGTAGAACCTGGCTGAACGCGAGCCTGAACGGCGCGGATAAACTGGTTTTCCTGATCGTATTTGGAACCGCCTACAAGAGCTGTAATGTATCCTGTATCGTTTTCAAGGGAAATCATTGTTCCTTCGATTGTTGTCTTTTCGTTTTCTTTCTTTGTTTCTGCGTTAACCCTGTTGATTATGCTTACCTTAAGGGAATCAACGCCAGTCATCATTGTCATTACGTCAAGAATTGGGTTTACCTGATTCATGTATACTGAATTTGCAAGGCTTTCCGTTCTCTGTTCGCTTACCTTTAATGAAGGAATATTGAATACAAGCGAAAGAAGTTCTGTCATGGGAACATAAGTTGTAAATGCAATGCCGGAACGTGAAGTGTGTTCCTGCTGGTAGCGGGTGTTTGCAATACGAATGTATTTTTCCATTATGCGCTGTGCATGGTTCTGGTGCTTAAGGTTAAGAGTTGTATTTACAGTAAATCCGCTTGTGTAAATGTTCTGTGAACCGTAAATCATGTTGCCAAGTTCGCGGCGCACGTATTCACTGAACCACGGTGCTTTGTCGTCCCTTATAAGGTATGCAGAAGAACTTGTCCTGGTGTAGTCAAAATCTCCCCAGAATTCGTTAAACGATTCCTCTGCATAGGCCTTTGAAATGTAACCTGCCTTAACCATGGAATCCAGAACGTCTTTCTGTCTGTCCATGGCTCGGTTCGGATGATCAAAAGGATTGTAGAATGCCGGGTTAGAAAGCTGGATTACAAGAATTGCAGCTTCTGCCGGAGTAATCTGTTCTGCCGAATGACCGAAATAATATTTGGAAGCTGCGTTTACACCGTAAGTACCGCCGCCAAAGTAAATCTTGTTGAGATAAAGTTCAAGAATTTCGTTTTTAGAAAGACGGCGTTCCATCTGAACTGCCCACCACAATTCCTTTACTTTTCGCATGATGGACATTTCTGTACGGTCACAGTAAATGGTTCCCGCAATTTGCTGTGTAAGTGTAGAACCGCCTCCAAGTGATCTGCCGGTAAGTTTACCTACAACGGCTCGCATAACGGCCTTAAAACTGAATCCATGGTGAGAATAGAAAATGCGGTCTTCTCGTGTAAGAAGTGCGTCCAGCATATGCTGCGGGAGCTGGTTCAAACTGATGATTTCGCGCTTTTCATCAGAGGCAAATTCCGTAATAAGCTCACCGTTTATATCAAGGAGTTTTGTTGGAAGTGCTGTATCAAAAGATGATATGTATTCTGAATTTTTAATGTTCTGAGTTTCCGATATGCCGAAGCCCAGCATGCTGCCGATAACTGCTGCGGCAAAAAACAATATGCTGAACCATGCTACTGTAGATTTCTTTATTACATTCATTCTAATAGATTATGAAATTTGACGTATTTTGTCAATTTTCTTCAATATATGCAAAAAAAATATTAACCAAATTAAATAAAAAAGGCGCTGCTTTGTGCAGCGCCATGCCCATCAGGCAACCGGGAACACGGGTGGGAGGGGAAAATGTTCCCGGTATTATTATTATCGCCCTCTACCTCAGAATTCTTTAATGTTTTTTTTCATTATGGTGGAATTTTTTCATGCAGTTATTTTCATTCGTCTGTTACTTCCAGATCGATTGTAAGATTAACCCTGTATGTTTTTCCGTTCTGAATTTCAATTGCGCGTGTCATTTCGTAGCCGCCCAAATTGAAACGTATTTTATGTTCTCCTTCAGAAATCGGAATTTCCCTGTTTGTTCTGGTAAACAGTTTGTCATCCAGAAAAATCTGTGTTCCGTCCGGCGCAGAAATGCTTATGGCCGGTTCTGTGCTTTTTAGAGTCAAATTGACATCCGTTGTTTTTGCCTGCTCAATTATAATTGAGCGTACTTCGTTCCTGTAGCTGGAATTCTGTAAGGAAAGCGTATGAATTCCCGGATCAAGCAGAAGTTTTCCGTTTTTAAGGGTAACCGGTACGTCATCAATAAAATTTTCGCTTGAAACGTTTTTGCCGTCCAGATCTTTTACAGAAAGCTTGAGCATTCCCTTGTTTTTAAGGACCGGCTTTACGCTTACTGTAAGGGTAGACTCGTAAACTTCGTCCGGAACGCCCTTCATTGCCGGCTGAAATCGAATGAATACAAATTTGCTTGAAGCATCAGGGGTAATGTTCAGGAACGAAATGTAGTTGTCGCGCGGCTGAGGCATTGTTTCTGTAAGCGGAATCTGTGCAATCCAGGAAATTTTTGCAGGAAGCGGAAGAACTGTAAGTTTGGTTCCTGTATAGTCAATTTGAGATGAAGAAGGAAATGGCTTTATGTCGTTGTATACAGACATTGCTACAGAATCGCGCCAATCAGCCACAATTCTTGGAATCTGAATCGAAAGTTCAATTCCTTCAAGAAAAGTCCGGTCTTCCGGCAGCATTACTGCTAGAGAATCACTTATTTTAAGCTCTGCTGTCTGAGCTTTCAGGGAATCACCGGGAATGCTTACTGTTTCAACCTTCCTTACCCTGAATGTTTCTGAAAAAACTGCGCATCCCGCAAAAAACAGTAACAGTACTGCGGCAGCTTTTTTAAATTCATTATACATAATAACGTCCAGTTTTTATTTTGCACCTTTAAGAAGAACTTCAGGATCTGTCGCTGTTCCGTTCTGCCTGATTTCAAAATGAAGGTGCGGTCCGGTTGCAAAGCCTGTCTGTCCAACCTGACCGATAGTTGTTCCTGCGCGTACATAGTCTCCTTTCTTTATCATGATTTTTGACAGATGAGCGTACACGCTTGCAAATCCATTGTTGTGGGAAAGAATTATGCAGTTTCCGAATATAGGATCTTCAATAAGAATTGTTGAGGCAAGCCCAGATTTACAGGCATATACCGGAGTCCCTGTTTCGGCAGCAAGATCAATCCCTTTATGGAATTTCCATGTTTTATATAAGGGGCTGTTCCTGAATCCAAAACCGGATGTTATTACGATTTTATCTAAAGGCAGCTGAATGGATGAATCCAGAAAATAAGCCCGTTGAGTCGATGTAAGTTTCCCTCCTGGAATAAAAAAATAATTTTTTCCGCTTATATTATAGCATGGAATTCCGTTTTGATTAATTAAATTTTTATTTTCCTGGAAAATCATTATTTCAAGATTGGAAGACGGTTCTTCTGGAATAAAAATTCCTTTTGCAGACGGAATGATAAGTTCTTTTCCGTAAATCCTGTCATATGTGCCGTTTAAATTGTTCAGGGTTGCAATTGTATCGTAGGAAAGCCCTGTTGAGGCGCCTACAGAAAGCAGATCTTCGCCTTTTTTGGGAACGTATAGATAAAATTCAAGTATTATGTCGCCAAGGGCATCGCGGGCAATCTGCTTTTCATTGTAATTAAAAGCTTCCTGCTGCTGTTTGAACATCATGTCTGTTGAAGAAAGTTTCTCAATGCGTGGAAACGTGCCTTTGTTAAAAACAGGTATTTCTGAATGAGCGGCAAATTGAAATAGAAGGATTGTCAGGCAGAAAAGCCTATTCAGCTTCTTTTTCATAAAGTGATATTTTGATTATGAAGAAAAATACTGGAATTAAAAGCAGTGCAAGAATCCCGAAAATTCTATGCTGATTCAAAATAAGAAAAACCGAACCGGCAGTACAGAGTAGGACAGAAAGGGTTTTCAGGATTGTACGGATGCGCTTTTTAACAGAGATTTTTATAAAATAGCGCACGATGTAAAAAACAAGGACTGCAAAAATAAGCGTAAGTGCTATTGCAGTGTAAACGGCAGGGTATACGGAAGCCAGTTTCCATAAAGGAAATGCAATTAAAATGCCAGAAACTCCGCAGAGCAATATGATGAGCAAAACTTTTGCTACGGAAGAAAGATTTTCTTTAAGTGAAGAAACGATTCTGTTCATTTTTTTTCCTGTCATTATTTTTTTAATTAAAAATTAAAGGCTGCGCCTGTACATATTGTGCTCAGGGCAGCCATTATCTTGAAATTACTCAGAGATAGCTTCTGCAGGGCATGAAGCAGCGCAGCTTCCGCAGCTGATACATGCGTTTGCATCAATTACTCTCTTGTCATTTGATTCAGAGATTGCTCCTACAGGACAGTCTGGTTCGCATGAACCGCAGTTTACACAAGCATCTGCATTAATTTTATAAGCCATAGTGTTCTCCTTAAGGCATAAGATATAAATATTCTAACCTAGACTTTTTAAGATTTCAAGGTATAATGTACTCATGAAAAAAGAAAAAGTTGCATCATTAATTGACCATACAATGCTTTCGCAGACTGCATGTATTAAAGATATCACGCGTTTGTGTCAGGAAGCAAAAAAATACGGATTTGCTTCTGTATGTGTTAATCCGTTTTATGTTCCGATTTGTAAAAGGGAACTTGAATTTTCAGACGTTAAGATTTGTACTGTTATTGGTTTTCCTCTTGGACAGATATCTACACAGGATAAGAAAAACGAAACAATGCAGGCTGTTATGAATGGCGCTGATGAAATAGATATGGTTATAAACCTTGGTTCTGCGCTCGACTGCCGTTTTGGAGAACTTGAACTTGATATTGCCGGCGTAACTGAAGAAGCGCATTTTGCAGGTGCAAAACTCGGAAAGCGGATAATTGTAAAAGTAATTCTGGAAACCTGTTATCTTAGCGACAATCTTATAGATACATGCTGTCTGTGCGTAAAACGCGCTGGCGCAGATTTTGTAAAAACTTCAACTGGATTTGCAACTCCAAAAGATGCAGAAGGAAAGCTGCTTCCTAACGGTGCTTCTGTTCACTGTGTAGAATTAATGCGCAGGGTAGTAGGTCCGGATTTTGGCGTAAAGGCTTCTGGCGGTATACGTACTTCCAGAAAAGCCGCAGATATGCTTATTGCCGGCGCAAACCGCATAGGCTCTTCTAACGGCGTTCAGATTGTAGAAAGTTGGGATGAATCAATCGTCATTCCGGGATTTGATGACTAATTCTGTTCCGGCACCTCAGGTTTTTCTGCAAGCTTCCAGTACATGATGTTGTCTTCAATTGTGAATTCAATCTTTTTCATGTCATAAAGGTAAGTAAGGTAAGACTTGAGGGTGCACATTATAAGGTTGTACTGAACGATTCTGAACCGGATGTCGTTCATGTCGGCAATTTCTTTCATAAGGGCATCTGCAGAAAGTTTTTTATGCTTTTTCAGTGCCTGGGTTATGCAGTATTCTGTTGAAAGCAGTGCAATCTGATTAAGTTCTATTGTTTCGTTTATTCTAGCAACGGCTTCTCCATGGCTCGGTACATACCAGTCCATTTTAGTGCCGTCCAGTTTTTCTAAAGATTCCTTAAACTTTGCAAGGTCGTATACATAGGGAATCCAGTAGCGCATTATATGCAGACTGCCGAAAAAAGCGTCCCCCGCAAATAAAACTTTTTTCCCGTTTCTATCAGTTATAATTACTCCGAGCATATCAAAAGAGTGGCCTGGAAGGCTTGTAAAAGATATTGTTTTTCCGCCGGCAATTTTAATTACGCTGTTTTCATTTACAAAGCGGGTCGGTCTTGAAACTTTCTGAATGAAATATGGAATGCGCATTTCAATTATAGGATTTCCCATGCTGAAAATTGCACCGTGCAGCATAGGATTTTTAAGTCCTGCTGCTTCAATTTCAGAAATCCAGATCTGGCAGCCGGTTTTGTCTGCAAAAAATGCGTTTCCGCCCGAGTGATCCGCATGTGAGTGAGTGTTGATTATTGCCTTTACCTTAAAACCGCCTTTTTCTTTTGGAAACAGTGTTTCAAGTTCTCCGTAGATTCTTTCTGCGTCTTTTGAATTCATGCCGGAATCAATAAGGTAAATTGATTTTGTTTTTCTGGATCTGAATCCGCCGTTACAGACAACAACCCCAACGTTTGTATCACCCTGAATGTAGTAAATTGAGTCAGTAAGTTTTACGGCCGGCATGTATTTCTCCTATGAAAAAATTGCATTTTAATTTCACATTAATTATATAGGTTTTGTTAAAAAAAATAAAGGAACCTCCTGAACGAAAGCGATCAGAAGGTTCCTTTTTATGTTTAATGCGATTTCCGGTTTAGATTCAATTAGATTTTAGCCGGTGTAATCTTTTTAACTGTGTAGCTGTACTGGTGATCGTTGATAGAGAACTTAACGGCTTCTCCAACTTTCTTGTCCATTATAGCGTTTCCGAATGGAGCCATGTAAGAAACAACATTGTTGTCCGGGTCAGATTCCCATGGTCCAAGGATTGTATATGTTTCATCAGCATTTGAATCGTTGTTGTGGAGTGTAACGACTGTGGCGAATGAAATCATTGCAGTTGTAATTGTTGTTGGGTCAAAGATAACAGCGCGGTTAAGTTCTGCCTGAAGCTTAGTAGCCTGTTCGTTAAGCCAGTGCTGGTGTTCTTTTGCAGCCTTGTATTCAGCATTTTCCTTAAGGTCTCCCTGAGCGCGTGCTTCAGAGATTTCCCTTGCGTTTTCAGGAATGTCAACAGTCTGAATCTTTTCAAGAAGAGCTTTCTTTTCTTCAAGTTTCTTGGCAGTAACAAGCATTCCCTTAGGCTGAGAAGCTTTTTCTTCTGTAACGTGGAACTTGAAGTCAGGATATTTTTCAATGATCTTAATGCGCAGCTGAGCCTTGTAAGAAGGATCGATGTCTGCAAGGTCGTTGATGAGTGTGTACATGCGGTTAACAGTCTGCTCATCATTTGCAAACATGTAATTAACAAGAGTATCGTTTTCAAACAGAAGGTCTGTTGCTTTCTTGTTGATTTTCTTGTTTTCTGTTGAATTAACGTGGTTGTTGATTTCGCGGAATGTAAGTTCAATAAGCTGAATCAATGTAATCAACTGGCGTTCATATGGAATGCCGCAGTTTTTGAACCATTCGTCATTCTGACAGTTTTCAAACAGGAAGAGTACTGCATAGCGGAAGTCACGGCAGTTTTCAAAACATGCAGATGCAAGCTTCTGAACTTTTTCTGTAAATCCGCTGTTGATGAGTGTTGTAAGCATGTCGCCGGAAAGTACAGTAGGGAAAAGTCTGATGTATTCGTCTGCCCAGTTAGGAAGCAGCTTGATGTTCATAAGGAAGTCGTGGCGAAGGCTTGTGTTCTTTGTGTCCTTCAAAAGTTCGTACATTTCGCGAGGATCTTCGATTTTGTCGTAGATGGCCTGGAATGTAGATTTTGAAGTATTTGCAAAGTGTTTGCTTACGGCAGCAACGCTCTGAACTACAAGGTAAGAAGCAACAATCTGTTCTGTAACTTTGATTGTTCCGTCTGAAGAATCAAATGTCTTAACGAATGCTGCAAAGTAGTTGAACATTTCTGCAAACAGTTCGCTTGTCTTGTCTGTTTCTTCGCGGTTCATGTATTTCATAAGGATGTCGATACGTGCAAAGAATGCTTTCTGAGCCTTGAATTCGTTTGCAAGCTTTTCTTCAATGCTGATTTCGTGTTCACGAACAATGTACTGAGAAATGTCGTTTGGATTTACGCCGAATGTTGAGTTTGTTTCAAGAATTTTCTTTGCAGCTGTGTTCCATGAAGTCCATTCGCTTTCTTTAAGGATTGAAGGAACAAGTTCTGCCTTGATTTTCTTGAAGTCGCAGCTGTTTCCGAAAGACTTGATGATTGTGCGGAGAGCCCATTCCTTGTCTTCCTTTACGCGTTTTGCGAGTTCAACTTTTTCGCCGTTTACAACAACGTAGTTCTTTGCTTTAAGAACCCAGATGTGGTCCTTTGCAAGTGGAGTAAGTGCACTTACAGCCATCTTAAGGCTCATTTCCTTGATTCCAACTTTTGAACCGAAGTTGATTGTAAGAGTGTCGTTTTCTACTTTGGGGATTATACCAACACCCCATGCGCGGTGATATACAAAGCTCTTTACGTCAAAAGCAATGTGTTTTTCAAAGTCATTGATAGCTTCGAATACGTTGCGGAAGTTCTGTGAAAGGTTAGAAGAGCGGATGTAGTCGTCAAGGTGACTGTGTCCGTTGAACTTTCCTTTGTAGCAGTCGATGATTTCTTTGCGAGCCCAGTTATCTTTCTGGTCAATTGCAAGGTATTCTTTAAGAAGGCTGATAGCAATGTCCCACTTCTTGTTGTCCTTGTACCAGTAGTACAGTTCCTGAAGAAGTACGTCTGTCTTGCTTTCGCCGAGAGTTTTTGCAATCTTGCGTTTTACAAGCTGGAAGAAGTCAATTTCCTGTGGAATAAGCTGAACGAGCTTTGACCACATTTCCTTGATTGAGTTCATGTTGCCGGCTGTAACGAATCTGAGGATTGCTTTCTTGTAATATTCAACTGCGTTTTCTGTGTCGCCTGAAGTTTCATAATGTTCTGCAAGAGCTTTTGCAAGTTCTGCTTCTTCAAAGTCAATTTTTACAATCTGAGTATAAAGATTCCATACCTTTTCATCTCCTGATGAACGGTAGAATTCTGCAAGTGTTCTGAGGGCGAACTTGTTGTTAGGGTCGTCAGCAAGAATGCTGTTACAAAGGTATTCAACAACAGATTCTTTGTGATTCTTCTGGAAGATATCAACGAGTGTAACAAGAGGTGTGTTATCAAGAGTTCCTTTCTGCAGTGAAATCATACCGCTTATGTAAAGGGCAATAATGCTGTCCTTTGAGTGAGACAACTGTTCTTCACATACAGCCTGCAGTTCATCAATGCAGTTTTCATTGCGTGCTTTTTCTACAATACCGGCAAGCTCAATGATTTTTTCTTTTGTGTAGTTACCGATTGCTACGCGAGTCCAGGTCTCTTCTTTGAGCATTTCCTGAACGGTTTTAATTAATTCTTCAGCCATAAAAAACCCCTTTGTATTTATAAACCCCGTAACCGTTGTATCTTTTCTACTTCACGTACATGTTGTATACGTTCGTATCAAGAATTTTCATTTTCAGTAAAATCTCGTTGATCATCTGACTGTCGTTGACTGTCTGGCAATAATCAATGAGCCAAAAATACTTGTATATCAGGCGTGGAACCAGCAGTCTTGACGCTCTGGACGGATCTTTCTGCTCATTTTCCATGGCATAAATTTCCTGCCGCAGTTTGCCGACTTCCTGAGGACGCATTGTACGCTTTATTGTAAATACGCCCCATAAGACTCCGTATACCGGAATCCAGGCATTCAGTTCCTCTCCTGAAAACCCCTTCATCTCTGTTTTTTCAACAAGGCACTTGATAAGCTCTGAGTCAAGGAATTCAAGCTGTACGTTCTTGAAGTCTATGAAAAAAGCTTCCCTGAACAGGACTTTAGCAGCCTTGTCTTCTCCGCAAAGGGCATAACAGTCTGCAAGGTCTGCAAGGACATCTGCCCTGCCTCCATGAAGCGTATTTGCTTCTGAAAGGCACATTTTTGCGTTTTCAAATTCTCCCAGTTTTTTGTAGCACAATCCTGTTTTGCGCAGGATGTCTGCTTTCTGGACTGGAGAGCGTTCATCCAGCAGCCTTGAAAAATTCTGCAGGGCAAGGGAAAAAATTCCCCTGCATGTTGCATAATAGGCAGGCTGGTATGTTTCTTCCTGGGTTCTAAGATAATCCAAGAAGTTTTTCCACTCTGTCAGCAGGCTTTCACCCCTCTCTGATTCATCCCGAAGGTCAGGGAGCCGGTTTACGGCATCAATCCATTTGTTGCAGTAATTTGAAGTAATGATTACTTCCTGACTGTCCAGTGAATATTCAAAGGTGCTTTGAATTATTTTCCGCGCCTGAGAAAAGTTTCCGGCTTCCATAAAGGCAAGAGCTTCTTTTAATCCTTTTTCAGTCTGAATATTCATATGTGGTAAGTTCTATTATATCAGATTGGAGTATTTAGTCAATAAAGTGCATGAATTTTTATAAAAAACGGGGTAAAGTTTATACTCGGATTCTTTTAATCTGTCAATATGTATTTTAAATAAATTTTTTTAATATTGATTTTTTTTAAGTTTGACGGGTAAAAAACTGTTTTCTTTCTTTATATGACAGAAACAATTTACAATATGTTTTTCATCTGTTATTATTGTAGAATAATGAAAAATATAGTTCTTGCGCCATCTTTGCTCAGTGCAGATTTTGCTGATTTAAAAGGGGCTTTAAAAACAATAGAATCCAACGGCGGTAAGGCCGTTCATATTGATGTAATGGACGGACGCTTTGTTCCTCAGATTTCGTATGGTCAGCCTGTAGTGCAGAGCATAAGGCCGTATTCCTCTCTTCCTTTTGACGTTCATCTTATGGTTGAACATCCTGAACTTCAGGTAGAAAGTTTTGCCGCTGCCGGTGCAGACTGGATTACCTTTCATCATGAGGCGTGTATTCATTCGCACAGACTTGTTCAGCAGATTCATAATCTTGGTAAAAAAGCTGGAATTTCAATTGTTCCTTCAACACCTGTTTCTGCGCTCGAAGAAATTCTTGAATACGTTGACCTTGTACTTGTAATGACTGTAAACCCAGGATTTGGTGGTCAGTCGCTTATTCCTTCGTGTGTAAAAAAGATTTCGGAACTTGTCCGCATAAGAAAGGAACGCAATCTTGATTTCCTTATTTCTGTAGACGGCGGAGTAAATCAGCAGACTATTGATTCTGTGATTGAAGCCGGTTCTGATGTAGTGGTTTCCGGATCTGCATTCTTTTCCGGAAAACTTAAATGGGAGAATTAGTAAATGAATTTGATGAAGAAGTTTTCAGCTGTTGTATTAATGACTTTGAGTTTCTCTCTTCCTGTTGCCGCGCAGGGGCTTGCTGCTTCTGCCTTTGTTCAGGGAGCCAAGGCTTTTAGTGCAGGTGAATGGACTTCTTCAATATTTTTGCTCAGGAAGGCTATTTCCTATCCTGAAAATTTCAATGCTGATACCTGGTACATGCTCATAACGGCAGAAATGTATGCCGGTGAATACAAGAACTCATATCAGGACTGCGAAACTTATATGCAGAATTTTCCGGAAAGCCCATATGATTCGTACGTTCTTTATCACCGTGGAAGGGCTCTGTACTGCATGGGTGAATATGAAAAATCTGTGCTTGTTTTAAGTGATTTCTGTCATCAGTATCCTGAGCACGAAATGTATCCGTCTGCCCTTTACTGGATCGGCGAATCATTCTTTGCTTCTTACAATTATGATGACGCGGAAGTTTTGTATTCGGCAATTGTTAATGACTATTCTGATGATGCAAAGGCTGATGCGGCTCAATATCGCCTTGAAACAATCAAGCAGGCTGCAAGGGAAGAAAAACTTCTTTATCTTCTTAAGGAAACCGGCGAAGAATATCTTGCTGCAAAGGAAGAATATGAACGTCAGCTTAAGCTTTCTGGTGCAGACAGTACAAGTGACGCCCGTAGAAGGCTTCTTGATATGCAGAGAACCAATTCTGACCTTGAACGCAAGAATCTGGAACTTGAACATGAAATTTCTCAGCTTAAAGAAAAGCTTGATGAAGAAAAAAAGAAAAATGCTGATGTTAAAAATGATACGGAATATCTTTTGAGTGACTTGAAGCGCAAGGCGGCTATGACCCAGAAGCTTCTGGATGAGCATAAGTAGGAGAGTTCAATATGAAAAGTGTTTTACTGAAAATAACTGCCGTTTTTTTAATGTTCGCTTTATCATGCTCTGCATATGCAAAGGCTGCTGAAAAAAGCGAAAAGTCAGAGAAACCTAAAAAAGAAAAGAAGGTAAAGGTTGTTGCCGCTGTAGAAGACGAAGGTGTTTTTCAGGCAAAAAATATTGATGTAAGGGTAGGAAGCGTAAGGTACAGGCTTAAGGGTGCTGGCGGAAACTGTCAGATGACTGTTTACAATTCGGCAGAAGTCCCTGTATCCCTTTTTGCTTCTACAGATGAATTTTCTACATCGTTTTATGATTTAAAGATTGGAAAGCGCATTTACCGCCTTAATGAAACTGTTGGTGTTGTAACGGGCTGCCGTAAAAATGACCGCGGCGGACAGATGGTATATATCCTTCCAAATAAGGCACGGCTTTTTGTAAAATATGAAAAGGTAGATGTTCCGGAATCAATTGAATCGGAAGTAATAAAGGTTACCGCCGTTGTAATGAATAAGGGAAAGAAAACGGATTCTTTTGCGCTTAAGACAGTTCTTGATACCGTCCTTGGAGAAAAAACGGGACCTCATTTTTCTACTTCGCTGGAAAAGGAAATCAATACTGAACGTCAGTACCGCGAAATGAAGGATATAAAATGGATTATGTCCGGCGATTCAAAGGTTGCCGTTCAGTTTATTCTTTCCGGTGCAGATGTTACGGAACCTGAAGTTGTTACTGCATGCAACAAGGATTTTGCAATGCTTTCTAATTGGGTTCCGGTAATAAATTCTGAACGAAATTTTGACTCTGTAATCTCATATAACAACTCTGCGCTTTCTTTTGTATGGCATGACGTTAAGCTTGCTCCCGGTGAGCAGCATACATTCTCATACTATATGGTAATTTCTACAGATTCCAAGCCTGCAGAAGGAGAAGATTTTGTTAAATGGTATGAAGGAAATCATAAGAACGGACAGGAAGAAAAAAAATATTCTGTAAAAGAATTTGAAGACCTTTATACTCAGGCTTATGAAAAATATACAGAAGGCGAGTACGAAGAAGCCTATAAACTTGTAATGAAACTTTGGGAAAACCCAGAAAACAGGAATGAACGTGCACGAGAACTTAAGGAAGCAATAGAGGCAGAACTGGGTAAGAAAGATGAAGATGAAGCACCTTCTGTTCAGGATAATCCTTATGACTACGAAGAAGATCTTCCTCCGGATACAGATAATGAAGAAAAGCCGGAAGAAACTCCAGAAGTAAAATTCGATCTTAATTCAATTACTGCAGAAAAACTTAATCCGTCTTACGTGCAGGGACTGCTGGAAAGAATCAATTCTCTTGAAGGCGGGGCTGAAAATCTTGACCGTGCAGAAATTTTAAGGCTCCATGCGGAACTTGACGCTATTATGGAAAAACTGAGGCAGCGCTAAATGGTTTCTGATGTTCTTGAAATTGCCAGAAAATACATGGCCATGCGTCAGTTTGACAGGGCTGTAAAACTCCTCGAAGGTCGTTCTGAAATCTACGAGCAGAACTTTGACTATTATCTTCTGCTTGCAATTTCGTATCTATATGCGGGTGATTTTGGAACTGCTTCTGCTTATTTTCAGCGTGCCAGAAACATTAAGCTTACAGATACAAACCTGCTTTTGGGACAGGCAATCCTCTTTCTTCGCCGTGGAGATACAGGGCGTGCGCTTACTTATTATCTTGAAATAATCGATAATGAACCTGAAAATAAAATTGCGCTGAAGGCAATGGAATTTATACGCACAAAAGGTGATTATTCTACAATCTGCCGCTGGATAGATACTGGAATGATTGAACAGTTTTATCCTCCGTTAGGAGTAAATCCGTATAAGGTTGTAGGAATTGGAATTCCAGCTGCCGCATGCATTCTTGGAATCCTCCTTGCTTTTGTCTTTATGCCGTACAGGCGGCCGGTGGAAGGAAAGCGCGCAGACCTTTCTTCTCTTGTGCTTTCCGTAAGTGAAAAGCGTGATCTTCAGGAAAAAGACCTTTCGTCCGGGGCATTTTCATATATTCTTTCTTCAAGTCAGATTTATGATTCCTATGAAAAGGCTCTGTCATATTTTCAAACGTACAGGGATAATCTTGCTCAGATAGAAGTAAACCGCATATTGAATTCAAATGCTTCTGTATTTGTAAAGCGCAATATGAATGAACTTATGGGATATTTTATAAGTCCGGGATTTGATTCAATTAAGGATTCTCCTGATTACAGTCAGGTTCTTAAAGAGCCTAAACTTTACCTTGACTGTTGGGTTGTGTGGTCGGGCAGGGTTTCGAATGTAGTTCAGTCTGAAAATTCCTATCAATGTGATTTTCTTGTAGGTTATGATTCCATGGAAAGGGTTGATGGAGTTGTACCCCTTCATTTTTCTGTTCCTCCGGTAATCGAAGTGGAAAAGCCTGTAAAAGTTCTTGCGCGCATAACTACAAAGGACGATAAGCTTAGTCTTGAGGGAAAGGCTGTATATCAGAGTGTAAAATAGGCTGTAAAGCAGGCGATTTTGTTTTTACGCGTTAAAAAGTCCTTTATTTGTAAAAAATTCATGTTAAAGCGATTTTTATTTATAGGGAAATGCAGTAATATACATATAAATCCGTATATATAAATTGAAAAAGTCCTGCGGGTTTTCTGCTTTTATGCAGATATGAGGAAAAAGGGCTTTTTTGCGGGTTCTTATGCATTTTGCAAAGTTCAGAACCTTCAGAAATTATATAAAATGGAGTTGGAAAATGGCAGAAGTTTCCAGTACTATGGCAGAAAAGCTCAAGGCTTTAGAGGCTGCCAGACTTCAGATTGAAAAGCAGTATGGGCAGAATTCCCTGATGAGGCTTGGAAATCAGAATAATGCAGAAGGAATTGATGTAGTTCCGTCTGGCTCAATCCTGCTTGATGAAGCGCTTGGAATTGGCGGTTATCCGCGCGGTCGCATCATAGAAATGTACGGACCGGAAAGCTCGGGTAAGACAACGCTTGCACTTCATGCAATTGCGGAAGCTCAGAAACTTGGAGGAATTGCGGCTTTTGTTGATGCAGAACACGCTCTTGATCCTCAGTATGCAAAAAATCTTGGTGTAGATATTGATAACCTTTGGGTGTCTCAGCCGGACAGTGGTGAACAGGCTCTTGAAATTACAGAAAGTCTTGTTCGTTCCGGGGCAGTAGATATCGTTGTTGTAGACTCTGTTGCAGCCCTTACTCCTCAGAAAGAAATTGAAGGAGAAATGGGTGATGCAGTAATGGGTATGCAGGCTCGACTTATGAGCCAGGCTTTAAGAAAACTTACTGCAATAATCGGAAAATCAAACTGTATTGTAATCTTTATTAACCAGATCCGTATGAAGATTGGAGTAATGTTCGGTAATCCTGAAACAACAACAGGCGGTCAGGCTCTTAAGTTCTATACTTCAGTTCGTCTTGAAATTCGCCGTATCGAATCAATTGACGGTAAGGGTGATGAAGAAGCTGTAGGTAACCGTGTGCGCGTTAAGATTGTAAAGAACAAGGTTGCGCCTCCGTTCCGCAAGACAGAACTTGACATCTATTTTGGAAAGGGTATTTCCCGCTGTGCAAGTCTTTTGGATTCTGCCGTTAAGCACGGCCTTATTGATAAAAAGGGTGCATGGTTTACTCAGGGAGATATTAAGGTTGGTCAGGGACATGAAAATGCAGTTTCATTCCTTGAACAGAATAAAGAATTTGCCGACAACATTGAAAAGCAGCTTCAGGAAATGCTTTTCCCTAAACTTGTGCTGAGGGATAAAGACGGCAATGTAGTAAAAAAAGAAGATGACAAATCAAAGAAGAAGGCTAAAAAAGAAGCCGCTTCTGAAGAAGCATCTGCAATTCCGGCACAGGAAGGATTGTTTTAAGCTTGAAACGCGTCATACTTGGTTTGGGATCTAATACGGAATACAACGGAATGTCATCTGTGGAGCTTCTTGCATCTGCATGCAGGGCTCTTTCTGAAGTTCTTGCGGAAATGACATGTTCAAGCCTGTATATGTCCAAAGCCATGTATGTAGAAGATCAGGCAGATTTCTATAATATGGCAGTAAAGGGGTTTGTTTCTGATTCAGCAGATCCTTTTCTGCTTCTGAAAGCGGTTAATAAAATAGAAGCGGAATATGGCCGCGACCGTTCTAAAGAAATTCGTTTTGGTCCAAGACCGCTTGATATAGATATTGAAGAATTCGGCGATGATGAAATTCATACTGAAATTCTTGAAGTTCCGCACCCGCGCATGCAGGAAAGAGAATTTGTTTTAATTCCAACTCTTGAGATTTTAAACGAATCTGCCGACAGTAAATTAAGGGAAAAGCTTGCCGGCTGTTTAGGCAGACTTTCTTCTCAAGGGGTTGAAAAATGCCCGGAAGAAACGCAGGCTCTTTTCGTAAATCTATGCAAAGGCGGAGCACATGGAAGCAAAGGGTGCGCTGGGACAGCAGGCAATAATGACGGTCGAAAAAGATGAATCAGAGGAAATAAAGCGCAAATTCAGCGCAGGTGAATTTGAAGGTCCTCTTGACCTTCTGTGGTTTCTTATTCATAAAAGTGAAATCAATATTTATGATATTCCTATTGCGCAGATTACAGAACAGTATCTGGAATATCTGGATTTTGCGACTCAAACTGACCTTGGGGATTTAAGCGAATTCTATAAATGGGCGGCAATGCTTCTTAATATGAAAAGCAAGATGCTCCTTCCGGTAGAAATTACCTATGATGATGAAGAATACGAAGATCCACGCGCTGAACTTGTAGAGAAACTTATTGAGTATCAGAAATTCAAGAAGCTGTCTGAATTAATGGAAGAGAAAGAAGATAATTCTGACTGGAATTTTGAGCGCAGCAAGATTCAGCGTACGCTTCCGTTTGAAGAACGCGAAAATGACTGGGAAGAAATTGATACATGGGAACTTTTGCAGCAGATGCAGAAGCTTTTCAAATCAATGGTAAGTCAGTATTCCAATGAAAAAATCCTCAATATGTATGAGGAAATTTCTGTAAACGAAAAAATTACGCTCATGAACGAACTTTTTGAAAAGAACAATGAGTGCATGTTCTCTGACCTTATAACAAGGGTTGGAAATACAATGGATGTTGTCTGTGCGTTCATGGCCATTCTTGAAGCCGTTAAGTTCCGCATGATAAAGATTATGCAGAACAAGGTTTTTGGCGATATCAAGCTTGTAAAGCGGCTTGATTCAACAGAGAGTTTTGAAAATTTTGAAATAACTATAGACCGCGTTGAAAACCCTGATTCATCGGAAGAAGTTTCGGATGAAAAGTCAGAAGATGACGAATAGTTTTCGGCCTGTAAAATATTTATAAACTGGAAGATTGTATGGAATTAGAAAAAGAAACTGCTCTTGTAGAAACTGTTTTGTTTTTGGAAAGTGAGCCTGTTACAGAAAAGCAGATTTCAAATATTGCTCAGATTTCAGAAGAAGTTGTAAAGATCTGTATTGAAAACCTTAAGGAAAAGTATTCTGCCGAAGTATCCGGTGTTGAACTTGCCATGATTACAGGAGGCTGGACGCTTGTTCCAAAATCAGAATTCTGGGATGTTTTAAGGGAACGCTACGGAGAAAAGAATTCCGGTCGCCTTTCTAAATCTGCGCTTGAAACGCTTTCCATCATTGCTTATTCACAGCCTGTTACCCGCGGTGAAATTGAAAAAATCCGCGGCGTAAGTGCAGATAATATGATCAGGCTTTTGGTTGAACGCAACCTTATTAAGGAAGTTGGACGCAAGGATGTTCCTGGAAAACCGATACAGTTTGGTACAACAAAAGAATTTCTTAAATTCTTCCATTTGAACAGCATTGCGGAACTGCCTAAACTTGATGAAGATGAAGAACAGAGGTTTGAACTTGCAAGATAACGTAAAGGAACAGATAAGGCTTCAGGTTTTTTTAGCCCATGGCGGAGTAGCCAGCCGGCGTGCCTGTGAAAAAATAATCGAAGACGGAAGGGTAACTGTAAACGGAACAGTTGTTACAGAACTTGGAACAAAGGTTTCTGATTCTGATGAAGTTTGCGTTGACGGAAAAAAAGTTACTGCTGAAGAAAAAAAACGCTACGTACTGCTGAATAAGCCTGCCGGTTATGTCTGCTCGTCCAGTGATGAACAGGACAGACCGGTTGCAGTTTCTCTTTTGAAGGAAGCATATTCAGAACGTCTTTATAATGTAGGTCGTCTTGATATGTTCAGTCAGGGACTTATTATTTTTACAAACGACGGAGATTTTGCGGCAAAACTTTCTCATCCTTCAAGTGAACTTGAAAAAGAATATGTTGTAGAAGCAAGCCAGCCGCTTCCGCGTACTCTTTGCGAAGAATTTGAAAAGGGGCTCAGAGTTGACGGAGTTTTCTATAAGTGCAAGTCTGCAAGAGAATTGAATGCACGTAAGGTAAAGATTGTTCTTGTAGAAGGAAAGAACCGTGAAATTCGAAATGTTTTCGCTTCCAAGGAAATCGGTATAAAGCGGCTTTCTCGCGTAAGAATAGGAAACGTAGAAACGGGAAATCTTAAGCCCGGGGAATTCCGCAATCTTACGGAAAAAGAAGTGCTGGGACTGTTAAAGTTGTGTAAAAAATAACCGCAGCGGCTGACGCCTTGCTGATAGAAAGTTTATATTAATATGGAGGAAATATGATAATCGCTATGGACGGACCGGCTGGAACCGGAAAAAGTACAATTGCGTCAATAATTGCAAAAAAACTGGACATAACTTACCTGAACAGCGGAAGTTTTTACAGGGCTTTAACAATGGCTCTTCTTGACGGAGGAATCGATCTTTCTGACCAGGAAAAAGTTGTTGAATTCTGTAAGAAGCAGAAGCTTGAATATAATAAATCAAGGCTTGTATTGAATGGAGTTGATGTAGAAGATCACCTTCATGATGACAGGGTAAGCAAGAATGTTGCTCAGATTTCTGCAATTGTACCGGTACGCCATCTTGTAAATGACAGAATGCAGGAAATTACAAAAAGTCTGGACATTGTATGCGAAGGCCGCGATATGACGACAGTTGTTTTCCCTCAGGCTGAATATAAATTTTATCTGGATGCATCGCTTGACGTGCAGGCTCAGAGACGTTTTGATCAGGGCGTAAGCAATATGACCCTTGAAGAAATCAAGGAATCAATCCGCAAGCGCGATGAAATTGACAGAAACAAGGCAGAAGGTGCGCTTAAGATTGCTGAAGATGCAGTCTATATCGATACCTCTAACTTGACCATAGATATGGTTTGTGAGATAATATTAAACAAAATTCATAAATAAGGGTTTAAAATGGAAGAAATGGAAGTGGAAATGGAAGATTCTTTGAACTCCAAGAGTTCTATCCAGACACAATTAGAAGAGTCTCTGAACAATCTCTCTAATCCTGAAGATGGACAGGTAGTCGATGGAGAAGTTATTTCTGTATCAGACGATTATGTTTTTCTCGATGTAGGTTGTAAATCAGAGGGTAGAATCCCCGTAGAGGAGTTCGAAGGTGACTTGCCGAATGTAGGGGATAAAGTTTCAGTTTTCTTAGTAAAGGTTTTTGGTCGCAATGGTCCGGAAATTTCTAAGACTAAGGCAGATGCAAAGCGTCTTTGGAAGAGTGTATCTCATGCATACAAAGAAAAGCTTCCTGTATCAGGCGTTATTTCTAAGATTGTTAAAGGCGGCTACGATGTAAATCTTGGCGGCGACATTCATGCTTTCCTGCCTATAAGTCAGTCTGACAGCCAGAAAGTAGAAAAAGCTGAATCTTTAATTGGCGTAAAGTCTAATTTTTATATTGATCGTATTTATTCAGATAATAAAGCAAATGTTGTTGTTAACCGCAGAAGATATCTGGAAGAACAGATTGACACAAAGCGCGAAGAATTCTTCAACAACATCAAGATTGGTGACACTGTAAAGGGAACTGTAAAGAGTTTCACAAGTTTCGGTGCGTTCATCGATCTTGGCGGATTCGACGGTCTCCTTCATATCAATGATATGAGTTGGGGTCACGTAGCTCGTCCGAAGGATTTTGTAAAGAAAGGTCAGGAAATTGAACTTAAGGTTATCCGTCTTGATCCTGCAGAAAAGAGAATTAACCTTTCCCTTAAGCACTTTGCAGAAGATCCATGGATTCACTTTGAAGAAAAATATCATGTAAATGATGTTATCAAGGGAAAAGTTACTAAACTTACAGACTTCGGTGCTTTCATCGAACTTGAAGAAGGTATTGAAGGTCTTGTTCATATCAGTGAATTCTCTTGGACAAAGAAAGTTAATAAGCCTTCTGACATGCTCAACGTAGGTGACGAAGTTGAAGCAATGATTTTGGGCTATGACATTCAGGCTGGCCGTGTTTCTCTTGGTATCAAGCAGATTTCTGCAAACCCATGGGATACAATCGGTGAAAAATATCCTGAAGGAACAAAAGTATCTGGTAAAGTTGTAAAGATTACAAACGCAGGTGCATTTATTCAGCTTGAAGAAGGTATCGACGGATTCCTTCATGCTGATGACATTTCATGGACAAAGAAAGTTAAGCATCCTGGCAGTGAACTTGAAGTTGACCAGACAATTGATGTAGTTGTTCTTGAATGCGACGCAGAAGGTCACCGTATTAAGGTAGGAATCAAACAGCTTTCTGATAACCCTTGGAAGCAGTTTGCAGATGAATACAAACCAGGTTCAACACTTGAAGGTGAAGTTACTTCTGTAACAGACTTTGGTGTATTCGTTAAGGCTCCTTACGGAATCGAAGGTCTTGTAAACAAGGCTAACTTGAGCGACGACCGCGATACTCCTTTTGAAGAAGCAATCAAAAAATATAACGTTGGCGACAAAATCAACGTGTTTGTTGTTGAAGTAAACGTAGAAAAAGAGAAGGTTGCATTCTCTGTACGTGAATTCAAGAAAAAGCAGCAGAGAGATGAAATCTCTCAGTATATGGCTCAGTCAGACAGCGAGGATGATGGAGCGTATACAATCGGTGATTTGTTGAAGAAATAACAATTCTTGAAGGTTTTGATGAATCAGTTGTCTTTTGATACACTAAAGGATCTCATCGAAATCAACGGTTATATCAATTCAGATTACAGTGATAAAGACGCATTGTCCTTTCGAATTCTTAGAGAGGCGATGCGTCTTATTTGTTGTAGCAAGGCTTGTTATATAACTGTTGAGCAGGGCAGCAGAGTTTTCCTTTTAACAAAAATAGATGAATCTAAAGAAGAAAAAGTCGGTGCAGAATTGGAAGTTTCCGGTGTCCTTGAAATGGTAATGAGACATCGTGAGTTGATTCTGGAAAATGAAGCTCAGGCCGATTTGTTTTTCAGTTCTTTCTTAAAAGAATATATTAAGAACGTAGATTCTTTTATTCTGGTTCCTGTAGTAAAGGGCGACGTTATTCATGGAATCATCTGTCTTTTTAATAAGATTAATTCTGATTTTACGGAGAATGACAGTGAAATAGCGTCATCTATTGCGGATATTGCTGCCGGTGCATTTGACAGTTACTCAAAGATTCATTTTCAGTTGGATCAGATTTCTGGGATTTCTCAAAAGGCAAATGTTTCTGCCGTAAAACTTCATGATTTTATTGCAGAAAGCCCGGCAATCAAAGATCTTATGGAAATTATAAAGAAGGCTGCTGTAACAAATTCTTCTATTCTTATAATGGGAGAAAGCGGTGTCGGAAAAGAACTGATTGCCGAGCAGATTTACATTCACAGTTTAAGGAAGAACAAGCCTTTTGTGCGCGTAAACTGTGCTGCCCTTACTGAAACTCTTATGGAAAGCGAACTGTTCGGTCATATTAAAGGTGCCTATACAAGTGCTGATTCCAATCAGAAGGGGCGCTTTGAAATGGCGGACGGCGGTACAATTTTCCTTGATGAGGTTGGTGAAATTCCGCTTCAGCTTCAGCCTAAACTTCTTAGAATCATTCAGGACAAGCAGTTTGAAAAAGTCGGTTCTTCTGAATCAATCAATGTTGATGTAAGGATTATTGCGGCTACAAACCGTAATCTTGAAGAAATGGTGCGCATGGGTAAATTCAGGGAAGATTTGTTTTTCCGCCTGAATGTGCTTCCTGTGCGCATCCCGCCGTTAAGAGCCCGCATTGATGACATTATGCCGCTTGCAGTTCACTTCTTAAAGAAGTATTCAAGTGAATACGGAAAGTCTTTTACGGGCTTTTCTGAAGCGGCAGTCGCTGCAATGAAAGTGTATTCATGGCCGGGAAATGTCCGGGAACTTGATAACGCTGTTGCACGCGCCTGTATAATTGGAAGCGAGCCTGTCGTTCAGAAAGCAGATTTAAGGCTTGTTTCTGATGACAGAACGGAAATCCCTGGTTCGGGAACTTTTGAGGAACTTGCAGATATTCTTGCGGATCCTGCAGGTGACCGTACTTTGCACAATGCAATAAATGGTTTTAAAAGAGCCTATCTGCTGAAAATTCTTGAAGAATGCAACTGGAATCAGACTAAAGCCGGAAAAGTGCTGGGAATTCAAAGAACTTACGTTTCCAGGCTTATGAATGAGTTGCATATTCGGGAAAATAATGGTAATAAATAGTATATATTAATTGGAGTAAAAAAAATGGAATCGAATTTTGAGAAAGTATCAGTAAGTGAAAGAGTAGCAGACTTTGTAACATCAGTTCGTTTTGTACTTGTTGCAGCTGCAGTTGCTCTTGTAGTTGTAGTTGCTGTTTTTGGAACAGTTGTTGCAGTTACTGAAAAAAATAATGAAAAAGGTCTTGCAGATGTTGATTCAATTGCCTACACAATGACAAAAGATTCTGCAAATCTTTCTGAAGAAGAACTTGAAGACCGCCGTACAGTTGCAGCTAAGGCTCTTACTTCTTACGTAGCAAAGGGCGGTGTAGTTGGTGTTCGTGCAGATATGCTTGCTGCAGAAATTGAATTCAGCCGCAAGAACTATGAAGAAGCTGCAAAGAACTGGCTCCTTGCTGCAAAAAAATCAAAGAAGGCTTATACAGCTCCTCTTTCTTATTTTAATGCTGCTGTTGCTTATGAAGATGCAGGAAATCTTGATGAAGCAGAAACTCTTTACAGAAAGGCTGCTGAATTTAAGGATTTTGATCAGGCTGCTCATGCTAAGTTCAGTCTTGGTCGTGTTCTTGAATCAAAGGGAAATGCTGCTGAAGCAAAGAAAGTTTACGAAGAACTTTTCAACTCTAATCCTGATGATTCATGGGGAAAACTTGCCGAGACAAAATGCATTACTCTTTCTGTAGAAGAGTAAGTTTTTAGTCAGCATAAATATTGTGGAGTGTAAATGATAAGGAAGAATATAAAGAATATAATCTTTTTCTTCATAAGTGTTTTTGTTCTGAACAGCTGCGGAATGGACGCTGTATATTATCTTTATGCTCCAACTTCGACTTCTAACGTTCCTGCCATTACATCTGCAAACTACAGTAACCCGTCTGCAAACTATGAAACGGCATACTGCAGCTTTAAAACTCAGCAGACTTCAAATGCACAGTATACAAGCGATGACAGTCCTTTTCAGTTTTTGGGAACTGGAATTTACTACCGTATATACAACAATTACGAAACAATGAACAGTGAGATTTCTACGATAAGTACAAAAATCAGTTCTACAAACGAAGCCGACGCTGCAACTTATATTATAGAAACAAAAAAGTTTCAGCCGCTAAAGGCGTCTGGTACAAGCAATGATCCTTTGATTCTTGCGAATTCAACAAACACAAATGACAGTGTATATATTCGTCTTACCAACTATCAGAGCGAAGAAATGTTCAGTGCGCGAATTACGGTAAACGATGTAAGTTATGGTGTTCCGCTCAGAAACGTTACGGGAAACTATAATTTCGATTTTGGACGCAAACAGGGCTCGGAAAATAAAAAAATTATTCCGGAAAGCGGCGACGCTGATGTAACAATCAGTTCTACGGCAAAGGCAAGCGGCGTATGGTATGTTGCGCTTTATGCCATCGGTATTGGCCGCGATGAATCTTATACAACGCATTACAGTAACGCCCTGCATATTGGTGCGGTTGCCATAAGTGAAAATGATGAAAATAACTAGTATTGCATAATGCAAATACTTGATAAAATAAATTGTTTCAGTTATATTTATTGCACGGTCCTTTAGCTCAGCTGGA
Source organism: Treponema sp. (assembly GCA_045123335.1). Classification (GTDB taxonomy): domain Bacteria; phylum Spirochaetota; class Spirochaetia; order Treponematales; family Treponemataceae; genus Treponema_D. Next base: position 61,270 of record JBGVIP010000049.1, read on the forward strand.
TAGAGCAACTGCCTTCTAAGCAGTAGGTCGACAGTTCGATTCTGCCAAGGATCATAGTCCGATTTTATAATCGGGCTTTTTTTTTATGTATTATTCAAACGGTATTTTTTATTCAGCAAATGATTATTTCCGCTCAGTTTTTTCGTGTAAGGTTTATAAAATAAGCCTGGACGCAGGGTGCACCTGTCCTAACCGGGACGGAACAAAAGGAACCGGCGGATGCATTTACTGCAGCAGTTCAGGTTCGGGGGATTTTGCGCAGAGTTCGGTTCTTTCTGTAACAGAACAGATTGAAGAAGGAAAAAAACTTGTGATGGAAAAAAATCCTTTCGGAAAATATCTGGCGTACTTTCAAAATCACACAAATACATACGGTAATTTAAAGGAACTTGAAAAAAAATTTTTTGAAGCGGCTGAGTGTCCAGAAATTTCCGGTATTGTAATTGCAACCCGGCCAGACTGTATGAATGACGAAGCTGTTTCTGTAATAGAACGGCTTTCGCGCGTAACTTTTGTTATGATTGAACTTGGCTTTCAGACAAGCTGCAGAAAAACTGCCGCTTATATAAACCGCTGCTATGAAAACGAAGAACTTGATAAGGCAATTGGGCGGCTTAAGGAAAAATGCCCTGAAATTCATGTTGTCTGCCATGTAATATTCGGACTGCCGGGAGAAACGCAGGAAGATATGCTAAAGACCGTACAGTATGCAGTGAATGCCGGTGCAGACGGAATTAAGATTGCGCTTCTTCATGTATTGCAAGGTACCGTACTTGCAGAAGATTACAGGAACGGACTTTTTAGATGCATGGAAATGGATGAATATTTTAAGCTGCTCGGTTATGTACTGGAAAGAATTCCTGAAAATGTCGTTATACACCGGCTTACTGGCGACGGCGCAAAAAAAATCCTGATTGCTCCTTTATGGACGGGAAATAAAAAAATCGTTCTTAATTCAATGATGAAATACTTTAGGGAAAACGGAATAAAACAGGGAAAATTGTTAAAGTAAAAAAATTATTATGTAAAATTTAATATACATTTGAGAGCCGTTTATTCCGCATATCGCTTGACTAACACTTTGATTTTTTAGAAAATTATACCAATATGGAAAATGTAATTAGTCGTACATATCTGGAAACACTTTCATTTTCGGACTTACTTAAGATTGCCGATGACTACGGAATCGATGTACCTGAAAATTTGAACCGCAGTTTCCTGATTGGAGAGATTCTTGATATTGCAGAAGAGTTGTCGAAATCGCCTGAAGAAAATGAGATGGTGATTTCTGATTTTGTAGAGCAGATGAACAGTGATGATATTTCTGTCCGCTCTTATAATTCTACTGAAGTTCAAATTATGCTTAGGAATCCAGCCTGGGCATTTGTATACTGGAACATCAGCATTTCTGACATGCAGTCGCTTACAAAGGCAGATATCAGTCAGATGATGCTCAGAATAAATTCTTTCTCTGAAAAAGATCAGGTTAAGCCTGACGAATTTTTTGACATTCAGATTTCAAAAGAAGATAACGGTCAGTATGTGCTTCTTCCAGCCGGAAGACATTATCTGCGCGTTGACCTTTTATTCAACCTTGATGGAATTATAGATATTCTTGCTTCATCAAAAGTATTGGAAATGCCTAAAGGAGCTGCTTTCCTTTCTGACATTCGTCCTGGAAGAAAAGGAGAAGTTTCGGAACTTATGCGTCTGTCTGGTTTTGACAGCATGCTTCTGGAACATTACAAGAATCACAGGGAGTCGTTTTCCTGAGTATAAAAATTAGTTTTTGTTTCATAAAAAATAGGATATAAAAAATGGGAAATAAAAAATTACTACTTGTGCTTAATTCTTCGCAGGAATATATAAGGCATTCTGGAACAGATGCAAAGAAATATGCGGCTGTGACTAATTTTCTTTTTGAGGCAATTTCCGGTACATATCTGCCGCTTCTAAGGATGTTTGATAATCTTGAAAAGGACGGAGTTAAATTTAAGCTTGCTCTTGTTCTTTCTCCTGTTCTGTGTACTCTGCTGGAAGATTCTTTAATTCAGAAGCAGTATCTTGAATGGCTGGATGCCCGTATTGAATTCGGAATGAAGGAAATTAAGAGAACTGCAGAAATGCATGACCTTCAGAAGAATGCAAAACTTGTTTTTGAAAAGGCTCAGGAAGATAAAAAAACTTTTGAAGCATACGGCTGCCGTCTTGTTAAGAAATTCCATGAATATCAGAAAAAAGGCTATATAGAAATTCTCGCAACCTGCGGAACGGATATTTTTATGCCGTTCTATAATGATATGCCGGAAGTTCTTAATGCACAGGTAGAAGCCGGAATCTATGCCTACCGCAGTTTCTTCGGAGAAATGCCGGACGGTTTCTGGCTTCCTGAACTTGGATATTACAACGGAATAGAAAAATCACTTCATGATTATGGAATGAACTATACGATTCTAGATTCGCGCAGTTTCCTTTTTGGAGAAATTGAACCGAAAGACGGACTTTTCCGCCCTGCAAGATTTACAAATGCGCTTGTTGCATTTGGACGTGACTATGATTCTGATCAGGAAATTTTTGGTGAAGACGGTTACGCGCATTCTGCTGAATACAGAAACGAAAACCGCGATGTTGGATTCATGCTTCCGCCGGAAGACCTGGAGCCGTTTATTGCAAAGGGCGAAATCCGCTATTCATTCGGATATAAATACTGGAACAAGACAGAAATTGATGATTCTGAATTAGGCGATGTAAACGAAATGGAAAACGTTTACAACGCTTCTGACGCAATGGCTAAATGCCGTAAGGATGCGGACTCGTTTGTTAATGCAAAGCTGAAGAAACTTTCTGCTGCAGAAGTCCTTATGAACGGTAAAGAACCATGTATGGTTGTAACAATTAATACAAACCGTTTAAGGTCTGAATGGTCAGAAGGAATTGACTGGCTTGATGCCGTTATCCGTAAGTCAGATTCATGCGGACTTGATCTTGCTGTTCCAAAAGAATTTATAATGAATCCGTTTGAACTTCAGCGCATTAAGCCTTATTACGGTGCTTCTTGCGGTGTTGGATATGGAGAAAATCTGCTTTCTAGCAAGAATAGCTGGATGATGCGCTATATCCGTAAGGCAAGCGAACGTATGGTTGATCTTGCAGATCGTTTTCCTATGGAAACCGGCTTAAAGGCTCGTCTTCTGAATCTTGGAGCAAAGGAACTTATGTTCTGCCAGTCTTTGGGCTGGGCAAAAATGATAAACGATGATGATTATCCTGAATATGCAGAAATGCGCTTTAAGCAGGGAATAAATGATTTTACGGCTGTTTTTGATGCATTGGGATCAAATACTGTAAGTACAGAATGGCTTACAAGTCTTGAAGCTCAGCATCAGATTTTCCCATGGATGAACTACAGGATTTTCTGCCGAAAACACTAATAAAAATAATAAATCCGGAGAAGCTGCTCGGCAATCCGGATTTTTTTTGTAAAGCAATAATTTGCAATGGTTTGGATTAATTAGAATTGTCGCTTTCTATAGAGAGGTCCTGGACTCCGTTCAGCATATTAAGGTATTTTTCTGTTGAACTGATCGCGTTTATGGCCGGATCATAGAGTTTGTCTATAAGAAGAATTTCTTTCCATGTATTTATTGCCAGTTCATATTCGCCGGCAGTGTAATGAATTATTCCTTCTTTATAGAGTTCATCGATTTTTTCCATCTTTTCTGCTCGGCCTTTGTCTCCGAGCCTGATTTTTGCAGAGAGGCTGATTCTGTTTACCGGATTAAATGATGTGGTTAAATCCAGCGAATAGTTTACGTTAAAGCGTACCTTAAGGACTTCAAATTCGCCGCCAATGCTGAACCGGGGATTTGCGCCTTTTAACTGGAAACCGCCTAAAACAGAGAAGAACGGCAGAATATCTGCGCAAACTCCGCCGGAAAAATAGAACATCTGATATTCGCTTAAGTCAGCAAGGTTAATCGGCTGTCTGAATTCAAATGCGAGTGTAAGCGGACGTATTATCTTGTAGGAAAGACCCATTCCGACTGTTGTTGGCAGCGGGTCATCCATTGTTACTGAACCGGAAAAGCCTGTTATTGCGGCACCGAGATTTGTAATGCTGAGTCCTATCTTAAAGTTTGTATCCCTTGAGTCGTAAAGTTTTCCTAGATTAAAGCGTGTTAAAAGACCCATGTCTGCCATAAAGGCAAGGGCAGACTGTTCTAGTCCTGACTGAGAAATTATTTCTCCGCTGTAATTGTCCGTATAGTCTGGAACGGCACGCCAGCCGACCTTTAAGTTTGCGCCTGCTGCAATGCCACGGAATTTATATCCTGAAAAAAAGTTGTATGAAGCATTAAAAACGGCTGTCGTTTCTGAATAATAGCTGCTGGCAGTTCTTGTGCCAAATGCATCGTATTCAGAAAAAGGAACGTAAAAACAGCTTATTTTTCCGCCCATACCGAAATTACCGAATCTAGTTGCTGCGGCAATTGTTTCCATTGCGGAATCTGCTATCCATGAGTTATGGAAAAGTGCAATTTCTGACTGCTCAAGGACAGAAGAGGCGGCCGGGTTGTAGTCAAAGAAACTTATGTCGTCGCAGAGTCCTGTGTAGGCACTTCCGAGGCTTTCCGGTCTTCCGCCCGTAGGAATCAGAAGGGATCTGAATCCTGTCGTTCCTTCGTTATCGCCAGTCATGTCGTAAAATGAATTGGACAAAATGGTACTGGTATCGCTCAGGTCAAGTGAAAAGCCTTTGAAACCTGCAGTAATTATGAGAAAATAAATTAACAATCGACGCCATGACAAATTCATTTTATACTGTATTATATTTTCGGTTTTTCTGCTTTAATCTTCACTGAATTATACCGTAAATATATGAAGAGTATAATAAAAAAACAACAAAAATGCGGATAAGAATACTTTTATTGCTTATATCAACATTCTCTCTTTTTTGCGCAATCTGCAAGGAAAAACATGATGCAGAAGGCGTAATGACACTTAAAGAAATTGACTTTTTAATCAATGATGATGTTCATAAAGATTATGAAAAAGCGCTTGATGAACTGAATAAATATTTTTCCGCATATCCAAAAGAATTTGATGCCGTACAGAAAAGAATCAATCTTATCATGAAGATGAGGGATTCTTATTCAACAAAAGTAAATACGCTTATTGACGTCATTAAAAACGGTGAAGAAGGGAAGGAATACGAACTAAAAGACATTACGGACAGCATTCTTTCGCTTGAGCGTAATCCCCGGGACAGCAGGCTGAACGTCATAAAAGATACAAATTATCTGGTTTCAATGTATCAGTACAGTGCAATTCAGAATAAAACAAAGGAACTTGTTTCTAAAGGAGAATATGGGAAAGCGGCTGTTAAGGCGACAGAAGGATTTAACGTACTTAAGGAAAATTTTGCCCTTCGGTTTGAAAGCAATCCGGCTGTAGAAAAGGCTGAACGGCTTACTGCCAGAATGACAGTGCTTGCCGCTCAGTATAAGCCGTATGAGGGAAAGATTTCTTCTGCGGTAGAAGCTTATTTAAAGGCTCTTAAAAACGGTCAGGACAGTCAGATTGATTCTGCGCTTTCAAACGTGCGTCAGGTTTTTATAGAAGCGGCAAAAATCCGTAATGAAATTAATGACGGTGCGGCAGAACTTAAAAAACTTGATAAAGAACTTCTTTCAAAAAAAACAAAGTCAAAGTCAGCAGGAAATGACGAAAAGGATGTTTATCTTAAGCATGGCGAAGAATACCTTACGCTTGCAGAAGATTCTGTGCGCGGCTGGAGGGATAATTTTAATCCTGACTGCGGAATTTTGGGCGCTATAGATGCCCAGTGGAATATTTCTGTAGAAAAAATGAAGGGTGAAACTGTAAACCGCATTTTTGAGCTGGGAAATCGTTTTGCTTCTGAGTATTCGGTAGAAAAATTCAAGACAACCGGAAAAGATCCAGATCCGGAAAGCCTTAAGGCAATACGAAAAGCTGCCAACTGCGCAAAAGTTGTAAACGGTCTGTATGCACTTTTAAAGGAACCGGACGGAAAAGATTTTTTTAAGGCGTCTCCAAAGTACAGCATTTCGGTTGATTACATAGACGGACTTGTAGCTGTTGCTGAACGCGTTACTTCAAATATAACGGAAATTTCTTCATATGCAACGGGCGCAGAAAATGCCGCAAAAATAGATAAACTGGAAGAAGCTGAACTTAACGGTACATCGCGTACATCAGAAATTCTTGATGCGGTTGTTCAGATAGATGGAATTTTTAAGAGCGTTCAGAATGATTCGTACAAAAAGGCAAACTGGGGTACGATTTACAAAAATGCGCTGGAGGAACAGAAGTCAGCCGGGACACGTGTAGCTTCAAGAAAAAAAGGCTCAAAGGATTCAGCAGATAAGGCAGATGCAGAGCGTATTACTCCGGGTACTGTAATAAATGACAGGATTATTGAATGGGGCGCGCTGGAAAAAGTTTCTGTTGATTATGAAAACGAAATTTCTTGCTATGCAGAAAATTCTATAGGCAGCCTTTTCAGAATGCTTGCAGAAATTTATGCCGGATGCGGTAAAAAATATGTTGCAAAGGCACAGTCAGACTGCAAAAAAATCAACGAGTTGATTGGAAATGACAAGGTAACTGGTTCTACGCGCCGTTACGCAAGAAAAGCCGTTACAACTACAAAGGAACTTACAGACTATATTGAAAAGGCAAGAAATGTTCTTATCCAGGGGCAAAAGAGAATAAAAAGTCCGTATTCTGTCCTTTACAGCGAATACGAAGCTTCTATCAGCGATTCAATTGCAGCACTTAACGAAGTTGTTGTAGAAACAAAGGACAGTCTTGTTGTTGCAGAAAAATATGTAAAGCGTGCTGAAACAAACAGGCGAAAGGGTGATGAATCCATGAAGGATTCAAGAAAGTCTCTTGCTAGAGAAAGTTTTGACAAGGCTACTGATCAGGCTTATAAAGCAAACGATTACTATATTGAAGCACTTAAAGACGACTATGATGAAGAATTCAGCCGTACAAGTTCAGCTGCGGTAAGCAAGCTTCTTACAGACATTAAAGAAAGGCAGAAGGTCTATATCTTTGATGAAGTTGACGCATATCTTGCAAAGGCAGATGACGAATACCGTAACGACAACTATACTGCGGCCCAAATGTATTTGAGCCGCGCTCAGGAACGCTGGAACATTGTATTCCCGGAAATTGAAAACGGTGAAATTTCCAATATGGCGGGAATTATTGATGTTGCGCTTCAGGCTAATAACGGCCGTTACCCGACAGACAAACTTGCAGAAATTTCTCAGATTTTGAGTATTGCAAATCAAAGTTTTGACCGCGGTGTAAGCCTTTCTAAAAACGGAGAAAAAGCTGCTTCAGCTTCAGAATTCAATAATGCCTTGAAAAAACTGGATGAACTTAAATCAATTGCTCCAAGAAACAAGGATGCAAACATACTGCGCCTTAAGATTCAGAAAGTCCAGAATCCAGAACAGTTTGAGCAGCGCTTTAAGGCAAGGGTTGAACAGGCTCGCCATGATTATAAGAAAAAAGACAAGCAGGTAGAAGTTTATAATGAACTTAAAGATCTTGCAGAAATGAATCCAAAATATCCTGGACTTAAGGAACTTATTCTTGAACTTGAATACGAGATGGGAATTAAGGTCAGAATTACGGATACAGGAAAGGCTGAATCTGCAGAACTTCTTGCTCAGGCAAAGGCTCTGTTTGGAAAAGCAGGCTCTGACCAGGAGATTTTAAAGCAGGCGCTTAAAAAAGCAGATCAGGCAATTGCAAAATACAGCGGAAATGCAGAAGCTAAGTCGTTAAAAAATAGAATTCGTGTTAAACTTGAATCACAGGTTGTAAACATTACTTTTGAAATAAATGAAAAATATCAGGAAGCAATGGAAAAATACAACTCGTATGATTACGCGGGTGCAAACGAAATTATTGATCAGATTTGGGCAGACTCTAGAAATCATACCGAAAAGATTGATAAACTTAGAAAAAGGATTAAGGCTGAACTTCTATAATGAAAGTGATTTCAGAAATGAAAAAAATATTTGCAGTAATAAGTCTGTTTCTCTCTATTTTCTGTGCTTATTCGCAGGATTTTTACTGGGATGATCCGGAAACTGTTTCTAAAGGAGATGCAAGGTTCTGTAAGGCTGTTTCAAACGGCTCGGATTCTTATGCGTTCTGGCAGGAAATAGACAAGGCAAAAAAAAGCATTTATATAAGCGTGCGCTATAAGAATTCAGACGGCGTATGGGTAAACAATGATAAGTTTGCGGGGCCTTTTTCGTATTCGGGGGAAATTCCAGACATTTATTCTGCAGCTGTTTCATCTGCCGGAACTGTAGTGCTTGCGGCACTTAGCAGCGGTAACCGCATTTCAACATTTGTTTCAAATGACAGGTGCCGTTCGTTCCGAAGATTCGATTTTCCTAATGAAAACGCAGAATATCTTGCGCCGCGTATTTTTGCTACGGAAAGCGGGCAGTTCCTGCTTTTCTGTTCGGCGGCAAAGCAGAGCTATATTGGCGGCGCAAGAAACGTTTCTACACATAATTTTTACATAAACGGCGCGGTTTCTGCGGACGGACTTCACTGGTCAAATTTCAAGCAGATTTTTTCGGGCGATGCGTACAAAAATTCGTTTTCGCCGGCTGTTGCGTCCAATTCTCAGGGCACTTTTCTTGTGTTCCAGTGCCAGTACCAGCAGAAAAATCTTATCACATATCAGATTTACAGTTCCTGTTCTACAGATGACGGAAAAAACTGGTCTGAGCCGATTCTTATTTCTGACGAAAATTCTTTTGAAACAAGGGAACAGGAATACTTGAATTACGACAATCAGTTGCCGTATGCTTTTGCTTTTGAAGATGAGATTCATGTTGCCTGGGAACGGAATAATCCGGGAGCGGAAGATGCAAAAATCTGTTATCTGAAAATTAACAGGAACGGAGTTGTTCCTCGTTCTGCCGAACTGATTGCAGAGGAAGGAAACGCGCGCGGCGTAGTCCTTTTTTCGATTGAAGATGATATTTATGCTTCGTGGTATGCACGAAACGGCAGTACAGAATCTGTTTTTTACGCTGTAAAAGACGGATTTACATGGAAAAAATCGCAGGTTGAAACCGGCAGAAGTCGCTGTTCAAATCCGTTTCCGCTAAGAGAAGAGCGCGCAGTTGCTTTTATCTGGCAGGAAGCAGAAAAAAATGACAGGTACAGAATACGGTTCCTTGCTCCTGATACAACCTGTGCTTCGGCTTCGATTTCCTGCGAAAAAATTTCTGAAGGTGTCAGAACCCGCAGTCAGAAAGCGAAATTTAAGGTTTCGCTTCCAAAAGATTCTTCCGGTGTAGACGGCTTTGTTTACAGCTGGTCGCCTGATCTTGACGTTACCCCTGAACTTGACGAATATTCACTTCGCCTGCCGACGGCTTCAACTGTAAACGTTTTTGCAGACAAAGAAGGACTGTGGTATTTTAAGGTTTGCGTAATGGACCGGGCAGGCAACTGGTCTGAGCCGTCAGTTTTTTCCTACAATCTGGACTTAACGCCTCCAAAGCCGGTCATCTTTGTTGAGCCGGAACTGGACTATGCAGGCTGTCTGGTTTCCAACAGTTTTTCAATTAAATGGAATCCTGATCCAGAAGACACCGATATTGTCGGCTATAATTACGAAATTTTTAAAATCTGTCCTGTCAGCAGGAAGTATGCATTAACTGAACGTCATCCGCTAAAATTAAAGAAAGCGGAAGTTCAGGAATATATGAACGGACTTTTAAAGTCCAATTCTAAGGCTTTAGAAAAGGAACACAGGCTTGCAGAACTTATAAAGACCAAAATGAATTCTACAAAATTCCAGAATTATGAAAACGGTCTTTATGTTCTTGCTGTTTCTGCAGTTGATGAAGCCGGTTATGTTGGAAAACCGGCGCAGATTCCGCTTCTTTTGAATAAATATAATCCGCGAACACAGATCCGTAAAATCAACAAAAAGGAATCGATTTTCGGCGATGTTGAAATAGACATTATTGGAAAAGATTTTACGCTTGACGGCACTGTAACTTCTGTTGTAGTCGACAGGGACGGTCACAGTCCGTATGATCTTGTGATTAATGCCGCAGACGGACGTTTTAAGGTTGTTTCAAATGAGCGCATTTCTTCTGTAAAACTTGGAAACGTTCTGGAAGAGGGGTCGTATTACGTTGGGGTAATTCATTCTGACCGCGGGCTCTGCATGACAGGTTCTGCCGCTCTGAACATAACTACAAGCGGAACTGTAAAAATTGAAAATGACTATGACTATCAGCCTAAGTGGAGGGCTGTTACAAAATCTTATTCCTTCAGAATTTACATGGGAACTGTTCTTCTGGGCGTAATCCTTGTTCTTTCTGTAACGGGAATAATTGTATTCGGCATTGAGTTCATAAAAAACTGCCGTGATTATTTTTCTGTAAAAAATCTGATTGATCAGCTTTCTAAAGGGGTTCTTATGGAAGATGTTTTAGTTGAAAATAAAAAGCGTAAGGGAACGCTTAAGGTTTCGCTTTCTGGATTTACAATTTCACTTGTTGTATTCATCATCATACTTCTTTCTGTAAGTCTTGGTACTCAGATGATTAAGGAACAGAATCAGACTCTTGCAAAAGGACTTCATGACCGCGTGGACGTTCTTCTTTCCGGGCTTGTTTCGGGAACACGATCTTATCTTCCATCGGAAGATGTTCTTGAATTGAGCCAGCTTCCTAAGCAGATGACTTCTTTGCCGGAAGCGGAATTTGTAACGATTGCGGGATTTCCTTCAAATGAAGGAGCGGCTAAAGGCTCTGAATCGCTACTGCATGTATGGGCTTCTAATGATCCAGACGTAAAATTAAAGGTTGACCGCCTGAATAAAAACAGGACAAGCATAGAGCCGGGTGTTTCTCTTCTTGTAAAGAATGTGGCAATGGAGACAGAGGCTATGGAAAACTGCCGCCTGATTGCAGAAGAAGCGTCTGCGTCATGCAGCGAATATATTGACCGCCTTGCAGATTTAAGCAGGGAAAGTCGTTCAGCAGATTCTGCGCGCCGTCTTGAAATCAACGAGATGATGAAGCAGATAAACGTCCAGCTTAACGGAATGTTTACGGAACTTTCGATGAAGTCTGCGGGCTCCATTCCAAAATACAATGACAGCAGGCTTGATCGCGGTGTAACGGAATATCTTTTTTACAGGCCGGTACTTTTCCGCTCTGGTGCTTCTAAAGATCTGATAAGGGGAATCATTTTTGTAAAGGTTGATACATCTGCATTGATTGAAGACGTAGACTATTCAACAAAAGTCATTATTTATTCTGTGCTTATCATTGCGCTCGTTGCAATTGGAATGGGAATTGCAGCCGCTCTGATTTTTGCTTCAAGAATGGTACGTCCGATTTCCCGTCTGGAAAAGGCTGTAAAGGAAATTGCAGAAGAAAACAACAAAGAACTACTCCTCAGAAACGAAATCAAGAATCTGCCGAACAATGAAATCGGCCGTCTTGGTGATTCTGTAAACAGGCTGCAGAGGGATTTGGGGTTCAATGCAAGGGAACTGAACCTTCAGCTTAACGCAAGCGAAATTCAGCAGGGACTTGTACCGCTTGAACCGCTTGCCGGAAACATAAAGCAGAACGTTTCTAAAATTGCAGACAGCAATGTTTCTGAATTTGCATATTATAAAGGTGCGGCCGGAGTTTCAGGCGACTATTTTGACTTTAAGAAACTTGATGACCGTTATTACATGCTTGTAAAATGCGATGCTTCAGGTCATGCTGCGCCGGCGGGAATTCTTGTAACGATAATTGCAACGCTTTACAGAAAGTGGGCTGAATCGTGGTCATTTGCCAAAAACGGCACAAAACTTGAAGAATTTGTTTACAAGGCAAACGACTTCCTTGAATCACTTAATATCAAGGGAAAATTTGTTGCTCTTATAATCTGTCTTTATGACAGTAAGACTGGAACAGTTTACATGTGCCATGCCGGTGACAAGATTTACCGTATTTATGACACCGCTTCTGGTATTTTAAACAAACACGAACTAAAAGAAACTCCGGCAGTCGGACCGTTCCCTTCATTTATGGTTCAGATGAAAGGTGGATTTGAAGTAGAAAAGGCTTCTCTTAACAGGGGAGATATCCTTCTTCTGTATACTGACGGCATTGAAGAAAACGGGCGTGCAAAGCGAAATCATGATTATTCGCCGATTCTTAAGCCAAAACTTGATTCTGAAGGAAAGCAGATTGTTGACGAGTATGGAAACCTTGAATGGGAAACTGATAAGGAAGAATTCGGAGAAAATCGTGTAGAAGCAGTCTTTGAAGCGGTTTTAAAAAAGCAGAAATTTGTCCTTACAAAAGAAAAAAATCCGGCTCTCGGCGAAATTCTTGAATTTGATTTTTCTAACTGCGAAGGAACTGTAGAAGAGTGCATCAGGGCTCTTGCTGCGGTAGAAAAAGTGTTCCGCATCTACAGACCTGTAACTGCTACGGCAAAAGATTGGGTAGAAGTGGATACAGCCATAGACAGCTTCTTAAAGGAGCATTTTAACAGATATTCGGAATATGCGGTCTATCCAAAAGATAAGGATGGAAACGAAGTTAAGCCTAAAAATCCGAATTATGTTTACTATGCATACTGCAAGGAAGACGTTCAGGAAGATGATCTTACTGTAATTGCACTTCAGCGTCCGTCAAAGTAAAGATTATCAGGTAGTTTTTTTTGATTGCAATCTTACAGAAACGCTGTATATTTAAAGTATGCAGAGTTTTCAGGTCACAATCTGCTGGAACTGCGTGACTTATGTATAATCTTAATGCAAAGAACGGTATTCTGTTTTAAGAAAGAATCCGTTCGGTGGAGTTTTTATGGATAAAGAAGATTTAAAAGCGAAATTCAAATCAGGAATGGATAAATTTGTTGAATCCTCTAAAAAGGCTTTGTCTCAGGCAGGAAATGCCGTTCAGGATTTTAGTGACAAGAGCGTAATCCGCATAGAAAAGCATCAGCTTGAATCAAAAAAAGATGAACAGCTTAAAAAACTGGGAACTCTTGCGGCAGAAAAATTCCTTAATGATGACAGCGCAGTCCTTTCAGCCGGCGAAGAAGCGGTTGTTGCAATCCTTGAAGAAATCCGCAGATTAAACGGTGATATTTCTAACAGGGAAGATAAACTGAAAGCAGAAGCTGCTGCTCCTCAGGAAAATGCATAGGATATTGCAGATTTGAAAAAAGCGGAAAGATAATTCTTTCCGCTTTTTTTTTGTTGCCGTTGTCAATTTTTCTTCGTAGATTTTAAGAAAAGAAAAGATGGAGGCAATTATGGATTACGAACACTTTACGCTAAAAATGCAGGACGCCCTCCAGAACGCAAGCGCTCTTGCACAAAAAAATGACCACTCTGAAATAGGACTTGAACATCTTCTGTATGCGCTTTTGGAACAGCAGGACGGCATTGTTCCTCCCGTTATAGAACGTATAGGCGTTGAACTTTCGCGCTTAAAATCTGATGTACAGGGACTTCTTTCTTCATATCCTAGAGTTACTGGAAATACCCAGATGCGCCTTTCCAGCGAAGCCGAAAAGGTTCTTGCAAAGGCAGAAAACGAAATGTCTAATCTTAAGGATCAGTATCTTTCGTGCGAGCATCTGCTTCTTTCCATGACAAAATCTGACGGCCGGGTTGGAGAACTTTTAAAGAAAAACGGAATTACATACGAAGCAGTTCTTGAAGCCCTTAAATCTGTGCGCGGAAACCAGACTATAGACAGTCAGGATCCGGAAAGCAAGATGCAGAGCCTTCAGAAATTCTGTACAGATCTTACTGCCCGCGCACGTCAGGACAAGATTGATCCTGTAATCGGTCGAGATGAAGAAATCCGTCGTGTAATGCAGGTTCTGTGCCGTCGCACAAAGAATAATCCTGTATTAATCGGTGAGCCGGGCGTTGGAAAAACTGCCATTGTAGAAGGACTTGCACGCCGTATTGCAGGCGGAGATGTTCCTGAATCTCTTAAAAATAAGAGGTTGCTTTCCCTTGATATGGGAAGCCTTGTAGCCGGCGCAAAATTCCGCGGAGAATTTGAAGAAAGGCTTAAGGCTGTAATCACAGAAGTTACAAAGAGTGAAGGGCAGATAATCCTGTTTATTGATGAACTTCATACTATTGTTGGAGCCGGTGCAAGTGAAGGAAGCATGGACGCTTCAAATCTTCTTAAGCCTGCGCTCAGTCGTGGAGAAATTCATGTAATTGGTGCAACAACTCTTGATGAATACCGCAAATATATCGAAAAAGATGCCGCCCTTGAACGACGATTCCAGCAGGTTTACTGTTCTGAGCCGACTGTAGAGGATACGATTGCAATCTTGCGCGGTTTAAGGGATAAGTATGAAATTCATCATGGTGTGCGCATTGAAGACGAAGCGCTTGTAAGTGCGGCTGTTCTGTCTAACCGTTACATTACAAACCGTTTTATGCCGGATAAAGCAATCGATCTTGTTGATGAAGCTGCAAGCCGCCTTAAAATGGAAATTGAAAGCCAGCCGACAGAACTTGATCAGGTTGAACGAAAACTTCTTCAGTTGAGCATAGAAAAGCAGTCGCTCAGTAAGGAAGATGATCCTGCAAGCAAGGAACGCCTTTCTAAACTTGAAAAAGAAATTGCAGAAATTTCTGCAAAACGGGATGCAATGCGGCTTCAGTGGCAGAACGAAAAAGCCGGAATTGATAAAAGCCGTTCATTAAAGGAAAAACTTGAGCAGGCACGCTTTGAGGAAGAAAAATTTACCCGCGAAGGAAATCTTGAAAAAGCGGCCGAACTTAAGTACAGCATAATTCCTGGACTCGAAAAGGAACTTGCAGAGGCTGTTGAAGCAGATAAAAAGAAAGAGGAAAATCCAGAACGCCTTAGTCTTTTGCGCCAAAGCGTAACGGAAGAAGATATTGCAAAGGTTGTTTCCAGCTGGACTGGAATTCCTGTTGCAAAAATGATGACAAGTGAAAAGCAGAAATATCTTCAGCTGGAAGAAGTGCTTCATAAGAGGGTTATAGGTCAGAATGAAGCCGTTCAGGTTGTAAGCGATGCAATCCGCCGAAACCGTTCAGGCTTAAGTGATCCGAACAGGCCGCTTGGTTCATTCCTGTTTATAGGTCCTACTGGTGTAGGTAAGACGGAACTTGCAAAAACTCTTGCAGACTTTCTGTTTAATGATGAAAAGTCTCTCACCCGAATCGATATGTCGGAATACATGGAAAAATTCAGTGTGAGCCGCCTTATTGGAGCGCCTCCGGGATACGTTGGATATGATGAAGGCGGTCAGCTTACAGAAGCAGTCCGCCGCCGTCCATACAGCGTTGTCCTTTTTGATGAAGTAGAAAAAGCACATCCTGACGTATTCAATGTTCTGCTTCAGGTTCTAGATGACGGCCGTCTGACAGACGGTCAGGGACGTGTTGTGGACTTTAAGAACACGATCATCATAATGACAAGCAATTTGGGAAGCGAACTGATTCTTGATGATGCAGAAAAATCTTCGGAGACCAGTTCGAACGGCTCGGTGGTTGAGGCTCTCGAAACTACCTCTGTCAGCCCTGAAACCCGTGCAAAAATTGATCTGCTTTTAAAGCAGCATTTCCGCCCGGAATTCCTGAACCGAATTGATGAAACCGTAATGTTCCAGAAACTCGGAAAAGACTGCATCGGTGGAATTGTGCGCATTCAGCTTGATCGCGTTGCACACAGACTGGAAGACCGCCGCATTACGCTTACCTTTGATGACAGCGCAGTTGATTTCCTTTGCGAAAAAGGCTACGACCCTGCATTTGGTGCCCGCCCTGTAAAGAGGGCAGTCCAGACATGGGTAGAAAATCCTCTGTCAAAGGAACTTCTTGCTGGAAAATTCGGAGAAGGCTCTTCCATAAAAGTAACCGCTGGCTCCAACAGCCTGCTGTTCAACTGAGGCGTGCGTAAATGCGAATGTAAAGTTTTAGATGAGCTGTAAAAAAATAGCGTGAAGAAGGAAAACATTTTTCAAAAACACTCTGTTTATGGTTGCCGCGATAGCGGCATGTTCTAAAGTTCCTAAGCCATAAACAGCGTGTAGCCCGCTAGCGGGCGGTTTTAAAAAATGTTTTCCGACTGGAAGCTATTTTTTTATTTAACTATATTAAAATTCTGCACTAGGTTTTTGTAAATTTTACTAAACAAATGGCGAAAAACATCCGATAATATATTGGGTTTTTACGCATATGGACAGTTTATCATACGGAAGTTTTGTAGCCAAAAAGACAAAGTTTGATCCCGGTTATTCAGACGAAGCTTATGATTGGGAAAAACCTTTTAAAAATAAGGCCGATGAACAGGATAAAATTCTCAAGGAAAAGCAGGAGTTAAAGGCAGAAAAGGATGCTGCCCGCCGAAGTTACATCGGTGCAAAATTAGTAGGCATTATTTCCTGCATGATAATAATCTCTCTTGGGCTTATTACAGTCCTTGTATCTTTCTTTGTTTCTGCTGATGCACGAATCAATGCTGAAGACAACAACATGACAATCAATACACGTACGGCAGCGGACTGTGAAAGCCGTTTTTCTTCAATTGTCTCTGCGGCCGGCATGTTTTTTGACCAGCTTGATACCAGCGGGAGGAACGAAACCTTAAACCGCGAAAATTCCGTACGCTTTTTTGAAAGAAATAAAGAAATTGCCGGAATAAGTTTTTTGACATCAGGCAGAACATATACAAACGCTTATTTTTTCGCTTATCACGAAATAAAACCGTCTCTTTTCAAAGATTATGTCAGCCAGGAATCTGCAGAAAGACAGACTTCCGGCTCTGCAAATATTAAACTGGATAACTGTTCTCCTTTCTTCAATGTCCCGATGATTTCAATTTACTGTACTTTAGTCAGTAATAACCGAACAGAAAACGTTTTGCTCTGCTTTTCTTCCGAACAGCTCAACGAAAACTTTTCTTCCGGTGCAATTAATCAATCTTTTATGGTTAATGACGAAGGAATCGTTCTTGTTCACCCGGACATTATCTGCATGATGAGTGCAATGGATATGAATGACACTTATCTTGTTAAAGAAATGATTCACAGCAAGTCCGACAACAAGCAGATTACTTATAAAAACTCTGACGGCGTTGAATATATAGGTGCGTATAAAAAACTTTCTAACGGAAACTGCTCTGTAATTACAGAAGTCGAAATGCGCATAATCCTTGAAGCTGTAAATTCAACTACAAAACGAAACATTTACCTTACAGTTGCAATTCTTTCGATTGCAATCTGTATCGTATGGTTCTTTTCAAAATCAATTTCGCGCCCAATGGAAAAACTTACGGCAATTTCCAACGAAATCAATCAGGGAAACTTTAATACATCTCTTTTTGATGAAATTGTGAGTGTACGCCGCCATGATGAAATTGGTGTACTTATGCGAAGTACCCTTGCAGAGCGCGATATTCTGAATACGGTTTCTCGCCTTACAAACAAGGGTGTTGCAAGGGCTATTGTACGTAAGGAAATTGACTTTGATCCTCATTTAAAAGACATTACGATTTTTTTTAGCGATATCCGCGGTTTTACGGCAATTTCTGACGGATTCAAAAAGCGTTTTGGCGAACAGTCTTCTGCAGAAATCATTCAGTTCTTAAATGATTACATGAGCCGAATGGTAAACTGCATTTCCATAACAGGCGGAACTCCTGATAAATTTGAAGGAGATGCCATTATGGCATGCTGGGGCGTTCTTAGGGATGAAAGCCTTGAATTTGAACAGCTTGAAGACGGCGATCCTGGAAAAGAATATTTGAAAATGCGCCACGCCGTTCATCGTCGTGATGACGCAATAAATGCAATCCGGGCAACTGTTGCCATGCGCTATGCATTGATGAAGTACAACAAAGACGCTGAAATTTTTACAAAGGAACATGAAAATGATCCTCTTGCAAAATACAAGCCGCACATTAGAATCGGCTGTGGTCTTAATTCCGGCCGTGCAACAGTTGGTTTTATGGGCTCAATGCATAAAATGGAATTTACTTCAATCGGGGACGCAGTAAACCTTGCCAGCCGAACAGAATCATCTAATAAGCCATGCGGTACAGACATTCTGCTTACAGAAGACACTTACAATCTGATTAAGATGGATTATATCCGCTGTCCTGAAAACAATTTTACGATTTCTGAAGAAAATTCAGCTTTGGAAATTATTGTTGAACAGATTCCTGTAACATTTGAAGTAAAAGGAAAGGGAAAACAGCATTTTTACGGCGTAGTAAACATGCCTCAATTCAACATAACGGAATTTTTCAGGACTAACGAACCGGATTTTGTGCTTGATGAAGACTGTGAATGTGCACTTGGTCCAAAAGGCCCTAAGTCACTTAGTGAAGTAAGAAAACTGCTCGGTATTGCAACTCCTGATTTTGAGAAGGTTAATCTGGATGAGGAAGAAAACAAAGTCAAGGCTACTTGATGCATTCATTGTTCTTATGGGTGTTACAGTCTGTTGGACAAGCCTTACATTCTTCTTCAGAGAAATAAACAGGCATACAATACGGCGTGACAAAGAAGCGATTGCAACAATAGTCTACAAATATAAAATTGCTCACAGAAAGTTCAACGACAGGGTTGTTTGGGAACGCCTGTGGCAAAATGCGCCCTTATACAATGCAGATAAAATCCGAACTGCAGAACAAAGTTATGCCACAATCTGTTTTATAGACGGTACAAAAATTGACATTCTTGCAAGTACCATGATTCAGGTTTTTTATAATGAAAACGGATACTATCTTAACGTAGGAAACGGTTCTGTCTCTGTTGATACTACTTCTGTAACAGAAAATAAGGCAGTTCACCTTGTGCTTGAAGACGGTTCCGACGTTGCCTGTGAACCTGGAAGCCGAATTTCTACGGTTACCAATTCTGGAAGCGGTGTAAATTCGGTTACCGTTCAGGCCGGTATTGCTAAGGTCGAAACTGTTTCCGGTGCAAAGGAAAGCGTTTCGACTGGTCAGGCTGTTACAATTGAAAAACAGCCGGAAGTTAAGACTTCAGAAAAGACTCCAGAAAAGAAAGAAGAAAAGGCTGCACCTGAAGTTGTCATTAAAAAACGCAGAATTTCTGTTACATCAGTTCCAAAAGAACTTCATATTCTTTCTTTTGATAAAGAACCTAAACGCGTTGAACTTTCATGGACTCTTTTTGATGCAGAAAAGAATGATGATATTGTTGTTCAGACTTCTCCATACAAAGATTTCTCTGAAATTACAGAAACACAGCATATAGCAGAAAAATCGTCATGCTATGTTAGTACGCTGCCTGAAGGTGCAATGTACTGGCGCATCTACTATAACGAGCAGAAAGACTCTGCAGAATCGGGACGAATCTTTGTTGATTATGCTTCTCCTGTTGAGCTTTCTTCTCCTTCTGATAATTCTTCATTTACATATCAAAAGACGGCTCCTGTCATTCCGTTTGCATGGGAAGGAAACAGGCATGCCGAATACTACAGGCTGGATGTTTCAAAATCAAGGGATATGTCTAATCCTGTATTGTCTGAACAGATTATGGGGCAGAGAGTTTCGTTCAGTTCATTTGAAAGCGGAACATATTATTGGACTGTAACGCCATATTACGGCGAAAATTCTATAGGATACAGGGGAACTTCTCCGGTAAGAAGCTTTACGGTTTCTGAACAGAAGATTTCATTACCGCCGGAAACAGTATTCCCTTCTGACGGAACAGTGCTTCTTGCAGAAAAAGACGGAATCTCCCTTTCTTTCGGCTGGAAGGGAAATGCAGAAGGTGCAGGCTACGAACTTGTTGTCGCTTCTGATTCAGGCTTTAATTCAGTTGTATTCAATAGGTCAACAGAAAAGACAAGGCTTCAGGAACACTTTGGTTCAGATAAAATTCCTGCCGGCACATATTACTGGAAGGTTATTCAGACAGACGCAGACGGCGAAGTCCTTCTGTCTACCGTAAAGAGATTTACTGTTCAGGAATACGTTCCGGCTGTCTGCAAACTGGTTTACCCGCCGGATTTATACGAAGTAGAAAGAACAAAACTTTCTGGTCTTGATTTTACATGCCGATATACGCACAGTTCGCTCTTGTCGCCTGATTCAAAGGAAACATACGTGCTTCAGATTTCTTCTTCAAGTAAATTTGAAAAGCTTGTATATGAAAAGGAATCCGACGGAATTAAATTTAACGGCGTTGACCTTAATGGCGGAAGATACTTCTGGCGTGTTGAAATTTCTTCCGGTGCAGGCTCTGAAAAAATCCGCTCAGAAACAAGACAGCTCTTTGTTCTGGACAATCTTGCATCTCCTGTAATTACAGCGCCTGCGGAAAATAATGTAGTTACGCTTTATGAAGACAGAACTGTTCACTGCGAATGGGAAAAAGTTTCTGAAGCAGATTACTATAACATCAGGCTTTACGATCCAAATTCAGAAACTCTTATTGCAGAGCATTCAGATATAGAAAAGACCGGATTTGACATTGCGGTTCCTGAATCAGTAATGAACATGGAGCCTAAAGAACTGTATTTTACGGTACAGGCAGTAAGCAGGGAAAGCGACTTCCGTCCGTTCAGATACAGCAATCCTTCAGGAGTTTCATTCAAAGTCAGAATGAGAAAAACCGTTCAGCTTTCTTTGCCGGTAGATTCTGCAAAAATTCCGGGACTTAAGGCTGTCCGCGAAAAAACGTTATTCTCATGGAAATACGGTGATCCGGCTGCAAGTGCGGTATTTGAGCTGGAAAAACTTCAGCCGGATGGTTCGTACCGAAGTTACCAGAGCGTTCGTACTGTAAAGTCAGAAGTCAGAATTGAACGCATTCCGTCTGGTTTCTACAGATGGACAGTAAAAGCGGTTTCTGCTGGTGGCAAAAATCTTTCTGCACCGGGATTCCGTTCTTTTGAAGTAAAGGAAATACCTTCGCTTAAGAAAGCGGAACTTTTAAAGCCGGAAGACAAAACCGTAATGAACGGCGCATTCTTCCGCACCAATCGTTTTGTGGATTTTGAATGGAATCCGGTAGAAGCTGCAACTGATTATGATTTTGTGCTGTATCAGAAAAAACTTGACGGAACACTAAAGAAGGTGTACGAAGTAATAGGAACGAAGAAGACTTCTGTGCGCCTGAAGAAACTTGCACAGTTGGATATCGGAGGATTTGAATGGCATGTTACTGCATATTCTCATGCCACAGACGGTTTTGAAGAACAGAAAAGTTCAGAATCTGTATTCAACTTTGAAATTAATTTTGGTCTGCCTTCAGAAATAAAGACTGTAGATCCGGGAAAGATGTATGGTGAATAAAAAATTTTCGCTTATCCTTCTTTATATTCTGATCTTCTCATTTGCATACGGACAGTCCAAATTCAAGCAGAAATTGAATTGGGAAGCGGACGAAAATGCCCTTGAATACGAAGTTACTGTAGTTTCTGTTGATGATGAAAACAATGTTCATTCATATAAGACCGAAAAAAACGAAATAAAATTTTCAATTCCGGCCGGGCGCTATAAATATCAAATAACGGCATACGACTTTTTGGGAAGAAAGGCGCAGGTTTCTGAATGGAAGTTTTTTGACATTACAAAAGCCCTTGAACCGAAAATTCGTGTAAATGAAAAAAATCCGGCTGTAAAACCGCTTTCTGAAGAAGAAATTATGGTTCCAGCCGTTATTTCCAATATTACGGAAGAATCTACGGCTGTACTCATAAATTCGGAAACGAAGGAAGAACTTTCGTGCCGGCTGGAATTCAGTTCAAAAAGCAATGCAGATGGAACGGCAGTTGCATCCGGTTTTATTGTAAAAGGGACTTCCGGCGGTTTCTGGAATCTTAAGGTAACCAATCCCAGCGGATTAAATTCGACTTCTGGGGAAATAAACCTGAACCCATATTATGATGAAATAGCGCGAAGGAAAGCGGAAGAACTTAGGCTTGCGGAAGAAGAACGGCTTGCGCGCGAAAAGGCAGAAGCTGAGCGGCTCGCAAGGGAAGCGGAGGAACGTGAGCGGGCAGAGCAGGAACGGCTTGCCCTGGAAAAGCAGAAGGAAGAGGAGCGGCTGGAACAGGAGCGGCTTGCCCGCGAAAAAGAGGAGGCAGAGCGGCTTGCGCGTGAAGAAGAGGAAGAGCGCATAAGAAACGAAAAGCGGCTTGCCAAAGAAGCTTTAAAAAAGAAGCGCAAAGAATTTATGAACGCTCATTTCAAATTCGATGTTACTCCAATGGTCGGTGTAAGTATGCTTAATCCGACTTTTGTAGAAGGGCTTTTTGAATACAGTGATTCAAAATTTGTTCCGGCTTTTAATGCAAAAGTATACTGTCTGCCAGTTCTTATAAAGACTGTAAGGCTCGGGCTTAATGTAGAAGGCTCGTTTACAGAGTTTACAAGTTCTGACGTATTCTATACCCTCGATTTTCCGCTTATAAGGCTTGAGTCAAATTTAATCTGGCAGAAAGAACTCTTAAAAAATCACATTTTCTGGAACATTAAGGGCGGCGCCAATGCAATTTTTATACAGTATGACGTTTCGTATCAGAACAATACAAGTTTCAGGTCTAATCCTTCTGAAGATTATTTTGCATATATAGGCGGTCAGGGCGGAACTTCTATATGGCTTCAGACAACTAATAAGCTTGTACTTGAACTGGGAACAGAACTTGTTTACGAACCAATGAACAGAATGCATACAATGTTTTTGGAATCGTATTTTTGTGTCGGATTAAGATTATAGGTGGTATAATTTATAGATGAAAATGATTCGTAACGGATTTTTTAAATACATTTCAATCATTCTCATTCTGCTGTCAGGCATTTTTAGTTCTGCCTGCGACATGTCATGGTTTGATGACCTTGATGACGGAATAAAAACGCCTCTACTTACTCAATTTTCTTTCTATTCCTGTTTGCCAAGTGATACAAGCGGTTGTGAATATAAGCGTGTTGAAAAATATTTTCTACTCGGAACAATAGCGTCTGTAAAGGATTTTCCATATATCGATTTATGCAAGTGTAAGCCCGGCTATAGAATTGTAGGCTGGGAATATTGTGGTGGTTCTAAACCTTCTTCTGTAATGACAGACGGTTCAGGCCTTGTGCAGGGCGTCTATGTAAATTTTCAGTTTTATTCTTTTGTTGTAAAATGGCGCCTTATAGAAGATGTTGAGTATACGGTTCATCACATGTTTCAGGACAAGGATGATGAAACTGTTTACGCAGATGTAAAGCAGACTACAGGAAAAGGACAGGTTGATTCATATACAAAGGCCCAGCCCCTTTCTGAAGCAGATTTTCCGGATAATTACACTTATGCACAGTATCGTGCACTTCAGATTGACCAGCAGATTATTCTGGAAGACGGAAGTACAGAAGTATACATCTATTATGAGTATCTTGATGCCGCTTATACCGTAAAACATTACCTGCAGAACAAAGATACCGGTGAATTCGAATTTGGCGAAACAAAAACTCAGTACGGCAAAAAGGGTGAATATACGGAAGCAGTTCTTCTGACGCCAGATGATGACGGACTTGATTCTCACTATGAAGCACAGTCTGTTGAAGAACAGATAATTAAAGAAGACGGTTCTACTGTTGTAGCGGTTTATTATAAGTGGAAGTATAAGTATACCGTAAAGTACCTTTTGGAATCAGAGACAGAAGATGATTATTCAATTGAGTTCTATACGGATGAAAGTAAGACATGTTATTATGGAGAACAAACAGAAGCAGAAGATCTTTCTGATGAAGAATGGAATTACATAAAATATAATTATTCGTATTACTATAGAGAAGGTTTTGATCTTTTGGATATTGTACAGCAGGTTCCTGCTTCTGATGATTCAACTGTAATTGAGGTAAAATATAAACGAAAAGTCATTCATGTAACAATTTATAACGAAATTGTTACAAATTCAGAAACCAAATTAATTAAAATAGATGATTCTCATTCTGGAAGATATAAAACATCAGAAACTGTTTCTATCGAAGCTCCTGTTTGGGATGATGCCTATGAATTCTCTCATTGGACTTCTTCCAATGTTGGTGGAGGAACTTCAACTGAACTGGAGTCTAATCCATTAACAAATATATTCTATGAAAATGTTTCATATACAGCTCATTGGGTTCCAAAGGATTGTACATATAATGTTACTATCCGTTATTGCTTTGAAGATCCTCTTCATGATAATTCATGGTATATGGATAGCACTTTGGAAAAAACAATACAGACAAAGACTACATATGCACAGGCTAGGTCAATGGATATAAGTTCATATAAAATTAATAAAACTGGTTACGAGTATAACTATTTTTATCCAAATAATTTAAACATGGACTATAAAAATGATTCTTATAGTTATAATTTAGATATTGTGTACAAATTAATTACTTCTACAGCTAAGTTTGATTTAAATTATGACTCAAAGTTAGAAGAGTATACTGTTAAGTATTTACAATCTCTGTCCTCAATCCCAGATACCACCCTAAACCCAACCCGTGACGGTTACACATTCTTAGGCTGGACTTTGGACGGTACAAAAGTCATTACGCTGCCGGAAACATTTGGATATGAAGATGTTACTTACATTGCAAAATGGCAGGCACTTCCTGTTAATCCGGGAATTGTAATCAATCCGCCAGACATTGATTATACTCAAAAGGCTATTGAGCTGCCTTCCTCAGACAGTATTGTAGACGAATCAACTCATACTCTCAATTTAAGTGCGGCTTCCGGCTATGCGCAGTATATATGGATAATTAATGCAGAGTATATCTTTACATCAACAGAAAATCATTATTCATGGGATTACAGCGGTCTTTCGGCCGGAGTATATGACATTCTTGTTGTTGTAGTAGACAGTTCGGGCAATCAGTACGGAGATACCGTTCAGATTGAAATCAATTAAAATGGGAAAGTTTATATGAAAAGAAAAAACAGCATTTTTACAGCAATTTTTTCGTTCCTCTTTTTAGTGCTTGCGGCTTCCTGCTCAGATGATGTAGGCCGGAACCTGTCTTCTGGTGTGCTCGCCGGCCTTCTTTCTGGAAAAGCAGACACTTCAGATTTATGCTACGTTTCATTTAAGCCCGCAGTTGAATCTGCTGCAGGAGATTCAACTGCAAACGAAAGCAGAAACATTGTTCCTTCCAATATAACTTTAAGCAGTTTTAAAAAATTCGAACTGACTTTGACACCAATAAGCGGAAGCGGCGAACTGAAAACTTATACATATACTTCTGCTGACGAAATTGCTTCTCAGACTTATGCATTATGCTCAGGAAAATGGAAATTCTCTCTGGACGCTTACCTTGAACTTGATTCAGCACTTGTAAAGGCTGCATCCTGCATTATAGAAGAAGAACTTTCTGCAACTCAGGAATATTCCATAGAAATCAATCTTTCTCTTGATGAAACAGGAAGCGGTTCCTATTCGGTTATTGTTCAGTATCCAAAGGCTGGCTGTTCAAGCGTTTCTGCAGAATTAAAAAAACTAAGCGGCACTTCGTTTGTATCCGTATCGGGCGGTGCCGAAATTACGCCTCAGGCAGATTCCGGGGCAAATGCAGTAATAAAAGTTTCAGGCTCAAATCTTAGCGCCGGTTATTATTATTTGATTTTAAGTTTTTTAGGCTCTGATGGAAGCGTAATTTCTAAAAAGATTCAGTTTGTAGACATAAAGCCGTTTTCATCTTCTACAAGTTCTCAAATTTCTTATTCAGAATTGAATACTCCTTATACTGTTACCTACCATATAAACCCATTTGAAAGCGAAAATATTGTTGTTTGGGAAAGTTCCTTTACCCCGGTTACTACGTTTAATTCTTCTACAAAACTTGATTTTACAGGTTACGAAAATCATATTTCTCATTCCGGGCTGATTTTTAAAGGCTGGTATATGGATTCTGGTTTTACAGAGCCGCTTGCTTCAGGCGAGCAGAGATTTTCCAAGTCAATAGATTTATATGCGCGGTGGACTTTAGAAAGCGTATACATTGATGTTTTAAATGGCGACGATTCTAATTCCGGTATTTCTGCAGAAAAGGCAGTAAAGACTGTTGCGACGGCTGCAGAGCGGATTAAACTTAATGAATCAGAAAGAACTGTGTTTGTGTGCAATAAAGCTCTTTCTTCGGGAACAGATTTAAATAGCTTAAGTTTGCTTTCACAAGAAGGAGTTACTGCAACGCTTTACCGCTATTCATCAGCAGATCCTGTTAATTTTGCACTGCTCGAAATTTTATCATCAAATATTGAAATCTCAAACCTTATATTTGACGGCGGCGCAATAATTGATTTTACAGATGAAACGAATCTTCCTGAGTCCGGAAAAACTTCAACTGCTCCGCTTATAAAAATCAATTCCAGTGTAACCGGTATTACGCTGTCCAACTGTGTTATTCAGAATAACGATTATAGAAGCGGAACAAATACTGATGGAGTACAAAAGTCTGCCGTTAAAATTATGGGAAGTGCGGTATTAAAAAACTGTACGGTAAAGCATAATGTTTCTGTCGGTCCTGATGCTGGTCTGTACGCAGGTTCTGGTTCAAATGTAACTTTAGATAATACAGCAATTGAAGGAAATTACATTACTACGGGAGATTCAATATCTGCCGGAGCACTTGTTGAATCAAGTAAGCTTTACCTGAATGGAACTGTTAATATATGGAATAATTACAATGTGCACGAAAGTCCTGTAATCCGAAGTAACCTTAATATGAAGGCTTACGGATCTGTTTTCAATATTTTGGGAAATATAGAAGGGTCGGAAATCTATTTTTACAGGTCAACTTATATACATGATCCGGCCGGCGCTGTCCTTACATCCGACTACAGTACATATAATACAGAGGAAGATCCGTATTCAATTTTCAAAATTGAAAATAATTATATTCTGCAGTTAAAAGATGGAGAAATTGCTGTTGTTCCTTCTACGGGCTCTGCAACAATTAATACTGCCCTCGGTGACGAAATTACATTTAATTTAAGCAGCAGTTCTTTTGTGCGTGACGGCACTTCTCATACAGTAAAAGTAAAGGTTTCAATTAATGGAACATCATACGATTATCCGGGCAATGCCTTCTCCACGTTTGAAATTTCTAAGGTCTGCTATTACGACTATGAATTGTCGTCCGGTCTTGTTTCCGAAAATCAGATTGAACTTCCTGCCGGTTATCCTGCTGGAAATTATTTTGTACATATTTCCGGCACGTATAAAGATGTAAAGACAAATGCCGTTCTTTTGCTTACGGTCACGGAATAATCAGGAGGATATAATGAAAAAGATTTTTGCCGTTCTTTTTGGTTTAACATATTTATTTTTTACTGGATGTTCTCAGGGTTCTTCAGTTTCTGAAGGGCAGTTGATTCTATTGAACGAAGTAAAGAAAGAATCAGCTTCATCTGACTTGATTAAGGTAACCGGCAGGGCTGTAATAAACTGTTCTGAACAAAATGACGCCGCTTTTAGTACCAGCTTTAATCTTTCCGATTCAAGAAGTGCTGTTCCAGATTATTCAAAATTGAACATTAAGTTTTCTGGAGTATATGTTTCTGGCGGAATGTCAACGTTTGAAATAAATGACGACGGGACTTTTTCTCTTTATATTCCTACAGGATTGTACAAATTTACAATAAATGCATTGGACTCTTCTTCTGTAGCAAAAAAGTATTTTACTTATTCAGATACAACAGACCGCACAATTTCCGCAGCATCACATGATTTTACGTTTGTTCTTGAACCATATCAGGCTGGAACTGGAACTGTAGAACTTCCTGTTTCTGTATATGATGAGACTAAAATTCCTATGGCAAAAGCAGAATGGAAACAATCCGACGGAACGACAGTAACTGAAACCCTTGATTTTACTGCGGATTTACCGGCAAGATTCTATCTTTCTTCAACAAATGCGTCTGCACAGGTTTCTCCGGGAGTATATTCCGTTACCTTTACGTTTTATTCTGATGCTACGTGTACAAGCAGCGTATATACATGCACAGAAGAAATAAATGTTTTTGCAAATATGTGCACGGACAAATGGACTCCAAACGGGACTTCCGTACATTTTTCTGGGACACCTGCGGTGCTTTATATTTCGGAAGAACTTTTAAAATTAAAGGAAAACCGCGTTTTCTATGTTGCTTCCGGCGGTTCTTCAACGGCTTCCGGTTCCTATTTTGAACCTTTTGATTATATACAAACGGCAGTAGATAAAATACAGTTTCTCGATTCAAACGGAATAGAGGAATATACAATAATTATAAAAGGAACGCTTGATTCAATTTATTATAGCTCAACAAATGATGATAATGAGTATGCTTCAATCGGCAATATTTCTTATAGCCCTAAAATTACAATTAAAGGAGATTCTGTTGAAGGCGGTATTATACAAGCAAGAAATAATGGATTATTTACAATAAATAATGGAAACATAAAAATCCAGAATCTGACAATCAATGTAGATTCAATTGAAACTGGCAGTTCTGAGTATGATAAATTTTTAATCAACTGTATAGGCGGTAATATAGAACTTTCAAATGTAACCGTAAACAGAACTGCTGCTGCATCGGTAGGAACAGACATTGTAACAAGGTCTGAAATGCTTACCATAAGCAATAATACAAGGCTATCAAGGATTAAGGTAAAATCAACGACAGGTACTGGTTCTCATGCAGTGATGGCCGGGGCTACATTTTCAGGAATTACGGATGAAACAATCGTTTATCCAGTATATTTTGACAGGGATTATTCAGAATTGAGTTCGCAAGGAATTGTTGTTATTTCAAATCCGGGATTATATTATAATCAGATTAAGGTTTGCCAGCAGAATGGGGAAGAATATTCTACTTCAGCCTATTCAATTGATGCTTCCGGTAAACTTATATCCAATTGATAAAATAAAAAAAATTAAGCCGTGGAAAAGAATGAAATTCTATAGACGAATAAATTAAAATTCATTATTCTTGAAGTAACTAATTAATTTTTTTAGGAGATTAATCATGGCAGTTAGAGTTGCTATTAATGGTTTTGGCCGTATTGGTCGTTTGGCCTTCCGTCAGATGTTTGAAGCTGATGGTTATGAAGTTGTTGCTATCAACGATTTGACAAGCCCAAAAATGCTTGCTCATCTCTTGAAGTACGATACAGCACAGGGTGGCTTTATGGGCCGCATCGGTGAAGGAAAACACACTGTATCAGCTACAGAAGATTCTATCATCGTAGATGGAAAAGAAATCAAAATTTCTGCAGAAAAAGACGCAGCTAACTGTCCATGGGCAGCTAACAAAGTAGACGTAGTTCTTGAATGTACAGGTTTCTACTGTGCAAAAGACAAGGCTGCTGCTCACATCACAGCTGGTGCTAAGAAAGTAGTTATCTCAGCTCCTGCTGGAAACGATCTTCCAACAATCGTTTACAACGTAAACCACAAGACTCTTACAAAGAATGACAACATCATCTCTGCAGCTTCTTGTACAACAAACTGCTTGGCTCCAATGGCTAAAGCTCTTAACGATTACGCTCCAATCGCTTCTGGTATCATGTCTACAATCCACGCTTACACTGGTGACCAGATGATCCTTGACGGTCCACAGCGCAAGGGTGACCTCCGCCGTTCACGCGCAGGTGCTCAGAACATCGTTCCAAACTCAACAGGTGCTGCTAAGGCTATCGGTCTTGTAATTCCTGAATTGAACGGAAAACTCATCGGTTCTGCTCAGCGTGTTCCAACACCTACAGGATCTACAACTATCCTTACTGCTGTAGTAAAGGGTAAAGATGTAACAAAAGAAGGAATCAACGCTGCAATGAAAGCTGCTGCTACTGAATCTTTCGGTTACAACGAAGACGAAATCGTATCTTCAGACGTTATCGGTATGCGCTTCGGTTCACTTTTCGATGCTACACAGACAATGGTATCAAAGATCGACGACGATACATACCAGGTACAGGTTGTTTCTTGGTATGATAACGAAAACTCATATACTAGCCAGATGGTTAGAACAATTAAATATTTCGCAGAGAACTGCTAAGTTTAATGTGAATTAAAAAAAGACCTTCTTCGGAAGGTCTTTTTTTTATGTCTTGAGAGCTGTTTTCATTGTCGTCTTATTAAACTGGTCGGATTTTACTTCGTAAAATCCTCCTGCACATTGCTCCAGGTATTCGCAATGTGGGTATTCCAACGAAAACTCATACACAGAACAGACATTTTCGGGAATAAGGCTGCGAGTGGCGCAGCAGCCGCCGAAAATGCCGAGCGCCCCTGCGCGAAGGGGTAAGAACAATTAAGTACTTTGCAGACTCGTAAGCCGCGAGAGCGGCGTGTAAATAATTTCCATGCAGAGCACGGAGCGAAGCGACGTAAAACTGCTAATTAATACTTAATTAATATAAAGGCATCTAAGGAATCTTAGGTGCCTTTTTAATTTTAAACGTACTTAATTGTTCTTGCTATTAAGACGCTCGTAAAAGCTGCGCCACTGCTCGCTTTTACTCGCTCTGGTAAGAACAATCAAATACTTTGCAGACTCGCAAGCCGCGTGAGCGGCGAGTAAATAATTTCCTTGCAGAGCACGGAGCGAAGCGACGTAAAACTGCTAAGTTTAATGTGAATTAAAAAAAGACCTTCTTCGGAAGGTCTTTTTTTATGTCTTGAGAGCTGTTTTCATTGTCGTCTTATTAAACTGGTCGGATTTTACTTCGTAAAATCTTCCCGCACATTGCTCCAGGTATTCGCAATGTGGGTATTCCAACGAAAACTCATACACATCACAGACATTTTCGGGAATAAGGTTGCGAGTGACGCAGCAGCCACCGAAAATGCCGAGCGCTCCTGCGCGAAGTGGTAAGAACAATCAAATACTTCGCTGACTCGAAAGCCGAACGTGTTCTAATCTGCTCTGCTACCTAGACAATTTTTTCATTTAGATTAATAATGTACTTAACAATGGTATGCTGTCTCCTGCGCGGACGCTGGCGGGGAGTTTGTTCAGAGGAGAATATTTTGCTTTATAAATTGCTGCTTTCTGTTCAGTATATTAGCGTTATACTGATGATTTACCTGTGTGCTTATATAATTAAACGATGGTCTAAGCCGGCTCATGTGTGGCTGTTTTTTTACAGTATTGCTACAGCCGTCAATAATGCTGGTTATCTGGCACTCATGCATGCAAGGACAGAAAGTGAAGCCCTCCTTATATGGCAGTTTATTTATATCTGCAGGGCATGGATTCCTTTTACACTTTTAGGATTTGTCCTTATTTTATGTTCAAAAAAGCGTCATACCAGAATAATGAATGTTCTTGCCGTATTTCATGCGCTCAGTTACTTTATGGTTCTGGGAATGAAGTTTAATCATCTTTATTATTCGTCCTACAGATTTGTAGAAAACGGAATTTTCCCTCATTTTGAGCATACAAATGGAATTTTTCATTATGTAATTGATGCGCTATGCATAAGTTATGTTTTTGTTGTAATGAGGCTTCTGATAAAATCCATCATTGAAGAAAAAAATCTGCGGAAAAAACGCAAGTTTATCATAACTACAATTGCAATTCTTACTGTAATCGTATTTTATTTCTGTCAGCTGTTCCACATTATACCAGGGTATGACATGAACACTCTTGGATTTACATGTGCGGCCTGCATCTTTTATATTGCAATTTTTGGTTTTGATATTCTTGATACAAAAAATATTTCTGAGGCTGTTGTAGTACAGGAAAATGTCGCAGCGTCAGAGCTGAAACAGCCTAAAATTGAAGCTTTCGGACAGCGTGACAGCCGCCTAAAGATTCCTCTTTCTGAAATCCTATATTTTGAAGCAGATTCAGAACAGGTTTTTGCCTACACACTGGAAGAAATCTACAATGTAAAACTTCGCCTTTATCAGGTTGAAGAATTTGCAAAATCGGAAGGAATAATAAGAGTCTCAAAATCTCATCTTATAAATGTCCGCAGAATTAAATCTGTACGCCCTGCATTAAACAGCCGTATGTATGTTCAGATGCCCAACGGAGAAGAAGTACTTGTAAGCCGAAAGTATGCGCACGCATTAAAAGAGGCTATCGGTTAACAGTTATTGCTGCAGCGGCTCCTGTATAGGGGATTGATTTTATGTATTTAGCGCACAGCTGCAAAGAATGTTGAGGTGCAGTAGCATGCAATCATTATTATGCCTTCTGCGTGGCTAATTTTTCTACCTGTAGCGGAAAAAATCCATGTGAGTGCTGTGCCTGCAGCAAGAATTGCCATATCGTATACGGACGCTGCATTTACCGAAACAGGATGAACTACCGCAGAAATTCCAAGGATAAAAAGCAGGTTGAAAATATTTGAACCGATTATGTTTCCGACGGCAAGCTCAGCTTCTCCTTTTTGTGCGGCAATCAGGGATGTTGCAAGTTCTGGAAGCGAAGTTCCTGCTGCAACAACCGTAAGGCCAATCAGGGTTTCAGAAAGTCCGAAGAATCGTGCTGTGTATTGGGCACCGAAGACTACTGCTTTTCCGCCGGCAATTATAAGAATCAGTCCTAGTATAGTCAGAAGAATAACTTTCCAGAGTGGAGCGTCAGTTGGCTGTTCATCACTGTGTTGATTACGGCGGGTATTTGCTGTAATCCAGATTATATAGGAAACGAAAATCAAAACTAGAAAAATTCCGAATATTCTGGAAACAAGTCCGGCTTCCGCTTCCATTGAAAGGGCAGGCAGTCTGCCGGCTTTTATTGTGCCCGCCGCAGTAATTGCTAGAACTAAAACAGTTGTAATCAGCGAAACCGGATAATCCCGTTTTAGAAAGATTTTTTCCACAGGAAGAGGCTTGATTGCTGCGCATATGCCAAGAATGAACAGCAGGTTAAAAATGTTTGAACCGACAACATTGCTTAGCGCAATTTCGTTTGCTCCGTTTAATGCCGCCGTTGTGCTTACGGCAAGTTCAGGCAGGCTGGTTCCGCAGGCAACTATCGTAAGCCCGATTATTACAGGCGGAATTCTGAAAATCTTTGCAAGGGATGAACTTGCATCAACAAAAATATCAGCGCCTTTTACAAGTACCAAAAATCCGGCCAGAAGAACTGCAATGTAGAAAACAATCATATTTCCTCCTGTAATCTGCACAGAAATTATCATGCGATGAACACCCGGTCAAGTTAAGTTAATTTCATCAATTGGGCCGGCTATAAAAAAAGAGTATAATATCTTCTATTGTATTCAGTTTTGTGCTGTGATATATTTCTTCTAGAAATTTTTTCAGAGGCAGGCATTATGGAAGTTATTCAGAGCTTTACAATTGATCATACACATTTAAAACCAGGAATTTATATTTCCCGTGAAGACAAGGGATTTACTACATATGACCTTAGAATTACAGAACCAAATCATGAACCGGCAATAGCTCCCGGAGCAATCCATTCAATTGAACACCTTATGGCAACATGGTTCCGCAATTCAAGGGTAAAGGAAGATGTTGTATATGTTGGACCAATGGGCTGCCTTACAGGCATGTACATTATCATGACTGGAAAATACACAGTTCAGAATATGAGAGACCTTACAATCGAATGTCTTGAATGGATTATTACACAGAACGAGGTTCCTGCTACAACTCCTGAAACATGCGGAAACTATCTTCTTCATGATCTGCCGATGTGCAGGTGGGAATGTGCCCGCTATCTTGATCGCCTTAAGAACGATTTTCACTGCGAATATCAGAAGCTTCAGGTTAAGCTTGACGACGGACGTGTTTTTGCCGACGCATAATTCATTTTTACACATGAATAGGATTTCTCATGCAGCTCAACGGCTACAGTCACATTGACTAAATGTCTGTAATTCTATAGAATAAGTGCTCAAGCTCACAATGGATATCATTGTATGTTTTTAAAATTTCGGAACTCGGCTACATTCGGTTGAGTTCTGTGGAGGTTATAAAGTGGTCAAACTCAGACTTAAGAAATTCGGTACAAAAAAGCGTCCTTACTACCGTGTTGTAGTTCAGGATTCACGCAGCCCACGTGACGGTGTTTGCATCGAAGAAATCGGTACTTTCATGCCAGTTGAAGCAGAAGAACGCCAGGTTTCTATCGACATGGATCGTGCTAACTACTGGATTGGTGTTGGTGCACAGCCTACAGACATCGTTTCTAAGTTGATGAAAATCGCTGCTAAAAAGTCTGCAAACTAGTCTAATAAGGGAACGAAAATGGAAAAAGACCTGATCGAATACATTGCAAAATCACTGGTCGATGATCCATCTGCGGTCTCAGTGGACGAAACTGAAGGCGAAAAAGGCATGGTTCTTCAACTTAAAGTTGCTGAAAGTGACATCGGTAAAGTAATCGGAAAGTATGGCCGCATTGCAAAAGCTATGCGTACAGTTCTTAGTGCTTCTGCTTCAAAAGACGGAAAGCGCTACAGTCTTGATATTCTGGATTAAGTTTGCAGATGAATAAAGAGCAGCTTGTTGTTGGTTTCATCCGTGGCGCTCACGGCGTTACCGGAGAATTTAAAGTTGAAAGTGCTTCTGGAGACTACGAACATATCGCAGCATTAAAAGAAGTGACTTTGAGGCACGGTTCTGATTCAAGAAAATGCACTGTAGAAAGTGCGGAAGAAGGATGCGGTACCTTGTACATGAAACTTAAGGAAATTGCATCCCCGGAAGAAGTACGAAAGTACAATGGCTGGGAACTTGTAGTTGACCGTAAGTATGCTCATCCTCTTGAAGAGAATGAGTGGTATATCGAAGATTTAAAAGGTTGCTCTTTAATTTGGAAGGGTGACAATGGAACGGCAGCGGTGACTGCGCCGGCAGAAACAGTCGGAACAATCACAGACGTATTGGAAGGCGGAGCAGGTTACTTATTAGAAGTTTCTCTCTCCGAGAGTTGCACTGTTCTTGCGGACGACATTAAATATTCTTCATCTGGAAAGGTTAGAAAGGCTCTTGTGCCGTTGACCTTGCAGCATGTAAAAGATGTTGATGTAAAAAACAAGACTATTCAGCTGATGCACCTCTGGATTCTGGAGTAATTCCATGAAATTTACTGTGCTGACCTTATTCCCAGAGATTCCGAAGGCTTATTTTGAAAACTCAATCATGGCCAAGGCGGTTGAAAAGGGAATTATTGCCTACGATTTGGTGAACATCAGGGATTTTGCCCTAGATAAGCACCATAAATGTGATGACGCTCCATACGGTGGTGGTGCCGGTCAACTTATGATGACTGAACCATTAAGCCGGGCTTTGGACAGTGTAAATGCAAAGCGCAAGAGGGTAATTTATCTTACTCCAGGCGGTGTGCCTTTTACGCAGAAAAAAGCAAAAGAATTAAGTCGCGAGGATGAACTCGTATTTATCTGTGGGCGATACGAAGGTATTGATCAGCGGGTAATTGATTATTACGTAGATGACGAAATTTCTATCGGTGACTATGTAATGTCAAGCGGGGAACTTGCTGCAACAGTTATGGTTGACACCATCTATAGACTGGTGGACGGCGTAATTTCAAGCGAGTCTCTTGTAGAGGAAAGTCACAGCGACGGGCTTCTTGAATATCCACAGTATACTCGTCCGAGTGTATTTAAGGGCATGGAAGTGCCGGAAGTACTTCTTTCCGGTAATCATGAAAATGTCCGAAAGTGGAGGCTTAAGAAACGTCTGGAAAAAACATTGCGCAACAGACCGGATATGATTTGGACTGCACGCATGAACGGACAGCTTTCTGAAGAAGCAGAAAAGATGATTGAGGAAATAACAGAGCAGGTTCATTCTTTGAAGCGTTCAAAGAAAAAGAAAAAACACGCAAAACCTGCCGACTCAGGAGATTTATAATGGATCTTATTAAAGCAATTGAAGAAGGACAGAAAAGAGCTTTTACTACTCAGTTCAAAGTAGGAGACACTGTAAAAGTTTACTTTAAAATTATCGAAGGTAAAACAGAACGTATCCAGGTTTATGAAGGAATCGTTCTTTGCATTAAGAACACAGGTTCACGCAAGACATTCACTGTTCGTAAGGAATCTTATGGTGTAGGTGTTGAACGTGTATTCCCAGTAAACAGCCCACGTATTGTAAAGGTAGAAATCGTTCGTGCCGGTAAAGTACGTCGTTCTAAGCTTTACTACCTCCGCGACAAAATCGGTAAGGATAAGAAAGTTAAGGAATTGCTTGGTGGTAAGATCTCTAACTTCATCAACGAACAGAACAAGGCTGCTGAAGCTGCTGCTCACGCACAGGAAGAAGCAATCAAAGCTGAAAAGTCTGCTGAACACACAGGTGCTGCAGAGGCTTAATAAGCATACTGCATGAAAACTGATGTTGTAGTGCATTCGACTGCCCTCACTAATGGGTCTGTAAAACGGACTTTAAGTGAGGGCAGTTCTGTTTATGTACGGATAATAAAAAAAGACGGAAATAATTCATATACTGCGGCTTTTGGCGGAGGCCGTTTCTCTATAAAATCTGAACTGCCTTTAAAGCCTGGAAGCGGCTTTTTTACTACAATCCGGCTGGAAAATAACCGCATTGTGCTTCAACAGCAGAATGTAAAAATGATTGTTCAGGATGCCGGACTTCAAAAAATCAATTCAGACCTGGACATGACGGGCAAGATTCTTAATCCAAAACTTATAGCCTATTTTGAAAAAATGGGTTTAATCCCGGACGAAATAACCCTTTCTGTCTATAATCAGATGCGTAATCTGGAAGTGCGTTTTGAGCGCAGTGCATTCATTAAGGCCCGCGCTGTTGGAATGAAATTTAAAGGGAGGGAAAAGGCTGCGGCTGTAATAGCCTATATTCTTGAACAAAAGGGCATGGCGGCTACAGAGTATGCTGTAAGCGAAATCCTTGACGGAAACGAAAATATGGCGTTCGGTTTTGGAGAAACACCTTTTTCTAACCGTCAGGATTCAAATCTGGCCCGTGAGTTTTTTAAGAAAATTTTTGAATGCACAGATTTCTCTGATTCAAAAGCCGGGCTTCTTGCAGTATTTAATCACACTGGCTTTAAGACCGGAGGAATTCAGTCAAAATCAAACTGGATAAAGATTCCTTTTACATTTACAGCCGCGGAAGGAGAGAAAAATTCCGGAGAGGGAAGTTTCTGTGCTTTCTTAAATCCAATGGAAAAAACTGCGGAAAAATTTACTCTTTTGTTAAATTTTTGTAACCATTCCTATGGTTTTGCTGTTTTCTTAACAAAGAATTTATGTTCCAGAATTATAATTTCACCAACAGAAGATTATGAGTTAGATACGGCTTTAGAGGCTGCTCTTTTAAAAAAATATCCGGATGCAGAAATTTCATTCTGTCATAAGGGGGAATTCAACGAATTTTATGCCGGAAATTCCGACATTGGCGTTGTAAACGGAGTAGTGTGATGAAAGATTTAAAGGCCGTATCATTAAAATATCCAGAAAATGCAGAAGCACCGTTCATAAGCTGTTCGGCAAAAGGCAGACTGGCAGAGCGCCTTCTTGAAATTG
>JBGVIP010000050.1:0-4948 GCA_045123335.1 Treponema sp.
TCGTATTTCTGAACGCGGAAAAAGCCTTCTCCAACGATTGCAACATCTGTATCAACGCCGGTATTCTGGAGAGACCCCTGCTTCATGATTCGCTGAGTTGCAGCAAGCTTTACGCCGCTTCCCTGCTGAATTCCTACAGGAGTAACAGTATCTTCTGTTGCTGGAGTTCCGGCAAGTTTTACATTCTGATAGATCAAGTCTTCAAATTCAACGCGCTGCTGCTTGTAACCGGTTGTATTTACGTTTGAAAGGTTGTTTGAAATTGCGTCAATATTTGACTGCTGTCCGTTCATGCCTGTTGCGGCTGTCCATAAGCTTCTTACCATAATTTACCTTCCTTTAATTAGCGTCCGTTGAATACAGCAGTCTTGCTCCAAAGAGTTCCCATCATGCTGTCTTCGCTTGTTATTGTCTTCTGGTTTGCTTCGTAAGCACGGTTTACTTCAATCATCTGAACCATTTCGTTTACAACATTTACGTTTGATGTTTCAAGATATCCCTGAACAAAACGCGGACGTTCATTTCCTTCAGCAATGTGAGCAGGTCCAGAAATATCATTATCTGAATAAAGGTTTGTTCCCATCTTCTTAAGGTAGCGTTCGTTGTCAAAGCGGACAACCTTAAAGCGGTCAATAAGTTCATTGTCTTTTTCTGAATAAATCATTCCATCTTCATTTACAGTGAACTTGTCTGTTTCTGCACGTATATAGCCTTTTTCGCCAAGAACCGGGTAACCGTCTTTTGTAAGAAGGATTCCCTCTTTTCCAAGGATAAAGTTTCCATCACGTGTGTAGCGTTCGCCAAGCGGAGTTTCTACTGCAAAAAAACCTTCGCCGCCAAATGCTACGTCTGTATTTGAATCAGTCTGTCTGAATGATCCCTGAGAAAAATCTGTATAATTTTCGTTTGTTTCTACGCCAAGACCAAGCTTTCCGATTACAGGAGCTGCTTCTGCTGAACCGAAAGGTGTTTCATATACTCCGTCAAGATTCATGCGGCGGAGCAAAAGTTCCGGGAAAGACTTGCTTACAGTTACATCTTTTTTGTAACCTGCTGTATCTACGTTTGCAAGATTGTTAGAAATTGCGTCCAAACGGTTCTGCTGGGCATTCATTCCGCTTGCACCTGTGTACCAACCTCTTATCATGTGACCCCCAATTTATTGAATAACGACTTCTATAATAAGTATCGGCTTTAGGAAAAACATGTTTAGAAAAATTCGGGTAAAATATAGAAATCAACATGTTGAATTATCTTATTTTCACCTTTATAATGAAACCATGGCGTTTGTTGAGAGATTTAAACCAAGAGTTATATGTCTAATTTTAGGAGGTGGAAAAGGAACCCGTCTTTATCCTCTTACAAAAGAACGGGCTAAACCTGCTGTTTCATTTGGAGGAAAGTACCGTCTTGTAGACATTCCCCTTTCAAACTGCATTAATTCAGACTTCAAGAAGATTTACCTTCTTACTCAGTTTAACTCAGCATCGCTTCACCTTCACATTACAAACTCATATAACTTTGACCGCTTTTCTTCGGGGTTCGTAGAAATTCTTGCCGCAGAACAGACGCTTGAAAACGACAGGTTTTATGAAGGAACTGCCGATTCTGTAAGAAAAAGCCTTCAGCACTTTAAGTCGCAGAATCCGACTCACTATATCATTCTTTCCGGTGACCAGCTTTACCGCATGGACCTAAGGGCATTCATGGAAAGCCACCTTCAGAGCGGTGCCGGCATTTCAATTGCTTCTACCCCAGTAAACAGGCAGAACGCAAGCCGCTACGGAATAATGAAAATTGACGAAACAAACCGAATTACAGAATTCCGCGAAAAACCGGCACCGGACATTGACCTTTCTGCATGGAAAATTCCACAGGAAATTCAGGCAATCATGCCGGGAACGGACAAAGAATACCTTGCCTCCATGGGTATTTATATTTTTAATGCTCCGGTTCTTGAATCCCTGCTGAACAAAAGCGATTCAAAGGATTTTGGAAAGGAAATTATTCCTAATGCAGTTGGAAGCCACATCATGAATGCATACATTTTTGACGGCTACTGGGAAGACATAGGTACAATCCGTTCGTTCTATGACGCAAACATACAGCTTACGGATATTGACCCGGCATTTAACTTTTATGATGAAGATGAACCGATCTATACTCACATGAGAAACCTTCCACCATCTAAAATTAACAGGGCTTCAATTTTTGCAACCCTTACAAGCGAAGGATGTGTAATTACAGACAGCATCTTGAACCGCTCTGTA
Source organism: Treponema sp. (assembly GCA_045123335.1). Lineage (GTDB taxonomy): Bacteria > Spirochaetota > Spirochaetia > Treponematales > Treponemataceae > Treponema_D. The sequence continues at coordinate 2,271 of JBGVIP010000050.1, forward strand.
ATCGGTGTGCGCTCTTTTATAGAAAACGGCTGCATTCTGAACGGCGTAATCATGATGGGTGCCGACTACTATGAAAACAAGCAGGAAAAAGAGCACGACAAAAAGATAAACATTCCTCACCTTGGAATCGGGCAGAACTGTAATATTGCACAGACCATAATCGATAAAAATGCCAGGATTGGAAACGGTGTAAGAATCAACGTGGACGGAAACATCTATGAAAACGGTGACCACGGAAGTTTTTACAGTGCAGACGGAATTATTGTAATCCGAAAAGGCGCCGTAATACCGGACGGAACCGTAATCTGATGGGACAGTACGACAGGCTGGGCGAAATGCTCAGCGACGCATTGGAAAACGGTTTTGAACGCTACAAAAAACGCCCAGAAAAGGCAACCGGACCTGAAAAAAATCAGGATGATGAAATTCCTTCAGAAAAAAATACAGAAGAAAATACTGTACAACATCTTTCCGACACAAAAGCGCTCAAAGTTCTTGGTCTTACAGAAGAAGCAGAAGAAAAAGATGTAAAGGAAGCATACCGGAAGCTATTAAAAAAATACCATCCGGACAACATTCCAGACCTGCCGTTTATGCAGGATACAGCCGCCCGAAAAACCCGTGAAATTGTAGATGCCTATAGAAAACTCATAAAAAAATAGACGAACCTGTGCAGGAGCGTTTTAAGCGGTTTCTGCTAGACATCACCAAGTTTTCTGGAAAGAGTTTTGCGCTCAATTCCAAGAACTTCCGCGGTCTTTGATTTATTTCCCTTGTTTGCGGCAAGATTCTGTTCAATTATAATCCGTTCCGCCTCTTCCAGCGTAATTCCGAGCGGCACTGCAATAGAACCCTCTATGGCCGCAGTGCCTATCTCTGCACCAAGGTCTTCCAGCCGGATTTCGTTGTCGCTACACATTACGCTTGCGCCTTCAAGACAGTGCCGCAGCTGGCGGATGTTTCCCGGCCAGTCATATTTAAACAGAGCAGACTTTGCCTTTGAATCAATTTTAAGGTCCTTACCGTTTTCCGCAGAAAATTCCTTTATAAATGCGTCAATTAAAAGCGGAATGTCTTCTTTTCTGTCACGTAAGGCCGGAACTTCAAGATGAACTACGTTAAGGCGGTAATAAAGGTCTTCTCTGAAGCGGCCGGCCTTAACTTCATCTTCAAGATTCCTGTTTGTAGCGGCAACAACACGTACATCAACTTCTATGGTTTCCTGACCACCTACACGCTCAAACTTTTTTTCCTGAAGGACGCGCAGAAGCTTAACCTGTGTTGCGGCATTGATTTCACCAATTTCATCCAGAAAGAGCGTGCTTCCGTGGGCAAGTTCAAAGCGGCCTTTTTTAAGGTAATCAGCACCCGTAAAGGCTCCCTTTTCATGACCAAAAAGTTCACTTTCAAGAAGGCTTTCGCTGAGCGCCGAACAGTTTACGATAATCATTTCGCGGTCTTTTCTTGGGCTGGCATTATGAATTGCACGTGCAACAAGTTCCTTACCTACACCGGTTTCTCCCGTAATAAGGACACTTGCCTTAGAAGGAGCAACCTTTCCTATAAGCTGGTAAAGACGCTGCATCTGCGAACTTTTTCCAATCATCTGCCCCTGTGCATGAACAGTTGCCAGTTCAGAACGCAGAATCTGGTGCTGAAGGCTAAGTTCCCTGCCTTCAAGTGCACGCTTTACAATCATGTTAAGCTGGTCAAGATTAAGTGGCTTTGTTAAAAAATCATAGGCTCCGTCACGCATTGCATTAACGGCAGCATCAATTGAACCGTGACCGGTCAGGACAATGACAGGAATTCCCGGATTTTCCACAGTAACGCGGCGGACAACTTCTTCTCCAGAAATTCCGTCCATTCTAAGGTCTGTTATGACAAGATCAATGTCGCCTTTTGCAATATAGGAAAGCCCTTCTTTTCCGCTTGCGGCAGTGCGGACATTATAGTCTTCAAGTTCAAAGTTTGCGGCAAGTCCGTTTCTGATGTTTTCTTCGTCATCAATTATAAGGATTGTAAATTTCATAACTGCACCGCCTATTTTAAGAGTTTTTTATCTGTCTGAGGAACCGGAAGTATGATTGAAAAAACAGAACCTTCTCCCTGACGGCTCTGCACCTGGATTTCTCCGCCAAATTCCTTGATAATTTTATAAGCCATCGTCATTCCAAGTCCAGTACCGTTTGCCTTTGTCGTAAAATACGGCTCAAAAATGCGGCTTAAAGTTTCTTCATCCATTCCACAGCCATTATCGCCAATGGTGATGATGTATTTGTCATCTTTTATAAATGTCCCCAGAATGATTTTTCCCGGCATGAAATCTTCTGCAGTACCGGAATGCTCTTCGCTGCATTCAAGAAATTTGCTTTTGATTGCTGCAAATCCATTCTGAGTAATATTAATTAAAACTTCGCGGAAAAGTTTTTCGTCAAGAAGGATGCGTTTTTTTTCTTTTACAAGATTAAGCTGAACTTCCACGTGAGAGCGGTTGAATTCCGGCGTAAAAAAATCTGCAAGATTTTGGACTACAGAATTCGGATCACAAAGAGTAAGTTCCGCCTTTACAGGCCTTACGGCAAAAAGAAAATCCATTACATGCTGATTCAATGAATCTATTTCTTCGTTTACAACATCAAGGTGATCTTCAAGAAATTTCTTTTCCGGAAGAAGTC
>JBGVIP010000051.1:0-38430 GCA_045123335.1 Treponema sp.
GCAGTTTTTTTGAAGTTCTTTTGCGTATTTGGGGTGAATGTTCAGGACTTTTGCAGTCCATTCGTAGGCGCCGGATGAGTCTTCAGTCATAAAAGCGTCGGAAAGTTTTAAAGTCCATTCTTTCGGGTCGTTTTCGCTGCCAGTATAGAAAACGATAAACTCTGGCGTAGGAATTTTTACAAGTTGTGTGCTTATCAAATTCTTTCCGTTTTTTGTAAGGTAATTCTGGTACAGCTGCGAAAAATACAGCATCCCGCGGAGCGGCATGTTCGGGTTGCGCGAACTCTGCTGTTCGTAAAGATTCATCTCTGTGCCTAAAAGAAACGAGATGTCGTTGTGCATTGTGATGTAGATTACGTTTTCAATCGTATTCAGTTCAAGCGCATCTGGGTCGGTGTAATTTGTGCCGTTCAGCGCGTTGTAAAGTTCAAGCCGCCATTTTTTGCTGTTTTCGTCATCGCGCCCAAAGATGAACTTAAAAAGGCGATCTTTGTATTGGCTCTGGTGACGGCTAAGAAAATCGTGTTCCATAAAATCTCCTTGCTATTTATATATGTGGTCTTGTATGAAAAAATGCAGTTCCCGCAGAAAATTTATAAATAAATAACTTTAATTTATTTAGAAATTGTGTGAAAATAAAATTCGATTCATTTATCCGGGGAAAACAGCTATTTCATCTTACTAAAATTATGCTTGAACAATTTGAAGAAACCAATATTCCGATCTTAGTTAATCGCGTTATGCCGCTATGGAAAGTTAGAGGCATGAACGATTCATTCAACCGTCTTTATGTAGAGATGATTATCCGCACGAACATGCATGAAAACGGGATGCAGTTTCAGATGAGCGGAAAAAACGGCGGTTCCAGCGGAAATCTAAAGGCAATCTGTTTTGGCGCAAAACTAAATGATGCGCGCAGTGACGAATGGTATAAAAAAACGCTTGAATCCTTGTCTTATGAAGAGCGCACAGTTTTCGAAAACGGACGGCGCTACCTGCTTGGCATGGAAGAAAAGACTTTTTCTTTTATGACTGAGGATGATGTAAAACTCTGTCTTTTTATAAGTCTTGAAAAAGGCTGGGGAACTAAGATTTTAAGCGGGGCGCAAAAATACTTTGTGGAAGCGGGTTTTAAAAATCTCTGGCTCTGGACCGATGGCGAATGCAACGTGGACTGGTACTTTAAGAATGGCTTTGAACTTGTTTTAGAGGAAGAGTACAGCGATTTTTCGAGTCCGGGGAAGCCATATTTGACTTACGTTTTTAGAAAAAAGCTTTAAATTTTTAATCTGGGGGTTACCGCAGGCGGTCGCGCTTTCCGTACTTCGCCGTCTTACGCGGCTCATCCCGGTAATTTCGACAGGCTCAATCACCGGGACTGCTGATTTCGACAGGCTCAATCCAAGGCGCAGGTACTCCAATCGGTAACCCATTTTTTATAGTTCTAGCCAACAAAATAAATCTTGACTAACAAATGTATAGGCCTTATATTATAATCAGTGATTTTTAATGTATTCTATGAATAAACTTGCGTAATTTTCATTTTAAGGGGGTGCTTATGTGCAGGACATCTATTTACGAAGCGCGCAATAATTTTTCGGCTCTTGTAAAACTTGCCGAAGAGGGCGAAGTTGTTGAACTTACCCGCTACGATAAGCCGGTAGCAGTGATAATCAGTTACGGGGAGTATGAAAACTCTTCAAAAGATGATGAGAACTGGCTCATGAAATGGAGGAAAGAAAACAAAGAGCATTTGGATGATATTGGATTTGACATTACTCCATCAAGGGAATGTCCAGATTATTCAAAGGATCCCTGGGCTTAGGATTTCATGCCTCTTGCACGACTGCTAATGCGGAATTTTTATAGGAGAAAAAATTGAGAAAAATTTACTTGCTGGATACAAATATAGTATCGGAATTTGTTAAAAATCAGCCGAATGAACAGGTGCTGAATTTTTATATGGGAAGAAAAAGTCTTTGCGCAATTTCTTCTGTAACATGGCAAGAAATGACACGTGGCGTAAATCGAATGCCCGAGGGAAAGCGAAAAGATTGCATTCAGAATTTCATCGATAATTTTGGAGAAAATGTTGAAGTCATTCCTTTTGACAAATTTGCAGCCGGCATTTGCGGAGAAATTCAGGCTGCTGCGGAACAGGACGGAAAAACTCTCCCGAATTACGATTCTCAGATTGCTGCAACGGCAATTTCAAACGGGATGATTCTTGTAACTCATAACACTGCTGATTTCCAGCCGATGAAGGAAAAAAACTTTCTGCGGCTTGAGGACTGGTTTTCTGCGTAATGAATTTTTATCTTAAAACATTACGGCTGGAAATTGTTCCGCAGAGCCTTAAATTTTTAGAGTCGACTCATGAATATGCTGGTGACGAGGAAACGAACCGGTATATGCTTTATCTGCCCAGCGATACAATAGAAGATACAAAGAAATTTTTGCTTGATGCAGAGGCTGAATGGAATTGTAGCGCAGGTATTGATTTGTTACAAAGTTTTGCTGAAAGCGGCGGTTCAGAACGGCAAAATCAAAAATCTTTTGAATGTGCGGTTCTTTGCGGCGGCAGGCATATTGGCGGAGTAAACATTTATATTGTCGATGAAGGGCAGAAAATTGCAGAATTAGGCTGGTGCCTAAACAAAAAGGCGCAGGGGCATGGCTATGCTTTTGAAGCAGCAGAAGCGCTTGTGAACTGGGCAAAAGAAGTTCTTGGAGTAAAGTGTTTTATTGCGCATTGCGACAGTGAAAATATTCCGTCCTGGAAAACTATGGAAAAGCTGGGAATGAGGCGAGTTTCTTGTACCGGCGGTCGTTTTAATAAATCTACGCCAAATGAAGAACGAAAAGAGTTTATGTACGAGATGAAAATATAATTCTGGAGTTAACATGTCTAAACTGTATTTTGTACGCCATGGTCAGTCTAAATGGAATGTAGAAAATAAGATCTGCGGTGCGACCGATATTCCTCTTACAGATGAAGGCAGAAATCAGGCGAGGATTACGGCTCAAAAATTTCTTGACCAAAAAATTAAGGCTGAGTTGATTTTATATTCGCCGTTATCAAGGGCAAAAGAAACTGCTCTTATAATTTCTGAAATTGTGAAAATTCCTGCAAAAGAAGAACCTCTGCTTTTTGAACAGAATTTCGGAATGTACGAGGGAACACCTCGCGACGGAATGGAATTTAAGGAAGCAAAAAAGCAGTTTCTGAACCGTTATCAGAACGGGGAATCTATGTTTCACCTTGCACAGAGAATTTACAATCTGTTGGACCGGCTTAAGGCAGATGAAAAAGATTATATCCTTGTTGCACATAACGGCATCTCGCGTGTAGTCCAGTCTTATTTTTATGAAATGACAAACGATGAATATGCTTCTTTTGGGATAAAGAACTGCGAAATAAAGGAATACGAATTTGAATAAAATGCGCTATTACAGAATTCATACGGCAGAAATTATTAAAGAAGAAACAGATTAGTCTGCAAAGTTCATTCTTTCACTCTTTTTCATTATGTGCTAATATTTATATATGCGAACTGCAACTATTGAAAGAAAAACTGGCGAAACTCAGATTTCGCTTACATTGAATTTAGATGGAACCGGTAAATGTGATGTAAAGAATCCTATCGGTTTTTTTGATCATATGCTTAAAAGTTTTTGTAAGCATGGACTTTTTGATCTTTCCGGTGAACTTAAGGGAGATCTTGAAGTAGATCAGCACCACTTAATAGAAGATACAGGAATTGTTTTGGGACTTTGTTTTGCCAAGACTTTAGGAGACTGTGCCGGCATTTACCGCACAGGTTCTTTCCTTTATCCTATGGATGAAGCTTTGTGCCGCGCCGCTGTTGATTTTGGCGGACGTCCGTTCCTCGTTTGTAATGCAGAGTTGACGGGAATCCCGCTGGTTTCTGTTGGTCAGAACGGCAAGGAAGCCAGTTTCCAGACAGACTGTTTTGAAGATTTCTGGCAGGGTTTTGTAGGCGGCGCTCAGTGCAACCTTCATCTGGATACTCTTCGCGGCCGCAGCGATCACCACAAAATGGAAGGTCTTTTTAAGGCTGCAAGCCGCGCCATTCGTGCAGCGGTAGAAATCGATCCGCGCCGTAACGGAGCAGTTCCAAGTACAAAAGGTTCTATCGGCAGCTTATAGCCATGCCGGTAATTTGCTTTGTCATATGGACGGAGTAAAAAGCTGATTATTTTAGGAGAGTTCCTTATGTCTAAGAAAAAGCTTACGCGTTCAAATAATAAGAAACTTTACGGTGTCTGCGCTGGTATTGCAGATTACATGGGCTGGGATGTAAGTATCCTTAGAATTCTCTGGGTTGTGGTTTCTTTGTGTACAGGAATCGGACTTGGAATTATTGTCTATCTTGTTTGTGCCCTTGTAATGCCTATGGAAGGGGAGGCTTAATCTATGAACAATGGAATAAGCAAAATCAGCGTTTACGGTGACTCAATTCTTAAGGGGGCCGTAACAGGAACAGATTCTGGTCATCTTTTTGACATAATCGAAGATACAAGCCTTGATCTGGCACAGCGCGTTCTTGGTTTTGACCTGAACAATCAGAGTGTGTTCGGCTCTGTTGCTTCTAAAACTTTGCGCCGCCTTAAAAAGGACATAGAAAAGGGTGTTTGCGGCGACCTTGCAATTCTGGAAAGCGGCGGAAACGACTGCGACTATTCCTGGAGCGATGTCTGCGACACTCCGGGGCAGGTTCATGAACCGCGCACTCCGCTTGCAGAGTTTGAACAGCTCATGCAGGAAATGATTGATTCTTGCCGGGAAGCAAAAGTTACTCCTGTAATCATGACAATGCCTCCGCTTGTAGCAGACTGGTGGTTCGAACACATTGCAGAAGGACACGACCGCGAAATCATCATGAATGAAGTGAATGGAAATCCGCATAAACTGTATCTTTCGCACGAACGCTACAATCTTCATCTTGTAGACCTCGCTCTAAAAAATAATGTGCAGATTGTAGATATGCGCCGCCTTATGCTGGATCAGCCGGACTACCGCAAATTCATGTGCCGCGACGGAATTCACCCGAATCCAGATGGCTACAAATTAATGTCAGAACTGTGGATAAAGGTGCTCCCGGAATTAAAGAAAGAATTCTGATGTGAAAAGTGCAATTTGATAAAAAAACAGCTTTCATGCGAAAGCTGTTTTTTTATCAAAACTAAAGCTCGTATTCTTCGCCGTATTTTATTGTAGTTACGTTAGGGTAGCCGTGTTCATGCAGGTAGTTTGTAAAGAACGCCTGTGCATCCTGTTCACCATGAACCAGGAAGATGTTCTTAAGGCGGCTCTTGTCAATTGCATCAAGCCATGAAGTCATTTCCGTATAGTCGGCATGCGCACTGAAAGCATTAATCTGCTCAATCTTTGCCTTTACTTTGTATACATCGCCAAGAATATTAACTTCTTTTGCGCCGTCGCGGATTTTTCGTCCAAGCGTATTTTCAGACATGTAACCGACAATAAGAATTGTATTGCGCTCATTTCCAATTTCATTTGCAAGATGATAAAGAACTCGTCCTGCTTCACACATACCGTCCGCAGAAATAATAATCATCGGTCCTTCTTTCTGGTTAAGAGCCTTGGATTCTTCTACGCTGTTTGTGTATGTAAGTGAACCAAATCCGAACGGATTTTTATGATGCTTCAGGAACGCTTCGTTTACGCTTTCATCATAACATTCTGGATGTACGCGGAACACGCTCGTTGCGTTGGAAGCCATCGGCGAGTCGACATAAATTGGAATAACCGGAATTTTCTTTTGATCAGTAAGAAGGTGCAGGTAGAACACTAGTTCCTGCGCGCGCTCAATTGCAAACGACGGAATAATAATCTTTCCCTTTTTTGCACATGCGTCGCGCACAATGCGTTCAAGTTCCTTCAACGCAAATTCCTTGTCTTCGTGTTTGCGGTTTCCGTAAGTAGATTCCATTACAATGTAATCTGGAGCCGGAACATTTGTTGCCGGCGGACGAATAATAGGTTTTTCCTTGCGCCCCAGGTCTCCAGTAAAAAGAATGCGGGTTTCGTTTTCTCCAGTCGAATGCATGTACGGAACGTTAAGCCCGTGGTGCCATCCGCGAATTGAAACGCTGACCAGCGAAGAGCCCAGAATATGACCTGCGTCAAACAGTTCCAGCTGAACATCCGGCGCAATATACATCTTTCTGTTGTAAGAAAGACATACAATCTGATTTGCAGTCTTAATACAGTCTTCCTCATCAAAAAGCGGTTTCCACGTAAATTTTTCACCCTTTTTAGAAGCCTGTTTTGCAAGGAATTCCGCATCATGAGCCTGAATGCGCGCGCTGTCCATCATTACAAGATTTGCAATGTCGCGCGTTGCCGGAGTTGCGTAAATATTTCCCGTAAATCCTTTCTTATTCAAAACCGGTAAAAGTCCGCAGTGGTCATAATGACCGTGCGTAAGGATAACAGCTTCAAGATTGCTGGTATCAATGTCAAAATTGCGGTTTTTTTCGTCAGATATTTTTCTGTGTCCCTGGAAGGCACCGCAGTCAACTAGGAATTGTCGTCCGTCAATTTCAAAAATATGCTTTGATCCAGTAACTTCTTCCGCTGCACCAAGAGAAAATAATTTAATGCCCATAGTGTGCCTCCATATAAAACTTCGCGTTTGCGGCGATGCAGGATGCATCGAATCGCAGTTTTGCCAAAAGCAAAATCTGCAGTGATAAAAATTACATGGACGTAATTTTTATCACACCTCCTTTTCTATTGTTAAGATTTTACCACACGATTCATATTTCTCAAGAAAAAAAGCCTCCCGCTGCCAGAATCTTTATTCGTGCGCAGCTTCTTCCGTAACTCGCCTTCCGGGGCCCGCTTTCGCTTGGTCCCTGCTCCGCAGGTCCTGTCCGCTTCGCGTCTACCCCTCCACGCTCCGCGCAGTCGCTCCAGAATCTTCTATTTATAACGTAAATCATCTGATTTATTGTCCCAAAAAAAATGCATTAGAATTGTAAAAAAAATTTGACAGAAATCGGGGGGGGGGGGGGTACACTCTTTATAAACTATTTTCAAGGAGTGATGTATGAAAAGATTTGGTTTGATATTATTAATAGGTTTGCTTTCGGCAAATTTATTTGCACAGAATGATATAGGAGAAAACAATGCCAGTAAAATTGATCCGTATATGATTGATAACCTTATAAGTACGCAGTTTAAGACAATTAGTGGAAAACAGCAGGTTTATGAACTTTCTGAAGGACTTACAAGTGAACAGAAAGGTTGGCTTTACGATAAAAATGAAAAGAGTGGTGTTGGACCATTTTTCTTAAATTTCTTTTTAGGATTTGGAATTGGTTCTTTTGTACAGGGAGATACAAAAGGTGGTAATTCTCAGTTATGTCTTTCTTTAGGTGGTTTAGGATTGGATATTATTGGTTTTTCTTTATTATCTAGAGCATTTTATACAGAGACGACATGGAAGAGGATGTCTACTGCTTATTCTTATACTTACTATCCATACACAGAAAATAAGGTTGATAGTGGAAAACTTGGAGCAGGTTGTACACTGATTGGAATAGGATGTATTTTAAATACAGTTTCTGCAATTATTGGTTATATTCGTCCGTGGACATATGCTTCTAATTATAATAAAGATTTGAAGCGGGCTTTGCGTTATAATCAGTCTCCGTGGATGACAGTAAAACCTCAGTTTGCCCCTATTATCGATCCAATTAATAATAATTATGGATTGGTTGCTAAGATTAATTTGTAATTTCGAAAGCTCTGAAGCTCTTACCGAAAATTTCTTCTTCTTCCGTCCTGAACTTGGTATGACATTCCGCTTTGGTTCTAACTAATAAAAACCTTCCTTAATGTACTAGTCTGTCAAAAAATAAACGCAAAAATCTTGTACTTTTTTGACAGACTAGATTAAAAAAAATCCAAAAAAGTTTAATAAAATGATTTGTATCTCAAAAAACTAAGTTTTTTATGGGATATTTATATTTTATACGAAACCACTTTGTAACTTATTGCCTTTAGGTTTCAAAAGGAGACTTTTTATGAAAAGATTAAAATTATTTAGTGTCTTTGCGTTCTTTGCTCTTCTCCTTGCTGGTTGTTCGGATTCTGCTTCTGACAATTCTATGGCTTTGCTTTTGGCAAGTCAGTCTGGCGGCAGTTCAAAAGCAAAAACTCTTTCTGCCCGCATTGCTCAGGCTTCAAATGGCGATGTAATTGATATTGACGGGGAAGGTTTAACAGTCGATTCTAATGCGTATACGATTTCTAAGAATATTACCATTAAAAACGGCGATTTGAATGGAGTTTCGTTTACTATTGCAGATTCAGGATCTCGAAGCGTTTCTGATCTGTTTGTAATTTTGGAAGGACTTAAAGGTCTTGCTTCTGTAGATGTACAGTCTGGCGGAAGTATTTCTATAACCAAAACAGAAATTACAACAATTTCTGTAAGTGCAGATTCCGCTTCTTTGACTGTTGTGTCTGCTACAGTAGAATCTCTGGAAATTAACGGCGAAGGCTCAAAACTTAAAGTTTCCAGCACAACAGTTTCTACTCTCACCGTAGGCGAAGGTGTTGAATCCGTTGCTCTTGGCGGTACAACCGAAGTTTCAACATTAACCGTAGTAAATATTTCATCTGTTGAAATTGTTAAAACAGCAGGAGCAATAGTAACAGAAGCAAAAGATGAATCCGGTGCGGATATTTCTGGAGAAATTGGAGAAGCTACAGGATTTTTACGAACTTTTAACAGTGTTGATAATACTTGGACATTTAAAGAAATATGTTATCCTGATGCAGAAGGAATTTACACAGTTCAGTATAAACAGTTGAAAGATGCTCATGTTTGGAAGTTCGCAAAAGGTGGTGCTGTTTTGTTTGATGCAAACTTGGAAAAAAATAAAAATTATAAAATTTCTTTCAAGGCAAAAGCTTCCGCAGATACAGAAATATTAGTAAATTTTCAGAATAGTGGTTATGAAGAAAATAATCGTTTTGTAAATTTGCAAAAAGGAGAATGGACGGATGTTATTTTTTATACTTCTAAACTGCTTCAAAGTTATGATGGATGTGAACTTCAATTAATTGCAGAAAACTGGAAGTATGATGTAGATATTCAATATAAGGATTTTAATCTTGAAGAAACGACGGATGCTGCAGCACCGCTGTATGCAACAGCTGTTTGGTGTAAGTCTGATGGTTCTTACACTTTGAATGATTTTGCAGAGTCTTCTGTTGATTCTGACGGTGTTGTAACGATTGATTTTAAGAATAATATATATAATCGTTATAATCTAGATGGTGGCTGCAATGTTTATCCTTTGTTAGTTAAAAAAGGAAATCTTGGAAAATTGCATAAGATTTCTTATGAAGTAATGGTCGAAAATCCTGTTTCTCAAACAAACTTCCTTTTAGGTTCTGATGTTTTTCATAAAGAAGGTGATTTGGGGTATGGATGGTCTTGGGCCCACCAAGGTCTTGATAACATGCCAACAGGAACTTGGGTAAAAGTTATACACTATGTTCCGACAAGTGATTCTTCCAGTTATCTTTTTGATGATAAAGACATTTGTGATAGTGCTGTAAAAATTTGGATTGCTTGTACTGCTGTAAACACTGTAAAAGTCCGCAATTTTGAACTTGAAGTTTGTGAAGAAATGCCATTGAATTGTTTCTGGGTTAATCAGACTCCAATCTACCATGATGTAAATATTGAATATATTGATGGCTTAAAACTTCCTGCAAACGAAAGCATCTCTGGAAAAATTACTTTTGCTCCTGAAATTATTTGGACAAGTAATCTTGAAAATAATACGATTACAGCTTGTACATGTAGTGATATATTTAATGCAGAATACTTGGAAACTATAGGTATAGAAGTAACTGACGTACCAAATGCAGAAGAAGTTATGTTTACTAACACAACTTCAAAAGATATCTATCTGCGTTTTAATTTACAGGATGGCTGCATGAACTTTGAACAGGAATTAAATCCGGCAGAAGACGAGCAGTTTGTTTATTTTGATCCGCATCCAAAGCCGGAACAAATTATAATTATGGGTAGAGTATCAGATAATTATTTTACTTATGTATATGATGGAAAAATTTCTTGGTCAGGTAATCGTTTTTCTACAAAGATTGAGTTAGGTTCAGATTCAGAAAGTTATTCTAACTTTTATGTGGAATTAAAGAAAAAATGGTACGATTATCCCCGTGATTCTGAAGGTCATATGGGCTCAATTATTGTTCCATACGGTTCAAAGAATGCTATGACTTTAGGAAAGTCCACTGTTTTAACTAGTTATCATGATAATGGTGGAATCGGAAATGCTTATCTTCCTTTCTTTGAATCCGGTAAAACCTATACCGCAACCGGTGTTTGGGATGATAAAACAAAATCTGTAACGCTTACAATTACTGAATAGCACACTTTTAAAGGTTTGCGGGAAAATCCCGCAAGCCTTTAAAATTATTTAAACAAATTATTTGATAGAACAATTTAATTCTTATATAATTATATAATCATGTATTCTAGACCATTGATTCGCGCGCCAAAAAATATTGTGCATAACGGGAAGATTAATTTCGGATCGTTTTTTGGGGTGCCAGAGACAATTGATATTCGCGGGGTAAAGGCGCCGTTTGCAGGTATTCCTACATCCTCGTTTTTTTCTAATTTCAGAATAAAGAGTAGGCTTGCTTTTGTTTTTTCCGTAGATAATTACATAGGACTTGCGGAGTTCTTTGATGACAAACTTTTTGGGCTTGCAGAAGTTATTTTCTGGGACAGGGAAACCGGCAAGAAAATTGCTTATCATACTTTTATGGGGCCAAGCCGCCGTTTTATTCCTATTGATACAAATGAAGCGGTCTGCACAAGTTATGCACCGCGCTATATCAAAATTAGCTGGAGCCGCAGACACAATAAAATCTCGCTCAGCTTTGTTGTTCGTGGAGATAAATTCCGCCCGGCTGCAAAAGCTAATTATATTGCAAGGCTGTCCGAAAATGGAGAATCAGAAATGCTTTCTGTAACTCCTTCTCCTACGACCCAGCGCTGCTCTGCAACATGGATTGTTCCAATGAATCTTGATGGCGGACTTAATACTGGAAAACACCGTCATTACATAAAAGAAATCCCGACCGGAAAAGGTCTCGGACTTATGCTTTTGAACCGCACCTACCTTAAGCCTCGCTCTTCCAGCGAAGTAATGTTCGGCATGACCGTTGTTGACGGAAAAAATGTTGTATTTGCATATTCAAATACAACTCAGGATGCACTTGATGAAGATAGGTACAACGACAATATGCTTTCTGTAAACAATGAACTTACAGCAATGCCGCCAGTCGTTATTACTCATCCTTTTGGACTTAGCGGCAAGTGGATTGCGCAGGACACAGAAGGTATGGTTGACCTTACATTCAATCCAGTTTCACTAAATGACAGAACTTTAAATATCGTCCTTATGCGTAATGCGTATACAACAATTTATGGTACTTTTGAAGGAGTTCTTGTTTCAAAGGATGGCGAAAAAATTATCCTTAAGAATTGTCCTGGAATCGTAAAGAAAAGTCATATTCGACTATAGATGAGGTTTTTATATGGAAGAAATAAAAAGACCTAAGGAAGCCGATTGGGCTCCCGGAACATTGGACAGAACTAGAAAAGCAATCGGAGAAATTGACTCTGCAGAGGCTCAGGCTATGGCTAAAAAGCTTGGCGGAGAGGTTATGTACGAAAAATCTGTAAAATCTTCTTCTGGAGAACGCTCTTCAAAGGGAACCGGCAGAATTGTGCGCAATACAACTTCTTCTTCCGGCGGCTCATCGTCTGGTTCTTCAGGAGGCAGTTCTTCGGGCAGCAGTGCTTCTTCAAGTTCGTCTGGAAAAGGCAGAAAGAGACAGGAAGAACTTGCAGAAATTTCTCCAAAACTTGCCCAGATGATCGACAAACTCATGATGAGTGACGAATATGCAATTAAGCCGGATTACGGTCTGTTCAATTTTATTAAGCTTTTCCAGCAGAACGGAAAAGAGCAGGTCATTACAGAATTCTGTACTCTTACCTTAAAGCATCACATAGAAAATCTTCAAGGTTTCATAACTGTTGTAAAGACGCTCATTCAGATGGCGCCTGCAACATACAAGGCAAAAATTGCAAACGGCTCAGAAGTGAAATTTAAATTCCTCCGCATGGTTGCCGGCTGGAACCTTCAGACAATAAAACTCGCTCATATTGAACTTCTGGATCTTCCGCAGCCTTATGTCGTTCAGGATTTGATTCCGTACGTACGCGCTGTGTACAAAATGCTCATTCAAGTTTATTACTTTGGCGAATCAAAAATTCCAAAGCTCATAAAAGAAATTTACACAGATGAAATTGCCTACCCTGATGCACCGCAGGACAAGCTTTCTTCAATGGCAAAAGAAGCAATTACATCGTGGCTTTATATTCAGAATGAAATTGTAAAGAAACTTTACCCGCTTTTAATGCGTATGTGTTCAGACACTTACGAAGAATATCCGGATTTCTTTAAGGTAAAGGTTGCAGATATCCTTAAATTCGTAGGGCTGCACAAATACGACTTGCTTCTTCCAGAAAAACCAAAAGAACCGGGACAGGAAGCAACTGCTCAGCAGAAAGCGCCAAAACCGGAACTTTCTAAAAAGCCGGAAAAAGGAATTAAAGACGGCACTGTAACTACAGGTTTGAATTTGCTCGATCAGCTTTTCCCTCAGGCTGGATTTAAAAATCTGGACAGCCATCCGGATATGTATCCGTACTTCCAGCCGCTTTACAAATTTGAAGACGGCTTTAACGTTTTAAGCCCGGAAAACCCGCTTCAAATCACTATGGTTCTGCTTAAAATCATAGAAGACTGTTTCCAGGGCTGCCGAAATATTCAGTTTTCAATTCAGACTACTGATGCAATAAAATCTGATGACACAATTTCAAAGCTTATGGACGACTGGTCCGCATACCGCGAAAATCTTTTTGAACGGCTTTACTGCGGTCCTCTCAATGATCTTGTAAATTCAATTTATTCGCAGGATGATTATGAAGAGTCTCAGTTCGGAAAAAGGCTTATTACTTCGCTTATGTGGCAGACAAAGTGGCACTTCCTGCCTCACTTTAAATTTGACCAGCTTGTTCTTGAGCGCCCTACTGATGAAAGCAAATATCCGCCGCTGTTTATCCGCACAGATTTTGTACGTGCATATTTCGGCGATGTTGTTACAGAATGTGACCGCATGAGCGCTTCCAAAGGTTCTGTCTCCTTTGTAAACAATCCGTGGGAGCATTACAAGTTTGACATTCAGAATGAAGTTTCAAAGCGTCTGGACGTTCTTCTTGGTGCAAACAATATTACGGCTAATACAAATGCTACAAACGCAAATCTTCTGAAATATACGTTCTGTTTTATTGCAGTTCTTGACTGGTGGGTTAACAATCCTTCAAGTCCGGCGTATACTGTATCTTCAAAACATATTTACAGAATTTCAGAAGAAGACGGAAAACCTAAATTTTCCGTTCCGGAGAGAACTGACCAAAACAAACTTTTTGCTGATCAGATCAGGGCTGCAATGGCTGCCCGCAAAACTGGAAACAACTGACAGAAATTAAACGGGAACTAAAATGGATAACGCCAGAATAAAAGAAATCCTTTTGGACATCGCTCCATCGGAATTGGAATTTACTGTTACTCAGACTGGAAAAGAAAGTAAGCGCGTAAACGGTTTTTACATGCCGGACACTCACGAAATCTTTCTGCACAACAAGAATTTTAAAAACGAAAATCAGCTGATTTATACTGCCGTTCATGAATACACTCATCATCTTACGGCAGAAGAGCTTTTAAAAACTACAGGAAATTCCAATACAACCTACAATGCAAAGGTTCACAGTCAGGCGTTCTGGGCAAAATTCAACCAGCTTCTTATGGTTGCAGAAGAAAAGGGCTACTACAAACTTGAGTGGGAATCAAATGCCGAACTTAAGGAACTGACAGAAAAAATCAAAAAGGAATATCTGGAAACAAACGGTCGCCTTATGCAGGAATTCGGAAAGCTTCTTATGAAAGCGCATGAACTCTGCGAGCAGGCAGACATCCGCTACGAAGATTACATTGACCGCGTTCTTTGTCTTCCGCGTAATACTGCAAAAGAAATTACAAAAGTCGGCGCGGTAGAAGTAAATCCTGCAATCGGCTTTGAAAATATGAAGATTGTTGCTTCCGTACGAAAAAAGGATGATCGTGCAGAAGTTGAACAGGAATTTCTGGAAGGAAAAGGTCCTGTTTCTGTCCGCGAACTTATGCGGCAGAAGGCAATGGGCTGTAAGCCTGCTTCAGAAAATGATCAGAAAGCAAAACTGGAAAAAGAAAAATCCAGACTTGAAAAAACAATTGATCAGCTTTCCAAGCGCCTTGAATTTGTGGAGGAAAGTCTTGCGAATATGTAAGATGCCGGTTTCTGCCGGAGTATTTCTTGCCGTAATTTCTTCATTCTCTTTTGCGCAGATGAAAATGCCGTCAAAGCCGGAAATGCCTTCAATTACGAATATTTCTGACGCTCCGGCAATGCCTCATATTTCTGCGCCGACATTCGGTTCAACCTTTTATGTGCCGGGAAACATTTACACAAGAAAACATGGCGACGTTCAGATTACAGCGTCTGAAGCCCGCTCTGACAAAAACGAAATTTCTTCAGCAGATTCTACGTCAGAAAAACTTGCCGCTGTGTTCGGTCTTGGCTCCAGTGCTGACCGTCTTACTGCTACAGATATTTCAATGCTGGATACAAAAGGATATTTCGGCGGTATCTACAGTCTTTTGGGAACGGGGGCAACTTCTGGTTCGTCCATAAATGCTTCTTCCAGTTCAGAACTGCTTCTTAAAAAAGTAGTAGAGGAACTGGAATCGCTTAAAATTCAGAATGCAGAACTTTCAAAAATGTATTCAGATTCGCGGAACTATAAGGCTGCTTCTACAGTTCCTGTTTCTTTAGGAAAAGAGCCTAAAATCCTCCGCTTTGTAGTAAACGGACGCAACATTTTGGATACATGCCGCACCGTTTACTTCAGTACAAAAGAATACGACGGTTCATTTTTACTTACCGGTGACCGCAAATTTGATTCAAACGGAAAAAGTCGCGAAGAAACTTTTTACCTGCTGTTCAAGGCGGACGGCAACTGCGGAACAGAAGCCGGCTACAACGTAGAGCCAAAACTTATTCAGGATAGCCGTAACGAATATTCGTTCCTGTACTGGCTTTCTAAAAAACATAATTTAAAGGCAGAAAAGACAGGAAATCTGGTTTCGCTCCGCAGCGTTGACTCGGTCTGGAATATGGATCTTCTGCTTGATATAGGTTCAGAATAATGGCAGTTTCAGAAAAATTAAAAGATGGATTGATAAAGGTTGGAATCGCTCCTGAAAACCTTGATGACCTTTGTGCAAAAATGGATCGTTATATAAACGAAATCATTTTGTTCAATTCGGCATACAATCTTACAAATACGAGCGATTATGATGAAATCGTTGTAAACCACATATTGGACAGCTTGTCCGCCGTAAAAAAAATTCAGGAGCTTGCCGCAGAATTTAATGAATCTGAATGCCTTATAGGAGATATTGGCTCTGGTGGCGGACTTCCGGGAATTCCTTTGGCCGCCGCTCTTCCGCAGTACAAGTTCGTTCTGGTTGAACGAATGGACAAGCGATGCGCCTTTTTGGAAAACTGCATCGCCCTGCTTGGACTTAAAAATGCTTCCGTAATGAAAAAAGAAGCGGAAAAAGTGCCGGCGGGATTTTTTTCTGTGGCAACGTTCAGGGCGTTTAGACCGCTGGACAAAAAGATGACAAAAACGCTTCTCGCTTTGATTAAGGAAAACGGTTACCTTGCGGCCTATAAGGCTAAGGCGGACAGCATTCAGACAGAAATGGACGGAATTAAAGATTTGGTACCGGAATACAAGACAGAACCGCTTTCTGTGCCTTACCTTACAGACTCGGACAGTCAGAAAAAGCAGAAAGAAATACGCCAGCGCAATCTTGTTGTAATTCAAAAAAAATAAGCGCCCCGTTTTCAATGGGCGCCTGTATTTCTATATCAAATCAATGGTGGTTGAGGCTCTCGAAACTACCATTGATTTTTTTTATGCAGATGTCTGCAACTCTACATCAATTCAATCTTTTTAAGGACGGAAACAAGCTTTGCCTTTTCTATAAGGTCGATCGGTCGGCCTTCCGCATATTTTTTAGCTTCTTCCGTATAAGAGCCGGCACTGACACAGCAGCCTTTATCGCATTTTATATCCCTCATTTTTGAATGAAGTTCGCGCACATAAAGTTCCCCGACCGAACTTGTAGAGCGGAAGAATCTGAAAAGTTCAGTGTTTTCCCATCTTGCGGACTGAATGCTGCACAGAATCTCAATACTGTCTGCCGCAACCGAAATATCTTCAATCTTTACAAATGCTTCTGCATGGAACGCCGCAATAAATTTTCGGCAGAGGGCAACAAAGTCGCTTGTTCCGCTCATAAGGTACGCTTGAAGATTGCTGTTCTGCGCAAGTTCCTGATATCTTGAAATAAGCGCCGGAACATCCTTGTAATTAGGATGAAGGTTGTTAATCTGCTTTAGCTGAAGCAATGCCTTTGAAATCTGATTCTGCGCAATAAGAGTCTGAGCCAGTTTGTATAAAAGCGAAACCTTAATTTCTGGATCAACTCCTTCAAGTTTAAGACCTATTTCAAAATCTTGAATTGCCTTGTCCGGCTGCTGAGTTTTTGCATGGTACGAACCGGCTGCAAGACAAGACTGCGCTCCATATACTGGATCCGGCCTTAAATGCATGAAAATTTTAAGCGCTTTATCTGCCATTCCGGCTTCTTCCATTGCAGAAGCCATGTAGAACAATGCTTCTTTATTACCTGGATTTTCTTCGCATACCTTTTTAAGGTACGGAAGACTTTCCCTGAATTTTTTTGCCTGATAAAGCGAAAATGCCAGCATCTGGTGAACTTCCTGATTTTCGCCATTTGTAAGTGCCGCTCTCTTCATGCAGGCAATAGTTTTTTCGTATTCTTTCTTTTCGTACAGGACCTTACCGATGTAAAAGTTTGCCTCAAAGTTATTAGGCTCAAGCTTAAGGACTTTTGCAAGCGCAGAACCCGATTCATCAATCATGTTTGTTTTAAATGCACAGATTCCGTACCTTAAGTACACAGTTTTTTCATCAATTTCCTGATGAACGCCAACCTGTTCGCAAAGATTTTTGTACATTGGCAGGGCTTTTGTATATTCCTGCGCATTAAAGTAAATGTCGCCAAGAGCAGTTAAAGCTGGAATATTTCTTGGATCATGAGTCAGCTTTTTTGTTGCTTCTTTAATGATTGCATTGTTATTTTTGCGTTTTCCTTTTTTGTTGTTAACGTTTACTTCTTTATGACTCTTGCTAGTAACAACCATAAGGAGTAAAAGAAGAGAGGCTCCTGCTATAATTGCAATCAAAACTGCTATCATCAAAATCTCCAATAATAATTCGTATTCATCAACGGGTTGCGGCGGTTCCAGTCTGTTTTGCAGCCAGAACTCCAAACCGCCTGCAATGCCGCTTATCCCTGCTGTTTCTGCTTCTGTTCTTCGCGCAGTTCAGCAACAAATTCCGCAATGCGGTCCATTGCAATCTTAATCTTGTCAACGGCAGTTGCGTAGCATACGCGGATATGACCTTCGCCGCCAAGCCCGAATACGCTTCCCGGAACAACAGCAACATTGTGTTTCTGGAACAGCCGTGTTGCAAATTCTTCGCTGGAAATGCCGGTGCTTGTAATATCCGGGAACATGTAGAATGCTCCTTTTGGCTCTGGAACAGGAAGTCCCATGTCATTAAATTCTTTTACCATAAGATTACGTCTTTGCTGGTAGCTAAGGCGCATTTTTTCAACGTCCTTCCAACCGTTTTTAAGCCCTTCTGCAGCCGCATACTGACTGAAAATAGGCGCACAAATGGAATTGTAGCCGTGCAGCTTAGTCATCTGTGTAATAAGGTCAGCCGGAGCTGCAATATAACCGATTCGCCATCCAGTCATAGCAAAAGACTTTGAAAATCCGTTCAGGATAATTGCATAGTCCTTCATTCCTGGGAACGAACCGATAGAAACATGTTCACTTCCGTCGTAGGCAAGCTCGCAGTAAATTTCGTCAGAAATACACCAAAGCTGATTTTTTACAACCAGTTTAGCAATCTTTTCAAGTTCATCTGCCGGAATCATGGTTCCTGTCGGATTATTAGGCGAACACATCATAATCGCCTTTGTTTTTGGCGTAATTGCCTTTTCAATCTGTGCTGCAGTAGGGTAAAAACCGTTTACGCTCGTATCAATCGGAACAACAGTTGCCTCGCAAAGAGCTGCAAGCGGAGTATAGTTTACGTAGCAAGGCTGGCAGATAATAATTTCATCGCCCGGATTAAGGATTGCCCTTAAAGAAGCGTCAACGCCTTCACTCGCACCAACAGTTACAAGAATTTCAGTTTCTGGATTGTAGAACATTCTGTAGCGTTCCATGTAACGGCAGATTTCCTGCCTTAATTCCAGAAGACCGCGGTTTCCTGTATAGGATGTGTGACCTTTTTCAATATGGTAAAAAGCTTCCTCGCGCATTACCCACGGAGTCGGAAAATCCGGTTCTCCTACAGAAAGGGAAATAACGTCGTCATGCCCGATAAGCATTTCAAAAAATTTTCGTATGCCGCTAGGAGGAATCGATTCCATTAGCCGGCTGAATTTATCTGTTCGTGTATTCATAAAAATTCCTTTTTTTTAAGGGGCGCCTGCCCCTCGGTTCAAATAAACGCTGCTTTCGCCCTGCTCAAGCACCGTTTATTTTCACCTGCCCCCTCTAACGGGGACACCCCGTAACGCCCCGTCAACGGGTTACGCTTGTGCGAGTTTTCGAAGAAAACAGGTTGCAAGCTAAAATCCAGGAGGGATTTAAGCCTGCGCGAGTTTTTTCAAAGAAAAAACTCGTTACAAGCCTAGAAAAAACTTTGTTTTTTCTAGGCTTGTGCTTCTCTTCTGTCGCGTTCATCTTCTACATATACAATGTCATTTTCCTTGTAAGTTTTAAGGATAAAGCATGTTTTTGTAGAACGTACGCCTTCCAGAGTTGCAAGTTTGCTTGAAACAAAGAACGCAACTTCCTGAAGACTGTCACCTTCAATAATTACCTTAAAGTCGTATCCGCCGCTCATAAGGAACAAAGATTTTACCTGTGGAAAGCGGTAAATTCTGTCTGCAAGGGCGTCAAAACCGTGCTCGCGTTCAGGAGTAACCTGAAGTTGAATCTCAGCACGAACCTTGTCCCTGCTTTCTCCGGATTTTTCAGGATTTACGATGGCCGCGTACTTTAAAATAACCCCATCGTCTTCCAGCTTTTTGATTATCGCGGCGACTTCAGCTTCAGTTTTTTTAGTCATCGCAGCAATGTCTTTTACAGAAAGACGGGCATTTTGTCGTAGTAAATCAAGAATTTCTTCCATACTTAGGCCTCGTAACAATAATATTATTTTTTATTTTACCTATTTATCGGCGTTTTTACTAGTATATTGAACGCAAAACAAAACAACCACGGAATGCATGGAATTAGAAAAACGCTCGCCGGCCTAAAAAGAATACGAATGCATTTAAAAGGTTTCCGCCTAAAATTCTTTATATAATGTTAAGTAAATGCTACAATTGAAAATATAAAAGTAATTTTTATTTTTAAACGGCAATTTTGCTGTTTGTGAAAAATTAAAAGGATACGGCGAAATTATGTTATGTGGACGCCCGCGGTGGGGCGCTTGTAGGTGAAAAAAAATGATAAAAGAAATAAACAAAAGCGATGTATCAGAATGTGTGAAAGTCATAAGGTCAAGTTTTATGACAATTGCTGAGCAATTTGGTTTTACCATCGAAAATGCTCCAAGATTTACGGCCTTTGCTACGACAGAAGAAAGACTTTTATATCAGTTGGACAACGAACCAAGATACATGTTTGCTTATTCCAATTCTGATGGAAAAATAATCGGGTATTATTCTCTTCTGATGCAAGGTAAAGGTGAATGCGAATTAAATAATCTTTGCGTTCTCCCGGAATATCGACATAGGAAAATTGGACAAAAATTACTAAAAGATGCTTATAGTCAGGCGGAAGCTCATAATTGTACTAAAATAAACATTGGAATTGTAGAAGAAAATACAATTCTCCGTCAATGGTACGAAAAGGAAGGATTCGTTCATATTGGAACAGAGAAATTTGATTTTTTCCCATTTACTTGCGGGTATATGGTAAAAGAATTAAATCATTAACGGAGCATATATTTTATCAGTAAAGTAAGCATTTTTTCTTGACGATACTTCCGCTTCGCGTTAGTATATAGTTATGATAAATTCATTTGGAGATTCTGAAACAGAATTAATTTATAAAGGTCAGAGAAGCAAAAAACTTCCGCCGACTATTCACAATGTTGCCCGACGGAAACTCCGAATGATTGCAGCTGCAAAAGAAGTTAAAGACTTAAGAATTCCGCCAGGAAATAATCTTGAACAGTTGGCAGGAAATCTTGCAGGGCTTTGGTCAATCCGTATAAATGACCAATGGAGAATTGTATTTACCTTTGAAAATGGAGGAGCGGACAATGTTAGAATCACAGATTATCACTAATGACAAATTACCGAATATTCATCCTGGAGAAATCCTGAAGGAAGAATTTCTTGTTCCAATGAATATTTCTGCATATCGCCTTGCAAAAGAAATTAATATTCCTCAAACCCGTATTTCAGAAATAATTCATGGGCATCGTTCCATAACAGCTGACACAGCAATTCGATTTTCAAAGTTTTTTGGAACAACCGCAGAGTTCTGGCTTAATCTTCAAAATCTTTACGATTTGGAAGAAGAAGAAAATAATCACGCTCCAGAGTTTGAAACAATAAAAATGTATGCTTTCGCATAAAATCACATAACAAAGCTTCAAAGCGGATGTCGCGGTCAAGCCGCGCCACCGTTTAAGCAGTTGTTATGCTCACACGCCACTGGGGCGCTTTTGGAGGAAAAATAAAAATGGAAATGAATAAAAAACCTTGGCCAATTTTTTCAACTGTAGGAATGAAAACAAGAATTGATACAAATCCTGATTATCAGCGTCCTGCCGTATGGTCAACTGCGCAAAAACAGCTTCTTATGGATACGATTTTAAAAGGCTATGATATTCCAAAATTTTACTGGCGAAAAGTTGCATCAAATCCTGACAAATATGAAGTTGTTGATGGACAGCAACGCTTACGAGCTATATGGGAATTTGTGGAAGGAAAATATAAGCTTAGTAAAAATGCAGAAAAGATTGGAAGTTACGACATTGCAGACAAGTCATATACAGATTTACCAGATGAATTAAGGATTAACTTTGATGGTTACTCATTAGATATTATCGTAATTTCTGATTCAGATGAAGATGAAGTTAGAGAAATGTTTTTGAGATTACAAAATGGAACAAGTTTGAAAGCCCAGGAAAAAAGAAATGCAATGCCTGGCAAAATGCGAGATTTTGTAAAAGAATTGGTAAATCACGATTTCTTTACAAAATCCGTAAAATTTGAGAACAAACGATTTACTCATGATCATATAGCAGCACAAATATGTTTGCTAGAAATAAATGGGGAACCTTGTAATATAAAAGACAAAGATTTAAATAAAATGTATATAGATTATAAGGAATTTGATTCAAATTCTCAAACAGCAAAAAAAATAAAACGCGTTTTAGATTACTTAAACAAGATGTTCCCGTCTAAAACACCAGAACTTGAACGCTTTAATGTTGTTTCTCTTTATATTTTAATATCATCTTTATTAGATAAATATGTAATTACAAAACGATATGAAGAAATTGCAAAATGGTTTATTGATTTTGAAACATATCGCCGTGCACAAGCACAATTATCACCAGATGAATGTGATAGTGAAATAGTCGCATATCAGGAAAAAATCAGCAACAGTACAGATTCATTTGATTCATTAGATTATCGTAATAGATATTTGTCAAGAAAACTTTTTGAAACGATAACAGATCTTGAAACGAAGGATAATCAGAGAGAATTTGATCAAATTCAAAGACTTGCTATTTATAGAAGAGATAATGGAATCTGCCAATTGAAAATAAGATGTAATGGAAAGAAATGTGAATGGGATAATTGGCATGCAGATCATATAAAACCGTGGTCAAAAGGTGGTAAAACTATAGTTTCTAATGGTCAAGTAGCTTGTCCAGAGTGCAATTTAGCAAAAGGTGCAGATGAAGAATAGCACATAACATGGTTTTCAAAGCGGATGTCGCAGTCAAGCTGCGCCACCGTTTAAAACGCTAGTTACACGGACGCCCTCATAGGGGCGCTGGAGGAAAAAAATGAAAAAATTATTTCTTTCATTTTTATTTATTTTATGTTCATATTTTATTTTTTCAGAATCATTAAATGATACAGGTAATCATACTTTTAATTTTAAAATTTTAGATTTAGTAAATAAAGGTTTTTATGATGAAATTTGCATACAAAATGGTTCATCATACGAACTTAAAAATATTCAATTAAGAATTATAATCGATAAACAAGAACATAAATTACTTCCAATTGATCAGGTAAAAACTGGTCGCGATGAAAATTTCGATGGTTTAGAAGATGATGAAATGCACGATGAATTAAAGCATTTCTTTGGTGAAAAAGGAAAACTAACAAAAAAGAATACAAATCAAATAACTTTCGAATTTACATTCGGAGATAATAATGAAAAAGTCTTAATAAAAGAATTTCACATTCGCGATAAAGAATTATATTTTTTTGTAGAAAATAACCCTGAAGCAAAAATAACGGAAGAAAAGGTTGAAGATTCTGTAAAAGTAATTGTAATCGATGGTAAAAAATATATGATTATCGGAGATCAAGTTATAGAGGTAAAATAAAAACGGATTATAAAATCTGTTAAAAAAATCGTGTAACATGCACTTCATATCGGATGGCGGGTCAAGCCCGCCACCGTTTAAGTGCATAGTTAGGTTGATGGCGCACTGCGCCACTTGCTGTTAGTAAGGAAAATCAATCAGCATATTAAAAAAAATTTTATATAATATAAAATCGTGGAGGATTTTATGAGAAAGATTAGGATTTTTTCTTTGATTATTTTCAGTGCACTTGTATTTGCCAGTTGTGTTTCAATGCCTAAAACTGGATTTAATCGTGAAAAACTTAATGTTTGCAATATGATGGGATACAGTGAGGATCAACTGGCTATCAAATTTGCAAAAGAAATTTGGAATGATAAAATTCAGGTTGTTTCTGTAGAAGAAAATCCTGGATACATATTATTCTATGATTCAAATAATAAGAATTCGTTTACTGTCTTTGTCGATTTGGAAAAGAAAGGTCTAGATTACAGTACAGAATTAGCCTCATTAGTAGCATGTATTGGTTATATCAGAGATAACTCAAGTGATACAGATGTAGTTTCGAATGCAAAGGAATATACATACAAAGTTTATAATTCAATAATTGAAAATGTATTGAAATCAAATAAAGTTACTTTTGAAAATAAAGATAACTTTGAAAAATATCTTAAAAATTTAACAATAGAATCTGAAGGAACAAGTTTTATTATAAAATAATTTTGCTCTTAAGTATTTTAAGACGGCGGGTCAAGCCCGCCTTTTTAATTTGACAAAAGAATATTTATCGTAGTATATTATAAGCGGAGGTAGTAAATATGACTACAATATCTGCTAAAATTGAAAATGAAGACAAAAATCTTTTTGAAAGTATCATAAACTCAATTGGATTAAATGTTACATCTGCAATTACAGCCTTTGTAAAAGCAACTATCAGAGAAAATGGAATTCCTTTTGCATTAAAAGCTGCAGATGATCCATATATTTATTCCGAAGAAAACATGAAATATCTCCGTCAAGGAATTGCTCAAATTGAAGAAGGAAATGGCAAAGTTCATGAATTAAAGGAGAGCCTGTAATGATAAAAATATGGGCAGATGTTGCTTGGGATGATTACTGTCAATTCTTTGACCTTAATCAGAAAAAGCTAATAAAAATGATTCATGAACTTATAAAAGACATAGAACGTAACGGTGAAGATAAAGGTCGTGGTCAGCCAGAACCATTAAAATATGAGCTTACAGGTTATTGGAGCCGAAGAATAGATTTAGCTAATCGTCTTGTATATAAAGTTGATGGCGATAAACTGTATATTGTCCAATGTGGTACACATTATCATCAAGGAAAATAAAACCTAACAAGGTTTTCAAAACCGATAAAAACTTTGTCACAAAAGTTGCTCTTCGCGGCTTTGCGCCACCGCAACTTTTGCGCCAATTTTGCGCGGTGCGCAAAACCGTTTTTACGGTTTAAAACGCTAGTTATGTGGACGCCCGCACTGGGGCGCAAAAAAGATAAAAAATAACATGTTGAATGTTTGTTATATGTATTTTAATTCTATTTTTATACTTGCTTTATAAGTGGCAATTAATATTTTATAGAAATTAGTGACACATATAACATTTACAACTGTTATATTATTAAGGAGTAAAAAAAATGAAGTTCATTGAAAAAGTAAGACAATTCAGTTTAAGAAAAGCTGGTATTATAAATCTTTCAATCGGCTTAATTACTATCTTAATTCATGTTTTAGTTATTCTAAAAATTTTACCTTTCACATGGGTAAATGGAGGAAGGTCCGAGAATTATGAAGCAGCCTGTTCACTTGCAGTTTCAAGTATAGTTATAATGCTAATTACTATGCTTCTGACTTTCATTTCCTCAGATATAGTTCCAATCAAATTTAATCGTTTCTTTGGAATTCTATTATCAGTAATTTTAGTAATATTATTGCCATTTTCATTTATGGGAATTGTACTACAATTTCTAGGTACTATGTTTGAAAAATCTTTTTGCAGTATATTAACGATTATTTCATTTCTGGGGGCATTTCGAATCGCAGTTGAAAAACGCTGGCCTGATAAAAAGTAGCTGAAATTAATAATATTTAACTATATAAAACAAAAAATCAATCTGCATTTATAATGCAAAATGATTTGCATGTGATAAAAGATTTGAATTAAAAATAACACATAACAAAGCTTCAAAGCGGATGTCGCGGTCCAAGCCGCGCCACCGTTTAAGCAGTTGTTAAACATACAAAATTCCCTGTTTATATCTGCTCTGCTTGCGGTGTTTTCGGTTCGTTGTTAAAATTGGGGCATGAAATCCGACAAAAACAAGACCATTGATTTTGAACTTGGCGAATGTCCTGAATATCTGGAAAAATGCCTTAAAATCAGCGATGAAACTAAAACGCTTTCTTTAGAAGAAGTTACGGACAAAATCATTTTGGGAGACAGCCTTAAGGTTGCGGCGCTGCTTCCGCAAGAGTCTGTAGACCTGCTTATTGCAGACCCGCCTTACAATCTGGACAAACAGTTTCATGGCTATAATTTTCACGAAATGGCTTACGAGGCTTACGAAAAATACACTGAAGAATGGATTTCTGCGTGCAAACCGCTTTTAAAAAAGAATGCTTCTGTTTATGTCTGCTGTGACTGGAAATCGTCTTCGGCAATTGAGCGGGTTTTGAGCCGGCATTTTATAATAAGGAATCGCATTACCTGGCAGCGGGAAAAAGGCCGCGGTGCGTTAAAAAATTGGAAGAATTCAATGGAGGATATCTGGTTCTGCACGGTAGATGAAGATGATTATGTTTTTAACGTTGATGCCGTAAAGCAGCGCCGCAGGGTTGTTGCGCCGTACAAGGTTGACGGAAAGCCGAAGGATTGGGAAGAAACGGAAGACGGTAATTTCCGCAATACATGTCCGTCCAACTTTTGGGATGACATTTCGGTGCCATACTGGTCAATGCCTGAAAACACTGCTCATCCAACCCAAAAGCCGGAAAAACTTCTTGCAAAACTTATTCTTGCCAGCTCAAATGCAGACGCACTTGTCTACGACCCGTTTATGGGAAGCGGTTCAACTGCTGTTACTGCAAAAAAACTGGGCAGGCATTTCTGCGGTTCCGAAATGAACGCGCAGTACTGCGCCTGGGCTCAGAAACGCCTGGAAATGGCCGAATCCGACAAATCAATTCAAGGCTACGCCGACGGCGTGTTTTGGGAGCGAAATTCTTCTGCACAGCAGAGAGCCAGTTCTGCCAGAAAAGCAAAAGAGTAATTTAATCTGAATCTAAGAAATAAATAAAAAAATAGCTCCCAGTCACGAAGCGAAATGAAAAATCGCCCGCTAGCGGGCTGCCTTCGCAACATAGCTGCTCGGAGACTCGCTAACAACAGTCCGCTGGACTGTTGTTACCACTTCGTGGTCGCTCCCTATGATTGTGGCAAAGGAACTTATGATATGCCGCTTCGCGGCACCCACAATCAGAGTCTTTTTTCATTCCGCTTCGTTCCTTCGCGCTATTTTTTTATGTTCCTAGGCTATATTTTTTAATCAATTTGAAAAATTAATATTTTTTTCCTTTTCTTTTCTGAACCCGCCGGCGCCGGCATGGAAGGGGCACCGCAGGTGCTTGCGGAGCGTAGCGGAGCAATGAGCGGGAGCGGAACCCTGGAACGCCGGTTTGCAAAAGAATTTCGCCTAAAAAGTATGAAAAATCAAAAATTGAAATTTATACCATGATGTGTTATCCTTTAGTCTGAGGTATCTTATGACTATTATTCCTGTAATTTTGAGTGGCGGAGCTGGAACAAGACTCTGGCCTTTATCTTGGGGTGACCATCCTAAACAGTTTTTGCCTTTGGTAACTAAAAATACGATGATTCAGGAAACTCTGCTCAGACTTTCCGCTCTTGATATTGGAAATCCTATAATTTCTTGTGGTGAAGGACACCGCTTCCTTGTTGCGCAGCAGATCGGTGAAGTTTGTGATAAAAAACCTACTATTATATTGGAACCGCTTGCAAAAAATACGGCTCCGGCTATTGCGGCTGCCTGCTGTGCGGCTATGAAACAGGATAAGGACGCTGTTGTTGTTGTTCTTCCTAGTGATCACGTAATTAAAGACGTTAAGACTTTCCAGAATGCTGTTCTTACTGCTGCTAAAAATGCAGAAAAGGGAAGCCTTGTTACATTTGGTATTGTGCCGACTTTTGCAGCTACTGGTTACGGTTATGTAAAGGCAAGCGGTGAGGAAACTGACGGTGCGTATACTCTTGAAAAATTTGTAGAAAAGCCTTGTCTTGAAAAGGCTCAGGAATATATTGCCAGCGGCGAATATTCTTGGAACAGCGGTATGTTCGTGTTTAAGGCTGCCGTTTTCCTTGATGAACTTAAGGTTCACAGTCCGGAAATGGCTCGTCTTTCCATTGAATCGTTTGAAAAGGCAACTGCGGATGCAGATTTTATCCGTCTGGACAAAGATTCGTTCAGCCAGATTAAGGGTGATTCTATTGACTATGCCGTAATGGAAAAAACTAAGCTTGGTAAGATTGTTAAGCTTAATGCCGGCTGGGATGATGTTGGTTCATGGAGCGCGCTCTATGACATCAGCGAAAAGGATGAAAACAATAACGCTGTAAAAGGCGATGTAATTGCTCTTGAAACTAAGAATTCTTATATCCGTGGCGGAAAGCGTACTGTTGCAACTATTGGTCTTGATAATGTTGTAATCGTAGATTCTGACGATTCTCTTTTGATTGCACGAATGGATAAAATTCAGGACGTTAAAAAAGTTGCGGAACAGATGAAGGCAAGGGGCTAAAATGAATCCTATTTTTTTGAAGCCTACTGTAAAGACTCTTATCTGGGGAAGCGAGCAGTGGGGAATCAGTGCTCATCCGAATGGTGATGACGAGGTTTTGAACGATGAATATGCCGGAAAAACTTTGAGTCAGCTTTGGGCAGAAAAGCCGGAGCTGTTCGGTTTTGAAGGTGTTTCTGAAGACCTTAATATCCGCGGAATTTTTCCGCTCCTTACAAAAATTATTGATGCAAATACTGACCTTAGCATTCAGGTTCATCCTGATGATGAATATGCCGGAAAGAACGAAAACGGTTCGCTCGGTAAGACTGAATGCTGGTACATCATGGATGCAAAGCCAGGTGCAACAATTGTAATCGGGCACAATGCAAAAGATCATGATGAAGTAAAAAGCATGATTGAAAACAGGCAGTGGAACGATTTTATCCGCGTTATTCCTGTTCATAAGGGCGATTTTTTCTTTATTGAGCCGGGAACTGTTCATGCCATAAAAGGCGGAACTGTAATTCTCGAAACTCAGCAGTCTAGCGACATTACTTACCGCGTTTACGATTATGATCGCCTTCAGGACGGAAAGCCGCGCCAGCTTCATGTAAGCCAGAGCATTGATGTTATTAAGGCTCCTTTTGTAAACAAGGAACCGCCTAAAAACGAGGCTAAAAAAATCAGTCTGAATGCAGAGCAGCTTGTTTCATGTGATCTGTTTACTGTATGGCACGCAGATGTAAAGGGAACTCTTGAGGTTGTGCAGAATCAGCCGTTCCTTTTGTGTTCTGTAATTGACGGCGAATGTGAACTTGAAGGAAAGAAACTTTCTAAGGGTGATCATTTTATTCTTCCAAAGGATTATGGAACTGCTGTCTTTACGGGAAATGCAGAGATGATTTTCAGTTCTTTGTAAATTAATGAATCGGAGTTTTGAATGAAAGGTATTATTCTAGCCGGTGGTTCCGGCACTCGTCTTTATCCAATAACAAAGGCTGTTTCAAAGCAGATTCTTCCTCTTTATGACAAGCCTATGATTTACTATCCGCTGAGTGTTCTTATGCTTGCCGGAATTCGCGAAGTATTGATAATTTCTACTCCGCGCGACATTGGCTGTTTTAAGGAACTTTTTGGTGACGGTGCATGGCTTGGAATGCGCTTTGAATATGCCGTTCAGGATAAGCCGCGCGGTCTTGCAGACGCTTTTATTGTAGGCCGCGATTTTATTGGAAACGATGATGTTGCTCTTGTGCTTGGTGATAATATTTTCTACGGACAGAGCTTTACTCAGACTCTAAAAAAAGCCGCAGAAAAAGTTAGTACACAGAAAGGTGCTGTTATTTTTGGTTACTATGTTGCTGACCCTACAGCTTACGGTGTAGTAGAATTTGATAAAAACGGAAATGCCCTTGGAATTGAAGAAAAGCCTGCAAATCCAAAATCAAATTATGCCGTTCCGGGACTGTATTTTTACGACAATTCTGTAGTTGAAATTGCTGCAAACGTAAAGCCTAGTGCTCGTGGTGAAATAGAAATCACTGCAGTAAACAATGAATATCTTGCCCGCAAGCAGCTTAAAGTTGAACTTTTGGGTCGCGGTATGGCATGGCTTGATACAGGAACTTACGACGGTCTCCTAGAAGCCAGCAACTTTATTGCAACAATAGAAAAACGACAGGGACTTTATGTTTCCTGCATAGAAGAAATTGCATATAATAATGGCTGGCTCACAAAAGCCCAGCTTTTAGACCTTGCAAAAGGCTACAAAACAGACTACGGAAGATATCTGGAGTTTATTGCAAAAAACTAGAATGATAGAATCCGGGTTTTAATGGATTGATAAAAAAATAGCGTGAAGGAGAGAAACGTATTTTAAAAACACTCATTTGTGCTGCCGCGTTAGCGGCAATGTTTATAGTTCCAAGGCACAAATGTGTGTAGCACGCTAGCGTGTGGTTTAGAAATAAGTTGCTCGACTAGAAGCTATTTTTTAACTATGATTTATCAAATCTGGAATTTATTGTTATTAAGGAATAGCATTATGGCATTTGAATTCAAAAAATGTGAAATAGAAGGCTTGTTCGAAATTCAGCCTAAAATCTTTGGAGATAACCGCGGTTATTTTCTTGAAACTTACAGCGAAAAAGATTTTTTTGAAGCCGGACTTACAATGAAGTTCGTTCAGGATAATCAGAGCCGCAGTACAAAAAACGTTCTTCGCGGACTGCACTTTCAGACAAAGCATCCACAGGGAAAACTTGTGCGCGCTCTTGAAGGAAAAGTTTATGATGTTGCCGTTGACCTCCGCCTTGGAAGTGCGACATTCGGTAAATATTACGGTGTGGTTTTAGACAGTGAAAAGCAGAATATGTTTTATATTCCGGAAGGATTTGCGCACGGTTTCTGCGTTTTGACTGAAACTGCAACTTTTGCTTATAAATGCACAGACTTTTATCATCCGGAAGATGAAGGCGGCCTTATGTGGAATGATCCTGCTATCGGAATTGACTGGGAGTCAGTTCTGCCGGGCATTACACAAAACGCAAACCTTTCTGAAAAAGATAAAAAACATGCCCCATTTAGCCTTGAAAATCGCTATTTTGATTTGAACGCTAAATGGATTGGAGAATAAGATGCGAAAACTTAAGAATATACTTGTAACCGGTGGTGCTGGTTTTATCGGCTGTAACTTTATTCATTATCTTATGGGTGAATCTACCGCCGGCGGTGCAGCTTTTACAGATGCCGGATTTGACGGAAGAATTGTAAACGTAGACTGTCTTACTTATGCAGGAAACGCAGAAAGCCTTAAAGATATTGAAGCTAAATATGGAGTTTCCGCTCTTGGCGAATCTAAGGCGCGCTATTTCTTTGAAAAAGTTGATATCTGCGACCGCCCTCAGATTGAACGCATTTTAAAGCAGTACGATGTCGATACAATCATTCATTTTGCAGCAGAAAGCCATGTTGACCGTTCTATTCTTGGACCGGAAGCATTTATGAAGACAAACGTAATGGGAACATTTACATTGCTTGACTGTGCCCGCAATTACTGGAAAAAAGCTGACGGCTCAATGCGTGATGACGTACTTTTCCATCATATTTCTACAGATGAAGTTTATGGCTCGCTTGGTGAAACCGGCTACTTCCTTGAAACTACTCCTTATGATCCTCGTTCCCCTTATTCTTCAAGTAAGGCTTCTAGTGATCACATTGTAATGGCTTATTTCCATACTTATGGACTTCCAATTACTCTTTCTAACTGTACAAATAACTATGGACCGTTCCAGTTCCCAGAAAAACTTCTTCCTCTTATGATTTCTAATATCAAGGATGGCAAGAATCTTCCTGTTTATGGTGACGGAAAAAATATCCGTGACTGGATTTATGTAGAAGATCATAACCGCGGTGTATGGCAGATTGTAAAACAGGCTCCTGCTGGTTCCAAGTGGAATCTTGGCGGCGAAAACGAATGGGAAAACATCAAGCTTTTGAACACTGTAATTGATTTAACTGCAAAAGAACTCGGAAAAAATGCAGAAGACGTTCGTAAAACAATCACTTATGTAAAAGACCGCCCGGGTCACGACCGCCGCTATGCTATCGATTGTACAAAAGCAAAAACTCAGCTTGGCTGGGAACGCAAAATGACTTTTGAACAAGGCCTCCTTTCTACAATCAAGTGGTACCTTAACCATTCAGAATGGATTGAACACATTCAGTCTGGAAGCTACAAAGATTGGATTAACAAAAATTACACAGAACAGGGTAGATAGGAAAAAAATAATAGTTTGCAATGTAAAACTTTGCAAAGCAATAAAAAAATTGCGCGAAGGGGTAGAAGCGGATGTCAAAGCGTGCGCCAAGCTTTTGCAGGATAATGGCGAATATATTGCAAAGCAATAAAAAAATAGCGCGAAGGAGAAGAACTGCTTTCAAAAACACTCAATTTGTGGCTGCCGCGAAAGCGGCATGTTGATAAGTTCCTTTGACACAAATTGCGTGTAGCACGCTAGCGTGCGGTTTTGAAAGTAGTTCTTTGACTGGGAGCTATTTTTTTTTATTATTGTTCCAATATTCTAGTTTTCCTTTGTTCATTTGCAATGCATTCGCGTTCTTACTATACTGAACTCATGGAAGAAAAGAAAACAAACCTTAAGGGCGTCATAATCCTTTTGATAACAGCAGTAATATGGGGAGCTTCGTTTGTCTCTCAAAGTGTAGGCGCAGAATCTGTTGAGCCTTTTACTTTTATGGCAATACGCACACTTTTAGGGGCTACTTTTCTTTTGCCGTTCATCATTGTTCGCGATAAAATTCAGGCAAAAAACATGACAAAGGAAGAACTCTTTATCCGTAAACGACAGAACAAAAAGACATTGTTTTACGGAGCTCTTGTAGGAATCTTTCTTGCGTGTGCTACGAATATCCAGCAGTATGCGTTTAATTATTCAACTGCCGGTAAGATTGCTTTTATTACAGCCATATACATGTTCTTTGTTCCGATTGCCGGGCTTTTTATGAAGAAAAAAATCCCTCTGGTTACATGGATTTGTGTTTTCTTTGGCTTTGTTGGACTTTATCTTCTTTGTTTTAAAAACGAAGAAAACTTTGTTGTAAACCGAGGTGATGTCCTTACTGTTTTTTGCGCCCTGTTTTTTACCGGCCAGATTCTTTTGATTGAACGTTTTGCAAAAAAATGTGACGGAATAAAACTTTCCTGCGTTGAATTTTATACAGCCGGACTGATTACACTCATCCTTATGCTGATTTTTAATCATCCTGAATGGGAAAAAATAAAGGAATGTGCGCCAAGCATTCTTTATTCGGGAATAATGAGCTGTGGAGTTGCGTATACGCTGCAGGTTGTAGGGCAAAAATACTGCGAGGCGACAGTTGCCTGTCTCATTATGTGCATGGAAAGCGTTTTTGCAGTGCTTTCGGCTGCAATTTTCCTTCACGAAATGCTGACTCCGCGCGAAATTTCAGGCTGTGCAGTAATGTTTATGGCAATTGTAATTTCTCAGATTTCTGATTCAATCAGGAGTAAGAAAAACGGCGGTATCCTGCCGGAAGCGTAAAACCTTGCGGGTATTATTCTGTCTGCACTTGTGTTTTTCCCTTTGATTTTCTATATTTTATATATGAATAAATTAAGGGATTTACTTGGAAAACAGATTTTATATTTAGACGGCGGAACCGGTTCTATTTTACAAGGCTGGGGACTTAAACCTGGTGAACTGCCAGAAACCTGGAACTATAAAAATCCTGAAAAAATTGTTCAGCTTGGCTACAATTATTTTGCGGCCGGCTCAAATATTATATATACAAACACTTTTGGTGCTTACAAAACAAAATTCGGTCTGGATTTAAAGAAAATCGTGCATGGCGGTGTTGATTGTGCCGTAAAAGCACGTGAACAGTGGCTTTCTGAATGCAAATCTAACGGGAAAACTGCTCAGGACTGTTTTATTGCCCTTGATATCGGTCCATGCGGAAAGCTTTTAAAGCCGATGGGCGACCTTGATTTTGAAGATGCAGTAGATATTTTCCGTTCTACAATTGACCTTGGACTTGAATGCCCAGTTGATGCAATCGTTATTGAAACGATGAACGATGCCTATGAAACAAAGGCGGCTGTTCTTGCAGCAAAAGAAGCCCGTGAAGCATTCGGAAAAGACGTTCCGATTCTTGTTACAAATGTTTACGATCTTCAGTGCCATCTTTTAACAGGTGCAAATCCAGAGGCAATGGTTGCAATTCTTGAAGGACTTGGAGTTGATGCTCTCGGTTTGAACTGTTCACTTGGTCCAAAAGAGATGATGGAACCGGTTCGCCGACTTGTAGAAGCAAGCAGCATTCCGGTTATCGTAAAACCAAACGCAGGCCTCCCTCGCGATGTAGACGGAAAAACTGTTTTTGACGTTGGTCCTGTTGATTTTGCCGCCGCAATGAAAGAAATTGCAGAACTCGGCGCCTGTGTTTTGGGTGGCTGCTGCGGAACAACTCCAGAACACATCAGCGAATTGAAAAAGGCGGTAAATGGCGGCTGGCACTCCACGGTGGTTGCCTCTGATAGTGCGGTGGTTGAGCCTGTCGAAACCACCAACAACAATGGTCATTTCGACAAGCTCAATGACCAAGAAATTCCAGATGCTGTTCCTCCGTACAAACCTGTTATTTACAAAGAACGCACAATCGTAGCTTCTTATACACATACCGTTCAGATTGGCGGCGGAGCCGTTCCTGTTTTGATTGGAGAACGCATTAATCCAACCGGCAAAAAGAAGTTTAAGGAAGCGCTCCGCAACAAGGATATTCCTTACATTATTCATCAAGGACTCGACCAGGAAGCAGCCGGTGCACACGTGCTGGACGTAAACGTTGGTCTTCCGGAAATTGATGAAAAAGAAATGATGGTTAAGGTAATGACCGAACTTCAGGGCGTTACAAACCTTCCGCTCCAGCTTGATACTTCAAGTCCGGAAGTTATGGAAGCCGCTCTACGCCGTTATAACGGAAAAGCGCTTGTAAACAGCGTAAACGGTAAGCAGCACATCATGGACGAAGTATTTCCGCTTGTAAAAAAATACGGCGGAGTTGTTGTAGGCCTTACCATCGACGAAAACGGAATCCCGGAAACTACAGAAGGCCGCGTTGCCATCGCAAAAAAGATTTACGAAAACGCAGCCAAATGGGGAATTCCTAAGAAAGACGTAATCATAGACAGTTTAACAATGGCAGTCAGTTCTGATATTAACGCCGCAAAAGCAACTCTTGAAACCATTAAAATTGTTCGCGATGAACTTGGCGGTTCAAGTGTTCTTGGAGTTTCAAACATCAGCTTTGGGCTTCCAAACCGCGCATTTGTTACAAGCACTTTCTTTGCTCTTGCAATGCACAACGGTCTTGGCGCTGCCATCATGAATCCGCTTGAACACGAGATGATGAAGGCCTGGCACTGTTATGTTCTTTTGAACGCGCAGGACAAAGACTGCTTGAAATATCTTGAGTTCAGCCAGAAATATGATGATAAAAAAGCCGCTGATGAACAGAAAGCCGCTTTAGCCGGAGTTCAGGGAGCAATAAACGCAATCTACGGGGCCTTTCCCAGCTCTGGGCAGGTAAATCCTGCCCTTGCAGGATTAAAGGTGGCTGCTGGTGGCCCTTCGACGGGGCTCAGGGACCACTCAGGGACCGCAGACTCAACAACTGCAGGAGGAACTTCATCTACCTCAGGTGGCGCTTCAACCGCGGGAGTCGAACCTCAGGCAGGCACTCTTCAGCACGCGGTAATCCACGGACTTAAGGATGACGCTGCAAAGTTTACGGAACAGCACCTTTCAGGCGGAATGCAGGCTGTTGATATTATCGATAAGCACCTTATTCCGGGGCTTGATTATGTAGGAAAGCGCTTTGAGCAAAAGAAGATGTATCTTCCACAGCTTTTGATGGCAGCCGATGCCGCAAAAAGCGCCTTTGCCGTAATTAAGGATTACCTTGAAAAAACAGGTCAGAAAGGCGAACCAAAAGGCACCTGCATTGTTGCAACCGTTCACGGCGACATTCACGATATCGGAAAAAACATCGTAAAAGTTCTTCTTGAAAACTACGACTTTAACGTTATCGATCTTGGAAAAGACGTTCCGCCGGAGGTTGTTGTAGAAGCCTGTAAAAAAGACCATGTAGAACTGGTCGGCTTAAGCGCGCTCATGACCACGACCGTTCCTGCAATGAAGGCCACAATCGAACTTTTGCGAAAAGAATGCCCGTGGGCAAAGGCCTGCGTAGGCGGCGCCGTAATGACTCAGGAATACGCTGACAGCATCGGTGCAGATTTTTACGGCAAGGACGCCATGGATACCGTAAAATATGCGCAGAGACTTTTTGGTGTAAACTAGAAGAAAGCGTGGTATAATCTATGCATGGGTAAATTCGGAATATTGTAATCGCTGCCTTTCAGCGTATTTCCAGATGCCCTGCAGGAGGGAAAATGCTTTCTTTCATCGTAAATTTCTTTAAGTCTTTGAATTCAAACAGTAGACCTGAACAGATTGCAAATTCATTTTGTATCGGATTGATTTTAGGTTTCATGCCAAAGAATAACCTTCTCTGGTTCATTGTTTTTGTTTTCTTTGCATTTGTAAGAATCAATAAATGCGGCTACGGCATTATGATTCTGCTTGGTTCTATGTTCGCCTGGCTCCTTGATCCTCTTTTTGATAAAGTCGGTTATGCTGTCCTTACTTTTGCTCCTCTAGAAAATATTTATGCATTCCTTCTGGATCTTCCTCTGGTCGGATTTACAAAATTTAATAATACGGTTCTTTCTGGATCCCTTATATGCGGACTTTTAGTTTATATCCCGCTTTTTGTACTTCTTATGCTGTTTATAAAACTATGGAGAAGCCGACTTTCTCCTGCGCTCAATAATTCAAGACTTGTAAAGGCATTTTATAAACTCCCGCTTGCAAAAAAACTTTCTTCTCTTGCGGCAGGAAATTAATTTAAGCAATGGAGATGAAGAATATGGCTGATAAAAAGAAAGGTAAGTCTGAAAAGACTCCAAAAATGGTACAGGCAAAAAAACTGCCGAAACTTTTTAAGAAAGAATATAAAGAATCTGATTTTGAAAAAAATATCTTGAAAAAACTTTTTATAGAAGCTGACCGGGACTTTGTTTCTTCGCTTTTTGAAAAATCAAAGGATAAAAACGGAAAAGCTGTTCTAAAAGTTAATCTTGAAAAAAGCATTAAGAAAACTGACTTTGCGCGCTATAAGAAAATTGCCGCGGAAATTAAAGCGCAGAAGGGCGGAATAAAATTGGTTCCGCTTTTTGCAGCGCTTGGTTTTGCTGCAGTTCTTTTGGTTTTTTCCCTGGTTTTTAAGAATAAACTGGTTTCGTATGCTGTAAGGTCTTCAATGCAGAAAATTTTTCTGGCAAAAACAGACATTGCAAAGGTTGATCTTAAAATCCTTGACGCTTCACTTGAAATTCAGGGGCTTGAGCAGGCAGATAAAGATTCCCCGATGAAAAATCTTTTTTCAATAGATAAAATCGCTGTTGATTTTAACCTGAATGACCTGCTTAAGGGAAAAATTCACAGTGAAAATCTTGAAGTTACCGGTGTTGCTCTCGGAACGGAACGAAAAGTTTCCGGCGAACTACCTGCGTTTGCAAAAAAATCATCTTCATCAAAAGAAGAAAAGAAAATTCTTGAAAATTCTGCGGCAAATTCCCTTGAGGCTGCAAAAAAACTTCAGGGAATGTTTGCGGACTACAACCCGGAAACAATGCTGGACGGCTTAAAAAATGAACTTAAATCGCCGGCTGTTGCAGAAAAAATTTCCGGTCAGGTTCAGGCAAAAGTGGAAAAATGGCAGAAAGTACCGGATGAATATCAGAAATCGGTTCAGTCATTCAGCAAAAATGTTGATTCCCTTGTAAAAACAGACTGGTCAAAAATGTCTGACCCTGTTCAGATAAAGGCTGCAATCGACACAATCAATTCTGCAATAAATGAAGTTAATTCCCTTAAGGAAAAGCTTGGAAAATCAGTTGAAGAAATAAAATCTGATTCGGCAGAAGTAAATGCATGTTCAAAAGAACTTAATGCGGCTGTAAAGGCAGACAATGCCCTTGTCGAAGCAAAAATAAACGCGATGAAAAAGAGTTTTACTCCTGCCGGGTTAAATGAAATCATGAACGATGCGGTCCGCTCAATAATGTATTCTGTTTCTGGAAAATATTATCCTTATGTTGATAAGGCTGTTACTGCGGCAATGAGTTCAAAGAATTCCAGCAAAAAGGATTCTGGGCACGCAAAGGCTGCAAAAACTGAAAAGAAGCAGAAGGTGAAGAAAGCCGGAAAACCAGGTCATAAGAGGGCTGCCGGCCGGGACATTTACTACAGAAAAGATATGGTTCCAAAACTTTTGATAGAAAAAGTTTCGGCAAGCGGCTACGAATACAAGACAGACAGGCTTTTGTTCAAGGGAACTGCGGCAGAAATTTCCAGCGACCAGAATATCCGCGGAAAACCGGCTTCTGCAAACGCTGAGTTTAATATTGGCGGTAACCTAAATTCTGTCTCGGTTGTTGTAGATACAAGGGCAGATTCTGATGCAAGCCTAATAGCAGCAGAATATTCAGGAAGCGGCTGGCCACTAAGCGCAGATGCTGAAATTTTCAAGCTTAATTCAAATGCTTCCGTAAAGGCACGCCTTTCTGCTGACGAAATAGGTTCATTTACAGCCCGCGGTACGCTTGACCTTAAGGTTAAGGATATTGAGGGAATGAAATTTGAGCCTGCAAGAGTTTCTGAACTTTATGGAAAGGCTTTAAAGAAAATTGACCGCCTTACCGTAGGATTTAAGGTTTCTTACTCACTGGCTGACGGTCTGGGAATTGAACTGACCGATACAGACAGAATTGCGTCCCAACTGTCTGCGCCGGTTACAAAGGCTCTTTCGGCAGAACTTTCTGCAATTGCGGATGGCGCTAAAAAGGATGTTGCAAAAGTTCTTTCTGAAAATACCGGCGCTGCACAAAGGAAAATTGCCCGGTTTGCGGATATCAGAAGTGCGTTG
>JBGVIP010000052.1:0-4808 GCA_045123335.1 Treponema sp.
CTTATTACTGGAGATTTTCTGAAAACATAACTGAAAGATTTTGAACTATTCACTTAATTGATCCGGAAGTCTGTTCACCGGAAGCTTGATTTCGATTGAATCATCGTTGTCTTCAAGTCCTGGAACATTTATTTTGATAGATATTTTATTAGGTTCATCAAATTCCGGTCTGAGTACGTCAACATTTGTTAATGACGAGCTTAACTGCCTGTGGTTCATGTGTGGTCTAGGCGGTCTTGGTGGTCTGAATCCGTCTGGTCCGGCATTATTTTCTGGTCCCATGCCACCGTACATATACTGGTTGCTGCCGGTGCTTGCCGGAATTCCGTAGTTTCCGTCAAAATTGCCGTCTACAATTACGCTCTGATTTTCTGAAATAGGAACATGCTGAGTCCTTGTTACCGGTGTAATTGTTGCAAGTGTTTCCGGCTGAGCTTTTGATCTGTTTGTAATGCTTAATGGAACGACTGCGGCAACAACAACCGCAGCGGCAGCAACTGCCCATTTTACTGGTTCTGCTGGGAATTTATATACTTTTACGGACTTAGTTGTTTTTGCGTAGCTCATCTTTGTTAAAAGACGTTCGTAGCTTTTGTCCATAAAGTCATCTTTAAACTGGATGCTGTCTGAGTCCTTCTGGAATGTTTCCTTGATGCGTTTTAAAGACTCAAGCTTTGCTGCACATTTACTGCAGGTTTTAAGGTGAGCTTCGTATTCCGCAACAAGCGACTGCGGAAGTTCCTTATCAAGATAGATTGAATGAATGTCATCAGTTGGGCAAGAATACATTTTCAGCTCCTATCATTTCTTCAAGTAATTTGCGGGCACGGAAAATTCGTACTTTTACGTTACCTTCCGTAATTCCTACAACCTTACCGATTTCTTTGTAGTTCAAGTCTCCGTACTCTGCAAGTACAACGACTTCCCTAAGCTTTGGAGGCAGTCTGCTCAAAGCATCCTGAGTGTTTTTGATGGCTTCCCTTTTTAAGAGTTCTGTCTCTCCGGAATGGAAGATCCGTACGTCTTCGTAAAGGGCTTTTTCGTAAGCTTTTCTTTCCCGTGTCTTGCGCTTAACGTAATTAAGCGATGCATTTTTTACAACCCTAATCAGCCAGAATTTAGCATCATTTATTGTAGGGAAAGTCAGCTTCTTTTCGTTGGCTTTAATAAGAGAATCATGAGCAAGATCTTCTGCAGCTTCTTCATCATTCACAATGCGGAATGAAATTTTAAAGAGCATCTGCATAGTCTCGCTGTAAATCTTCTTAAAGTCAGCGGGATCAGCCGCATTCAGAGGCTTTGTATTTTCAACCTGACCGTCCATATTAATAAAAGACACAATTTCTCCAATGGTTACAAAAAAATGTTATTTTGCCTGTTTTAATCCGTTAAAATCAAGGCTGCTTACAGTTGCACCTTTTGTACAAAATGTCATTTCTTTTTCAAGAGTAAAGCAACCTGTTTTAGGGTTTGTATTATATATTTTTTTAGATGAGCCGTCTTTAAGTACAAGATCCATTCTGGAAGTCGGATTTGCTGAATCAATTGTAATTTTTGCGCTTGTAAACGACAGCTCACCG
Organism: Treponema sp.; assembly: GCA_045123335.1. Lineage (GTDB taxonomy): Bacteria > Spirochaetota > Spirochaetia > Treponematales > Treponemataceae > Treponema_D. Next base: position 1,581 of record JBGVIP010000052.1, read on the forward strand.
TATGTTCCTGTAGTATTTGAAATCCACCAGTCCTCGTAGAAATTTGTTCCAGACGGCAGTGTAACTGTCTGATCCTGAAGGGAAATAAGTATTGCAGTTCTTGTCGATTCATCCTCATCATGCATGTCTCCGCTGCAGGCTGTAAAAAGAAAACCTGCTACGGTAATTAAAGCTAGTACTGCTACTTCTGCTGTTTTTAATGTTCTGTTCATTCTTTTTCTCCAAATTTTCTAAAATACGGTTTGCCGGAAAGCTTACTGGCGCTTCCAAGTTGGTCCCTGAGGTGTATCGATTATTACGATTCCCCTTGCTGTAAGCTGATTACGGATTTCATCTGCGCGGGCAAAATCCTTATTCTTTTTTGCAGCTGTTCGTTCTGCAACAAGTGCATCAATTTCTGCTGCTTCTGGGTCTCCTGAATGATCAGGGATAAGGGCTGCTGCCTGTTTTGCGGCTTCTGCCTGTACGGCGGCAGCAGTTTCAATCAGCCTTAAGCCGATTACGCTGTCCATTCTGTCTATAAGCTCAAGCGCTTCCTTTGCGTCCAAAGAGCCGTCCTTTACAACCTTGTTCAGTGCGCTGAATGCAACCGGAGTCAGCAGGTCGTTTTCAAGTGCCGCCTTAAATGAATCAAGGTAAGCATTTGCTTTTTCAGAAAGGCCAGTGCGATTGTCTGCTTCGCCTTTAGAATAACATTTTCCCTTGCTTAATGTTACATTGCCTTTCTGTGCAAGTTTTGCAATTTTCTGAACAAGGGCAGCGCGGCCGTTCTTTGCGCTTTCCAAAGCGTCCAGACTGAATACAAGCTGCTTTCTGTAATGTCCGCCCAAAAGGAAGAATCTGTAATCGAGAGGTTCAAAGCCCTTGTCTTTAAGAGAGAAACCTTTTTCCGGCGGAAGCGGAGTCTGAAGCGTAATGAAATGTCCTGAAGATTTAGACATCTTTCCGCCTTCAAGAATAAGGAATTCATTGTGAAGCCAGTATTTTACCCATGGACCTTCTGCGCGGTCTGCTTCAGAAAAACTTCCTTCGCTCTGTGCAATTTCATTTGTATGGTGAACCGGTACGTGGTCAATTCCGCCTGTATGAATGTCAATGTGCTTTCCAAGATACTTCATGCTCATTGCAGAACATTCAATGTGCCATCCAGGATAGCCGCGGCCCCATGGAGAATCCCAGGTCATTGCCTGATTTTCGAATTTTGATTTTGTAAACCAAAGTACAAAGTCGCCCGGATTGCGTTTGTTTCCGTCAATTACAACTTCCTTGCGTTTTCCGGCTCCTTCTTTAAGTTCATCAAGGTTTAAGTTTGCAAGTTTTCCGTACTCTGGATATGTAGAAATATCAAAGTAAAGGTTTCCGCCGGCCATGTAAGTATGTCCGTTTGCTTCAATCTTTTTGATAAGTTCAATCATTTCCGGAATATGTTCCGTAGCCTTACAGATTACGTCCGGATGAATGATGTTAAGCGCATCAATATCTTTCATGAATGCGTCTGTATAGAACTGGGCTACTTCAAGAACACTCTGATGGCGTTCTTCTGCAGTTTTTACCATTTTATCATCACCGTTGTCATTGTCGCCAGTAAGATGACCAACGTCTGTGATGTTCATTACGTGCTTTTTGTCATATCCTAAGAATGTAAGTGTTCTGTCCAGTATGTCCAAAAAAACATAGGCACGCAGGTTTCCGATATGAGCATAGTTATATACTGTAGGACCACATCCGTAAAAGCCTACATAATTTTCGCGGACAGGCTTAAACTCTTCCATTTTGTGACCCATAGTGTTGTATAACTTTAATGCCATAGAAATACCTCTTTATTATGTTGTTAACAACATTCTAGTGAAATAAATGGGCTTGTTCAATTAAAATGACCTGTTTCATTTTGAGTTCATCAGTTTTTCAAGTTCTGACTGGGCATCTGCGAGACCTTTATCTATTGTCTTTTTGCCGTTTATGATAAGGCGCATTTCTTTTCCGAGAATTGTATAGAATTCCGGCCATTCTTTTATCTGCGGGCGGTAAACACCGGTTTCAAGGGCTTTGCGCACTGCATCATACTGAGGAAATTTTTTGAGCACTTCTGGGTCGCTAAGGCTTGAATAACGGCATGGAACTCCGCCTATAAATACAGATTTTTTCTGATTTTCGGGATCCATGATGAAGTTAAGGAGCTTTCCGGCATATTTTTTGTTTCTGGAAGAAGAAGAAATTCCCAATGTCCAGATTCCGTAAATTGTTGCGTTGTAAGCCGGGCTTTCGCTGTTCAGTTTTCCCTTAAAGGCTGTGTAATCTATAGTAGAATTTTTTGTAGGAGTGTACCAGCCTGGCCATGCAATTGCCATTGCGGCAGTTTTGTTTGTGATGGCGGCAATTAAATCTTCCTTTTTTGCTGCGCGTCCGGTTTTTATAAGCTTAAGGTATGTTTTCATTGCCTTGTGCCATTCCGGTGTATTTACGCTTGGCCTGTTATTTTTATCCAAAACCCAGCCGTTGTGGGCAAGCAGAAACGGCAGGAAGTCAACTACAATATTGTTTTCTGTGTCGCCGCGGTACAAAAATCCAAGATTGTGATGTTTATTTACTTCCTGACAGATTTCCAGCATTTCTTCGATTGTGTCTATATTTTCATCCATGCAGCCGGCTTCTCTGACAAGCAGCTTATTATAGAGAAGAACTGTAACGTTACCGTAATAAGGCGTCATGTAAAGTTTCCCGTCGTTGTAGCAGATTGATTTTGTTGCTTCTATGATGTCATCATCAAGCTGATATATATCGGTAAGGTCTGTTGCAATTTTGTTTGCAATAAATTCAGCTGTCCAGGAACCGTCAATCATACAAAGGTCGTATGTGCCGCTGTCTGTCTTTACATCAGAAATGATTTCGTTCCTAAGTTCTTCTTCCGAAAATTTTTTTACATTGCATTTAATGTTAAATTTGTGCTCAAATTCAGGAAGAAGTTTTGTTATTACATCTGCATGAGTTCCTGATCTTAAGGCAAGGTTGAGTGTTGCCACCGAATGTTCTTTTTTTGAATTTTTTATGATTCCCGAGATGGCAAAAATTGCCCCAAGGAAAATAACGAAGAATGCACATGAAATTATTAGGCGTGTTTTTTCTTTTTTCATAAAAAACTCCAGTTTATACGTTAATTTTAATTATATTAAAAAGACTAGCGGAAATTTTCTTCCTCGTAGCATTTCATTGTTTTCATAACTTCTGTCA
>JBGVIP010000053.1:0-38624 GCA_045123335.1 Treponema sp.
TTGTGCTAAACTTTGCCCATGAAGATTTTGTTTTACAGTACAAATGCGAATGTTTTTAACGGAGAAGACTGGAATTACCTTACATGGCCTAGCGTAAAAAGTCAGTTTGACCTTCTGTGCAGTAAAAATCCACAGAACGAATACATAGTACTCACCCAGATGCCGGGGCTGTTTCTTGTTGATTCAGAAGGTGCTTCCGTCAGCGAAAGATCAGAATCCGTAAGCTACGGCTTTTTTGAAAACGACAGCACAGACGATATTGTAGAAAAAATCGCTTCATATTCCCCGGATCTTGCAGTTGCCCTTTCTTTCTGGCTTGCACCTTTCGACTGGCTCTGCATAAAAGATTCAATAATCGGAGAAAAATTAAAAAAACGTGGCATAAAATCTTTTTCAAATCCGTCAGAAACAAGCCTTATAAGTTTTGATAAAAGCCTTACCCATAATTTTTTAAAGGCAAACGGATTTAACGTAAAAAGAGCAGTTTATGTAAATCATGAGCTTTTCTTTAAGACAAAAAAAGAGATAAAAGAAAACGTATACAGGCTATGCATTCTGCACGAAATAAAAAAAATGACATTCCCAGTTGTAATAAAAGACACTACAGGCTTAAGTTCATTTGCAATGGATGTCTGCTCATCCTTTGAAGAAGTCCAGAGGCTTCTGCTTTCTAAACGCAATAATTCCGACCGCCTAGTAGAAGAATACATACAGGGACTTCATTTCGGCTCAGAAATATATGGAACACCCGGAAACTACAGGATTATGCCGCCGTTCATCCTTTCTTTAAACAAATATGGAATTACAAGTCCAAAACAGAGCATAAAGATAGGTCCGGTTACAGATCCTGCCTATAAAATTGATGAATTGAATGCCGAACTTAAAAAACTTGCAGAATTAATGCAGTTTTCAGGAATTGCCCAAACAGACCTTGTTTTTGACGGACAAAAATGGTACATCGTAGACATAAATCCGCGCCTTTCCGGCATTTCGGGAACCTATTCCGTTGCAACAGGCAAAACAATTTTTGAACTTGTTCTTGATTCCGAATACCCAGAATTTAACTGCGCAATGAACTTTAAATTTCCGATTCTTTCAAAAGAGCAGCTTGACGAACTAAAAAAACTTCCGTTTACAAAAGCAATCCGTCAGTTTGAAAACAAAGCCGCAAAACAGGATCGCGAAGTCGGCTACTGCGAAATCATTTTCGGCACAACAAAAAAAATCCAGGAACTGGAACAGTACCTGGATTATCTAAAGGAACACTTCCCCGCCATCGTAGAACCTTTATTCTACGAACGGGGAAAAGAATTGTTCAAGATGCTTACTGTTCAAAAATAGTTACACCTGTACCTTCGCATTTAGAGCTGTGGCTATCAGAACTGCCGGATAAAACGATACCGGATTTATTGAATACCTGAGTTCCACCACCGTTATAAGTAATGTCACTGCCAGGATTAAATACACAAGTATATTTTTTCCCACTTGAATCAGTAACTTTATAATAAATTGTCATACCATCAGAAGATGTGCTTGCATTTCCATTGTAAAAACCATTATGAGCTTTCTTGAATGCAATCAAATCTTTGTTATATTTGAATACATCGTAATATTTTGCTTTTCGGCTCCAGTCAATCTGGTTCATCTCCCAACCAAACATATAACTGTTTTCTTTTGCAGTTCTTGTGTCGATAAGCATTTCACTGTGAGTGTATCCGCCCTTTGTTCTCAAGAAATCATCACCACCGTGCAGGAATCCGACACCCTGAGAAAGAACAACGATTCCATGACCAAATTTAACTAAAGCCTGCTTATAATCCGTGTCTGTAATTCCAGAGCGAACAATTTTGTCATACAGACAAAGGTTATCGTGTGCAGAAAGATAGTTTACTGCCTGATACGGCTGCTTTGTAAAATATCTTGTCCAAACATCATCTGAACTGCTTCCTGCAGAACCTTTCAATCCAACTTCAACATGTCTAACAGTACTATCTCCATCTTTTTCAGTAGCGTTAAACATATAGCCTTTTACGCCATCATCGCTTCCTCCTTTTACAGTTTCACGATATTTATGAGAGAAAGCACCTATTCCGGCATATTCCAAATCAGGAATCACATTTGCATAAACACGATTTGCTGTATCATTATTATTTACTGCATAAGGTTCACCATAAAGAAGCAATGTTCTGTCACCGTAATTTGAGTTCAAATATTTTCCCCAATCACCAACAGCATCTTTTTTATAGATTCCCATTAAATCAAATCTAAATCCATCAAGATTGAAAGTTGTAAGCCAGTATTCCAAACTGTCGCGAACCATTCGGCTTACCATAGCATTAGAAACATCTACACTGTTTCCACAACCAGAAAGATCTTTTGATGTGTAATACTTTGAAGAAATATTATTAAACATTTCCCCATCAAAAGTATGATTATATACAACATCCATGATTACACGGATTCCCTTGTCATGAAGAATGTTTACCATATCTTTTACTTCACGGATTCGTTCTTCATAATTTGTCGGATCTTCTGCAAAACGGTCTTCCGGAACATTGTAGTTTACAGGGTCATAACCCCAGTTATAGTATTCTCCCAATGTATGGTTATATTTAGTTGCATAATCATACATAGGCATAATCTGAACGTGAGTAACTCCAAGTTCAATAAGATGATCAAGACCTGTTGTTACAGTTCTAGAGTTCCCTGTGTAACTTGTTCCGCTTTCTGTAACGCCTTTAAACTTACCGCGGTGACTTTCAGTTCCGTTCCAAGACGGACTTACAGTAAAATCACCAACATGAATTTCATATACAACAGATGCCGCTCTGCTTGGCAAAGAAGGTCTTGCATACCAATAGCCTTTTGTAGGCAAGATTGAATCTGTATCCATTACAATATTTATTGAAGAGCCTGCATAACTTGATACTTTACAATTACTTTCAGTGTAATTTGCTTTAATGAGATTTGTTTTAGCGTCAGCGTCTTCATACTTCACCATCTTACCATAAGGATCCCTTACAGCCTTTCCGCCAATATAGAACTGGTATTCTGCAAGTCTGTAGTCGCCCTTAAGTGTAATACCATAAATGTTCGTACTGTCAGAATATCCGCCGTTTACAGTAAAGCCTTTAGTACAAGTGTATTCAGTAAACTTAGATTCACCCTGTTTTTTAACAGCAACTTTTACATTGCTTGAAGCAGGAGACCAGATACTGAATGAAGTTCCGCACTTTTCGTAGCTGGCACCAAGACGAGTCGGTGTGCTTGGTTCAGCAATTTCTGCAACTGTAAGCTGAATCGAAAGGCTTGCTTCACCTTCAGAATTTGCAACGCGTGCAGAAACTGTAATTCTGTCTCCGTCAGCAAGTCCGGACGGCAAATCAACAGTGTTTTCACCAACAGAAAGATTTCCTGTTTTTGTTCCAACAGTATAAGTTCCGCTTGTAAGAGCAGTATTTTTACTTGTTACAGTAAATTTTACAGAACCGTTTACATCAATTTCATCGCCGTCGCTGTAATTTGCTTTTACAGTAGGCTTCATTGCAACCGGAGGATTTTCTACTTCAAATTTAAATTCCGGTTCGCTCTGAACTTTTGTAAAGTTTGAAGAAATTTTTGAGCCGTCAGCATCTGTTGTACCAGATTTTCCGCCTATGTAGTTCCATTCACCTTCGGTAAGATAAAGGTTATTTGTTTGAACAGAACCTACAACACTTCCAGAACCGCCATTATTGAAAATAATTTGTGAAACAGTTTTTTCCAAGGTGTAATCATAATTAGAACCATTTAAGGTCATTGTTTTGCCAGGCCAAGTTGTTTTAGAAGAAACATCTCCACCCCAATAATGAATGTAATTATATCCCAAATCAGTCGGCACATGAACAATAATCTTTCCAGTTACATCACTTCCAGCTGAATATGAAAGAGTAACAGTACTTGTCTTACCGCTTACAACCGCAATGTCTTCTTCACCGGCAAGTTCACCGTTTGCATCAAAAATCTTAGCTTTCCATGTTCCAGGATAAGCGTCCAAAGAATAAGATTTTTCAGAATTACTAGAACCGTCAATTTCAGTTTTCTTACTTGCCGGGTCAGTAATCTGAACAGTATAACCGTCAACATTTGCAGCCTTTACAGCAACAGTACCAAAAGCAAGCTTATATGAATCAGCAGAAGAAAGAGTTCCGCCTTTATAATCAGCCGCAATCTGTTCAACATCAATTAAACTTGCATGAACATCTGGAATATACGAATCAAAATAAGCTTTATCTATAGAAGAAACATCAGTATTTGACTTGATGAGATTATAAAAAATACCCGCAACAGCAGTAGAATCCCAGTTTACAGAGCACGGCTTTACAACGTCTTTTTCAATATCCACAAGAGCGCGGATTACAGCACCGTCAGAATCAGCTTTAACAGTTACAACACGATTTTTTCCAACAAGGATTCCGTCAATTCGGATTTCACCCTTTCCATCAGAAGCCGTTACATTTTCTTTAACAATGTCTTCCATTCCGAAACCGCTTACAGTTACGGTAACAGAATCAAAAGAAGTAACATCCAGAGCCCGCGAATTACGAGAATCATTAACAACAATGCTTCCGTACTGCCCGCTTTCCGAACGCGCCGCTAAAGCTAAAAATGCAAGATCATTTTTTTCTGTCAGGGAATCAGAACAAGAAAATAATGCCAGAGACAACAAGCCCAATGTGAGCCGTAAAAAAAACTTTTTCATATGTCACCTACTTTTTTACTTTTATACAATAATTGTAAATGAGATTTCCAATATGTCAAATTTTTTTTTACATTTCGGCGCAATTTTGTTCGTAACGGGCCATTCCGCAGCCCGCTAACGCTCGGTCTTTGCAGCCTTACGGCCGCAAATCCAGCCTTCGGCTCTGCTCCAGCCCCGGCGCAGCGGGGTCTTCATTAGCTCACATATCCGCAAAATTTAAGTATGTTCAGAATTTCCGAAAACATCCGTTGGTTCTGCAGGTGGTTTCGCAATGCTCAACCACCAGTAGAAGCAGAATCCCCAGAATATCAGGAAAAACATCTGTTACTCAGAGTATGCTGCCGTTGTACCCGAAACTGTCAAGTCTCCAGATTTATTGTAGCACGTAATCCAGTCTCCAGCAGCAGTTCCACTCGGGAACCTTGCCGTAATACACTTAGTAAAGTTCTTATCCGTAGTAAAACTTACAGTTGAAGAATCTGCATCATAAGTTGCCTCAACCCAACAGTCAGTATCGGTTCCACCAAATATCCATACAAACTGAGCACACGAACTGTCCCCCCACCAGGAAGGACAACCTGTTATTGTGTAAGTTACTTCGCTTGCATACGTCTTGCTCACCACGCTTGAATCCTCATATCCGCTTGCCGTAGCCTTTGCATAAACAGTTGTTCCTTCTTCAACGCTGAACGGCGCGCTGTATGTACTGTAACTTGTGCCGTCAGTCGAATACTTAATAGTTGCACCGTCTGTTGCACATGTAATAGTACAGGTTCCGTCAGCAAAACTGATTACAGGGCTCTTGCATTTTGAAGAAGCAGAATCTGTCCAGATTGTAAAGTTAGTACCACTGTAATATTCTTCATAATCAGAATATGTACTTGACTTACTCCAGCCCGAACCGATTTCTACAATAAGGTTTCCGTTTGTTCCTTCAACTTTTGCAACATAGTAACCGCTTTCTGCCGCAATCGTTGTGCGTGTTGAATCGTATTCAATGCCTAAGTTTTTGCGCAATTCAATAAGCTCATCAATATGCTGACGAAGAGTATTGCTTGTGCCATTTACAGTGTTACCAGCCTGATATTGTGCACCGCTGTCTGTACCGTTACTTCCGCTTTCTGCATAAGTAAAATAATGCTGCCATGCAACACAAGGATATCCCGGATGGGTAAGTATAAGTGCATAGGCTGTTCCGACATCATTTGGATCAAGATACCAGTGCTGCTGTGTAGAGCCGGTGTCATGGTTATCAACAAAAGTTACTGCATCTTCCGGCTGACTTATGTAAAGGTTTGAACTGTCGGCCAAGAGCGCATAGTTAGAGTTAGAAACTCCGCTTGCATTGTAACCGAATACAGTATTCATAGCTCCCTTAAGCGCAAAGTCAAAAGCGCGTGAACGGTAACCGCCAGTTTCTGTATTGGAAACCCAGTTCTTTATTTCATTACCCCAAGTGCTCGGGCTTGAAGAAGAATAGCCGTCTGTAGGCCAGTATTCACCAACGCTGAATTCTGCGCTTGTTGCAGCATCGTAAAGTCCTACATAGTATCCGCTATATCCCTTTACATAGTCATAGCGCCAGCCCACAAAACCAGCATCTTTTAACACGTCGTTCATCCAGCTCTTAATGCCTTCCTGAACTGTTGTATTTGTATGGTCAAGGTCGCGGCTTGCACTGTAGCCTTCACCTGTATCACTTGCTCCTCCGTTACCAGAATAGCCGTACATTGGAGAAGAACTTGTAGTAAATCCTTCATCATCAGAACAGATTGCAGGATAGTTGTTACTGCTAAGGCTGCATCCCCAGTCAGGGTTTGTAAAGTCACCCCAGCTTGTAGTTCCTGAGCGGTGATTGATTACGATGTCTGCAATAGCCTTTGTCGGGCTGATAGAAGAAATCATAGTCTTGAGTTCAGATTCTGTTCCGTAGCAATTGTCGAGCACGTTAAGCTGAGTCGGGCAATAACCCTCTGAACTTGCCGTGTCGGTCATGCTTGGAGGCGGACACCACAGGTAAGCAAATGTGTTACCGATTGCAGAAGCGTTATTTGTAACGGTTGCATACCAGTTTCCCCATTTTGCACTGTAGCCTCTAGGAGCACTATCCCAGTTAAAGCCCTGGAGCATTACGCCGCTCTTGTCGCTTACAACAGATTCTCCCTTAAGGGTAAATGTCTTTGAAGCAACGGAAGAATTGGTATATCCGCTTGCAACAGCAATTGCCTTTACAGTTGTGGTAGCACTTACGCTGAATGAACCGCTGTACAAAGTGCCGTTTGTGCTGCTCGGTGTTGAGCCGTCTGTAGTGTAATAAATGCTTGCACCGCTTGTCGTACAGCTGATTGTTACGCTAGAGCTTGTTTCAAACGGAGTGGTTCCACTGATGCTTGGTGTAGCACAGGTTGGAGTTGAGTCATCACTTATCTGTTCAAGAATAAGAACCGTCCATGCACCTACGCCATAAGTTTTTGAAGTTGTAATTGCATAATAGCCAGATGCCTCTGTATCATACGGATCCCAGCTGTTCATGTAAGGTTCAGCCCAAGAACCTGTATCGCAGATTCGTACCCAATGAGTTCCACTTGCAGGAGCAGGAATAGTTACGCTCACTTCTCCGCTAGTCATGTTGCTGAAGAAGTAGAAATCGTGACCGCCTGAAACAGCAGAACCTGCAATCTTATACCCAAATGTAAAGTCGCTTGAATCTCCACCGTTTTGATAAGTTAATACAGGAGTTGTATAGCTTGCTTGTGTAAATGCAGGATCAGAATGCATTTCAAGCATTCGTTTCATGAAGACAAAGTTTCCGTTTACACCAGCTGTATTATCAAATGTTCCGAATTTATTTGTATAACTTCCGCTTCCACCTGTTGCAACTGCCTGAGGAGATTTTGTGTTGATCATATTGTAGTTGTTCCAGGTTGCAACACTGTCAATATTATACGGATTGTTGTTTCCGTTCTGAGTACGGCTGAATTCGTCACCCCAGACAATCATCGGAATTCCGCGAGTTACCATCTGGAGTGCAATGTAGTTTCTGTTTATCTGGCGGTGACCTGCCTGTGTATCAACAGGAATATAGTTTGTATCACTATTACCGCCGTCACTTGTACCAAACGGCCAGCTAAGCGTTGAATTAAGAGCATTTCCAGCACCTGCATAGCTTGAAAGATCTGCAAGTGTAAAACCATCGTGAGCAACAATCATGTTAACGCTTGGACGGTATGTTGAACCGAAAATGTCATTGCTTCCGTACAATGCATTACCTATGTTCAGATTGTACAGAACATTTCCATTATCCGATTTTGTTTCTGTTGTTCCATTTCCACCAACATATTTACGGACTACATCACGGTAAACACCGTTCCAGTCGCCCCATCCGCTTGGGAATTTACCAATCTTATATCCGCCCGGCCACTGGCAGTCCCATGCTTCCGCAATCATTTCAACACTGTTAGCAGAACCAAGGCTTGCAATTTGAGTAAGAGTTGTTGCACTGCTGCTAAAAGTCCAGGTTCCGTTTCCTTCGCGTCCCAAAACAGGTGCAAGGTCAAAGCGGAAGCCGTCAACACCCATGTCTGTAATCCAATATGAAAGAGAATCAATAATGAACTGACGTACAACAGAATTATCACACTGAAGGTTGTTTCCGCAGCCTGTAGTTTCCCAGTAACTGCTCTTATCTGTTGAAACAAGAGAATAATAAGTCTGGTTATCTATACCGCGCATACTCAAAACTGTACACTGAGCGTTTTCATCCGTACTTCCGTTCCAAGCGCCGCCTTCTCCAGAGTGGTTATAAACAACATCAAGATAGACTTCAATTCCTTCATTATGGAAGGCTTCTACCATCTGCTTGAACTCGCGTGTTGGACCGCCTGCTGTTTTATCATAAGAATAACGTCTGTCAGGTGCAAAATATCCAAATGTCATGTAGCCCCAATAGTTACCGCCAGGACCATCATCAGGGTTTGCATCGTTATCAGTTTCATGAACAGGCAAAAGCTCAATTGTGTTAATTCCGAGAGCTTTAAGATATGGAGCCATGTATGAAGCCCCTTTGTAAGTTCCTCTGTATTCAGCAGGAACATTCTGAACTTCATCAAAACCGTCTATTCCATTAAGAATAGATGTAAGACTTGAAGAAGATGTATGGTTTGTAAGCCCCCTGACATGGGCTTCATATATTCTGGCTTCGCTTGCCGCAATTCCCGGCTTTGTTCCGTAACCAGTTGAATCAGAAATAATATATCCCTTTGGAGCATATTTTCCGGAATCGTAATTTCTATATAACTCCCCAGTACTTAAAACATAATAGCTTGAACCGCTAACAGAAGCATCATAAGTCGGGGAATCCGCTAAAGCGTCAGCATTGCTAGGATCATGAGTCAATTCACGTGTATAAGGATCATAAACAACTTTATTAGGATTAAAACGATTTCCGTTATCATCACAGTCTGCCACAAAACCAGCTGCGCTGTCACCTCGTGTCCATGCAGAATCATAAGTCCAGTTTGGTCCCCAGCAGCGGAACGCATAAATCTTTCCGCTTAAATTACCGCTAAGCTTTGCACGCCATACGTTGTTGCTGTCTTTTACCATCCAGTAATCGTAAAGTGCATCTGAGCCATATGCAGAACCATAAATTTCAAGAAGCACCTTTGTTGCATTTGCAGAATAAAGCGCAAATGTTGTATTTGTACCGTCTGTATTTGCTCCAAGCGCCCAAGTACCGCTTCCCCATGAACTTTCCCCTACAGTAGAATAAGTTCCGCTTGCAGGATGCATATATCCGAGAGTCGGTTCTTCAAATTCCCATGTAGAAACATCTGAATCAACAAGAGCGTCACATACGGCAATTGCCTTAACTGTCATTCCAGACGTTACAGTAATTCCGGCAGATGTATATTTTGTACTTAAAGCAGACGGAGCAGTTCCGTCTGTCGTATAGTAAATTACAACTCCATCAGGTTCTGCTTCATTATCATAAGTTCGTGCCTTAAGGTACACTTTTGTAGAAGATGAAATATATTCACTAATCTGATTTCCGTTCGAATCTTCCAGACGTGGAGAAGGAACCTTAAACATAATGTTTCCAAGGTCATAAGTCTGTCCGGCAGAAACATTAACAGCAGAGTTGTAAACAACAGTAGTTCCGTTTACAATTCCAAAAACTTTCCATGTTCCAGGAGCAACATCAGAAACTGTATTCTGTCCGGAAACAACTGCGGTCTGCTTTATAGAAACAGGGTCACAAATCTGGAACGTAATTCCAGAAACAGAAGCATTTGCATTAAAAGCAACAGAACCGGCAGAAAGCTTATAATTTTCAGAAGATTTTACAGAACCTGTCTTTATATCAGCGGCAAGAGAAGCAGCATCAATTAATGCAGCATGAATTATTTTGTTTTCGCTGTCTTTTGGAAGATAGCCTTCTACTGTTTCAGCAGAAAGCGAAGTTACATCATAACCAAGGCTTAAAAGTTCACTGTATACGTTTCCAACCGCAGAAGAATCCCAGTTAACGTTTACAGAGTTCTCTCCCTCTGCAATGTCTTTTACAGCCGTCATCTTTACACCGACAATTGCAGAAAGCGCATTTTCTGCATTTTCTTTAGCCTGAACACTTACAACCCTGTTTTTTCCAACCGGGATATTTTCAAATGATACAGAACCGGCACCAGAAGAAACAATTACATTTTCCTTTGATTTTGAAGAAATGCCATAGCCGGAAACCGTTACATCAGCTCCCTTAATTGAACTGATGTCCAGAGCCCTTTCGTCAGAAGAAGTGCTTGAATAAACAGAAAGAGAGCCGTACTTTACAGAATCAGAGCTAGAAGAGTTTGAACTGCTCCCGTTTCTAAGCATGGCAATAAGGGCAAGTTCACTCTTATTATCACTAATTGACTGCTCGCACGAAAAAGTTAGAAAAGAAAAAAGGATTGATAAAAATAATAACAGAGATTTTTTCATATTAGTCCCCCGTAAAAAAGTCAATCAGAAAACTAATCTGATGAAAAAAGGTTTCAAAAACTTTTCTAACTGTCCACAATTAAAAAGAAATCTGGGACAGCCGCCTGTAAAATCAAGCAGCGGACATACTATCTCCAAGAATGTATTCTAAGTGAAAATTCTGAATTGTCAAAATATTTTTACTGAAAATTAACAGATTTTACAAAACGGGGATTATTTCGCGGAAAAAAGAATTGTCAATTCGGGCTTCGCTCATAAACTCACCCCAGGAATAGAATTTTTTCTGCTCGTACAAACGCCCAAAAGCAATGTATTCACCGTCAGAATCTTTTCCGTAGGTAAGATTATAAACTGCACCCTTGAATTTAAATTCGTAATCTTTTTTGCAGTCAACCAGAAATCTAAAGTCTTCAATCTTCATCTAGCGGCCGCGTATTTTTTTAAGGATTTTTTTATGCCAGAATGCACGTAAATTTTCTGCCGTTCTGTACAGAGAATAAAATGCAGAAACAGGAACATCAAAACTTCCGATTCTGTGAATATTCTGACCGCCAAAACCTGTTTTAAACAGATAAAGCCCATGCATCGGATGATTTTCATCATCTGTTGGAGGCATGCCGTACATGTCATAGTAAGAACTGCCGTAAGACTTTGCATCTTTCATTGCAGTCCACTGAAGCAGAAAGTTAGGCATAAGATTCCTCTTTACGTTTGAAGAACAGCCGTAAAGGTATATGCTTTCTGTCCTGCTAAAAAGCGTAATTATTGCTCCAAGATAATCCTGTTCATGGCGCGCAAGATAAAGCGAAACACATGGTACGTCTTTTCCTAAAGCTGTTTCTTCAGCAGATTTTTTCAAAAGGTCTTCATAATAAGATTTAGAATGAATTGCAATTCCGTCTCTTTCTGCCGTTACCTTGTACAGTTCGTAGAAAACATCAAGTTTTTCATTAAATCCGTCATCACCGGCTTTTACGCATTCAATTTCTACGCCTTTTCTTGCACTTAAATTTACGTTATAGCGCCATTTTGTTTTCATACCGGCAAGAATTTCTTCTTCCGTTTTTAACAAATCGATTCTTGTTGAATCAGGCGGCTGAATGTCTACCCTGCTTTTTTTTAGAGAAAGCCTGTCGGCAAATGAAATTACTTTCATGCCCTGAACAAATTCATCCCTTTCTTCCGGTGAACCAAATCCTACTGCCGGGTCAAAACGAATGCACAAAGTATTTGCCGGAAGAAATGCTTTTAAAGCCTTTCCTAATTCTGAAAGATAGTTTGAAAATTCAATGTTCTGGCTGTGCGCGTCCATTTCAGCAAACGGCAACCCCGGGAACAGCGGAACATAAGCAAAAGTAAAAAATCCGCGGCAAAAACTTCTGAGCATAACGGAAACTTCCGCAGTCGCTTCTGCTTTTTTTTCTGCAAATTCCCAGTGAACAGAAAATTTACGGCATTTCCAGCCGTGCGCTTCCTTGAACTCTGTCCAAAAGGAAGTCTGCTGGAAATATCCGTCGTTAGAGTGACTTGTTGATTCTATTTCCTTTACGTTAAAGCTGAACATTATGAAACAGGTCCGTTTACAGTTTTTTCTGTAGAAAGAGCCTTTCCTGCTGCCGTAAGGTTCTTTCCGCCAATCTGAACAGTCCTGTTGCAGACCTTAATTTCAATCTGGAAAAATACATCTGCCTGAATTTCTGCAGGCTTTTCTGCATTTACATCATCACCGTCAAGAACAACTTTTGTTCCTGGTTCTGCCCATGGAGCAGTAATAAGTTCAACACATTCTTTTCCGCTTTCATCAGTGTAATCAGCGGCAAGAAGCATTCCGCGGCTTTCAATTCCGCGCATCTTACGTGGAGCAAGGTTGTCTGCAATAATTACATGCTTTCCAAGAAGGTCTTCCTCTTTAAGATAAGGAACAAGTCCACTCTGAATTACGCGGTCAGTTCCAGAACCGTCATCAAGGTGTTCTACATAAAGTTTGTCAGAATCAGGATTTCTGTCTACTTTTACAATTTTTGCAACCTTAAGCTGAATGTTCTTTGCAAAATGAGCAGGCTGTTCTGCTTCCGGAAGTACTGCCGGTTCAGCCTTCTTCTCCTGCTTCTTTTCTTTTTTCTGCTTTCCTTCTGCTTTTTCTTTGCGTTCTGCCTGACTTCCACTGAATTTTTCGCGGAAAGCGTCTGCTGTTTTCTGATCAAGCGGAGTAAAGAAAACTGCTGTTTCTCCAACCTTATCAAGACCTTCTGTCTTTCCAAGATCTGACCAGTTCAATCCGCCTGTTACAGGAGCTTCGCCATAGCAAGGTTCAGAAATCTGCTTTCCAAGGTAAGAAAGAATCTGTTCTGCATACTGCGGAATATAAGGATGAGCCATAATCATAAGGTCTTTGATTACATAGCAGAGGTTATGAATAAGCTTTGCCGCAGCTTCAGGATTTTCTGTTCTAGTCTTCCAAGGCTCGCCGTCCTGGAACGCCTTATTTGCAATGTCAGAAATTTCAAAAATCTGATGGAATGCATCCCTAAGGTTAGCCCACTCAAGATTTTCTGTAATTTTTGCTTCAAGGGCGCGAACCTTTGTCCACATTTCTTCATCAACAGGAGCGTCCGGGATTTTTCCCTCGTAATATTTGTTTACAAAAAGCAAAGTTCTGTTTACAAGATTTCCAAGGTTTCCAAGAAGTTCTCCGTTGTACTTTTCGCGGAATTCCTTCCATGTGAACTGGTAGTCCTGTTTTTCCGGGCGGTTATAGAAAATATAGAAACGCCATGCGTCTGCTTTAATTCCAGTTTCAATTGCATCAGTTCCAAATACACCTACTCCGCGGCTCTTTGAAAATTTACCGCTCTCGTAGTTAAGGTATTCTGTAGAACTCATGTGGTAAAGCTTTGTCCAGTTATGGCTAGAACCGAGCAATGTACAAGGGAAAATTACAGTGTGGAACGGAATATTGTCCTTTCCAATAAACTGGAATAAATCAACAGGGGTCTTGCCTTTAGCTTCTTCGCTTTCTTCCGGAAGCCACCATGATTTCCAGTCAAAGCTTTTTTTGCCAGCCTTTACAAGTTCATTTGCAAGCTGCTTTGTAATTGAAATGTATCCGATCGGCGCATTGAACCATACATAGAATACCTTGTTTTCATATCCTTCTTTTGGAACAGGAATACCCCATTTAAGGTCGCGTGTAATTGCGCGTTCGTTCAAACCGTCGCGGATCCATGCTTTTGTAATGTTAATTGCGTTGTCAGACCATTTTCCGTCAACGCTTGCTTTGTTCATCCAGCTGTCAAGGTGCTTTGAAATTGACGGAAGGTCAATGTAAAGGTGCTTTGTTTCGCGAACTTCCGGTGTGTTTCCACAGGTAGCACACTTTGGATTTTTAAGTTCAGTAGGATCAAGCAATGAACCGCATTCATCACACTGGTCTCCGCGGGCCTTTTCTGAACCGCATTTAGGACATGTACCGTGAACATAGCGGTCAGCAAGGAACATATTGCAGTGAGGACAGAAAAGCTGCTTATTTGTGTGTTCCTTGATATATCCGTTTTTATCAAGATCTTTAAAAAGTTCCTGAGTTATTTCTGTACATTCATCGTTGGATGTGCGGCCGAACTTATCAAAATAGATATGGAACCAGTCGTAAATCGTTGTGTGTTCGTTGTAGTAATAATCACAGAGTTCCCTTGGAGTCTTTTTCATTTCAATAGCGCGGGTTTCTGTAGCGGTTCCGTATTCATCTGTACCGCAGATATAAAGGGTTTCATAACCGCGGCTACGGCAGAAACGTGCAAAAACATCTCCCGAAAGCATCTGAATCAAATTTCCAAGATGAGGAATATTGTTTACATAAGGTAAAGCTGATGTGATAAGTCGTCTATTCATAATAACTGATTATAGTTTTTTTATATATTATGGTCAAACATATGGACAGAACAAAAGGATTTAACGCAAAAAAAAAGCGGACTTCCAGTCAGGGAAATCCGCTTTATAAAAACGCATTAACTACATTTTCTTGAACTTAAGTCCAGAAATTACCAGATCACCTTCTTCAGTAATAAAGAGACCTGCTTTTGAACTTGCCGGACCAAGTGCCGGCTCAGATTTATAATATTCTTCATACGGAGTTTCTTTTCCGCCAATGAGAATTGATTTTGCAGTCAAATTCAATTTTTTCCCGTTTACGGAATATTCGCCTTTTAACACGGCAACAGAATCTCTGTTTCTGTAAACTTCAAGAACCTGATCAGGAGTTATTCCATCTGCAAAAGTTTCGGCCTTTACAGCCTTTTCAGATACAGTTCTAGAGAATGTTCCGTCTTCGTTAAATGAAAATTCATTTGTCTGTTCAACGTAGATTGAAGCAATCTCAACAAAAGGATCTTCCTGACTTGCAAGATCATTTTTTAATGTTACAGTTGATTTCCAATTTCCAAGAATATCCATAGTTTCTTTTTTTGCACATGAAGCAAGCATCAATGCAGCTCCAGCAATAAATATAGTTTTAATTAATTTTTTTGTTTTCATAACAATTACTTTAAAATAACAAAGGGCAGGAAACAAGTTTTCTGCCCTTTGTGTTCATTGTACTAGTAAATTACTCACCAGTTACAACTACAGTCTTCTTAACGATGAGGTTAAGGAGGTTGTAAGTTTTAACATCTACAGTAGCAACCTTAGAGATTCCACCTGCTTTTGCAGCAGCAGCAGTACCACCATTTTCTCCCTGATCAAATGGGAATGGGAGCATACCGAAGAAGTAAGTTGTTGTAACTTCACCAACTTTTCCTCCGATAGAGTTTGATGTTACCATCAATGGATCTGTTGTAACACAAGATGTTGCAGCGATAGCCAATACAGCAGCTGCCAATGTAGAAACGATTACTTTTTTCACAGTAATTCCTCCGAAATATTTGATTGTTTAATCATATGACGCACCATATGATTTGTCAAGAAAAAATTTACATTTTTTTTTGTGATTTTTACAAAATCTTTTTTCTTTTATGCTGGCCAAGGATAGTAAAGTTAATTGTCTTTTCCATTTCCATGCCTGGAGCCAGTTCAATATCCCAGAAAAGAGTACTTGAAAATGTCATGCTTGCAGGAACTATTTCGCCGGTAGTATATTCCGGACGGTTAAAAATGATCGGAACGAACGAAAGTCCGCACGATTCATTAGGTTCGTAAACAAAAGAAATGTTATTGTCTGTATCTGTAATCCAGATTCCTTCTACGTCAGAAAGTTTTCCGGACTCATTAAGGGCATAACTTGAAGACTTTGTATCAATTTCTTTTTTCATTGAGTCAGAAAGGATTTCCAGCTTAAATGCATTAAAATCCTTCTGATTGAAATTTGTCTGTGCAAAACTTGATTCTACGGCAAATTTTGCCTTTAAAGGCTGGGAACTTTCGTTTTTCAGAATGTACTGAATCATCATGCCGTTAGAATTCGGTATGTATTTTTTCTTAAGAAGAATCTGCTGGCGGTTCTTGTATTGCGCGACCGCTTCCAGGCAAATTTCTGAATGCTGTTCAGAAAATTTTGTTTCTGTATACAGATAATTTGAAAAAATTCCTGTACCGACAGGTTTATTTTCCAGATAAGAATCAAATTCTTCATCGTCAAATACATGATCAATAAAAAGACCGCGGTCGTAATCGTCCGTAAAGCCTTCAAAATCCTGAGCGCGGTTTAAATTGTCTGCAAAATTCCCCGAATTCTGGAAAACGTCAAGTTCCCGCACTGCCCCGCCAAGTTTTGATATTACAGCAAAATAGCGGTTCATTCGGCACACGTAGTCCTTTATTCCGGAATTTGTGTAGTCAATCGTATTTATTGATTCCTTAAAACGACCGCATTCCCTTAAAATCTTTTCTGCTTCGGTAAGTTTTTTATATGCCTGCTGCCTGAACGACGAACTTACAAAGGCACCTTTTGAAGTACAGATAAATCCGTCTCCGTTCTGGGCTTCCCAAAGCTTTTCGCGGGCAGTGTTCTTGCGGATTTTGTCTCCATGACTCTGCTGTACAAGCATACTTACGTAAAGCATGCGGTTGTAAAGCGCATTGCTCTGCGGATAAATCTGGAAAAAATCGTAAATCGTTGTCGGATAGCGTTTGTCCAGTTTTACGGATTCGTACGGTTTTATACCCCACTGGGCAATTTCTCCGCTCATACCGCTGTAAATATAAGCAGGAAGACGTGCTTCCGTTTCTTTTAAGGCCGTTACAGGCGTCTGAAGATCAACAGAGCCTGTAAGATCTTCTTTGCATGCCCTGTAAAACTGTTCAAACCAACCGGACTGCAGCAAAGAAGCAAATTCACTGTGAGAAAAAATAATGCTTGCAGTTCTTGAACTGTCAAAAAAGTACGAAGGCACAGATTTAGATTGTTTCTGCACTTTTTTTATAAGTTCTTCCCTGTATTCGTAAGCAGACTGCCCAGAATCAGGTTTCAAAGACTGATAAAGCGGCAGAATGGAAATAGACTTTCCCTTTTCTGACATTAAAAGCGGAATGAATTTCAATTTTTCAGAAGGAATAAGGGACTCGTCAAGAAAAACATAGTCCATTCCACAGGTATTAAAACTTGTAATCAGGGAATAATCCCAGATGCTTCCGCAGAGGCTTACACCCCTTGGTCTTTTTCCCGTCAAAAAACGGATTTCAGAAGTAAGCTTTTCTATCTGACCGGTTCTGTCAACTGGCAGAAGAAGCGGAAAAACAGGATCATAGTATCCGCCGCCGATAATTTCTACCTGCTTGCGGCTTATCAACTGTTTTAAAATCTCTATGAATTCCGAATATTTTTTCTGAATATATTCAAGCTGAACGCCATTAAACGAAAATGCAACTTTAAAACCTGGATTCGCATACAAAAATTTTACAATCGGCTTATAAACCGACTGATAATCCCTTTCAAAATGTTCTTCCTGAAAAGGTCCTAAGCGAGAAGATTTTAAAATAAAACACAAATTTAAATGGTTCATCTATTTTTTCCGAACTATTTTATAACATGTTCGCCATATTTTAAAGCCTATTTTTGTGCCCCATGTAATTTTTTTGCCGGAATTAAGTTCTTCCCCGTCAACAGGCTTTTTTGTATTTAAGTCAATCAGCTTTATAAGCTTTTTTGGACAGACAGAAACGCACTTTCCGCAGCCGATACAAAAATCAGAAACCTCGGCTCCGTCTTTACCTATAAAAAGCGCTTCCTGACAGCACTGTGCAATGCAGTCCCCGCGCCCAAGGCAGGAATGAGAGGAATCGGAATCTGATTTTAAGATTTCTGATATTGTCTTACAGTCCAATGAATTAAAATAATTTTTAGGAAACCATTTCTGTAAATCGACTTTACCGGAAGAATCGACAAAAGCCTTTCTTGTAATTTCTACACTTCCGCTCCGGTTACTGAGCTTATCAAATTTCCATTCAAATCTTGAAAGAATTATGTCATCTTCAATTTTTGTCTGTCTGTTAACAGCCGGAATAAACACCCTTACAAGAAAATAAAGAAGCAGAGAAATAAGAATTATACAAAAAACTAAAAGAAAAATTTTCAATATCATCTGCACCTACCTGTTTCCCAACCAGGAAACATTACCGATTGCAAGCAGCGAAACTATAACTGCAAGAGAAATAAGAAGCATGCTTTTTCTGTTTCCATGAGGCTGAATGTTCCCAACCAGCATTATTCGTTTTTTCAGAGAGTAAATTACAGGTATAAGGACAACAAAAGAAAAGAACGAACAGACAGAAATCATTATAACTTCAAGCATACTCATGCTTTCGTTTATGGCAAGCAGAATAATAAGATAAGAAAAAGAAAATTCCGCTGTAGTACGAGAAGTCGTAATGCGTACAACAGTTTCCAGCAGCGTTGAAATGATAAGGAATATTATAAGCGCAACAAGAGGATAAAACTCCAGAAGCTTTAAGGGAACCAGCAGATTTGTTATTAAAAGCCATGTAAGCACGCATGAAAACAAAATAGAAAACATTATTTTTGTAAGCGGCAGAAAAAGACCATGAACAGTATCAGAAAGAATCAGGGAACTGTTCAGGCCGGCTCCATAAAGAATTACTGAAGAGGCAAAGAATATGTAATAAATCGATGTAAAAAGCATATTATGCACCTGCCTTCATAAGGATATGATATTTCTTTTCAAAATAAAGATATAGAGACAAAAGCAGAGATGTAAGGATCATTGCTCCGGGAATAGTAGCTAAAAAGCTGAACACAGAAACACCTTCTGGATTAAAAAGGATGATTTCAACGGGCTTCCCATTATATGGCAGAGAAAGAGTTCCGTAACCAAAAACATCCCTTATAAGGCTGAAGGCAAGTATGTATCCAGCAAAAAGAAGCGTAGAAGGTGCATCATTTAAAAGCGACTCCTTTAATGTACGTTCTGTTTTATCCAGAAGGAAAACTGTGGTAAATGTAGAAATTGCCGGCAGGAATAAAAGGAATTCAAGCTGAAGCGCAACTTCCGGCATTAAAAGAGTCAGCAGCTGCCTGTAAAGCAGAGTAAAATATACTACAAAACACAGCATTAAAACCTGAGACAAATGCTTTAATGAAATCTTTTTAATCAAGGCCTTAAAAAGGATTCCCAAAAGCATAAGAAGACATATTTCCACTGCAAAAACAATTCCGCAAACAAAACGGCCAGGAGCAACAATAACCATGGCACATGTTGCAGCCATATAAACAGAGATTGCCCTTTTAGTCATTTTTTCTTCCCTCCTCTGCAATTCTGATTATATCTGGAATTCGGCGCACCCACTGATTTACGCTGGAATCCGTTTTATTCTGATCAAGAAGACGTTGGATTTTTCCTTTTACAGAAGAATACCCTATGAATTTTACGCCTTCATTTTTATTGTAAATATAAACAGCCGGAATATGACCGTACATTGTAGCACTGCGGATTATGATTGCATAATTTTTTTCTACAGAATCCTTGTGGCGCAGTTCATAAAGAGCCGCACTGGATTCCAGAGGAGAATTAAGATAAATCTTTTTTCCTAAAACCCATTTATCGTTAGTTTTTTCTTCAAGAATAATTTCTATTGCATTCCGTAAACCTTCATCCCACTTTCTCTGTGTAAGAAACTTCATTCCAAACAGAGACAGAAAGAAAAAGCATATAATGCCCATAAAAATTCCGAATTCCCGCCAGAATTCTTTTGTCGTCATAAATTCGTTATTCATGTGAATAAAGCCCCCTCTGAATCTGCAGGTCTTCTGCGTGTATTTCGTCCAGACGGCGCTTTAGCCTTGTACGCTCAGTATAATCTTCAAACTGCTGGATTATAATGGAACATATGTTTGCTACAAGAACCGTAAAAATTCCACCGCACGAAGAAGTTCCGCAGCCTGCAATAAAGAACATTGCAACAGCCGAAACAAACGCATAAATCGTCTTTCCATAATTTGTAGAAGGAACAGTTCCCATCCAGTTAAGGATAAAAAACGCATAGAAGAAAGTTCCGCCGGTAAGAATTGCAAGCAGAATATCTCCCTGGAACATAAGTCCGCTAAAAAAGAACGGAGAAACAATTCTGATAAGGAACGAGTAAACAAACAGGAATACGCCCGGAATTATCATGTCTTCAAAATTGTCACAGAAAAGTATTATTGAAGAAACAAGCGTTGCAAAATTAAACCTGAACGCCGGTATTACAGATTTAGTGTCCCAAAAAAGAGAAACGTAACCTTCCGGCACAGAAACCTTAAACCAAGAAAAAACATTTTCGTTCAGAAAATCCGTTATAAGCGAATCAAAACTGCAAACCGGGATAGCACCGCTTTCTATAAGGATAAGTGACGGATTTCTGGAAGCAAGAGAATCAATCGGAATTAAAAATCCCGGAAAAAGTTCAAAGCCTACAAGCCAAAGTACTATTGCAGAAAACACACATGGATTAATCCATGTAAATGAATAGCCGCCAAAAAAGTTTTTTGAAACGAGCATTGCAAAGAAAACTACAAGAAAAACTGCAGGCAGAGGATAATTCTGAGGAATAAGCATTCCGCACATAAGCCCCTGAACAATTGAAATCAGTATTGAATGAACGTTTTCATTTTTTTGCCTTGTGCAGAAATACCATGCAAGATCTGCAAGAACAGTTGCCGCAGCAGAAGTAAGAATTACAAAAAAAGCCTGATAACTTTTAGAAATCAAAAGAAGAACAATCTGAACGGAAAGCATGACAAGCATTTTTATTGTCATACTGTACAGAGAAAAACATATATAGCTGTACGGGCGCTGAAGGAATTTCATGTTTCTGTTAAACAAATCAGTCATTTTTTTCCTCATTTAATTTAAGGTTGAATTTCTGCCCTTTTTTTTCAGAAATAATCTGCATTAGCGGAAGTCTTGCAGGGCAAACAGAATTGCAAAGTCCGCATTCTATACAAAGGTCAGTTGAAGAAACAAAATCTGCAGACGCAGGTGCTCCGCCGGAATAATGCCTTACAATTATATCAGGACAGATATGCGAAGGACACGCCCTACGGCAGTTACCGCATCTTATACAGCGGCTTCTGATTCCCTGCTGAACAGGCGTTCTCGCCGCAGAATTAAAGGTAATTGACTTTACATAACGGGTTACAGGAACAGAAAGGCTTCCCGAAGAAAAACCGCATACAGCCCCGTTTACAATTACAGAAACAGGAGTCTTTATAAAACCGCCGCACTGTTCCGCAATTGATTCAAAAGTTGTTCCAACAGCAACTTTAATTATACCTGTAGCCGGAAGACAGTCTCCGTTTACAAGTACATACCTGTCTATTACAGGCATTTTATTTGTTACACTTCTGTACAGTTCAAGGATTGTAGAAGAATCCGTAAAAAGATCGTATTTAGAAATCTTAGAAAAAGGCATTTCTTTTGAAACTTTTTTTACAGCCTGACAGATTTCTGAAGAATATGCAGACGGGAAAAGATTTCCTTCTATTCTTAAAAGATAATGCGGAACGGAAAGAGAATCAAAAGCAGTTCCATATTCAGTTTTTTTGTCTGTAACAAGAATAATTCCGTCTGCCTTAATCATAAAGGCTGCAATTTCAAGACCAGCACATATTTCTTCTGAATAAACAGACGTAAGCACAGAATCTATAAGTCTGGAAGGATCTTCGTCTATAAGGCGCACAACAAGCAGACGGTGAGAATGCCTGCCTACAACTTCCATTTGAGCAGCAAGTTTTTCCGGTCTGTCAGAAACAAAAGTGTTCATAAGACCGTAATCAGAAATCATTCTGGTCAAAAGCGCCGGGGAAAAAGCCTTATAATCATTTTTCTTTAAAATTTTTCCAAGGTATGTAAAACTTCCCTTAAGGGAAATTTTTACAACTTCGCCGATTTTTCCATCAGGCATGTTCTTAAGTTCTTTTTTTTCTACAATTCCAGGAATTGAAGAATAGGCAGTTCCGCCAATGCACTGACCTTCCTGCACAACGTCTCCGGGATTTACAGTACAATCACCGGCATTGCCGTCTTTATCAAGAGCAATATAAACGCAGCCAGGAACAAAGCCGTTTACGATTTTTTTATATGCGTCTTTTTTAACTGTATGAATATAAGGGTATTTCTTCACTCTAGTGTCTCCCGCCACTTATTTCTTTTTAAAGTTACGGACACAGAACATTCCCGGAACCAGCATTGCAAGTACAAGCAGAACACAAATAAATGCACTTACCCCGCTTCCTCCAGCTCCTGAATAACCGGAACGCCCTGTATAGCCCTGTTTTTTTAGCATTGATTCTATAGAATTAAAGGAAAGAGAATCTATTGAAGAAACAGAATCCTTCCTGAAATTTTCATCATATGTAATGGAATTTACAGATTCAGTTATTTTTCCGTTATTTTCTTCATATCTTGGGAAAACAACAGTCTGCCCTTTTTTATTTTTTAAATCAGATGAATCATTTAAAGACTGATACGGAAAAGTCATTGCTGACCAGCGCCATGTTACATAATCTTCAAGTCCAGGCAGCTCTTTTTTTGAAGCATTTTTTGAAGGAAGCAGAATACCGCTTTCCGAAGAAGATTCCATAAACGAAACGTTTTTTAATGAAAAAAACGCTGCAACAAGAACAAGAAAAGTCCCCGCAAAGCACAGGTTAATTATCATCCTGTTAGTTCTGTTCATAAGTGGAATCATAGAAGCCGGCCGAATGAGCACTGGACGAAAAGAATATCTGGATTCATAAATCAGGCTTAAATTAAAGTAAATGTATCCTGCGGCAAAAACAGAAACAGGAACAAGCAGGAACAAAAATCCAACCTTAAGCCCTGTTAAAAACACAAGAAGCAAAGGAGAAATAAAAAACAGCAGGATTGCCATTGAAGCAACCAGCGTCTTTACTGCACCAGAACGATTCCAGTAGCGCAAAGAAAGAAAAACTGCCGCCATAAATATGCAGGAAGCCGATGCAACCGAATAAAAAGGCATGCGAACCGTAAAATAAACAGGGAAAAAATTCAAAAGGAGCATAAGAAGCCGTCTAGGAGAAAACCAGACCAGCGCAAAAGCAAAGCCCAGAACGACAACAATACTCATCCACGGACATGCAGAAGAAGAATTTATTCCTGCAGAAACATTCCGTGCGCCAAGCCTTTTTATTACATCTGGAATGCAGTGCCGAGCAGAATCCGGAACATAATAAAGCGTATATTCCCTTGAAAAATCAAAAAAATAACCACGCCGTTTTTCCAAATATCCGTCCGGATCCCCGTTTCCAAAAGAATATTCCGGAGAAAACCTTGAAACAGCAAGCGGAACCTTCTGGTTCCTTAAACAGATATAGTCAGAACAGCCCGCTTCCTCAAAAGTTTTACCGACAAGCGAAGAATCCTGTTTTACCGGCACGTACATGACAGTATAACCGTTCCACAATCTGGATGCCGGCATTACCCTAAAAAACTGAAATACCAGAAAAGAGACAATAATTACGGATAAAGGCAAGACAAACTGTTTTAAATATTTCATATTAAAATACAGAAAAAGCCAGTCCAATAAAAAATCCAAGAAGACAGCCCAAAGTTACTTCCATAGGAGTATGACCATTAACTTCCTTGATTGTATTGTACTCAAGAATATCTTTTTCGTTTAGAATTTTACCAATCTCATTAATTTTTCTAGCCTGAATTCCACTGGATCTGCGGACACCAACAGCATCCCTGATTGTAACCATAAAGAAACAGAAAGTCAGGACAAAAATGTCTGAATCAATGCCGTTTCTAAAAGCAATAACAGTAGCCAGCGAGGCAACAAGAGCCGAATGACTTGATGGTAAGCCGCCTGTTTTCCAGATAAGGCTTTCGATTAACTCTCCCAAGCTATGAATGCGTCCGTACAAGACAGAAATAACAGTCTTTATAAACTGCGCACAAAACCAGCTTGATATGCAGGCTAAAAATACCGGATTAAGCAAGAGAGATAAGAATTTATTTTCAACTGCACACAACATAAAATCAATTATATCACCATTATGCGTTTTTTACTAGTAGAATTAGGTTTGTATGGGGGTAATTTGTAAAATTCAAGTTTACAGTACAACCAGAAAGCGCCGACAGCAAAGTTACCGCACTAATTTTCAGTTATTTATCTTTACTTGCAATAAGCCGATCTATATCTTCAAAAGCATTTTCCAAAGCTTCGCTATGATACATTTCATACATATTGAATACATAATCTGTAAGATTTAATTCATCAAGCTGACGAAGAACCTTGTCTGCTGTTGTATTCTTACAGTGCGCGTACTGTTCCATAAGGAAAGTAAAAAATTCCATTTCTTTTGTCATTTTTTCACCTATAAAAAGTCAGGAACAAATCTTCAGATTTGAGAGTGACTTTTTATGTGCAGTTGCAACGAAGTGAAACTGCACTGTTATATACGAAAGTTTGCAACGCAAACTTTAAAAGATAAAAACTCACGACACCTCAGTGAGTTTTTATCTTAATCTCTCCTTAGATACAAGGAATTGCGAGGTTCACCTATAACAAGCTCCGCTTCCCACATATCAAAAATCCCGGCAGGACTGAATTCCCACATTTCAAGTTCTGGATTACAAAGCATCTGATAGGTCTTTGAAAATAAAAATTTTCTGTAAGCATCCATAATCGGATATCCATATTTATTACTTATAAGCATAGTAAGTTCTTTATCATAAAACTGAAGAATAAAAGGCAGTTCTTTTCCCATTTATTTTACCTCCACAAACTTCAATTTATTTATAGCTTTTATTATATCATTTAATTATATAAAAATATACTTGATTTCGGCCAAGGAAAAAATGCCTTTGATGCGGTAAGTTAGAACTGCAATTATTTTTTTTTGTTGCAAGTTCATGAAAAATTAAACTAAAGATATTCTGTCTTTAGTTTAATTCCTCTCTTCGGGATATAATTTTTTTAAGAAAGCGCCGTAAATCCACCCTGTACAATCGTGTTCATCATTGATATAACCATTTACTTCACAGTAATAGTAACTTACACGATACCAGTAATCATTCCATTTACCTATTTTTTGTTGTTTACCTTTTTCTAAAATTTCGACAATGGAACCGGCATTTACATAGGTTTCCTTTTTTATATTTTCTGGATCAGATTCAATGCATGTGCCGTCATATGTTACCTTCGCGAGTGTTCTTTTTTTTAAATCGAAAATTGAATTGATTCTTTTCCAGACTTCAGTTTTTCCCCGTGTGGACACAGAAATAGTTTCAGAATCGATTATTTTTATTGATGACGAAAAACCATCATTACAAAAAAAATCACATTGATCAGGATTTTTCCATTCAACGGAATTGATTTTGTATGTAGTATCATGAAATGTGAATTCACGACTTGTAATCCTGTTTTCTATGTTCAAATAAATGCTGATTACACAAGCATCATTTTTTACAGCTTTTGATTTTTCAAGGATACCGGTTTCGTAGTAAATTAAGTTTTCGTTTTTCAAGTTTTGGTATTGGGATTCAGTACACCAAGTTCCATCTAAAAACAATAATGACCATATATCTTTTGCAGTCATGTCAAAACCCGCTTCGAGTGGGACGGCATCAAAAGCTTCTCTTTCAGAAACTATGACAGCGTAAGCTTTTTCCTGTGTCTTTTTTGTAACATATTCGCCAAAAATCCAGCATACAGGCCACCCCTCAGCACTAATCTTATACCAAACATTGCTTTTTCCGTCTGCAGTTTTCACTTCAGATTGATCAAGAATCTGTATTTTATCTCCTGTATTTAGTTTTCCGTAAATTGTTCCTGAAGTGTCCGGCGTCTTACGGATACGGACATTTGTATCATTTACAACTGCATCCGCATTCTTGACCGTGTGTCCGCCAAAACGATGAAGCTTATTTTCTGTAAAAGGATTGTTTTCAAATTGTAATGTATCATCATCTATAACAGTGACCGAGCAGGTTCTAATCTCACTATCTTCCAAATCAAAAGAATAAGTAAACTTAAAAGAGGTTTCAGAAGTGACAGAAACAGAATAAATCCGTGCAACTCCACCAAGTCCGTTTACTGCATAATATCCCCATTCATCTGAATCAGAAGAATTGTTTTTTTTCGGAAGTTTAAAAGAGTTAATGTCGTACCACCCAGTATAAGGACTTTTTTCTTCTACTAAATACTGATAAGTATTATCGTCAATCCACTCTGAGCCAGAATAACGCTGTACGTCAAGGGCAAATATTGAGCCAGGAGCAATTTCACTTTTCTTTAGTTTTTCAATTGCAGATTCATCATTTTTAATAAATGCTTCAAGATAGTCTTCAAATTCATGTAGCTGTTTTTCTTCAGTCTCTGTTTGTGGTAAGGATTTTTTTTTAGTTTTATTACACGCAGATAAACAAAAAATTGAAATAACAATAAAACAAAATAACAAAATAATTTTTTTCATTTTAGTAAATTCTCCATCTGTTTTTATTTTTGTATTGTTGCACATAATTATTTTCATAATATCTGATTTCTATAAAGGAAAACTCCGCCTATGCCGCCTATCCCCTGAACGGCTGCACCTGCAATCTTCTCAAGATATAAATAAATTAATTGTATTAGTAAGGGGAAAGCCTTCCCCTCGTCACAACCGGCTGAAAGCCGTTTGTTCCTACCCCTTCCAACGGGGGCAATGAGAAGTATATATTTTTGTTCTTGTGCAATCTGTATCATGTTTTCTTACGCGGCCCCCGTAACGCCCCCGGGTTTTATTTTTCTATATCCAGATATTTTCCGTATACCCAGCCGGTTTTGCCGTCAGGTAATTCAACTTCGTGCCAGTACCATTCTTCTCCGTCTATTTCAAATTTTCTATCACTTTGATCTTTTATCTTTACACTATCATTTTTGTTAATAAATGTAACTGTGTCACAATTAAGATTAGGTTCTTTCCGTACACGTACTTTGTCATCATTGCAAACCGCATCATATAGGACTTCAAAGATTACAAGTCCACCACGCTTTCCGTCTAATTTATCAAAAACAACGGCAATTCTGTTTTGTTTTTTATTTATAGCAGTATGGTTTTTCCATTCTGTAGATGCTGGATTAAGTTTTAATATTTTTAATTGTTGCTCAGCTGTATATTCTTTTTCTTCTGATAACGAAGTATAATACGTTTTTGGATAAAACACCTGTTTATCTAATCTCCAGGTATTAAAATTAAAGATTACATTTTCATTCTTATCCATTATATACATATAGTACGGAGCTGGATTATCACCAAATTCCGTTTGTCTAAAATCATTATAAAAATCAATTTCGACCGATGAAAAAAATACTTTATAATCATCCTTTAATGAATATATTATTCCATTTTTTACATATGAATGATATTCACCGGATTTATATTTAATTTCTTCATATTCAATACTTTCTATAAAAGAATCATCTTTGATTGAAAATACAGATTTTCTATTTGATTGCCTTTCAAAAACAATTACAAGATTGTTTAGTTTATCATAAAATAAATCCAAGACTCCAAAACAAGCTATTGGATTATATTCAATACTATTTATAACAGTTTTTGTTCTCAATTCAATTGAAAAAGTAAAATTTAGAAAAATACAATTGAAAAACAGAATCGTAATAATTTTTTTCATAATTTATTTCCTAATATAAAATGAGGTGTAAATATCTTTAAGTGATTATAATATTCGTATTCAAGATAATGTTGATTTAGGATTTTTTGATAATCTAAATAATTAGATTGTAGAGAATATTTATATAAATTATCCCAAATACCATCATTATCATAAAAATTATTAAATCTATAACCCGTCAAAAATTTTGAATAATCATCAATTTCTGTAATACGCTGATTATTTAATATAGAAACAAATTTATTTCCAAACTGTTCACCGCTTCCATTAACAGTCATATGAGCATGAACGTTACTTGCATATCCGGTACTTCCCATTGTTCCTATCTGAGTACCGGCTGTAACACCGTTCAAAGAATACATGCCGTTTGCGTAAGACATACTTGTTCCGCTGCTTCCGAACTGGGCAAAATAATTCATTATAGTATCAGTACTTCCATGTAATGATCCAGCCTTTCTCGGCTTCTTTCCATTGTCGTTTTATATTCTACTGCTGGTACTATCTGCACTGCATATATTATTAAAGTTACTGCCGCTACTATTTTTTCTATCTGCTCTCTCTTTTTTTTCCCCTTTTTCCTTAGACTATACTCTTACCAGTTTATTGTCAATTTTTACTATGATGGTTATTCTGTTTTTTTATATTCTTTTGTTAATAATCCGGGTATAAAAATAAAAGAACACCTCTTGGGAAGCTTCTTCAAAATACAGAAATCAGAGGTAATTGGTATGAGCCTTAAGGCATTTCCGTAAAGGTTTAGCTTTAAATATACAGAACCAGACAGCCTCACCTTGCGGCAAACCTTAATCATTTTTATAATACAACCATGCTTTTTACAGAAATTACAGCCGGACCTGATGACAACGACAGGCGGCTTGACCGGATCCTAAGGAAATTCATGAATGCAGATGCACTTTCCGGAATCTATTCTTCAATCAGAAAGGGACTTATCAAGGTTAACGGAAAAAAAGCAGAAGCCGGAATGCACGTACACGAAGGCGACATTATAAAAATTGCAGATTTCCTTTTGCACGGCAAAAGCCATGACACAGAAAAAAAATCTGAATCATCCGAAATACAGAAGACTCTGCAAAAACTTCCGGAAATTCTTGCCGAAACAGAAGACATTCTTATTATAAACAAGCCATATGATTCAACTGTACAGGGATTTAAAAACTCCCTAAACATCACTGTAGAAGCATATTACAAAAACAAACAGAAAAACAGTTCAATATCTTTTGTACCTGGACCGCTCCACCGCCTGGACAGAAAAACCAGCGGAGCCCTTGCCTTTTCCATGAGCCTTAAGGGAGCAAGATGGTTTTCCGAAGCAATAAAGGAACATATAATAAAAAAGGAATATTTGGGCATAGTTCAGGGAAAGCTTACTTCAAAAGAAAAATGGACAGACAGAATCAAAAACGAATTTGATGAAACAAAAGCATTTCAGACAGTAAATATAGAAGAAAATGCTGAAGACGCAAAAACAGCCGTCACTTCTGTCTTTCCGCTCGGCTACGGAAAATATAAAAACATTGAATACACTCTTGTGCGCTTTGCAATTGAAACCGGAAGAAAGCATCAGATACGCTCTCAGTCATCTCATCATGGATTTCCGCTTTTAGGAGACACTGCTTACGGAGGATCAAAAATCCTGGAAGCTGAATATTTTCTGCACGCATTCCGGCTTTACGTTCCTAAAGACAATCCCATTAGCCTTCCGGAAGTAATTACAGCACCAATTCCAAAACTTTTTGAAAACTTTTTAAAAAGTACAATGCACGAATACGAAAAATGCGCTATACTATAGGTATGGTTAATTTTCTTGAAGACATTGCAGCCTCATTTAAGCCAGTAACGGTATTCGCACTCGTAGGAGAAAGCGGAACAGGAAAGAGTTTCCGTTCCAAACTTCTCGCGGAAAAATATAAAATCGATGCCCTTATTGACGACGGTCTCCTCATCCAGAATGACAAGATTCTTGCCGGTCATTCCGCAAAAAGGGAAAAAACATACATGGGTGCAGTCCGTGTTGCCCTCTTTGATGACAAGGAACACAGAGACGAAGTTGCAAAAGCCTGGAAAAAAGCCCACATCAAAAAGCTTTTGATTCTTGGAACTTCAGAAAAAATGGTAATGAAAATTGCCACACGACTTCAGCTTCCGCAGCCGCAGAAAATCATTCATATAGAAGACATTGCAAGCCGCGAAGAAATAGAAAAAGCAATTAAGTCGCGCCAGGTAGAAGGAAAGCACGTAATTCCAGTTCCTTCTATAGAAATAAAAAGAAGTTATCCTCAGATTTTTTCAAATTCCATAAAACTGTTTTTCAGGAACAAGAATATCTTTAATAAAGGTCAGGGCGACGGCAGGATGTTTGAAAAATCAATCGTTCAGCCGGAATTTTCAAAAAAAGGAAGAATTGAAATTTCAGAAGCGGCGCTTACCCAAATGGTCATGCACTGCGTAATGGAATGCGACAGTGCCGTAAAAGTAAAAAAGATGACCATTAAGACAGACAGCCGCGGTTACAAAATCATAATTATGATTGACGTTCCGTTTGGAACCCAGCTGACTGGCAAAATACACAAGATGCAGAAATATATTATAGATAAGATTGAAAGCTATACCGGCATTCTTATCGAAGAAGTAAGCATCTGCATCGACAAGATTACCGGTACTGATTAACCTAAAAACTGATTAACTGGCTGTATTTTCTGAAACATTTGCAGCAGGAGCCGGTTCAGCGTTTGCTGCTGACACAGATTTTGCAGATGCAGTTTCTGGTCTTTTTCTACTTTTTGAACTTTTCTTTTTTGACTGCTCTGCATTTTTCTGTGCAGGAGCCTTTTTCTTTCTAGTCTTTACAGGAACTCCAAGTTCAGTCAGAACCGAACGAATTGCAAAATCCAGTTCTGTCCTCTGAGGGTTCATTGGAAGTACAAAATTCCTGCATTCACGCCATGTTTTTGCATACAGTTCTGCGTACGGCGTATGATTTTCAAGCTCTTTTTTCCAGTCTGTAAGGCTTAAAATAAAATCGCGGATCATGAATATAAGTTTCTGACCAAGACGGGCATCAGGTTCTGCCTTAATGAAATCATCAAGCTGCTTCATGCTTACCATATACTTTGATTCAAACGACTTGTTTGCATACATCATGCCTGTTGCAGCCGGTTGGAGAGACATATATAGGTCTGTATCAAGAGCTTCTGCAATTATGGCACTAGAATTACCGCTGTTTATGATTTTAAGCAGTTCTTCCGTAAGTCTGGAAGGACTTACCTGTGCAAGAAGACCTGCATTCTGGCGGATTTTTCTGCGCATTATAAAAGACATCTTTGACTTTGTCTTTGCAGAATATTTTATTGCACGCAGCATCCTTACAGGGTCTTCAACAAAAATGCGGTCAAGAGGAATTACAGGACGCAGAATTCCTTTGCGGATATCCTTTACACCGCCCACATAATCAATTACATGCTCCTGAACAGGATCATAATAAAGGGCATTCATGGAAAAATCGCGGCGCTGTACATCTTCATCAATTGTTCCGAATTCATTACCTACAGACCCCTCCGCAATTGAACGAAAAGTACTTACTTCATAAATCTTTTCACCGTAAACAACATGAACGATGCGGAATCTTCTTCCGATTATGCGGGAATTTCTGAAAATCCTTTTAATTTTTGTCGGCGTTGCATCTGTTACAATATCAAAATCTTTTGGAGAATTGCCTACAATCAAATCTCTTACAGCACCGCCGACAAGGTACGCATGAAATCCTTCATTGCGCAGCCTGTCTATAATCTGGAGTGCTTCAAAATCAATTCTGGATTTTGGTATTTTATGCTCTTCTTTTGTATAAACGAGAGCCTTTTTTACAGGCCTCCCGTTTTTATCTGTTCCATAACGTATTAACACAATGTGTAGAGTGTATTACAGAGACGTATTTTTTTCAATCCAATCAAACAAATCTTCAAGAACCTTGTCAGAATCATTTTCATTAAAAAGTTCATGACGGTCACCTTCATACTGGTTGAACTGAACGGAACCGACTCCATTCCTGATGTACTGATTTATAAGCTTTTCAATTGAATGTCCGTATTCGCCGACCGGATCATCTGTTCCGGCAGCAAATAGAATCGGAAGACCGGAAGGGATTTTTGCAATATTTTTAGCCTTGTGAATCTTGCAGAGAAGCTTTGACATGTCGTTAAAGAAACTTACTGTTTCTACGCCGCCGCACCAGGAATCATTTTCATAAAGTTTAAGGTTGTCTTCACATGCACAAAGCCACGAAAAAGCTCTTTTTTTGCCTTTTACGCGCGAATTATAGCCTGTAAATGCAATATTCTGAATCAACTTTGACTTTCTTCTTTTTCCAAATAGAGACGCAATTCCTGTTACGACAACACCAAAGCCGGCAAGTTTCTGTTTTCCGGAAGAGCCCATAAGTATACAGCCGTTGATTAAATCTCCATGCTGTTCAATAAAATCCTGTGCTACAAATGAACCGAAAGAATGACCAAGAAGAATGATTTTTTTACCAGGATAGTCTTTTTTTATTTCGTCAATTATTTCAGCTAGATCTGAAGTTACTTTTTTGAATCCATTTTTTTCGTCGAGCATTCCAAAACAGCCTGTACCGTTCTGTTCAGCTGTAAGTGCTGTTCTTCCATGACCGCGATGATCATGAGCACTGAATACATAACCTTTTTCTGCAAATACACAGCCGACTCTGTCATACCTAAGGGCGTGCTCAAGCATTCCATGACTGAAAA
Organism: Treponema sp.; assembly: GCA_045123335.1. Taxonomy (GTDB): domain Bacteria; phylum Spirochaetota; class Spirochaetia; order Treponematales; family Treponemataceae; genus Treponema_D. The sequence continues at coordinate 32,625 of JBGVIP010000053.1, forward strand.
CAACCACGCCTTTGATTCCTTCTTCATCTTCTGGAATCCAGCGGTTAACGGCAATTTCTGTTCCGTCACTCATTTTCTGCATGAATCTTTCTGTCTGCATAAATAACACCTCTCAATGTCAAAAAAAAATGTTTAAAACCGATCAAGTCCATTTTTTATAAATAAGAAATCTGATAGAATGGAATTGATTTATGGAAACTATTATAACAGATAAATTAGTATTTGGGGGAAATTGTATTGCAAAAATAAACGGTAAAAACGTTTTTGTACCGTATGCAATTCCCGGAGAAAAACTTGAAATTGAAATAACGGATTCAAAACCGGATTATGATACTGGAAAAATCGTAAAAATTGTTGAACCCGCAGCTTCAAGAGTTGAACCAGTCTGCCCGCTCTACATGAAGTGCGGCGGCTGCAACATGATGCACATTGAAGCAGAAGCACAGAAGCAGTTCAGAAAAGAAATACTCAAAGACTGTTTTGAACGCAACGGCATTCAGGTGCCGGAAATAACTGTAATAAGCGGCTCAAACCTTAATTACCGCGCAAGATTCCAGCTGAATGACGGCGGACTTTCGGAAAAAAGCAGCAACCGGACAATTCCTGTAGAAAACTGTGCAGTTGCAGAACCAATGGTAAACAAATGGTTCAAGGATACCCCGGCAGAAAACAGGCCAAAAGGACGCTGCCATCTTTTCTGCAGCGATAAAGTCATTTCTTCTGGCGGAAAAGAAGGAGTAAAATCTGCCCTTTCTGAAGAACAGAAAATCCAGAAAGACAATTTTGCAGATCTTAAGAAAAAAAACAGAAACATAAAGCAGACAAAAAAACGATATTCCGGAACACAGCTTTCTGTTCAGGACATTGTAACGGTAAACCTTCTGGGAAAAAACGTAAGTTTTGACGTTCGAGGATTCTTTCAGTCCAATCTTGAAGTTCTTGAAAAATCAATTACGGAAATCTGCAGAGGCCTTACCGGCACAACAGTTCTAGATATGTATGCCGGCTGCGGTACATTCAGCGTTTTTCTTGCAGACTATTTTAAGAAAGTTACGCTTGTTGAGCACAACCGGGACGCCCTGGTCTTTGCAGAACAGAATCTTGTCGGAAAACCGCACGAATCATACGGCTTAAGCGGCGAAAAATGGGCAGAAGCTAATCCTGACGCATATTTTGACGCAGTTGTAATAGATCCGCCGAGAAGCGGAATGGAACGAGGAGTAAGAAATTATCTTAAAAAATCAGGGATTCCTCAGATAAGGTCAGTTTCATGTGATCCAGCTACACATGCCCGCGACATTGCAGACCTTTTAAAGGCCGGATACATACTTGAAAGACTGTATCTGCTGGATTTCTACCCGAATACAAGCCATATAGAAAGCCTTGCAGTGCTTACAAAAGAAATCTAAAAATGAAAAAAAGATTTTTCCATACATTAATATTTTTTCTTCTCGTAAACTGCACCTTAAATGTGTACGGAGAAACTCTTTCCTCAGAAAATGCTGGATGGACTGCCGTAATAAGCGGAAAAGCCATATGCCCGCCATGCCAGACTTCCTACGGCTTTGCGGTTCTTACAGACGCAAAAATGATTTCTGCATGTACGGATAACGGCAAAATTTTATGGGAGCGTAAAGTTCCGGGACATCCGGATCCATTCCTTACAGTTTTTTCAAGCGATTTTCTTTTAAGCATTTGTGGAAAAAACGAACTTTCTCTGATTAATCCAAGCGGACTTACACTCTGGTCTGTAAAAGTTCCTTTTGAAATTAAAAACAATCCCAAAGCCGGACTCGACTGCCGTATTTTTGTAAAAGGCGAAAAAAACATTGCCTGCTATTCAATTAATGGAATCTGCAAATGGACTTTAGAAACAGAAGCTTTAAGGAAAGAAAACCTTATGCAGATGAACGACGGTTCGCTGATTGCATTATGCCAAGCAGAAGAAAATGGAAAAACTACAGCCGTAAGGATAAGCCCGTTTGGAGAAATGCTTGAAACAATTACTTTTTCAGGAAAAATTCTTTCAGCCGGGGAAGACGTTTCCGGTTTAATGCTGTACTTCAGCGACGGCTCTGCAGGAATGTGTTTTATAAAAGAAAACAAGGCCTCTACAAAATGGACAATCCCATATTCAGACAGGGCATTCAGCAATACAATTCCTTCATATCCGGCAGAATTCATTGAACTGAACGCTCAAAAAGCCGCCCTTGCCGCAAACTGCTCGCGCGGCACTAGAGTTCTGGTCTTTAATACAAGTGACGGCCGAGTAAGCGATTTTTTTGATGTCCCTCAAAAATTTGAAGAAACAATTCTTTTTAAGAGCACAAAAAATGGACAGAACATATTTTTATCCGGCAGGCAGAACGCTTTTCTATACTCAACTTCTGGCACTGAAGTCTGGAAAGCAGATTTTCCAAAATCCGGCGATATTTTTTCAAAATGGAATCAGATTATTCTTACAGAAAAAACAAATCTTGTAATATGCAGCACAAACTGGGCAATGGCAGGCTTTAAAATAAGCCAGAACATTTCTAAAAAAACAGAACAACAGAAATTTCCAAAAAAAACATATGAATCTTTCCTTAAACCAGACAGTTCAAGCCTTGCTTTTCTAGATTTTTCAGAAACTCTTCCGGAACGTATGACAGGAACAGACAGAATTCAAATTCTTAAAAACGGAAATTACGGCTCAAAAGAAAAGGAATACCTTTCCGGCCTTAAAGATTTTTGCCGCGCCTACAGGGAATTTCAAATGCAGAAAGCGTCCAGACCGTCTCTTGTTCAGAAATCTATTTTTGAGCGCGATTATACAGGCGTTGAAAATGCAATCATGCAGATTGCGGAATTCGGTACCGATTTTTTTATACCTGATTTAGCTTCAATAATTAGAAATGAAAATAATCCGGCTTTGCTTACTGCGGCATTAAGGGCAGTTTCAGAATGTCCGTTTGACCCGGATTCAAGAATTTTAAAAAACATAGAAATAAGGGCAAAAAGTCTTCCTGCTTCAAGCGATTCCACTTTTTATGCAATCTGCGACGCAGTCTTAGAGATTTGCCGTTTTATGGGCCGTCCCGCTTTCTACAATTACGGAATGGACATAATCACTGTTTTCATGAGTCCTCAGTACAGTTCAAACGTAAGGGACTACACAAGACTAACACTTAAAAAAATCGCACAGCTCAAGATTTAGTCAAAAAACAATAGACTTTTGGAATTATCATTATATAATGGAAAGCATGAAGAAAATAATTTTATTTATGCAGTTTTTATTCCTGATGTCCATTGGAGTTCATGCCCTTGAAGTAAACAAAGCAGAACTTCAGTCAGCAGGCACAGATGATACTATTGTTTTTATAAACTACACAGGTCCGCACGCAAAGATTGACTCTCTTGCAAGCATTAAGGGCATAGGAACAGAACTTGGTAAAAACGTTTCCGGAAACCTTACAAAAAAAACTTCCGGCGGAAATGCACGCTATTCTGTAATTCACGCTGTAGATCCTTCAGAAAAATCTAAACTTGATGCAGACATAATTATAATTGGTAAAGATGCGTCTGTTGACCACATTGACAACTTAAGGCACATAATTGCCGCATACCTTTCAAGCGCATACGGATATTCAGAAAAAGATGCAGAAACAATTTCTGTATTCATAACTGTATATAACGCCGTTTATAGGGAAAAACTTTCAGATTTTAAGGACAGATATAAAACTGTTGTAACAGAAAATCTTTCTGCAGAAAGCTGCGGACTTTCCGTAAACTATAAGGACTGGCCGGGAAAATCCCAGATTGTGATTCCGCTTTTTGACGTAGAAAACGGCGGTTTAAGCACAATCGATACATCAGTAATCAGCGATTCTAAAGTCGTAAAGCACATGCAGGAAGATGACGGCAAAAACATTGACAGCCGCAAAGACATGGTTGACTTAAAGGAACGCGAAGCCGAGCAGGCAACAGAAAAAGCGCGCGACTCGCAGAAAACTGCAGTTCAGGAACAGAAAAAACTGAACGAAGAAAAAGCAAAGACAGCAGAAGCAAAAACTCAGGCTGACGAAGCTAAAAAAGAAGCAGAAGAAGCACGTCAGAAAGCCGATGAAAATCCGGAAAATAAGGAACTTCAGAAAGAAGCAGAAGTAAAAGAAGCCGAAGCAGAAAAAAAGCAGGAAGAACTTGCCGAGCAGCAGAAATCTGAAGAAAATCAGAGAAAAGCAACTCAGGAAGCACAGAATAATGCACAGGTTCAGCAGGCAGTAGCAGATAAAAAGAATGCAGAAGCCCAATCGGAACGCAAAGAAATTGCAACTGACCAGCAGGAAGTAATCCGCCAGGAAATTGCAAATTCGACTGCACCGAGCACATTTGCAATCCAGCTTGTAGACGACACTTCCCTTCTTTCTGCGCTTGTTAAAGTAAACACTCAGACAGGAGAAGTCATTAAATCCAGCCCAGTAAAGGTTATCCGCAACAGAACAATGTACAAGGCAGGAGAAAGCTTTATTGCAATTGCCGGCGAAAATTCCGGAAACGGGGCCGTTAAACTTGTACTTATTTCTTCAGATACAATGGAAATTGTAAAGGAAAGCAACGAAACTGCTTCCGAAACATCTGTATTAATTCAGGATGGCAGCGAGTTCTACTGTGTAATTACAGAAGGAAAAGATTTTGTAATTGCAAAATACGATCAGGATTTGAACCTTAAGTTAAAATCAGAAATTAAAGTTAAGGCCGCTTCCCCAATTACAATTTCCGGTCAGCATGTAATAGTTTCTGGAGCAAACGGAACAATCCAGATGCTGGATAAGGCAACCCTAAAATAAGATCCGTTTACAGGATTTAAAATAAGTCCTCAACAAAAAAGACCTGCAGTTTCATTCGCTGCAGGTCTTTTTTTATAATTTAATGCATTTTACAAATTTTTATAAATACTGAATCCGTTCTTTCCGTTATGCTTTACCTGGTACAGAGCCTTGTCTGCATTATTGAACAGTTCTTCGTAATTTTTTCCGGAAGACGGGAAAACAGCCATACCAATACTTGCAGTAACTGTAACGTTTGAATCTTCATTAAAATAATCTTCCTTAAGAAGAGAACATAGCCGCTCGCCCTTTTCATTAAGAATCTGAATGACCTTTTCCTTTGAAAGGTAATCACTAAACCTCATGAAAATACAGAATTCATCACCTCCAAAACGGCATATGAAATCTTTATCAGAAAAGACGATTGAAAGTTTCTTTGCAGCATCTTTAATTGCCATATCTCCAGTAAGATGTCCAAGGTAATCATTTACAGACTTAAAATTGTCAAGATCGATAATTATAAGTGCACAAATCCTAACATCGCCCTGCTCAAGGATATACTGCCTTATCTTATGTTCAAAAGTAACCTTGTTCAAAAGATTAGAAAGCTTATCCCGCTCTGCAAGGTTTATTAATTCCTGCTCGTGCAAAACCTGGGAATTTACATTTGTAATGCTTCCAATAAACTTTCTTACAAAACCGTTTTCAGAGAAAATGCATGAACCTGTCATGCGTACCCAGATATATTCGTTTTCATAATTTTTAAAGCGGAATTCTGCAGTAAAACTGTCCTGCTTGTTTTTAATTGCACGGTCAAGATGCTCAAGAACATTGCCGTCATCAGGATGAATGCGCTTAAAATGCTCTCCCCTGATAAATTCTGCAGAAAGCAGTTTCTTTTCTGTTCCAATAATGAACTTTGTTTCTCCTGAAAACTCTACGATATCCTTTTGAATATCGTATTCAAATATAAGCGTCTGAGCCTGATTATTAGCAATTGTAAGGCGCTCGTTATCCTTTTCAATCTGAAGGCTTCGCTTAATTCCAAGGAATACAGTCATTATAATAACCAGAAGCATTACGGAAATTACAGAGATTACAATGTAGAACAGAAGGTTTATATCTTGCTGCTGTTTATTAATATATGAAAGCGGTAAAACCGTAATCATATACCAGCCGTTTATATTCATGGATT
>JBGVIP010000054.1:0-63576 GCA_045123335.1 Treponema sp.
TGTTCTGTCTTTCTTTCCTTCCCTGATATGTCAAACAACTTTTGTTTTTGTGTCACACTGTCGTGCGACGGTGAAAATGAATATATAACTTTGTACGTTTTGTGTCAACAGTGAAATTAATTTTTTTTGTATTTTTTTTAAATTTTTTTTGCATTAATTTTGAGTTTAATATCATTGCAATTAAAAAAATAGCTACCGGTCGATAAACCATATACACTGCTGCATTGATTCTGCAAGGGGATGACAGAAAATAATAGCTAAAAAAATGAAAAAAAATTAACCTGGCTTTACCAGCATGGCCCCGGCATGGAAGGGGGCGCGACCGGAGGGAGCGGCGTGCGAACGGATGTGAGCACCGACCGTGAGGGTAGCCCTGGAACGCCGGTTGCGGATGAAATGGCCTTGAAAAAAAATTATTAAATAAATATATAAAACAGAATTTCTTGCATTATTCAGTTATCATCTTATAATTAGAATATGGATTTTCAAGGTTTAGTTAACGCTTATAATATGGCGGCTGCAGTGCTGTCAGTTGAAAAAACTGCTGACGGTAAATGCGGTGAAATTCGGATTGTCCGCGCAAATGAAAAGTACAAAAAGTGCAATGCTCCGAGGTACTACGACAATATGATTTATTCCGAACTTGCTCCAAAAGAACCAAGGTTCGAATATTACTGCTTCCTTTGTGCCGTTCAGAAAAAGTATCTTCACAGTTATGCCGAAAATAAATCCATCAGCAACTGGATCAACTGTTCACTTGTACCTATTTCCAGCGAATATGACCACGATAATATTTATTATGCACTCTTTTTATTGGAAATGACAAAAGAACCGGATCCTTTTCAGATTTCGCACAATGTTTCATTTGAAAACGCTTCATTTATAATTCAGACCTGTATAAATTTAAGGGGAAGTTCTAATTTTCAGGAAACCATGGATACTGTAATTGGTGATATTCTGAAAAAATGCGAAGCCTTCTGCAGTGCAATAATCATGATTGATAAAAAAAATAAAAGATTTGCACCACTCTGCGTAAAATTCAACACAGAAGACGTTTCAATTGATGATTTTGCAGCCTATCTTACACCAGAAGTAGTTTTATCATGGGAAGATACTCTAAAAATCTATGAAACTGTAATTGTAAAAGATGAGTCTGACATGGCAAATCTAAAAAAAATAAATCCACTATGGGTAGAAAGCCTTCGTGGAGGCGGAGTAAAAAGTCTTGTTCTTGCACCAATTTCACGCGGAAAAGAATTTTTAGGCGCCCTATTTATAACGAATTTTAACATAAACCGTATTACGGAAATAGAAGAATTTATAAGCCTTACGGCATTTTTCCTTTCCTGCGAGATTGCAAACAATCAGCTTATGGAACAGCTTGAATACCTGAGCAACGTAGATTCGCTTACGGGAGTAAAAAACCGCAATTCAATGAACACACGCGTTGACTGGCACGTACAGAAGGAAAGAACGGTTGAAGCGCCTTACGGAATAGTTTTTGCAGACTTAAACAGTCTTAAAGCCTGTAATGATAAAGACGGACATATTGCCGGTGACAAACTGCTGAAGAATGCAGCGGAACTTTTGAAAAAACACTTTGGAGATTACGAAATTTACCGTTCCGGAGGGGACGAATTTGTTGTAATTGCACCAAGATGCGACAAAACTACTTTTGAAGAAAAAGTTGCTTCGCTACGTGCAGAAAGCGGCTATAATGCAGAAGTTTCCCTTGCGATCGGTTCTTCATGGAGTGAAGTTGAAGAGGATCTGCGCAAAAACATGCACATTGCAGACGAAGCAATGTATGCCGACAAACGCGACTTCTACAACGAGCATCCAGACAAAGCTAGAAAGTAAAATAATTTTCCCCGGAGCCTCGACAATAGAGACACAAAAAATCACCGGGGAATACAGTTCAAAAAAACGGAGATTAATTAATCTTTTGAAGACAAGAGTTTTGAAAAAGTTATAATGTAATCAGAAAAAGAAAGATAACTCAAAAGAACGCAGACTGAGAACATTACAACAAGAATCATGCGGATAAGCGGAACAAAAGAAGAAATCTGTTCAGCAAAGCCAAGGCGGAACAAAGTTTCAAGGGCAAGCATTAAAAAGCCGGATGCAATATAGAATACGGTTTTAAATTTTCCGCCTTTGCGGGCAGCAATTGCTGTTCCCTTTGAAACGGCAACCATGCGCAAGAAATTCATTGAAAATTCACGGTAAAGTATAAGCACAAAAAGAACAATCGGCATGTAACCTTTACCTGTTACAGAACCCTGAGCACAAAGGAAGAGCGTAAGATTCAGCATGACATCTGCAAATGGATCAAAAAGTTTACCAAAATCTGATACTTCATTACTTTTGCGGGCATAGTGACCGTCCCAATAATCTGTAAGCTGTGCAAGCGCCAGAAGTGGAATCATTACAAATGCAGAAATTTTTGCCAGCAGTTCATTTGATGTCCATACAGGGATGTAGTACATAAGGAAAAATATAGGAGCAAAGATTACTCGCGCTAAGGTAAATTTATTCGAAGTTTTCATAATGTATATAAGTATTGACTTTTCTGCCAGAAAAGTCAATTAAAGCAAGTAACAATTCCAGCAGAAGCCCTTTTTGTAAAAATTTAGAGTCTGGCCTTAAAATCCTGAACTACACTGATTGATGAAGTAACATTGTATTCAGGAAGTTCTACAGCACTAATTTTTAACGCACGTTCAACAAGAACAGAAGAATCTGCTACTCCCTGAAGAATAAGATTCTTTCCATCAATTACGGCGCGAAGGAATTCAATATTGAGCTTGTATTCAAAAACAAGTTTATTTACAAGGTGCTGGCACTTTATAAGTTCGTCCAGTTTTTCCTTGCCGGCAGCTTCTTTTTCAGGAGTGATGAGCGTTTTGTTCATCATTACGATTGAAGCGGCTGCATTTTCAACATCAAGAACACCTGTATTCAAAACCATAAGGAAGTGAGCAGGGTCATCGCTTTCTATATTGAAGAAACTCTTGTGAAAGCCCTTGCGGTTTGAATCACTTTCTGTAATGCGCTGAAGTGCCTGCTTTTCGTTCCAGTTAAATTCGCTCATAAGGCGTTTTACGCGCACGTCTTTTTTTGCAACAAAGCGAAGCGAAATAAGGTTCGGAAGGTTTTCCAGAATAAGAAAAGCACCGCGACCGATAAGGATACAGTTACCTTCTGCTGCAGCTTCAAGAACGGCAGTCTGAAGATAATTAAGATATTCATCCCGATCTTTTACAAGAGAAGCAAAGAAACCAGGTTTCTTTTCGTCATACTTCTTAAGTTTTTCCTGAGGAAATCCTAAATCAACTATGCGTTTTTCCAGATCATGGCGTGTAACAAATTTATAACCGGTTTTCTCTGAGACTGACCGAGCGATTTCATCTCCAAGAGACGCAACCTGTCTTGAAATAGCAATAATAGACATTTTAAATTCCTCCTGATTTTTAAGAATAACTTAAGGACAATTTGAAAAACGCACTTGATGCGGTTTTTTAACTCTTTTTTACTATTTTAATTCGTAAGAATTATTATGTCAAAAAAAAAGGCTGCAAAAAAGTGTAAAAAAATCTGCACTTTTCTACAGCCTGTTCATACGCTTCTGAAATTTAAATTCTATTTGTTTTCAGAAGAATTGTACGGATCGTATTTCTTTGAAGGACTGTAAACGCCTTCGCGGTATTCACCTGTAAGACTAGGAATCTTCATCTTCATTCCCGGCTTGATAAGGTTTGGATCTTCCGGCTTTGGCATTGCATTTTTGTTTGCCTGGTAAAGGTTTTCCCAAAGCAGAGGATTGTTATATACATAAGGACGGCCAGAAATATTCCAGTAACAGTCTTTTGTTTCTGCCCAAGGACGAACAATGTAGTATTCCGGAAGCGGTGTAACTTCTACAACTCCGTCAAGAGCAGCAAGAGACTGGCGTGCATAATCGATTGTTGCGGCAAAATCTTCCCTTTCAAATGCTTTTTTTGCATTTTCAAAGGCTTCTTTTGCTGCTGTATATGCCATCGGGAATGTTTTGTCTGCATGAACACTTTCTGCCCAGTTAATGCGGTTTTCAGCAAGCTTAAGTTCGTTTTCTGCGTTTCCGCGAGCCATCATCATGTCAATATATGCTTTTGAAAGTTCAGCATTTTCGGCAGCTTTTTTAGAATATTCTACTGCATCATCATACTGACCGGCATCAAAAGCAATCTGAGCCTTTTTATTGTATTCGTCTGCAAGTTTCTGATAAGTATTGTTCTTATAGCTGACTGCAAAAATTGAAGCGCAGGCTGTAAGCAGCGCAATTGCGGAAATTAATTTTTTCATTACTCAGCCTCCTGTTCAACAGCTTCTGCAGCGGAATCTGAATCATCTTCCTGAACATCAAGAACTTCTGGGATTTCTGCTTCGAGAGTTTCTGGAGCAGCATAGTCATCTGCTTCAAGAAGAACTGCATCTTCCGCTTCGATTCCTTCAATATTTTCGCCTTCAAGAGGCTTTTCGTGATCAGCATTGATTGCGTAGTTTTCTGCACTTTCTACCTTTGCCTTTGCTTCGTCAATTGCTGTCTGTGCTGCGGCACGCTTCTTTGAAACGCTTGCATAGAGAGCAGCAAACTTGTCTTTTGCGGCAAGGTAATGTTTATAAGCAGATTCAGGATTCTGCATTGCATAATTTGTATCGCCGGCCTTGAATTCTTCTGCAGCAGCTGAATACTCTGCTTTTGCGGCAACCGCTGCCTTTACTCCGTCGGCATTTTTCTTTTCGATAAATGCGGCATTACGTGCGTCTTTTGCAAGCTTTTTAAACGCTTTATTAAGAACGTTTACGTACTTTCCGTATGCAGAATCTGCAAGTGCAAGAAGTTCTGTTCCTGCTGCATCTTCCGAATCTTTTTTTGATTCATATTCTGCAAGAGAAGCGTTTCCGCTGTCGTATTCTTCCTGACTGTATGAAGCAAAACCAAGTTCTTCAATCTTAGCTTTTGCCTGAAGTGCCTTCTGATACTGTTCGTCTGCCTGTGCGCGGGCATTTGCCTGAGCTTCTGCAGAAGAAGTGTCATCTTCCTGAACAGCTGGAGCTTCTTCCTGGGTTTCTTCTACTTTTTCTACCGGTTTATTTTCTACAGGTGCCGGTTCTTCTAACTTTGGCTTTGATGCGCAGGATGCAAAAATGAGGGACAAGGCTGCTGCACATGAAAAAGCAATATACTTTTTTTTCAAAATAAGACCTCCAAATTTATATGATTCAATTATATTCCAATATTTAAAATAAATCTATTCCTAATATAGTAAATAATGTATGAATGGAATTTTGATTTGATTTTAAAGAGAGGAAGAATTAAAATATTTGTAATAACTGAAGGTTAAGAGGTGACTTATGGCCGATGAATTTTCATTTGAAATTACAGAAAAAATTGCGGTAATTTCTACAAGTAAGGGCGGATGGACGCTGGAACTTAACAAAGTAAGCTGGGGCGGTCGACCTGCAAAATATGACTTAAGAAGCTGGTCTCCGGATCACCAGAAGATGGGAAAAGGCGTTACTCTTTCTGACGAGGAACTAAATTCCCTTAAAAACACACTGAACGGCCTTTAACCGTTGAAAACGGCTTTATTAGAAGTCGGAATAATCGCAGGCTGCGCAAGATGCACCATTTTTGATTATAATTTCGTAAAGCATTTTCTGAAGCAGAACATCTTCCAAAGCAGAACCGCCGGAACGAATTGTCATGTCGCCGGCGGCAAGAACTGCAAGAACTGCGGTTACCTGACCGGGTTTCCATATTCGGGATGCATTTGAATACTGGGTTTTCTGGCGGCTACTGGTAAACCCGTTTTTTTTAAGATTAAAATCGTCGTTCAAGCCTTCTGATTTTAATTTTAGCCAGAGAGAAAGTTTTCTGAAGCACGAAGTAAGCCCTGCAATGACAAGAACAGAAGAATTTTCTTTTGAAAGACGGATTTTTTGAAGAATTTCAAGCGACTTTGAAAGGCGCTGTTCTGGACTTGCAGATGCATCTGCCATCTGAGCAAACAGGGTAAATGCATTTTCTTCACGACTGTGGTACAGCACTGAATCAACTTCTTCTGCTGTAACTGTGTGACCTTCCGGAAAAAGCACAAGAAAGCGGGAACATTCGTTTTTAAGGGCGGCAGTATTGTTTTCTATCATTTCAAGAATAGAAGAAACTGCATCTGGAGTTATTGAACGCTTGTTTTTATTGAAGAAATTGTTTATCCAGGCGATTTTGTCTGTTTCAAAAAGTTCCCAGAATATCTTTTTATTTGCAGGTGGAACGGCTTTTTCTATTTTTGAATCTATTGAAATTTCATCAGAAAGAAGGATGAGTACATTCGTTGGCGAGCTGGCATTTTTCATCCAGTTTACAAGCATTTCTACTTCATCCTTTTTCTTTATCTGTTCGGCATTTTTTACAACTACGCATGTTGCGGCGGCAAAAAGAGATTCGTTCTGAAGAACTGTTAAAAATTCACCGGCAGAAGTTTCCATAGCATAAAACGAATACTCTTCTATTTCTCCGTACTGCTTTTTTAGAGAAGCCTTAATTTTTTGAACAGATTCCTGCTGGCCGCCGGTTTCGGGACCAGTAAAAAGATATACGGGAGCAGCCATCAGTATGTTCTTACGATATTTGAAAGGATTCCTACAATGCGAACGTCCTGACAGTAAATAGGCTGCATTGCAGAATTTTCAGGCTGAAGCCTTACGCGCGACGATTCCTTGTAATAACGCTTAAGTGTAATTGCATCATCAAGGACTGCAACAACAATCTGACCGTCCAAAGCTGTATTTGCCTGCTCGATAACGGCAAGATCGCCTTCCAGAATACCAGCATCTATCATGCTTGTGCCGCGCACTCTAAGGGCAAAATAACTTTTTCCCGGACGAATAAACGGTTCTGTAAGATTTACATATCCGTCAAGATTTTCTTCACAGAGGAGAGGCTTTCCGGCAGCTACTGTACCAAGAAGAGGAACTTTGCTTACAAACAGGTTTCCTTCCTTTTTGCGTTCATCTACAAGTACGCGGATAGATCTTGAGCGTTTCTGTTCTGTAACCAGATAGCCTTTTTTCTGAAGGGCAGCTATATGATCCTGTACAGCACGTAAAGAGACATTAAAATGCTCACTGATTTCACGGACTGTCGGCGGATAGACATTTTTTTCCGTAAAATCAGATATAAATGATAAAACTTCTTTCTGTCTGTCTGTTATCTGTCTCATATAACCCCTGAAAACTATTCTTCTTCAAATTTAGAGTCAAACAGAGCCAGGATTGCTTCAGCAGCTTCTTTTTCGTCTGCACCATCTGTATGAAGGGTAAGAACTGTATTGTATCCTGCTGCCATTGTTATGACACCCATAATAGATTTTGCATTTACGGTAGTTCCATCTCTTGAAAGAGAAACTTCGCATGCATACTTATTTGCAGTCTGAGCAATGATTGCTGCCGGACGCGCATGGATTCCGGCACGGTTTTTTACAGTAAGCAGTTTTTCTGTCATTTTTGTTTCCTTTTTTAGGTTTATTAGTATTTATCTTCGTTGCTGGAGAATACTCGCTGAGCTTCTCCGTTTTCTATCCACTTAAGTACGTTCTGATTAAAGTCACGGGCTGAGTTATAACCCATTTCCTTAAGACGCTCGTTCATAGCTGCCGCTTCTATAATAATCGGCATACTTCGTCCTGGGCGTACAGGAATGTCAATTGACGGAACCTTTACACCAAGGATATCTACTTCTTTCTGATCTACACCGATTCGGTCATAAACTTTATTAGAATCCCATTCTTCCAGAGAAACAACAAGTTGAACCTCTTTCTGATAGCGGACGGCGCCGACACCATAAAGTTTTGAAATATTGATGATTCCCAAACCGCGGATTTCCATGTGGTGCGAAATAAGGCTGTTTGCACCGCGGCCTTCAATAAAGTTTCCATTTACACAGCGGACTTCTACGATGTCGTCTGCAACAAGACGGTGTCCGCGTTCTACAAGTTCAAGCGCAGTTTCGCTCTTTCCTACACCGGAATGACCGGTAATAAGAATTCCTACACCGTATACTTCTACCAAAACTCCGTGAATTGTCTTTTTTGGAGAAAAAACGCTTGAAAAAACGCGGAGAAGACGGTTGGAAAAATCTGTTGAATCCAAACTTGTCTGAAGAATCGGGCAGCATGCATCTTCCGCAAAATCAAGAAATTCTGGAGTCGGTTCGCGGTTTGAAGAAAAAATGCAGCATGGAATTTTATAATTAAAAAGAGTTCGTAAATTTTCGCTGAAATTTTCGTTGTGGAGTTTCTGAAGGTAAGCGGTTTCGCCTCGCCCGAAAAGCTGAACACGCTCGTATGCAAATGCATCAAAAAAGCCAGAAAGCGCAAGTCCTGGACGGTTTATGTCTGGAACATTAATCGCCCTTGGCAAACCTCGGCGACCGGCAATACATTTTAATTCTAGGGAATCGTGTCCCGGCAGATCCAGATCAAGAAGATCCAGAACTGTTAATTTCTTTTCGAGCATACAATTCACTATACTAATAGATTGGTATTTTTTCAACTGATGAGCTGATGTTTTTGATAAAGTATGTTTAAAAAATCCGTCTAACGCACGTAACTGGATGCAATGTTCAACTGAGCCCGGTATTTTGAAACCGTTCGGCGCGCAATTTTGAATCCTTTTGCAGAAAGCAAATCTGCAATTTTCTGATCGGAAAGTTTTTTGCCGGAAGATTCTGATTCTTTTAAGATTTTTTCTATTTCAAGTCTTACGGAATCTGAAGAAACTTCTGTTGCCGTATCATTGTTGCGGACAGCTTCCACCGTTACAGCTTTCTTAATTGCATTTGAGAAAAAATATTTGATGGGAAAAGTTCCCCAGTCACAGTGAATGAACTTGCTGTCTGCAATGCGGGAAACAGTTGATTCGTGAATACCCGCTTCTTCGGCAAACTGGCGCTGGGTAAGCGGAACCATATGGCCGGGTCCCTTCCTGAAAAATTCTGCCTGAAGCTTTACCAATCGCGTGCATGCCGTAATTATTGAACGGTTCCTGAAATTTACTGAATCGATAAAGGCTTCTGCGGCTTTTATCTGGGATTTTACAAACAATTTCTGTTCTTTTTCTGTTACAGTGCCGGCTGCATCCTGAAAATCTCGTGCAAGGCGGATTACAGGAACTGTATCATTTGCTGGAATAACTCGGAAATAAAAATCTTCTCCGTCATTTACAAGACCTTTTTCAATATCATCGTTTTCCAGAATTCCCTGTTCGTGGGTTACATAAACATCCGGGCGAATATAACGGGAATCAGAAACTCCAAATCCTCTTGCCGGATAAGGATCTAAAGACTGAATAAATTTTATAGCGTCTTCCACTGCAGAAAGCGTAACTTGTTTTTTTTCCGGAATAGAAGAATTTTCCTGTGCAAAAGAAAGTTTTTCCTGCTCTTCTGAATAATCCAGAATCTTTTTGCGTGCCTTCTCTGCTGAAGGCGGCATTATAAAATCAAGGTGACCGTCCAGGATAAAAAGAGCAAGAGCCGGCGCCTGTTTTTTTGCCTTTGCTTGAACCAGAAGGCTTTCCTGAACGTCTTTTACACAGATTCCTGTCGGATCAAAAGAGCGGATTTTTTCTATACAAAATGAAAGAAAATTATGAGTATGCAGAGGATTCTGAGGCTCAAGAAAAACCTGTGGCGAAAGTATGTAAAAACCGTTTGAATCAAGGTTCTGAATAAGTTTTTCGCAGAGTTCACGTGCCGAATCAGAAATATCCAAAACATTCAGCTGTTGAATAAGGTGTTCCTGAAGAGTCTGCTCCGGAGCCGGCGCGCTTTCCATCATTGCCTGAAAATCCTGCGAAGCCTGTACACCTGCAGCAGTTACAGTTCCCTGACGTACATTAGACAGATTTTCTGTTTTTTTGCGCAGAACTGAAGTTCCCTCTGAAAAGGAGTCCGAGACAAGTTCAAGAGCCGGATTTTCTTCCACTTCCTTTAAAATTTCGGAACGCAAATCCTGACTGCTCATGCCAATCATGTTCATGACCTGTATCTGATATTGAGAAAGCCGCTGTGTCTGAATCTGCGAGGTCTTTTGAACCTGCTCCAAGCCTAAAAGAGCCATGAGATGATTATATCATAGTTTTTTATCTAAACAAAGAAGTCTAAATACGGTATGATTGGGTTATGAAAACATTTGAACAGATAGGAATTAAGATTCCTGAAATTTTATTGCCAAAAGACCTTGATGTAAAAACATGGTCTGTAGTTGCATGTGACCAGTATACTCAGGACCGTGAATATTGGAAGAATGCTGAAAAAACTGCTGCAGGAAAACCAAGCACGCTGAACATCATTTTGCCGGAAGTTTATTTAAATGATTCTGATAAAAGCCAGAGAATTGAAAAAATCCGCGCAACAATGAAAGAATACATAGATAACGGAGTGTTTGCCGCCCCGGAAAAAGAAGCTGTTTACGTAGAAAGAACAACTGCTTACGGCCGCGTAAGACATGGACTTGTCTGTGCAATTGACCTTGAAACATATGAATGGAAACCGTTCAGCAGGGCGCTTATACGCGCAACAGAAGCTACTATTGTAGAAAGAATTCCGCCGCGCATGGAAATTAGACGCAATGCACCGCTGGAACTGCCGCACATAATGCTGCTCGTAAATGACCCGGAACACATTCTTGTAGAAGGAACAGGAGAAAGGGTAAAGGCTGGCAGTACGCTTTATGAAGGCGAAATGATGCAGAAGTCAGGAAGCATACGCGGCTGGGCTGTAAAATCAGAAGCTGACCTTGAATACGTAAGGGTCTCTATGGAAAAACTTGCTGAAGCAAATACTCAGAAGGACGGTTCTATATTCCTTTTTGCAGTAGGAGACGGAAACCATTCCCTTGCAACTGCAAAAGCTGTTTGGGACGAATACAAAGCACAGCATCCGGAAGACAAAGAAAGCAGCGTACGCTACGCACTTGTTGAAATTGTAAACATTTACGATACAGGCCTTACTTTTGAGCCGATCCACAGAGTTCTGTTCAACACTGATGCTAAACGTGTCATTCAGAACCTAAAGGCTGCACTTTCTGCTACAGAAAAAACACTTTCTTCTGCAGAAGAACTTAAGGAAGCCGTAAAGAACAGCACTGCAGACTTTGGATTTGTATTTATGGAAGGAAACGAACAGAAATATGTTCTTCTTTCTACAGAAATTTCTGATCTTGCAGTAAGCAGACTTCAGCCGGCACTTGATGAGTTTATAAACTCTGAAAAAGCAAACGGCAAAGCCCCGGAAATTGACTATATCCACGGAGACGCAGAAGTATTGCGACTTGGAAGTTCAGCGGGTGCAACAGGAATTCTGCTTCCTCCGGTTGCAAAAGACAGTTTCTTTGGAACTATAAGCGGAAGGGGACCCCTTCCAAGAAAGAGTTTCAGCATGGGCGAAGCCGACGAAAAGCGCTTCTACCTTGAATGCCGCAAACTGTTCTAGTACTGCATAACAGGCTGTTTTGCCCGCATAAAACCGGATTTACAGGATTTAGATTTAGTTTTTTAGGCAAGCAGCAGAAGCGCACGTAATAAAAGTGATTCCGTCAGAAGGCGGAATCACTTTTTTTATGCGCGCAAAGCAAAGTTCAGAAATTGAACCGTAGGCAGAGTCTGGATTTGCAATAAGTTCCGGTTTCTGAATGAGAATGCAGCGCCTTGTTCCGCCGTCAGACTGATTAAGTGCCGTTACAGCTTCAAAAGTAGTTCCACTTCCGGCAAAAAAATCCATTACAAGGGCATCTTTTGAAACGCCTGCAATCTTCAGAAAATGACGGATAAGGCTTACCGGCTTTGGATTATCAAAGCATTTTTTTTCACCCAACAGAGAATCCAGATAATTCTGCGCATCCCGCGTAGTTTCTATGTCATCAATTATGTTTTTAGGAATTATCCTGTTATTCTGCCCGTTGAAAATTTTTACACGCGGAACGTTTGAATATTCCGGAGCTTCTCCCCAATAAATCATATTTTCTGAAATAAGTTCCTGCATGCGTTCGCGGCTTACAAGCCACTGGCGGTTCCACCTTTTACCGCCCGGAGAAACTATTTCAAAATAATTAGGATGATTCTTGCTTGAGCGCTTTTCTGAAAAACTTATACTTCCGCTGAACCAGTTTCCCCTGGAATCATTGTCAGCATTTTTCTGCGCCCAGTCAGTTTTTTCAAAATCCAAAAAAGGCTTAAGGTGGCGGCGGCATTTTGCATAGCACAAAGTCGACTGCTGCATTGTCCTTGAATAGCAGTCTTTTTTTCCTTTTCCGTGAAGCCACATAAAGTCATTTATAAAATTTTCTTCGCAAAAAATTGAATCGCATAAAAGCTTTAGCCGGTAAAGTTCACTCTGCCCTATCGAAATAAAAATACATCCCGAATCGGAAAGAAACTGACGGGCAAGCTTTAATCTTCTATCCATGAACGAAAGCCAAGAATCAGTTTCAAACGAATCATTAT
The DNA here is from genome assembly GCA_045123335.1 of Treponema sp. GTDB lineage: Bacteria > Spirochaetota > Spirochaetia > Treponematales > Treponemataceae > Treponema_D. The sequence goes on from JBGVIP010000054.1 coordinate 12,547, forward strand.
AGGTAAATGTTTTTTTTCCTGTATTATATGGGGGATCAATATAGATGAAATCAATTTTTCCAGAAAACTCAGGAAGCAGAAGCTTCATGGAAGGATAGTTATCCCCGGAGACAAAAACATGCTGAACGCCGGAATCATCTCTAGAAGCAGAAAAAGACCGGTCCGCACATTCTTTCAATTCAAATTTTTCTGAAACAGGTTCTAAATCTGCTGTTTCGGGCACATCTTTCCAGGAAATTAAAAAGCTCATATCAATTAATTATAGCAGATTTTTGCGCGTTCTGTTATCATTATAGACATGAAAAAGAAAGCCGTTCTATACACACCGAATTTTGAAAAACTTGCAACGCTGGCACAGTCACTTGTACATGAAAACTGGGAAATTATTTCTGCCGGCGCCACTGCTGATTTTCTGAAGGCACAGAATATTGCCGTTACAATAAACAGGGCTCTGGAAGAACCTTTGAATTCAAATGACAGCTACATAAAGCTGATGAAAATGATTACAGAAAACGGACGCTCAATCCAGACAACTGCATCACGTTCGGAAGCTGTAGTAAGCCTTGCGTGCCTGAATGTTCCTCCGACATTCAGAAAACTGAATGACTTTCTTGAAATTGATAAATCTGACAACTGCATTGACCTGAACATAATCAACCTTATCCGCGCCAGTGCAAAAAATTACAATAACGTGCTCATACTTACTGATCCGGCTGATTACGACGAGGCAATCATTCAAATCAAGACAGACAGCATTACTACAAAATTCAGGCTTTATCTTTCCGGAAAAGCCCTGAACCTTACTGCCGCATATGATGCAACCTGCGCATGTTCCATTTTAAGTCAGGGCGAAGACATTAAATATCCTAATTACTATGTAATTCCATTTAAGCGATCAGAAAGGTTAAGGCATGGAATGAATGAGCATCAGACTTCATACCTTTACACTGTAAACAACCAGATTGGTGCATTAAGCGGACTTAAAAAAATTCAGGGAAAAGAACTGAACTTTAATCTGATTGAAAACTGTATGGCAGCATGGAAATGCATAAGCATGTTCCTTAAACTGATTAAAAACCCGTTCACGGTAGAAAGCCGGGACTGCAACAACTATCCGTTTACAACCCAGTTTACACCGGCTGCCGGTTCTGTTTTTGCAATTGCCATAAAGAATTCAAATCCAGCCGGAGCAGCACTTGGATCAAATCTGGTAGAAGCATTCAAAAAGACGCTTTTGTGCGACCAGACATCGTTTGAAGGCGCCACATTCGGATGCAGTTCTGTTGTAGACAGGGAAGCTGCAGAAGAACTGATTAAAATTGACTTCAGGGCGATTATTGCGCCGGACTTTACAAGGGAAGCAAAGGAAATTTTCTCGCAGAAAAACGAAATGAGGCTTGTAATTGCTTCCAAGCCGATTACTGAATACTACGAAGCCCGTACTGTAGACGGCGGATTAATTGTACAGCAGCCGGACCTTACTATGTTCAAGAAATGGAATGTAGTTACCCAGAACCGCCCGACCCAGGAACAGGCAGATTCCATGTCTTTTGGAATGATGCTTGCAATGATTGCAAAATCAGATTCTGCAATAGTGCTTAATGACATGGCAACAGTCGGAATTTCTACAGGAAATACAAGCCGTCAGCGTGCAGTACGCTATGCACTTGCCGACGCAGCAGAATATTTTAAGAATAATGTAAATTCAGGTGAAAGAAATGCCGAAATACTTGTTAGCGATTCTGTAATAAACTTTGATGAAAATACAAAATCGCTTGCAGATATTGGTGTAAAAGCAATCATTCAGACTGGTGGCGCTCCTAACGATGCAGAATTCATTCAGTTCTGCAACGAGCACGGAATTTCAATGGTTTTTACAGGAATCCAGCATCTGTGTATATAACGGAAGCCGTATAATCAGGTTTCCTATAAAAAAGAGGTCACTATGCTTTACTATTTAGGCTCATACCTTCAGAACTTTTTTGGACCAGCAAGACTTTTGCAATCTTACACAGTTCTGATTACGCTTGCGCTTTATTCCGGCTATGCGCTTACTTATGTTTTACTTCCAAAATTCTACGACATGCTTCCTCATGACAGGGGACGCGAATTTACACTTACAGCCGAAGTTGCAAAAGGAAAGCCTACAGGAGCAGGTTCTGTATTCATAACGATTTTTGCGATTCTGTGCATTCTTTTTGTTCCGTTAAAACCTGCCCACACAGGAATTCTTATTCTTACATGGCTTACGATGCTTACAGGCTTTCTTGATGACAGAAGTACAACAAGCTGGGGAGAATACAGAAAGGCTGCCCTTGACCTTATACTGAGCGTTGCAGCCTCTATTCTTCTTTACTATACAAGCAAAAAACTTTCTGCAGACGGAAACGTATATTACTGGCTTCCGATTGCACGCCATCCGATTCTTATTCACCCGGTGATTTATACTGTAATTGGAACAGTCCTGATTTGGGTTTCAATTAATACTACAAACTGTACTGACGGCGTTGACGGCTTAAGCGGAACGCTTGTACTTATTGCCCTTATAACACTTGGAACTTTGTTCTATTTTATTCTTGGTCACAAGGACATTGCTGCATACCTTCTTGTTCCGCACCTTGCAGACGGAGCACGCTGGGCAGTCATGACTTTTGCACTTGCAGGAGTCCTTACAGGTTACCTGTGGCACAACGCATTCCCTAGTCACGTACTTATGGGAGACGCCGGAAGCCGCGCACTGGGATTCTTTATCGGCTGCGCAGTTTTGATAACAGGAAACCCGCTTCTGCTTTTTGCAACTTCTACAGTTATCTTCCTTAACGGCGGAATGGGACTTTTAAAAGTTGCTCTTCTGCGATTCCTTAAAATTAAGATTTTCCCGAATACAAGATTCCCACTTCATGATCACATGAGGAAAAACCGCGGATGGTCTGCAACACAGGTTCTGCTTAAATTCATGATCATGCAGCTTTTGATTACGGTTGCAGTAATCGGAATCTTCTTTAAAGTCCGCTAGAAGAAAATTAAAATACAGTGGCGCATTTGATTATTCTGCAATGAAAATTGCTTACACTATCGCAAAAATGCACACTCATTCCTATTCTTCTGCGAACATTGTTGCCAAAGTATCAGCGTCTTTGATTATGTTTTCGATGATGCAGTACTCGTTCGGCATGTGAGCGCATTCGTCCATTGTAGACCAGACTACGCACGGATAGCCTTCGCGACGGAGTTCAGCTCCTACTGTGCCGCCGCCGATTCCTATTGTCTTTGCATCCAGACCGTGCACTTTTTTGATTGCAGCTGCAAGTTTTTTTACTACGGGTGCGTCTACCGGAGTTGCAGGGCTTTCGCTTGACTGAATTACTTCATAGCAGACTTCCACACCGTATTTCTGTTCAACTGCGGCACAGCATTCTTCAACTTTACCGAGCACCTGATTCAGCGTGTAGCACGGAAGAATGCGGCAATCCATGCAGAAAACGTCTTCCCCAGGAATGATGTTTACCCCTTCTACATTTGAAAAGCGCATTGTCGGCTGAAACGTAGAATACGATGGCATAAAAAGTTCATCTTTTTTATTGAATACTTCCTGAAGTCCGTTCAGCTTGAGGCTTAAATCACATGCGGCAAGGCAGGCGTTTTTTCCCTGATCCGGGCGAGAGCCGTGGCACTGAAGCCCCTTTACATGCACTTTAAGCCACAAAATATTTTTTTCAGCAACTTCGATTGTTTCACCTTTTGGATCACCGCCATCTGGGATAAGGAAAAGATCTTCTTTCTTGAAAAGATCTGTATTTTTCAAAAGCCAGATTATTCCGTATTTTGAACCGACTTCTTCATCTGCCATAAAGAGAAGCTTTACAGTGTGAGCAGGTTTCACGCCGGTCTTTATGTAAGCAAGAGCGGCAAAAACTCCGCTTACAAGTCCCTGCTGATTGTCTTCTACACCGCGGCCATAAAGCTTTCCGTCTTTTTCTACGACTTTCCACGGATCTGTATTCCACAGCTTAAGGTCTCCGGTCGGAACCACATCAAGGTGAGCCATTACCCATATACGCTGAGCGTCTGAGTGCCCCGGCACCGTGACTACAATGTTCGGGCGGATTCCGCCTTTTGCACGGGAATCGGGTGCGTCATAGCGCTGAATTGAATCCTTTGAAAATCCGTTTGCCAGAAGCCATTCTGTAAGTGCTTCGGCCTTGTCTATTTCTCCGTGACCGGCGTTTTCAGGGGCCAGGGCTGGATGCGCAGTAAGGAGCGATTCCAGTTCTACCATTTTTGCTTTTGATGAATGAATGTATTCAATAATGTCTTTCATATCTGTGCCTAAAAAAAGGGGCATTCGCCCCTCTGTGTTATTTTTTTGAAACTGCAAGTTTGTATACTTCGTATGTAGTTTTGATAAGTGTGTCTACATCGCTGTATTTTGCCTTCCAGCCTAAAACTTCGTGAGCAAGTTTACTTGTTGCAACAAGATTTGCAGGGTCACCAGGGCGGCGTTCTACATATTCAGCCTTGATTTCCTGACCTGTTATACGACGAGCAGCTTCAACCATTTCTGTTACAGAAGTTCCAGTTTCGCTTCCAAGATTGAGTTTGAGGTTTTCTTTTTTTGAAGAAATGTATTCAAGGGCCTTCACGTGAGCAGAAGCAAGGTCATTTACATGAACGTAGTCGCGGATACATGTTCCGTCAGGAGTGTCGTAGTCGTTTCCGAAAATTTTCATTCCCGAGCGCATGCCAACGGCTGTTTCCATAATGATTGGAAGCAGGTTTGCCGGGTTCTGTTCAAGACCTGTAATTTTTCCGTCTACATCGTAGCCTGCAGCGTTAAAATAGCGGAGAGCTGCAAAATGAAGTCCCTTAAGCTGCGAGTACCATGTCATGAACTCTTCGATGGAAAGTTTTGTGTAGCCGTAGTAGTTTTCCGGGTGCTTCGGATGATTTTCGTCAATCGGAAGATATTCCGGGGAACCGAAAACGGCAGCCGATGAACTGAATACCATGTTCAGGCAGTTGTGATTTACGGCACTGTTCAGAATGTTAAGGGTTCCAGTTATGTTATTTGTTGAATATTTTTCCGGCTTAATCATTGATTCGCCGGCAGCCTTAAATGCAGCAAGATGAATGAATGCGTCAAAACCTCGCTCAAAAGCTGCGTCAAGATCTGACGGGATTAAAATATTTCCATATATAAAGTCATTTTCAGGGAAAAGATTCTGTCTAAGTCCGCTTGAAAGATTGTCAAAAACAGTTACTTTATGTCCGTTTGCCATAAGTTCCTTTACTACATGGCTTCCAATATATCCTGCACCGCCAATTACCAGTACTTTCATAAAACACTCCTAAATCAAATGATAAAATGCAAGTTCGTGCTAATATCTACATTATACAGAACGAGAAATTTCTGCAATATGTGGAAATGGGAAATTTTCCGGGAAAATTTACACAGCGTCCTGCCATGCCTTTCAATCAGAGCAGGACGCATTTTTTTCAATATTTGCTGCATCATCCTTTGCAATTTCATATAAAATCGTACCGAAAAAATCTGCAATTCCTTTTAATACAGATTTTGCTGAATTTTCTTTTCTTGATTCAACATCTGCATAAGATTCTGCTTCGGCGGATATTTGAGCCCGATACTGTTCTTCCCAAATTTTCTTACGCTCTTCGGAAATTTTACTAAGCGAGCTTGATTCAGCACTTACAAAAAACAACTGCATAAATAAAAAAACTGATATGATTCTCTTCATATCTACGAGTCTATTCCTGCCTCTCTTAAATTGCAATAGGAAAACTTTAAATTGAGAATCCTTTTACTCGCCTTTTATGCTTCGTATTGTTATATTATAAATATGAATACAAAAATTCCGAACAGATCTGAAGTTCCAGAAAGCGACAAATGGAACTTATCTTCTATTTATAAGTCAAATGATGAATGGGAAGTCGCATTAAAGGAAGTACCGGCTCTTACAGAAAAAGTTGCCGCATTTAAGGGAAAACTTGGTGAAAATTCTAAAAATCTGCTTGCAGCTCTTAAGGCTCTGGAAGAAGTTGAACTTAAGATGGAAACAGTCTATCACTTTGCTTCTCTTCAGCACGAAGCCGATGAAAACGATACAGAAGCAACTGACCGCGACGGCCGCGCCATGATGGCTTATACGCAGATGCAATCAGAACTCAGCTTTATGGATCCAGAACTTCTTGCAATCCCGGAAGCAACACTCCGCGAATGGATTTCTGCACCGGAATTCAAAGATTATAAAATCTACATCGAAAAACTGCTTCATTACAATAAATACACGCTGAGCGAAAAGGAAGAACGCATTCTTTCTTTGCAGATGCAGCCGGGACAGACTCCTCACAATGCATTCAGCGTTTTGGAAAACGTTGACTTGAACAAGCAGTTTGGAACAGTCAACGTAAACGGCGAAGAAAAACCGCTTACACAGACAACTTTTTCTACCCTGCTTAAAAACCAGGATAGAAAAGTCCGTGAAACTACATACAAACAGTTTTATAAAAAATTCGAAGACTTTCAGAATATTATTGCCACTCTTTACGCAGGTTCAGTAAATCAGGATGTTTTTTCCGTTCGTGCGAGGGGATACGATTCGTCCCTTCAGATGGCTTTGTACGGAAACAAGGTGCCTTTGAGCGTTTACCACAATCTTATTGACTGCGTTCACAAAAATCTGGACAGCCTGCACGAATATTATTCACTCCGCAAAAAGATTTTAGGACTGGACGAACTCCGCCACTATGACGTATACGTTCCTCTCGTAAAATCTGTTGCAATGCACCATTCTTATGATGAAGCAGTAGAAATCTGCCGCAATGCGCTTTCTCCTTTAGGAAAAGAATACACAGACCGCCTTTGCGACGGACTTAAAAACGGCTGGGTAGACCGCTACGAAAACACAGGAAAAAGAAGCGGCGCATTTTCAAGCGGCTGCTACATCGGAGACCCATACATTCTTTTGAATTATGATGCAGACGATATCCGCGACGTGTTCACAATGGCGCACGAAGGCGGACATTCGATGCACAGCTGGTATTCAGTTCACAATAATCCGTTCATGTCTTATGACTACACTATTTTTGAAGCCGAAGTTGCCTCTACATTCAACGAAGAGCTTGTTTTTGAATACCTTCTGAAAAACGCAAAGTCCCAGGATGAAAAGAAATACCTTCTGGCAATGCGCGCCGACGACATTCTTGCAACCCTTTACCGCCAGACAATGTTTGCAGAATTTGAACTTAAAGCTCACGAATATGTAGAAAACGGAACTCCGCTTACACCAGAACTTTTAAGGAAAACTTACCGCGAACTTCTGGAACTGTATTTTGGTCCGGAAATGCATTTTGAAGAAAACAGCGACATGGAAGGATTAAGGATTCCTCATTTTTACAGCGCATTCTACGTTTATAAATACGCAACCGGAATTTCTGCCGCCCTTGCACTTGCAAAGCGCGTTACAAACGGCGGAGAAAAAGAACGCGAAGACTACTTTGCATTCCTGAAATCCGGCGGAAGCAGATACCCTATCGAAAGCCTTAAAGTTGCCGGCGTCGACATGGAAAAAACCGAACCCGTTCAGGCCGCCTGCGACACATTCAAGGATATTGTCGATCAGCTTAAGAAGATGTTTTAAGACGCGGGAAATTATAGGAAATTGAACCACAACAGAGGTGCAAATTGTACCTCTGTACAACAGCACCTTTTAACAGAATTTTTAAGGGGGCGTTGCGGGGGATTTCCCCCGCAGATGGGGTAGCGGACAAGACCGCAACGAAGTGAGGACTTGGGAGCGAGGGGGAGACTTCCCCCTTCGCAACCCCCTTATAGGAAAATTGCTTGCGCAATTTATATACCGCGGGAGAGACTTCCCCCTTCGCAACCCCCTTATAGGAAAATTGCTTGCGCAATTTATATACCGCGGGGGAGACTTCCCACTTTTCTGCTACATATTGAGAATCCGACTTAAAATCACTATAATCATCTCACTATGTCTGGATTTTATGATTTTTATGATGTAGCTGTTGTTGGTGCCGGTCACGCTGGTATTGAAGCAGCATTGGCCTGCGCTCGCATGGGACTTAAAACCGTTGTCGTTACTCAGACTCCGGATGCAATAGGACGAATGAGCTGCAACCCTTCTATTGGAGGAATTGCAAAAGGAAACATTGTCCGCGAAATTGATGCCCTTGGCGGCGAGATGGCAAAACTCATAGATAAATCGATGATTCAGTTCCGCATGCTGAACAAAAGCCGCGGTCCTGCGGTTCAGGCGCCTAGAAGCCAGGCAGATAAAATCACTTATTCTCAGACAGCTAGAAAAACTCTGGAAACGACTCCTAATCTGTGTACCCTTATGGACACAGTCATAGATATCCTTACTGTAGAAAGCGAAACTCCGCTGCCGCCGGACTCTGACAGCAGCGCTGAACCGGGAACAATTCCGGGCGAAACACGCGTTAAGCAGAAAAGTTCCATGAGGCAGAAGGTTACGGGAATTGTAACTGAACGCGGACGCATTATTCCGTGCCGCTCTGTTGTCCTTACAACAGGAACTTTTTTGGGCGGACGCATTTTTATCGGCGAATACGATGCGCCTTGCGGAAGAATCGGTGAGCCGGCTGCCTACGGTCTTACTGCAAGCCTTCACAAGCTCGGTTTTACAACAGGCCGTCTTAAAACCGGTACTCCGCCAAGAATTCTTCGCCGTACGGTTGATTTTTCTAAACTGGAACTACAGGATGGAGACGCTGAAGTTATTCCGTTCAGCTTTGAAACAGAAAAAGTTGACCGCCCGATGACTCCGTGCCACATTGTATATACAAACGAAGAAACTCATAAAATAATCCGCGAAAATATCGGCCGCTCGCCGCTTTACAGTGGAAAAATCAGCGGAATCGGACCGCGCTACTGTCCTTCCATTGAAGACAAGGTAATGCGCTTTGCCGACCGCGAACGCCACCAGATTTTTGTGGAACCGGAAGGTCTTGAAACTGACGAAATCTACCTGAACGGACTTTCTTCCAGCCTGCCGGAATGTGTTCAGGATGCATTCATGCGCACAATGACTGGTTTTGAAAACGCCGTTCAGAGCCGCCCGGGATACGCTGTTGAATACGACTACGTTGAACCGACACAGCTCTACCCTTCTCTTGAAACAAAACGCGTTTCCGGCCTTTTTGATGCAGGTCAGATTAACGGAACTTCTGGTTACGAAGAAGCTGCAGGCCAGGGGCTTATTGCCGGAATCAACGCAGGTTACTACGCACGCGCCCACAAAGATTTCTGCGGTCCTTTGTGCAGCCTTCCGCACGACCTTAACGGAGTTGCTGCAAGTCAGGAACCGGGCGCATTCTGCCCTAAAGCAGTAATGAATGCCGCAGAAGAAAAGCGTTTCTACGAAATAAGCGAAAGCGTTAATATCCGCCTTAACAAAGTAGAAGAAGACTACCAGAAGGCTGCCGGATACAGCAACTTCAGGAAGATTCCTGAATGGAAGCCGCTTGTTCTTGGACGCGATGAAGCATACATCGGCGTTCTTATTGATGATCTTGTAACGCTGGGAACAAAGGAACCGTACCGAATGTTTACGGCACGCGCTGAATACCGCCTTAAACTCCGCCACGACACAGCCGACCAGCGCCTTACAAAATACGCTTTTGACGCCGGACTAAAATCCAAGGCTCAGCTTGATGCGGTAAACGCAAAATACGCCCAGCTTGACGAAATTGTTGCGCAGCTTCTTAAAAAGCCGCACATGGAAAACCCAGGCTACCCAGAAAAAGTTTGGGAAGATGCAAAAGTTCAGTTCAAGTACAAATATTATATTGAAAAACAGGACAAGCGCATTGAAAAAATGCACAAAATGGAAAACGTGCGCATTCCTGTTGACTTTGACTACGGCGCAATTCCTTCGCTCAGCTCAGAAAGCCGCAACAAACTGGAAAAAGTGCGTCCTCTTACCCTTGGGCAGGCAGAACGCATAAGCGGAATCAGAAACAGTGATATTATGCTGTTAATGGTGTATTTACGCTAACGCGTAAATATCCAATTTATCAAGAAGCTACGCCAGCTCGCTTCTCTCAGGTGTATTTACGCTAACGCGTAAATATCCAATTTATCAAGAAGCTGCGCCAGCTCGCTTCTCTCAGGTGTACCTTAGGTAAATATTTATTTAACCTTGATTTTAAGTTTAATATAATTGCTATGAAAAAAATAGCTACCGGTCGAGAAAACTCAAAATTAATTCTATCTATATTTACCTTTCCTTTAACCCAAAATTTAATCTTGCATTTCAATAGAACAGTGTTACAATGATTGTATTCTTCTATGTAACCCTAATTTCGGTTTTTGTTCAGCAAATGATTCTGCGAAAATTCTTAAACCCGAAACCAGAGTTAAAACATCTAAAACGGAACAGTTTATCAATTAAATTACAACAAATTAATGAGGTTTATTTATGAACAGCATTCGTTTTAAACTTATTCTTTCAACAACAGCCATGATTTTGGCAGCTATTCTTATCATAGCAATTCCTGTGCTTCAGGCTCAGGTAGCGGAAGTAAAAACAAACATCACTCAGGTTTCTGCAGCCCACATGGAAACAGCCTCTACTGCAATTGACGCATTTTTGGAAAAACCGGCAAGAATGGTAAAGGACTTTGCCTACCACGTAACAAATGCTGATTTGCAGTTAAAAAAATTGCAGGACGATTTTCAGAAACTCATTGATGATGAACCGACAATCATGGCATTGTACTACGCCGATGAAGTTCCAATGAACCAGGGCGGTTATTTCTATTATAGCGGCGGATGGACACCAGATTCTTCATACGACAAATATTCACGCGGCTGGTTTATTGCCTCACGTGACAATACCGGAATCGTTATTACAGATCCATACATGGACATTCCGACAGCATCACTTGTAACTACAGTTTGTATGGGCGTTCGCAGACCAAACGGTTCTTTTGCGGGTTCTACAGGTATTGATATAAGCCTTAAAGAGCTTAACAACCTTGTTGGCAAAATCAAGCTTTCTGAAAGCGGACAATCATTCATCCTTGATAAAAACGGAACCTATCTTACAAATGAAAATTTTGACAAAATTCTTAATTCAAATTTCTTTGATGAATTCAAAACTCTGGCAAAATACAAAAATTCTGTAAACGGTGACCTTTTTATTGAAACAGATGCTCCAGGCGGATATTACATTGCAGGTCAGCTTATTAACAAAGAGACTGGCTGGATTCTGGTTACAATCGGAAAATCAAGCGAAATTTACAGCCAGATGAAAAAGAACATTGCACTTATCGTAATTATATCAATTCTTGCACTTGCAGTTTCTGTATTAATTACAATTATTCTTGCAGCAAAGATTGTAAAACCTATTCAGACAGTTGATATTGCTGTAAACGGAATTGCAGAAGGAAACGCAGACCTTACACAACGTCTTAACGCAACTACAAAAGATGAAGTCGGAAACCTTGTAAACGGATTTAACAAGTTTATGGCTAAACTTCAGGGAATTGTAGGTGATGTAAAGAATTCTAAAGAAGAACTTTCAAACGTTAAGATTGAACTTCAGGACAGCATTGACGGAGCCGCAAGTTCGATTACAGAAATTCTTTCAAACATTGAAAGCATGAGCGGTCAGATTGACAACCAGACAAAATCCGTTACACAGACATCTGCCGCTGTTACAGAAATTGCGGAAAACATCAACAGTCTTGAACGAATGATTGAAAGTCAGGCAAGCGGAGTAACTCAGGCTTCTGCGGCAGTTGAACAGATGATTGGCAACATTTCTTCTGTAAACTCCAGCGTAGAAAAGATGGCGGCATCGTTCAGCGCGCTTGAACAGAGCACTTCTGTTGGAATTCAAAAGCAGCAGAGAGTTTCTGAACACGTTGCCGAAATCGAAGCCCAGTCAAAGGCACTGCAGGACGCCAACGTAGCGATTACAAATGTTGCAAGCCAGACTAACCTTCTTGCCATGAACGCAGCAATTGAGGCCGCACATGCCGGAGAAGCAGGAAAAGGATTCTCTGTTGTTGCTGATGAAATCCGTAAGCTTTCGGAAACGTCTGCGGCCGAATCTCATAAAATCAGCGAAGAACTTCATAAAATCAGTGAATCTATTGAATCTGTTGTTATTGCAGCTCGCGAAAGTTCAGAAAGTTTTGCAGGCGTAAGTGAAAAAATTTCGCAGACTGATGAGCTTGTGAATCAGATTAAGTCTGCAATGCAGGAACAGCAGGAAGGGTCTCAGCAGATTGTAGAAGCTCTTAAGAATATGAACGACAATACTTCTGAAGTACGAAGCGCATCCCGGGAAATGGCAGAAGGAAACAGAACAATCCTTACAGAAATCCAGAACCTTCAGGATGCAACCGGCGTAATAAAAGAAGGCATGAACGAAATGACAATCGGTGCCGAAGAAATGAACAAGACGAGTGGACAGCTTTCCAACATTTCCGGCAAGGTAAACGATTCAATTAACAGAATCGGAATGCAGATTGATCAGTTTAAGGTATAATGCAAACAATATCTGTGGTTGAGCCTGTCGACTTGTTAGAGCACGAAATATACAAGCGTATATAGCGTGCAAGGTGGTTTTGACCCTTCGACAGAGCTCAGGGACCACAAGCTCAACCACCGCATTTTATAGTTTTTAGTCAATTCTTTCTTTAATTTTCCAATACATCTACAATATGGGTTCCGGCACCTAAAAGTTCCGGGCGTTCGCTCATACTTACTGTATACTCAATAAAATGCGCAAAAGTCTCTTCATCCATGGCATTCAGTTCACGGCGCATAAAATCAGCGGCACCTTCCTGACTGAAAATCTTTATGCGCTCAAGGCCGGACTTCTGGCGGATTTTATTTATGTCACCCAGCGTAACATAACTGTACAAGTCTTCTGGGCGGGTAACGCACTTAAAATCCGCAGAAACGGAACCGTCCTGCAATGCCTGGTTTATTTTTCCTTCGCCAAAACAGTAGCGCAGGATTGCGTAGTCGTTCAAAATGTAGGCAACAAAAATTACACCGCCCTTTTTTGTTACCCGCTTAAGCTGTTCTAAAACCTTAAGGCGCTCTTCTTCCGTATGCAGATGATACATCGGTCCAAAGCATATTGAAATGTCGAATTTATTTTCTTCCAGAAAAGACAGATCCATGGCATTTCCCTGCCATGTCTTGATTTTTTCGTGTTTTGCGCGGAGTACTTCCAGATTGCGCTTTACAAGTTCTACGGCTGTAACCTCATGCCCCATGTGACAAAGTTCAACGGAATAACGTCCTGTTCCAGCACCGGCATCAAGTATTTTTAGCCCTGTGCGTCCGGCAATCAATTCCTTAATGTGGTGCATAGAAACGCTGAATTCTACAGTTCCATGACGGGTTGTAAGCCGGTGATCTTCATTAAATTTGTTGTAATATTTTTCGATATTTGTCATAAACTAGTGAGCGGGCGTTGCGGCGCCTGGCCGCTAGAAGGGGTAGGCGAAAACCGCAGGGTTGAGCCGAGGGGAAGGCTTTCCCCTCCTTTATATTTTTTATGCTATGCTTCTGCAAATTCCTTATCTATTTTTTTGTACCATGATTCTTTTTTTGAATCAGAAAGATAAGTTGCCTTGAAGCCGTTCTTTATAAGTGTTTTTATGTCGTCCATAGAGAAACCGGCCTCTGTGTGAAGCTTGTACAATTCGTCGATAAGGGTAACTTTGAAGAAAACCGGATCGTCAGTGTTTACGGTTACGAACAAGCCGCGTTCAAAGAATGTACGGATAGGATGCTCGGCGATTGATTTAACGTATTTTTTTGTAAATACATTGCTTGTCGGGCAAACTTCAAGAACGATTCCGCGGTCTTTTAGGGCCTGCATGAGCTTTTCATCCTGAATTGAAGAAATACAGTGCCCTACTCTGTCTACATGCAGAAGGTCGATTGCTTCCCAAACTGATTCAGGACCAACGTCTTCGCCGGCGTGAGCGACAACCTTGTAGCCTTCTTTTTTTGCAAGTTCAAAAACGGCCTGGTAGTCGCGGCAAGGACCTTTGCTTTCTGCTCCGCCAAGTCCGATTCCGATGATATTTTTGCTTGGAAACTGCTTTAAAAGTTCGTAATTATGCATTGCATTTTCGATTCCAAAAGTGCGGCTAACGTCCATCAAAAGCTTTACAGTGATTCCATATTTTTCTTTTATTTCGGCAATCTTTTTGTCAAAAACCTTTACCATGTTTTCATATTTGAAACCATTTTTTAGGAAACCTGTAGGAGCAAAGAATGCCTCTGTGTAAACGATTCCGTTTTCTGAAAGATATGAGGCAAGATCGTCAAAAATGTAATCAAAATCTTCTTCAGATTTATAGAGTGCCTGGATTTTCAGGAATGCCTGAATAAAGCCGTTAAGATCTTCGTAAGTAAAAAGATCTTTTATTTCTGAATCGGTGATTTCTACACCATTAACCTTCTTATAAAGTGCCTTTATAGAATTAATTGTCGGTACAGCTTCTATATGCAGATGAATTTCTGCCTTTGGAACCTTTTTTATAAGTTCGTAAAATCTATCTCTGTCCATAATGCGGCTCTCCAAAAAAGAAAAAAATAAACCTTACTGCAAGTATCGGCAAATTTTCCTATTAACTTTAACATTTTTTTCTGAAAAAATCTTAAAAATTCAGGATTTTCTTAGGCTATTCGATTCCTGTAACTTTTCCGTCCTTAAGATGAAGAAGCCGCTGGTTTTCGCTGCCGCGGAATTTAAGCATAAGATTTTTCTGAGACTGGATGAAAGGACCGTCAACAAGAACGTCTATGCAGCGGAGCATGCGGTCTGTGTACTCTGTGTACTTGCGCTGTTCCGGCTGCAAATCTTTGTCAAAGATGTAGCCTGTCCAGCACCAGATGTCTTTTTTGGGATAAACTGATTTTAAGCGTTCTAGAAAAGGAGCAAGAACTTCCTGGTTTTCTTCTTCAAACGGATCGCCGCCTAAAAGGCTGAATCCCTGAATGTGAGTCGGCGCAAGAAGTTCTATGATGCGGTTTTCCGTTTCTTCTGTAAATTCCTGACCGTAATCAAACGCCCAGGTTTCCGGCTGAAAGCAGCCCTTGCAGCAGTTGCGGCAACCGCTTACAAACAGGCTTACGCGAACGCCAAGCCCGTCTGCAACGTCAAATTCCTTTATATTTCCGTAATACATACAGACCTACAGGTGGAGTACCCTTTCTTTGATTTCCTGGGTTCTTCCCTGGTTCCAGTACTGTGTTCCGATGTAACCGCATGTTCGGCGGGCTACGTTCATCTTTGACTGGTCACGGTTACCGCACTGAGGACATTCCCAGATAAGTTTGCCGTCTTCGTCATTAATTACCTGGATTTCTCCAGTGTAACCGCACACCTGGCAGCAGTCTGATTTTGTATTCAGTTCGGCATACATAATGTTTTCGTAGATGTGCTTTAAAAGCGCCATTACAGCCGGAATATTGTTTTCCATATTTGGAACTTCTACATAGCTGATTGCTCCGCCCGGAGAAAGTTTCTGGAACTGACTTTCGAATGAAAGCTTTTTGAATGCATCTATGTCTTCTGTTACGTGAACATGGTAGCTGTTTGTAATGTAATTCTTGTCTGTTACGCCAGGAATTTCACCGAAGCGCTGCTTAAGGCATTTTGCGAACTTGTAAGTTGTGCTTTCAAGCGGTGTTCCGTACAGACTGAAGTCAATGTGTTCTGCAGCGCGCCATTTTGCACAGGCATCGTTCATGTGCTGCATTATTTCAAGGGCAAACGGAGTTACTTCTGGATCTGTGTGCGGCTTGCCTGTCATATAGCGTACGCATTCACAGAGACCGGCATAGCCCAAAGAAATTGTTGAATAGCCGTTGAACAGGAGCTTGTCGATTGTTTCGCCTTTTGCAAGACGTGCAAGGGCTCCGTTCTGCCAGAGGATTGGTGCAACGTCGCTAGGTGTTCCCAAAAGGCGCTTGTGGCGAAGCATAAGGGCTCTGTGACAGAGTTCAAGGCGTTCATCAAAAATCTTCCAGAATTTATCAAGATCGCGGCCGCTTGAGCAGGCAACATCAACAAGGTTGATTGTTACTACACCCTGATTAAATCGTCCGTAGAACTTTGGCTTTCCAGTTTCGTCGCGGTAAACTGTAAGGAACGAACGGCAGCCCATACATGTGTAGCAGTTTCCTTCCTTAAGTTCAAACATCTTCTTTTCTGAAATATAATCAGGAACAAGTCGCTTTGCAGTACATTTTGCAGCAAGTTCTGTAAGGTAATAGTATTTTGTTCCTTCTTCAATGTTATCCGGTTCAAGTACGTAAATCAACTTAGGGAATGCAGGTGTTACCCAGTAGCCTTTTTCGTTGCGGACACCCTTTGTACGCTGCTTAAGGACTTCTTCAATGATAAGTGCAAGGTCAGATTTTTCCTGTTCGTTCTTTGCTTCGTTCAGATACATGAATACAGTTACGAACGGACTCTGACCGTTTGTAGTCATAAGTGTTACAACCTGATACTGGATTGTCTGAACACCGCGTGTAATTTCGTCTGCAAGGCGGCGTTCTACAATGTGCTCAAACTGATCTTTTGTAAACTGTACGCCGGTTTCTTCAATTGTCTGGTTCAATTCCCTGATAAGCTTTTTGCGGCTTACGTCAACAAACGGTGCAAGATGAGCAAGGGAAATTGACTGTCCGCCGTACTGGCTTGAAGCTACCTGAGCAATAATCTGTGTAGCAATGTTACATGCAGTAGAAAAAGAATGTGGAGTATCGATTTTTGTACCGCTGATTACAGTACCGTTCTGGAGCATGTCTTCAAGGTTTACAAGGTCACAGTTGTGCATGTGCTGTGCAAAATAGTCAGCATCGTGGAAGTGGATTATACCTTCGTTGTGGGCTTCTACAATATCTTCATCAAGAAGAAAGCGTTTTGTAATGTCTTTAGAAACTTCACCTGCCATGTAGTCGCGCTGAACAGAAACTACAGTAGAATTCTTGTTTGAGTTTTCCTGCTTAACTTCTTCGTTTGCACATTCAAGAAGAGAAAGAATCTGCTGGTCTGTTGAATTCTGCTTACGCATAAGGGCATGGCGGTAGCGGTAAGTGATGTAAACTTTCGCAATATCAAAAGCGCCGATGCGCATAAGTTCTGTTTCCACAAGATCCTGAATGGCTTCTACGTTCATCTGAACCTTGCTTGCCTGACATGTTTCAGTAACTTTTGTTGCAACAGCCTTTATGTATTCTTCAGAAAGACGTTCGTTTTCTGGAACAGCGCAGTTTGCCTTTGAAATAGCTGTTTCAATCTTTCTGATATCAAAAATTGCTTCTTCGCCATTACGCTTGATAATTTTCACGATTCCCCACCTCTTTTTTTGTATTTATACTAATGGTGCACTTTCTTAAATTACATAAAAAACAGACACTAGATATAGTGTCTGCATATTTAGAAGTTTACTATTGATAAAAGATTTATTCAATATAAAAATGGCCAAAAAGCAAAAATAAAAAAAAGTTTTTTATTTGACAAAATGGCAAATCAGTGCTTATGGAACGTTAAGCCTTAACCAGTTCGCGTGCCCTTGTCATTGCTCCGTCAATATTGTCAAAAATATTTTCGCGACCAATCTTATCTGCCATGCCAGTCTTTTCGCAGAGCATGTACGGCTGTGTATGAATGCCCGAAAGAACAATCTTTACGCCCTTTCTGTCGCAGGCAGCCTTACACTGCTCAAGAGCCTGAAGTCCGCCGGCATCAAGATAAATTGTATTGCGCATGCGAATTACAAGAACCTTAAATTCTGCACCGGCTCGTTCAACAGCAAGTTCAAATTTTCGAACTGTACCAAAGAACAAAGGACCGTCAATTTCATAAACAAGAACACCAGCAGGAACATCCAGAGTCTCTTCCTGTCCGTCGCCAGTAATACCTGAAACGATTGTTCCTCGGCTTTCCTGAACTTCCGAAACGTCTATCATCTTCTTTATGAAAAGGAATGCGGCAAAAATAAGTCCGACACCAATTGCGTAAGTAAGGTCTACAAACACAGTGATAAGGAATGTTACGGAAAGAACTGTAATGTCTGATTTCTGTCCCTTAAGAAGTTTGCGGATGGCAGGGATTCCGGCCATGTTCCAGGCAACGCTCATAAGGACAGCGGCAAGGGCAGCCATAGGAATATATTCAACATATTTTCCAAAAAGCATCATTATGAGCAGCAGAACGATTGCATGAACGATTCCTGCAACCGGAGTTCGTCCGCCGTTATTGATGTTCGTTGCTGTACGTGCAATTGCACCGGTAGCTGGAAGTCCGCCAAAAAGCGGGCTGAAAATGTTTGCAATACCCTGACCGATAAGTTCATTGTTTGAGTCATGCTTTGTACCGATCATACCGTCTGCAACAACAGCAGAAAGGAGCGATTCTATTGCCGCTAGGACTGCAATGGAAACTGCTGTAGGGAATACAGTCTGAATAGTAGAAAGCGTAAAGTCCGGCAATGCAGGCTTAGGAAGTCCGTTCGGAATTGAATATCTGTCACGGATAATGTCTGTATGCCATGCAGGATTATCGCCTGCAACATTTGAAATTATGATGTTTGCAACTGTAGCAAGAATGATTACGATAAGTGAACCAGGAATCTTTTTTGTAACGCGCGGCCACATGAAAATGATTACAAGACATACAACAGCCATGATCAAAGAATACAAATTGATTGAAGAAAGAGAATTAGCGTATACGGCAATCTTTCCAGCAAAAGTTCCCGGCATCTTTGCGTATTCTGTACCCATTACAGTCATAGGGAACTGCGGGTGCATTCCAAAGAAATCACCAATCTGACCTGTAGCAATTGTTACTGCAATTCCGGCTGTAAATCCGACTACAATAGTGTATGGAATAAATTTTACCAGACCGCCAAGCTTAAGCACACCAAGAAGGATAAGCATAATTCCGGCAAGAACAGTTGCTGTTGCAAGCCCGCCTATTCCAAGCTGTGGATTATTTACGATTGCATAAATAATTACGGTAAATGCACCAGTTGGACCGCCAATCTGACAGCGTGTTCCGCCAAGTGCCGCAATACAAAAACCTGCAATAATAGCAGTGTAAAGTCCTGTTTCCGGACTGCATCCGCTGGCAATGGCAAACGCAATAGAAAGAGGAAGCGCTACAATACCAACGATAATACCCGCAATCAAGTCTGTAACGAATTGCTTTCCGCTATAACTTTTGATTGTATTAACTAATTCTGGCTTATACATAAAATACCTCATGTGACAAAATATACTTTTTTGTCACAAAAAGCAATTATTTAGCACATTCAAATCGCTAAAGTTCGCAGTCAAGATAAAGATAGTCCATTCCGTTCAAAAGCTTCATGCGAAGAATTCCCGTAACTTCCATATCTGCCATTTCTTCCGGAAAATCATCCGGGTACACAGGATTCCCTCTTGGAATGAACTGAAGCCCTGTCTGACAGCATGCCGTTGCATCCCAGATTAGGACAGAATAATGCCGCACTTTATTGTCTTCATCATAATTAGAAAAGAACTGCCCCTTTATTCTTACGGTTTTTCCCAAATACGAATCAGTTTCTATAAGCATATTAAAAATCTGGGCAGAGGCAATGTTATAGTTCAGCATGGAAAGGTCAATGTCGACCTTTTTTATTTCAAGCGGTCCTGCAGTTGCAGAATCAAAATCTTCATCGGCTTTATTAAAGTCAGTTAAAGGTTCAAGAGCAATTCCGTTATTCTGTTTCTTCTGGCAGCCGGAAAAAACAAGGCATACCAGAACAAAAATTAAAAACTTTTTTTTCAAAAACTAGTCCTTAATTGAACGGTGGCGTCTGTAAGTGTTTATTATGCGGCAGACAGCATACGCAATTACATCCGACATAACGATTGTAGAGCCAACCGGAGTTCCTGCAACAATTGCAATCAGAATTCCAAGAACGGCGCAGAATACAGAAAAAATTGCAGCAAACACTGTTACAGACTTAAAGCTTTTAAACAAAAGCATTGAAGAAATTGCCGGGAAAATAATAAGCGCAGAAATAAGAAGTGTTCCAACAAGATTCATTGCAAGAACGATGATTACGGCAACTATTACAGCCATCAAAAAATTATACAGTCTGGTGTTGATTCCGCTCGCCCTTGAAAAGCCTTCATCAAAAGTGATTGCAAAAATTCTGTTATAAAAAATCACATAGAAAATAATGACAGAAACGGAAAGTACAACAGAAAGAATAACCTCGCCTTTTGTAAGAGTAAGGATTGAAGTAGAACCGAACAGCGTTGTACATACGTCACCGGAAAGATTTGTAGGAGGCGCAAAAAGATTCAGAAAAAGATATCCGAACGCAAGGGCTCCAACGCTTATCATTCCAACTGCGGCATCAGCCTTTACTATAGAAGAAGACCGTTTGCAAAGAAGAATAACCGCAAAAACAATAGTTACAGCCAGAACAAAATACATGTTGTTTGAAAAACTAAGCACAGTTGCAACTGCAAGCGCACCAAACGCAGAATGAGAAAGTCCGTCTCCAATATAAGAAAACTTCTTTAAAACCAGCGTAACCCCTAAAAGAGAAGAACAAAGGGCAATAAAAATGCCGACTATAAGCGCATAAACAACAAAGGAATACTGAAAATACATTCCTATTTTCTGAAAGATATCTGCAATTACTGCCATGTTATAGTTCCTTCAATTTTATTAAGCTGAAGAATGCGGTCTGCATACTTTTCTGCTCCAGAAATATCATGACTGATCATTATGACAGTCATTCCTTCTTTATTAAGCTGAGTAATAATCGAATACATTTCTTCCGTTGCTTTTGGATCAAGGCCGGTAACAGGTTCATCCAGAAGAATCATTTTTTCTGCTGCACACAAAGCCCTTGCCAAAAGAACGCGCTGCTGCTGACCGCCGCTAAGTTCCCGGTAACATTTTTTCCTTAAAGAAAGAATTCCAAGCCGTTCCAGATTTTCTGTAACGCGGTCAAAATGCTCTTTTTTATAAAACGGAAGGATTCCAAGCTTATTCTGACATCCGCTCAGCACAACTTCCTGAACGCTGGCCGGGAAATTCTTCTGAATTGCAGTCTGCTGCGGCAGATACCCAATCTGATTTTCCAGAAGTCCGTCCGAAAATTCAATTTCGCCTTCAAGCGGTTTTTGCAGTCCTATTATTGTCTTCATCAAAGTTGATTTACCGCTGCCGTTGTGACCTACAATATACAGATATTCTCCGGCATTTACTTCAAAATTGATGTTCCTAAAAATCGCCTTGCCTTCGTATCCGATTGCAAGATTTTTACATTTCAGCAGAGCCATATAATTCCTTTTCAACAGGGATTTTCGATTTTTTTAGAACGAACTGCATGCCTTCCCTGCTGCATTTAAACGCGGCCGCTTTCAACAAAAAAGCGAACCAAACTATGCTCAATATTAGATAAAAAACTGATTGAACGCAATAAGGTTCGGCATAAGAAAAGTTTAAAGTGCATGCATGAAGCAGATTTTTTTTTCTTATTAATGTATACTTCTTTTCATGAATGCCAGATGTCCAAAATGTCAGAAAAAAGGTGAGTTTTGTCTTTGTAAATACATTACTGAAGTTGATTCAGGAATAAAATTCGTGCTTTTGATGCACCCAAAAGAAGTTAAGAAAAACCGAACCGGAACAGGATGGATTACCCGGCTTTCCCTTAAAGGCTGCGAAATAATAGAAGGCCTCGATTTTGCAGAAAACACGCGGCTAAACCGGCTTTTAAATGACCCACAATACTATCCGGTACTTCTTTATCCGGGAGAAGATGCCTGGACTGCTTCCAAACCGGGCTTTGCACAGGAAGTTGGCGGACGTACAATTCTTGCACTTGTAATTGATTCAACCTGGTTCTGTAGCCGCAAAATCATTCAGCATAATCCGCAGCTTTTAAAACTACCGAAAGTATCTTTTGACGGAAGCTACCGCTCTATTTTTACATTTAAGCGAGAGCCGCGTCCGGAATACATTTCAACTATAGAGACATGCTATTATCTTACAAAAGAACTTCAGACTGTAGGACTTGCAAACAAAAATGCAGATCCAGAACCACTCATGACTGTATTTAAAGAGATGATAAAAAATCAACTGCGCGCAGAAAACGAACGCATAATGGGACTCCGCCCTGACATTCATCACATGGACGGAAAATACAACACCCTTAAGGAAATTCCGAATTTTTAAAGACGCTTATTCAGAAAAAGGAAGTTTTCCTTCTGCCTTATATTCGCCGGTAAGCGCGCCAAACATTGCTTTTATTGTAAAATCTGAATAGCTGTAACCTACAATAATGTCGTCTGCCCAATCCAAAGGCAGGGCATTTGTAGGCGTCATTATAGAAAATACAACCGTCTTTTTTCCATACTGCTTAAGCCATTCTGCAATACGTGCAGTACGCTCGCTGTAAACCATAACAACAATCGTATCATAGGCAGGAACAATTTTTCCAATATTGTCGCAGACCCACTGAGTTTCGTTAGGACCAATTTCGTAAGAAAATTTAAAGTCGCCGGTATCAGCAAAACGCTTTTTTCCTTCTTCAAAGAAAGACGGAAGCGAACCTACAAGCAGAACTTTGCCGGCTTTTGCGTCATCCACAGGAATCATCGACTGACGGGCAATCGCAATTGAACGGCACGCCTGTTCAAGGAAGAATTTCTGTCCGTCACGATCCGGAATATGCTTTGGAATCTGCGATGCTTCCGGGTACAAAGGAGCCGCATTTCCGCTCTTAAAATACTTAAGCTTTGCAAGAATTACGCGGCGCGCAGAGTCATATACACGGTTTTTAAAATCCTGATCATAAGACATTCTTGAAAGATTTGTCGTCCACAAGGCTTCCCCAAGTTTTGCTGTCTTAGAAGAAATGATAATGTCGTTTCCGGCTTCAATTGCCATTCTGAACGCCGCAGAAAGCGAACCCGCAAAAGTTGTTGCGCCGTTCATCGTCATATCGTCTGTAATTATAAGTCCCTTATAACCAAGCTGCCCCCTGAGAAGGTCTGTAAGAAAATATTTAGAAAGACTTGCCGGTGTTCCAGACGGATCAATTTTAGGAAAGCTTAAATGACCGCTCATCACAGCCGGAACACCCTGCTTTATAAGATACATAAACGGAACAAGTTCGCGTTTTGTAAAAGTGTCAAAATCTACATTGATTTCCGGAAGATGAATGTGCGAATCATAGCTTGTGTCTCCATGCCCCGGAAAATGCTTTACCGTAGGAATGATTCCTGCTGCAATGCTTCCACTGGCCCACGCGCCTCCAAGAATTCCGGCTTTTTCAGGTTCATCGCCAAAAGACCGCGTTCCAATAATCGTAGAATCATGATTTGTAAAAAGGTCTACAGTAGGCGCAAAGTTCATGTTAATTCCAAGAACCTTTATTTCGCGGCTTATATAAAATGCAGAATACCATGCGTCGGCAGGATAACCGCCCGAACCAATTGCCATGTTTCCCGGCGTAATTGCAGTTTCTCCCTTAACGTGACGAATCCAGCCGCCTTCCTGATCAGTTGCAACAAAAAGAGGAATCTTAAAACGACCTTCCGCAGATTTTTTCTGAAGCCTTGTAATTGATTTTGCAACAAGATTTATATCGTCTGTATTCCATCCAAATACTTTTACGCTTCCCAAACCGCGATCAACCCAGTCGAACAAAAGCTTTTCCGGCTCTGCGCCTGCCCAACCAAACATAAGGATCTGGCTTAAAAGCTCTGTATCTGTCATTCTGGAAACAATCTCATCTGCCAGAACCTCGTCAGGCAGATCGCTCCAGAACGTTACGTCATCTGAAACATTTATTTTAGTCTGGGCAAAAAACGGCAGGCACAGCAAAAAGCCTGCAACACAAGCAAAAGTCCTTTTCACAATGAATTGATTTTACTAAATATAAACAATTATGGGAACAACGAAAACGCAGTGGAATCCGCCGTTTATTTCTTTATTTTTTCCAGAAGCCCAGAAGTCTTTGAGCTTAAATCCTTAAGATTACCGGTAAGGCTGCTTAATCCCTGAGCAAAAACAGAATCGCTGAACATGGAAGCAATCTGCCACTTGTAAAGTTCTTCAATTTTATAGCGGATAATAGTTCCCTTTGCACTAAGTTCAACGCCCGGTTCAAACTGCTTGTCCAGGAATGTAAACTTACCGATTTTTTCAAACGGCTTAAATCCCGTTTTTGGAGTAATCAAACGTTCAAGTTCCTTAAATATAAGGTCATAAACCTGATCGCTTCTGAGCACCGCTGCAAAATTTTCTGTATCCAATCCCTGTTCCTGAGCAAATTTCTTTATAGCTTCCTTATTAGGAATAATAAGAGTGCCAAGACAGTTCTGATCCTGACCTACAACAACAGCCTGAGCAATATACGGTGATTCTACAAGTTTATTTTCTATTGGAAGAGGCTCAACGTTTTCTCCGGAACGAAGAACGATTGTATCCTTTGCGCGGCCTTTTACAATGATGTCTCCGCCGATTGTGCGCACAACAAGGTCACCAGTATTGAACCAGCCTTCCTGAACTGCTTCTGCAGTAAGTTCCGGCTGATTGTAATAGCACTTCATTACATTTGGTCCGCGCACATACAGCACACCCAGCTGACCAGGACCGCATTCTACACCATGACGATTAACAACCTTTGCTTCCATGTAAGGCATGGCAACTCCAATTGTACCGATAACGTTGTTCCTGTAATTTCGTATAGAACAGATAGGCGCAGTTTCCGTAAGCCCGTATCCTTCTACAAGTCGTATTCCGATTGCGTTGTAAAAACGGTCAAGTTTTGGCGCAATTCCGCCGCCGCCGCTCATACCGATTTTAAATGAGCCGCCCATTACTGAACGCGCATTCTTAAAGAAAAGCATTTCTCCAAGCAGATTAAACGGAAGAAGAAAGAAAACCGGAATATAAAGCACACGGTCCAGAATCTTTAATAAAACCGGCTTATGCTTAAACTGCTGATTTCTTCCGCGGATTATATTATAAAGCCTGAGCTTAGTAGTTGTTGCCCCTTTACAGATTTTAAAGAGAGCCTTTCTTACATTTGATTTATTTACAGCTTTCTTTTCGATTACAGAATAAATTCCGTCCCAAATTCGCGGAACGCAGGCAAGGAACTGCGGCTGAATTTTCTGCATGTCATTAAGAATCATGCTTACAACCGGCTTTGAATAGCAGATGGAAACACCAATTGAAACAAGATAATATTCCATAAGGCGTTCGTATACGTGCCATACAGGCAGAACCGCCAAAGATTTATCACCGTGCTTCATAGGAAAAACGGCTACAATATCCTTTATCTGACTTAAAAAATTTTTATGAGTAAGCTCAACGCCCTTAGGAACTCCAGTTGTTCCAGACGTAAAGATAATTGTTGCAGTATCGTCTTCTGTCCCGGAAGCCATAATTTCTTCAACCTTACCAGGAAAATCAGCACGATAATTTTTTCCAAAAGCGATTATTTCGTCGTATGAATACACCGGCACATCAACAAGAGTTTTATCTATGTCCTTTGGATCGATTACAACAATATTGCATAAATCTGTAAGTTCAGGACGACATTCAACGATTTTTTTATAGCTGTAATTGCTTTCTGCAATAACTGTATGGCACTGTGCAAATTTAAGGATGTAAGACAGATCCTTTACAGTTGCTTCGCTTCCACGAGGAATGTCACAGCAGCCGATTGCCATAATTCCCATAGAACAGACAAACCATTCCTTGCGGTTATCGCTTATAAGACCAACATGATTACCGGTTTCATTTCCAATTGAAAGAAGCCCTGCTCCAAAATAAAACATAAGCTGGGCAAAATCTATATAATTTACAGGCTGAAATTTTCCAACACTATCTTTTGAATACTGAATTGGAGTTGTAGGAATGTCCATTGCTTTTTCAAAAAGCATCTGTGGAACTGTTGAATACATAAAACGTCTCCAGGTGCGTCAAATTGACATTATCTGCACTTTTGTCATTATAGTAGAAGTCAGAAATAATTTCCACACAAAAACATTATTTTTTACAGTTGAAAATGCATTTGGGCAAAAAAAAACGTCCGAAATTACCGGACGTTCCATAGAGCTGCCTGAAGGACTTGGACCCTCGACCCCGAGATTACAAATCACGTGCTCTACCAACTGAGCTAAGGCAGCAAGTGAATAAAACTATACTAAAAGCAGACACTTTAATCAAGTAGGAAAAACAAAAAATGCACAAATTTCCAATTGATTGAAAATTTGAATAGTGATATTCTTTTTACATTATTAAAGAAGGTTTTCTTTTAATAATTCTCTGGAGAGTTTTGCCTTAGTGGCAAACGCCGAAGGGTTAAGGCTATTAAAGCCGATATCTCAGGCAAAAGGACAGAAACAAAAAAAATGTTCTACAAACTCTTTAGAGAGCAATTCCTTAAAGAATATTCTTTCTGGAATCGCTCTTATTTTTTTTAACAGGAGTACGTCATGAACACTTTTGACGCTATTCTAGGCACCATCGATGACATCGTATGGGGTCTGCCAACAATCATTCTTATTCTTATTACAGGCCTTCTGCTTACAGTCCGCCTGCGTGGAATGCAGTTCCGCAAACTGGGACGCGCATTAAAGTCTATTTTCCGCAAATCAGACGGAGAAAAAGGCGAAGTTTCAAGTTTTGGTGCCCTTTGTACAGCACTTTCTGCAACAATCGGTACAGGTAACATCGTTGGTGTTGCAACAGCCATTGCAGCCGGTGGTCCGGGAGCCCTCTTCTGGATGTGGATTGCAGCCCTTGTAGGTATTGCAACAAAATATGCAGAATGTATGCTTGCAGTTAAATACCGCGAACACATGGCAGACGGTCACATTCTTGGCGGACCATT
Source organism: Treponema sp. (assembly GCA_045123335.1). GTDB lineage: Bacteria > Spirochaetota > Spirochaetia > Treponematales > Treponemataceae > Treponema_D. Next base: position 39,496 of record JBGVIP010000054.1, read on the forward strand.
CTACACAATCGAAAAAGGACTTAAAGAGCGCACTGGATTTTCATGGAAATGGCTTGCTGTTCTTTTTGCAGTATTCGGCGTATGCGTTGGTCTTTTTGGTATCGGAACATTTACTCAGATTAACGGTATTGCTTCTGCCGTAAAGAATGCAATTGACCCGGAAAATGCACACATTGCCTTCAACCTGTTTGACCGCGACTATTCATGGGCAACTGTAATTGCTGGTGGATTCGTAACAATTTTTGCAGCCCTTGTAATCATCGGCGGCCTTAAACGCATTTCAAAAGTAGCACAGGTTATCGTTCCATTTATGGCAATCCTTTACGTTTTCCTTGGTGTAAGCGTACTTATCATGAATGCAACAAAGATTCCAGGCGCACTTCAGGTTATTATTCATGCTGCATTTGATCCAAGAGCTGTAACAGGCGGTATAATAGGTTCTGTAATCGTTGCAATGCAGAAAGGTATTGCCCGCGGTATCTTCTCTAACGAAGCCGGACTTGGTTCTGCCGCAATTGCAGCTTCTTCTGCAAAAGTAGAAGAACCAGTTGCACAGGGTCTTGTTTCTATGACAGGAACTTTCATTGATACAATCATCGTATGTACAATGACTGGTCTTTCAATCGTAATCGCATTTGCAAGCAACGGAACATTTACACTTCCAGTAAACGCAGCAGGAGAAGCATTAAGAGGCGTAGACCTTACTTCTGCAGCTTTCAACAGCGTACTCGGCGGAGACGGACGTTCAGTTCAGTTCCTTCTTATGATTTGTCTTGTATTCTTTGCATTCACAACAATTCTTGGATGGGACTACTATTCAGAACGCTGCCTTGAATACCTTACAAACGGAAAAATGAAGCTTGTAATGATTTACCGCATTGTTTACATCATTGCAGTTGCAATCGGACCTTACATGACAATCAGCCAAGTATGGACAATTGCCGATATTACAAACGGTCTTATGGCATGGCCAAACTGCGTTGCCCTTATTCTCTTAAGCGGCGTTGCAGCGCGCACTACAAATGACTACTTCAATAGATTCCCAACACTTGAATCTGAAAACGCGTAAATTACATTAATTTCGAGTTTAATATTATTGTAATTAAAAAAAACAGCTACCGGTAGATAAACGGCTGTCAAAACCACCCGCTAGCGGGCTACATGCTGCGATGCCTTGGAACTATACAGTTTGCCGCTCTCGCGGCAGCATCGCAGAATGTTTTTGCATCCGTTTCTCTCCCTCCCGCTATTTTTTTAATTTATGAGAAAACTCAAACTTATTTATATTTAATTCAAGCATTCATCTTACATAAAAAAAAGCGGTGATTTTTCAATCACCGCTTTTTTGCGCACTTTTTGTGAAACAAAAATGCGTTAATGAAAAGATGACGTTTACGGCATCTTTTCATTGTTTTATAATCTACAACTTATTTCTTTGTTGTTTTCTTTGCTTTTGGTGCAGCAAATGCTGAACCTTCTACCGGGCGGGCAACCTTTTTCAAGTGCCAGATGTCGCGTACGTAGTCTTCGATTGTGCGGTCAGAAGAGAACTTACCGGCATTAGCGATGTTCTTAAGACATGCTTTTGCCCATGCTTTCTTGTCAGCATAAAGTTTTTCAACTTCATCCTGAGCGCGGCAGTAGTCATCAAAGTCTGCAAGTACGTAGTAAACGTCTGCGCGGTTACCTTCGATTCCGTATACAAGAGAATCGTGGAGTTCGCGGAACAACTGATGAGTTGGATCATATGTACCGTCGATAAGCTGTTCAACAACTTTTGCCAATCCAGGATTTCTTTCAAGGTAATCCTGTGGATTGTAGCTGTGTTCTTCTTCAATCTTCTTGATTTCGTCTGTAAGGAGACCGAAGATGAATGCATTTTCTTTTCCAGCTTCTTCTACGATTTCGATGTTAGCACCGTCCATAGTACCCATTGTAAGGGCACCGTTACACATGAACTTCATGTTTGAAGTACCAGATGCTTCAAGACCTGCTGTAGAAATCTGTTCAGAAACATCAGCTGCAGGGAAAATCTTTTCTGCAACAGAAACTCGGTAGTTTTCTACGAATACAACGTGAAGTCTGTCGTTTACGCGGCGGTCATTGTTGATTCTTTCTGCAACAGTTGTAATAAGTTTAATGATGCTCTTAGCGCGGCGGTAACCAGAAGCAGACTTAGCACCAAAGATGTAAGTCTTTTTAGCCGGCTTGTAGTTTGGATCTTCAAGCATCTTGTTGTAAACATACATTACGTGAAGGATGTTCATCAACTGGCGCTTGTATTCGTGAAGACGCTTAACCTGAACGTCAAAGATTGATTCTGGATCAATCATTTCGTTCTGAGAGTGCTTCAAGTATTCAGCAAGACGACGCTTGTTGTTTTCCTTGATAGAAATAAGTTCCTTAAGATCCTTGTCAGAATCGAACTTTTCAAGTCCCTTAAGCAATGTAAGGTCTTTTTCCCAACCGTGACCAATGCGGTCTGTGATGAACTTAGAAAGTTCAGGGTTAGCAGAAAGAAGCCAGCGGCGCTGTGTAATACCGTTTGTCTTGTTGTTGAACTTAGAAGGATACAATTCGTACCAGTCATGAAGTTCTTTTTCCTTAAGAAGACGTGTATGGAGTTCAGCAACACCGTTTACGCTGAAACCTGCGTGGATTGCAAGCCAAGCCATGTAAACCTTACCATTGTTGATGATAGACATGCGGCTCTGCTTTCCGTAATCGTTTGGATATTTTTCGCGGAGTTCGATCATAAAGCGGCGGTTAATTTCTTCTACGATCTGATAGATACGTGGGAGCAATCCCTGGAAGATTTCAATAGGCCATTTTTCCAATGCTTCTGCAAGGATAGTGTGGTTTGTGTAAGCAAATGTCTTTGTTACTACGTCCCAAGCTTCATCCCAACCGAGGTTGTATTCATCCATAAGGATGCGCATAAGTTCAGGAATAGCTACTACCGGGTGAGTATCGTTCAACTGGATTACGTGAAGATCAGCGAATTTGCTGAAATCTGTTCCATGGTCAGCAACGTAGTGGCGAACCAAATCCTGCAAAGAAGCAGAAGAGAAGAAATACTGCTGCTTAAGGCGGAGTGCCTTTCCAGAAGGACCCGAATCATTTGGATAAAGAACAGCAGATACGTTTTCTGCGCTATTCTGGCGTTCTACAGCACGATTGTATTCCATGTTGTTGAAGAGCTGAAGGTCAAATCCGTTTGGACTTGAAGCCTGCCACAGGCGCAATGTGTTTACTGTACCTGTACCAAAACCAACGATAGGCATATCGTAAGGAGTTGCAGTAACTTCTTCTGCGTTTTCAATATAGTAGCGGTCACGTCCGTCTGGAGTCTTTCCATAAGCAATGTTTCCGCCGAATTTTACTGTAACAGCAAGGTCAGAGCGCTTGATTTCCCATGGATCACGGTGTGCAAGCCAGTTGTCAGGATATTCTACCTGGTAACCGTTTTCAATCTTCTGTTCAAACATACCGTAACGGTAGCGGATACCATATCCATGTCCTGGGTAGTCCAAAGTTGCAAGTGAGTCAAGGAAGCAGGCAGCAAGGCGTCCAAGACCACCGTTACCAAGACCTGCATCCGGTTCCTGATCTTCAATCTTATTGAAGTCAAGTTTCATATCTTTAAGAACAGCTTTTACCTGATCAGCAATTTCTGCATTGATAAGGTTGTTGCTCAAAGCGCGCCCCATAAGGAATTCTGCAGACAAGTAGTAAAGCTGCTTTGTAGGTTTCTTTTCATATTCATGGCGAGTAGCCATCCAGTTTTCCATAATAACTTCAAGTGCAGAAGCAGAAACTGCATCAAAAAGATCATGCTCATTTGCCTGTGAAATATCTTTACCGTATTGTCTCTTAAGTCGACCTTCAAGATTTTCCTTAAATTTTGCGGCATCAAATTTCATTTAAAATAACCTCCACGGTTTTTTTGATAGAAAAGCGTACAAAATATTTGAAGATTTTGCAATCGTTTCTATACAATCATTTAAACTTTTTATCTATTTACTCATCAAAATGATGAAGCTTCCTGATGGAATTACATATCTTTTCTGTTCTGCAAGAGGTTCTTCTTTTCCAGCCTCTGCAATACACAGTTCACCTGCAACAGAAGTATCAACAACCATATGCCAGCTCTTTCCCCTTGGGGGATTCGGAAGGGTTATGGTCATGTCGTATATGTCCATATTTGCGGCAATATAAAAATCGTTGTCCGGCTGACCATTTTCAAGCGGCGCACACGAACCTACAAGCCGGAACGCAAGGAACCTTCCCAACGCCGACCAGTCAGGATTTTTACTGTCGCTGTCGTACCATTCTATCTCTGCCTTTTGAGCCGAGAAGAACTCCTTTCTGCGGAAAACCGGATGTTCTTTTCTAAGGCGGATAATTTCTTTAGTAAAATGGAAAACTTCCTGATTCTTATCCAGATAGCGCCAGTTTATCCATGAAAGTTCAGTATCCTGACAATATGCATTATTGTTTCCCATCTGCGTACGGCGGAATTCATCTCCGGCTGTAAGCATTGGAACACCCTGAGAAATCATAAGACAGAGCATAAAATTCTTTATCTTTTTTACGCGCAGATTTTCTATCTTAGGATTAAGGGTTACCCCCTCATAACCATGATTGTAACAGTTATTATCATCTGTACCGTCGCGGTTATCCTCACCGTTTTCATCATTATGCTTTCCGTTGTAACTTACAACATCGTTCATTGTAAAGCCGTCATGGCATGTTACAAAGTTGATTGAAGCCCACGGTTTTCTGCCACTGTGATTAAATGTGTCGGAACTTCCGGCAATGCGTGTTGCGGCAGCTGTTGCAACGCCTTCGTCTCCGCGAACAAAACGCCTGATATCGTTCCTGAAGCGGTCGTTCCATTCGCTCCATCGTCCACCCGGGAAGCCGCCTACAAGATATCCGCCGCCGCAGTCCCATGGCTCTGCAATAATCTTTGTTTTATTAAGAATAGGATCTTCCGAGATTGCGTTTGTAAGGAATGGGAAACCCTGCATGTAAGAATGCTGGTCGCGGCAAAGAGCGGCTGCAAGGTCAAAGCGGAATCCGTCTACGTGCATTTCACTTACCCAGTAGCGAAGGCTGTCCAGAATAAATCTTGTTGTTACCGGATGAGCGGCATTCATTGTGTTTCCACATCCGGAAAAATTGTGATAGTACTGTTTTTCGCCGTCCGGAAGCATATAGTAAACGGAATTTTCAAAACCGCGAAAAGAGAATGTATAGCCATGCTCGTTTCCTTCTGCAGTATGATTGTATACAACGTCAAGAATTACTTCGATTCCTGCTTTATGCAGCTGACGCACCATTTCTTTGAATTCGCGTACGCTTCCGCCTGGAGTCTGATCATACGAATATGAAGTCTTTGGCGCAAAAAATCCGATTGTGCTGTAACCCCAATAATTTTTAAGGCATTCGCCGGTTCTTGGATTTATATTGCCGTTTTCATTTTCATCAAATTCAAAGACAGGAAGGAATTCTACGGAAGTGATTCCCAGTTCCTTAAGGTAAGGAATTTTTTCCATAAAGCCCTTGTATGTTCCCGGAAATTCAACCCCGGAAGTTGGAGAAGCTGTAAATCCTTTAAGGTGTGTTTCATAAATAACAGCTTTGTCGATAGGAATATTTAAAGGCTTGTCGCCCTGCCAGTCAAAATCAATGTCTTCTATTACTACACACTTTGGGAAATTAGAAAGGTCAGAAAGTTTTCCGTTTTCTATTCCTGCAAGACCAAGTTCACGCTGTCTGTTATATGACTGAAAAACTGAACCAGGAGTAAGAGCCTTTGCATAAGGATCAAGAAGATATTTGTTAAAATTAAATCTGTTGCCGGCAGGAGGATTATACGGTCCGTCTACCCTGTAAAGATAGATTGTTCCTTTTTTTAATCCCTTTACATAAATGTGCCAGACATCACCAGTTCTATTTTTTATTGGATCAAATTCAATTGATGTATAAGGCTGCTTTGAATCTGCCGCTTCAAACAAATCCAGTACAACCCTTGTTGCATTCTTACTGTAAACCGCAAAATTAACGCCATCATTAAAAGGTACTGCACCCAGCACCTGCGGTTTTCCTTCAAAAATCTGAAACGCGTTCATATTTTTATATTGTAACACATTAAAAATGATTTTTCTACTGTACGGAAGCACAAACGCATTATTACTGCGGAATAAGCCTGTTCAATACAAAGTCGTGCTGACGCCAGTTTTTATCAACCTTTACCTGAAGGTCAAGGTCTATTTTGAACGGGAATACGTCTGCAATTTTTTTAAGGCTTGCCATGCGGATTGCCTTTATCATGGCAGCTCCTTTTCCTATGACCATGCCTTTCTGACTGTCGCGTTCTACACAGATAAAAGCGCGCACCCACATTTTTCCGTTTGTACCGCGGCTTTCTATATCTGCTACATCAACGTAAAGACAGTGCGGAAGTTCCTGTGTAAGGCGGGAAATTGCTTCGCCGCGGATTATTTCTGAAATGCGGAACGCAATGTTCTGGTCTGTATACATATCTTCTGTGTATAAAGGCGGCTGAACCGGTGCAATTGCGTAGAGCGCTTTTAAAACTTCGTTTATGCCTTCGTCGTTTTTAGCAGACATTTCAAGAATTCGTTCTTCCGGGAGCCCCGGAATTGCAGCGTTTAAAAAGCCGCGCACAGCCTTTACATTTGATTCGCGGGCATCTGTTTTGTTAAGGGCTACGACAAGCCTGTCTTTATATTTTGCGGCAAGAGCGGCGTTCATTTCTTCTTCGCTGCCCGGTTCGCGGGTCGTATCGATTATGTAAAGGATGCAGTCGCTGTCCACAAGCTGTTCTTCTGTAACTGTTTTCAAGCGGAGATTTAACTTTTTGTCAGACTCATGATAACCCGGAGTGTCTACAAATACCAGCTGTCCTAAAGACGTATTTACGATTCCACGAATTGCGTTTCTGGTTGTCTGCGGAATTGGAGAAACAATGCTTACCGGTTCCTGGCAGGCAGTATTCATGAATGTTGATTTTCCGCTGGAAGGGCGTCCTAAAATTGCAACAAGAGCAGTTTTTTCACCGATATCAAGGGCGTCGGCAGAAGAATTTTCCAGCCCTGCCATAAAGTTTTCGTTAAATTCCGTTTTTTCTGTCATAGTTGAAAAATAGCAGATTTTTAGAGATTTTGGAAGAAGCCGAATATTTGAAAAAAAAATCCCGCCGGCTGTTTGAACGAATATTTTTTACCGGTGGGATTTCCAATTTTTCCGGCATACAAAATGCTGACAGCAAATCTTAGCCGGGCTCGTGTATTTATGCTGACTGACTAGTAGTTTTCATTTGAGATTTCAAAGTAGCTCTGAGGATGTGCACATACAGGGCATACCTTTGGAGCTTCCTTTCCAACTACAATGTGACCGCAGTTGCGGCACTGCCAGATTGCATCGCCGTCTTTAGAGAACACAAGCTTGTCCTCAATATTTTTAAGGAGTTTGCGGTAGCGTTCTTCGTGATGTTTTTCAATGGCTGCAACGCCTTCGAACATCTTTGCAATAGCTTCAAAACCTTCTTCACGGGCAGTTTTTGCAAATCCGTCGTACATGTCTGTCCATTCATAGTTTTCGCCGTCTGCGGCAGCCTTAAGGTTTTCTTCGGTTGTTCCGATTCCACCGTTCAAAAGCTTATACCACATCTTTGCGTGTTCTTTTTCGTTGTTTGCAGTTTCTTCAAAAATTGCGGCAATCTGTTCGTAACCGTCTTTTTTTGCCTTGCTTGCGTAATAAGTGTACTTATTGCGGGCCATTGATTCACCTGCGAAAGCTGTCTGCAAGTTTTTTTCTGTCTGTGTTCCCTTCAAGTCCATGTTGTTCCCCATAAAAGTTTTTTTCCAGGTTCTCTAAAGAAAACCTGAGCCGTAAAAACCTCATCATGATGTTTTTACAATGCTTTTCCTTACATATAATTCTAAGGCTATTTTGCCCAAGAATCCAGTTTTTTCTTCTTTGCGCATTCAGGACAAACCCCGTTAAAAATCAGATTATGACTTTCAACAGAAAAACCCTGTTCTTTCATTTCCCTGATTACAGAATCAAGTTTTGGACAGCACTCAGCAGGCAAGTCATACAATTTACCACACTCATCACAATGAAAGTGATAATGCAGGCTAAGAGTACTGTCAAAATGATCTGCTCCAGAGGGAACCATAACCTTTGCAATCAATCCTGCTTCAGCAAGAATATTCAGGTTCCGGTATACGGTTCCGCGACTAATATGAGGATCAATTTTACGTGCATTTTCGTAAACTTCATCCGCAGTCGGGTGGCTGAAATTGTTTTCCATTAATTTCAGAACCAGGTTCCTTTGCGCAGTGTTACGAACCAGCAGTTTTCCTTCACTCATGGCTATAGTATAGCATATTATTTTTATTTGTAAATAGTAATAAGTCCTATTAGCAATAAAATTTTACAAACAGGCAAAAAAAAAGTTCCAGATCCCTTACACTCGCATAATTGTAAATCAGGACGCGACCATAAAAGACCTGGAACAGGGGAAAAAAGTTTATCAATTAGGTTAGAACGAGAATTCCGCCATTAAGCAATTCGTAAACGGTTTCAGAACCGTTTTGCTTTGTATCTTCAACAGATTTTTTACCAAAAAGGATTTTTTCATCTTTTCCGGCAACTATTTTCATCGGTTCAGATGAAATGTTCAGATAAACCTTAAGTCTTTCTGAACCGTCATCTGTTATGCGCACGTAATGAATGTGACCCGGCATGTCCGTAGCAATAAATTCCGTTTTTTCTGCCCTTGCCGCAGCCGACAGTTTTCTTATGGAAATGATTTTCTTTACGCTGTCCAGAATGTCGTCATAATCACCGTTTTCTATTGATTTCCATGGCATAGGACGCCGGTTATCAGGACCTTCTGCACCTTCAAGAGCAACTTCCGTTCCATAAAAAATACACGGAGAGCCCTGCATTGTCATAAGGACTACAAGTTTCTGATAAAATTCATATATATTTTTGCACGAATTAATTGCGCGGCCAGTATCATGCGTATCTATAAAGTTAAAAAGCGCATTGTTCACCTGACGGTAATACAGTGAATAAACGTTTTCCATTTCTTTTGAAAATTCTCCAAGACCGGAAAATGATTTTTCAAGCGCAGTTTTAAACGGATAATTCATTACAGAATGATATTCATCGCCAGAAAGCCACTGAATGCTATCCGTCCAGATTTCTCCAAGAAGGAAAAGCTCCGGATGTTCCCGACAAAGTTCGCGGCGCAGATGCTTAACAAAATCATGAGAAATTTCATTCGCTACATCAAAGCGGATTGCGTCAATGTTCCACTCATTAACCCAGCGGAGGCACTGTCTTGTAAGATATTCCTGTACCTGCGGATTATTTGTATTAAGTTTTGGCATGCTTCTTACAAAATCAAAAGAAAAATATCTTCCGTCAGAAGTATCACGCCTGTCATCTTTATCAAGAGGAAACTGATTTACAAAGAACCAGTCTTTATACGCACTTTTTTCGCCTTTTTCCAGAACATCAAGCCAGTACGGAAAATCATTGCCAGAATGATTAAACACCGCATCCAACATTATGCGGATTCCACGCTTATGCGCTTCTTCAACAAGAGTCTTCATGTCCAGATCCGTTCCAAAATCCGGATCAATCATTCCGTAGTCTTCTGTATTATATTTATGGTTAGATGACGATTTAAAAACCGGAGTAAAATAAATTCCGCTTATCCCCAAATCCTTAAGATAATCAAGTTTTCCTATTACGCCGGCAAGGTCGCCGCCAAAAAAATCTGACCAGTTAAGATTAAAATCATTTTCCCAGCTGCGGTTTTTAAGCCTTTTATAATGATTTCCGGCAGAGCAGAATCTATCCGGCATAATTTGATACCATACTGTATCTTTGACCCAAGCTGGAACCTTTACAATGTCATTGGAATTCATCCATGCCATTTTAAAGTGATTGTATGATGAAGCGGAAACATTAAACTGTTCCTGAGTTGCAAAATCATTTTCAAAAAGCAGAAGTTTTTCTTTACTTCCGCTTTCCGATTTGCCGGTAATCTCAAAATAATAGATTGCCCTTTTATAAGGCGGTTCTACAGAACAGTTCCAGACAATATGATTCTTAAGTGAAAAGCGCTTTTCCATGCAGACTCTTCCGCCGCTCCAAGGACCAGGCTCGGCTTTACGAAATACAGCAGAATCTGACCATACAAGGACAACAGAGTCAACGTCATAACCGGTTTTAAGGTTTATTTCCAGCCGATTTTCGTCAAGAGCATAACAGTCTGTCCAGGCACACCTATGTGAAATTGCAGCAAGATTCATATTAATCTCCGTTCCAGAAAATGTACCACAAAGGAATGTATAAAACTTGCAGAATTCCACAGAATTTATAACACAATCCTACTGTCTGTTAGAACATCAAAAAAAATGTATGGACGGCTCAACAATTTTGTGTTAAATTGGCAACATGAACTTATATATAAGGAAGAAACTTGTTTTTTTAACTGCGCTGACAGTACTTTCAAGCGCTGCATTTTCAAAAAATTCTGCAAAAATCGACAAAATCATAGAAGAAAAAAGCCGCAATTATCTTGGGCTTTCTGTAGAAGCCGGCATTTCAATGCCATTTTTTTACCAGCCATTAAGCGTAAGTCCGGAATTTTTTAACGGCATCATAACCTGCCCCAGCGCAGGAATCGGAACTCAGGCAAAATATGAAATCTCATCTACAAATATTGTTCTTTCCAGCATGTTCACCTACAACTGGCTTGGAACTACTTCAAGTTCATTCTGGGGGAACAGCGATTTTAACGGAATGAAGGGAACTTCATGGTCATTTATGGGTGGGCTGGGCTATTCATTTAAGTCAAAGTCAGGAGGATTTCATTTTGTACCAAGTGCAGTAGCAGGTATGCACAACGTTAAGCTGAACGGCTCAATGCAGCTTACCTCTCTGGATACCGTTCTTTTGAAGAACGACTATGAATATTCGGCAACAGACTTTGAAGCCGGCATTGACCTTTATTTCATGAAGAAATTCAATGATTTATGGGGAATAAGCCTTTCAATAATGCCGCTGTTCACCCTTGGTTCAACAGGATCTCTAAACGTAACAGATTACATAAAGTTCAAGGAATGGGACGCAGACTGCTCTCCAGAGACAGGAAGTTTCATTCTGGATTCAAAAATTAATTTTGTACTTTATCTGTAAAGATAATGGCAAAATTATGACAGATTAAGTGCTGGAAGCACAATATAAAATAAGGGGAGTTTAATGAAAAAGACAACCGCAATACTTTCGATAACTGCAGCGCTATTTTCGCTGTTCTTTACACCATCCTGTACAGTAGATGCAGATGCAAGCAAAACGCTGTATTTTTATGCAAATCAGCATAAATTAAATTCAAGTCAGGGAAACAATCATGAAACACCTGAAACTGTAGGAAACCTTCGCATAATCGAAGGAAAAGAAAGCGCAATGCTTCTTTGGGACAATGCACTATATGAAGATTCTGTATACAAAATCTCATATCGTAAAAGTTCTGATTCTGAAGACAGCGCTGTTACAGTTGAAGTTGAAAATCCTAAAAAATATTATTACAAGTCACTTTATAATCTTGAAAATGATACAGAATATACATTCTCCGTTGTTGCAATTGAAAAGCTGTCAACTACAACAAAATCTTTATCTGATGAAGAAAACTCAAATGTTTCTGCAAGCATAACTACAGAAACAACTACAGATGAAGAAACTGGTGCAGTTACAGAAACTACAACAGATACTGACACAGGTATAATCACTGCAATTATAACAGATGCAAAAGCCGGTACTGTTACTGTAAAAACAACAGACACAAATACTGGCATTACAACAGAAATAATTACAGATTCAAAACACAATACAATTACAGAAAAAACTACAGATAAAAAAGCTAACAAAATTACTATCGTAGAAAAAAGATTCTCTAAGACTGAAACTGTTGTTACAACTCCAAAAGAAAAACTTGCCGTAAAAGCAAAGCCTTCGGATGCAACAACAACAGACACAGAATTGGACAATGTACCAGAAGAACCAACTGGCATCTGGTTATATATGATGTCTCCTGAATCTTATGAACAATATTTAAAAGACGGAAAATTAGATGGAAAAACATATTACACAACTCCTGGTGACAACAGCGGTATAATCGCACTCAGAGACTGCCAGTCATTTAACTCTGAATGGCTTATCCAAAATAATGTAGGAGCCTGTGACCGTCTGCTTATTTCTAATTCCAGTGCTGTAAAATATAACCTGCGCGACGGAGAAGATGTTCACTGGTTCGCAATCAAAAGGGAAAGTTACCATTGGGCAATGTTCGGCTACCTTTACAACAAAAAACTTGAAGATTCCATTCTTAGCGGAACTGTCGCAGTTGAAGAAAAAACTTCAGGCGATGTTGTATGGTTTGACACCGTAAAAGACATGGAAGAATGTGCAACAATTTACCATAACTCAACAGAAGACTCTTACAACGGAGTTACAGTAAAAACACGCGGTTACTATGCAGTAGACGACGGCGGTGCAGCAACATATTCAACACAGGCAAGAGAAACTTACATTAACAAGCGCGCCCGACCGCACTACTACAAATTCCTTGACCACAGAACAACTACAGGCCAGATTATGGCTTACATTCCGGGAAACATTGACTGTGATGTAGACGGAGACGGTACAGCAGAATCTGTTCCTGGTATAAACATCAGACAGCTTGGAGCCGGTCACTGTACACAGATTAACAACAGCTCAGAAAGCGCAAATTACACAGACAACGATGACGTTGCACGCTTTGAAGACGCAATGAACGTTATCTACGACTGGTATGACGCTCACCCGAAAGAACGCGTTACAATCTACTTCCCTGCCGGCGAATACCGAATGGGCAGTACTTTTGGACCAGTTGTTCCATACCTTAATTTTATCGGCGACACAGACATCCTTACCTCTGACCTTTCTGCAATTGATGAAGACAAAATCGTACGCACAAAGAATTCTTACGGTTGGGAAACACATGCCCGCTCAAAAGATGAATCAAAACGCACCGTACTTTACACAGATAACGGCGGAAGCTACGGCGAAGCACAGTTTTCCATCTGGGACTGCTCGCACTTCTACATGCGCGGAATTACAATGGAATGCCGCAAGACAAAACGCGTTTCGCACACAACAGAACGAATGGTATATATTGCAGGTGACCTTCAGAATCTTACAAGCGAAGACGATGCAATTCAGGACATAACAGTTGAGGGCTGCGAAATTTACGTTGATGAAAACTGCCACAAAGATGACGGCAATCTTGACCGTCAGTTCACAAGCATTACAGTTTATACAGGCGCAAAGAATGTAAACATCAAAAACAACCTTCTTGTAAACATGTCGGGCGTTGAACGCGGTGCATGTTACGGTGTATTTGACTTCTGGGGAAACGGTGACGCAGAAAAAGAAATCGGCGGAACGGAAGATATTCTCCTGGAAGGAAACATTATGTACCACAACTGCCACGACGAAAGCGGCGGTATTTTTACAACAGGACATCCTCGCGCTCAAAAGCCTAACTGCTACGTTCACCGCGTAACAATCCGAGGAAACGAAATGCACCCGATGAGTTCAAATGCTTCAAGCAGAACAATGTGCTTTACAATGGCATACGGCGTTTCTTTCAACATCCGCGACGTTCTTTTTGAAGATAACCATGTAATTGCAGATTTCCCTTCAAAACTTATGACTTTCGGTCATTTTGATACTGTAAGCGATGCAAGCAAAACCACATCAGACTTTGTTGATTCAGAAGGAAACATTTACGGTGTTGTAGTTCGAAACAATACCTTCGACATCTGCCAGCACTGGAAAAACAGCTATGTATTTGAAGCAAATAAATATGCATGGATTCACGACAATACAATCAACATTATTAAGGGTGCAGATGGAAACGCTGCAACTTGTGGTTCGATTTTCCAAGGCGGTGCCGCTTACGACAAAAACATCGTAACAGATGAAGCAGACGGAAGCTGTTCTGCCGGCGGACTTGCTTACATGGCAGGAAGAGTACGTAACAATACAGTTACAATGCACGGACATCTTGGCTGCATTGCAAGTGCAACTTTTGATGTTCAGGACAACACAATTACATTGAACAAACGCTTAAGCGTAATGTTCAATAATCCTGATGTAAGCAGCGACATGACAATCAGCGGAAACACAATTAACTACAATATTTCTGCCGGAACATCAGATACTGATTCAAGCATGGACTTTGTAGAAACAAAAGATACCGGCTGGCAGCACACACATGTTCTCAGTCTTGGACGCTACGGAACCAAGGATAACAGTTATACAACTTACACTGTAAACTTTACAAACAACACAATCCTTGCTCCAAATGCACAGGACAATGACAAGCATATCCTTTATTCAAAGTTCCCGGATTACGACCCGAACATTATAAACATCACGAACAACAAGCTTGAAAAGTTTACATGGGTAAGAAGCCAGATGGGCGCACTTCCACACGGAGCACTTACCTACTCGGGAAATGTTGATGCAAACGGAAATCCACTTGAATTCAGCAAGGAAGAAGGCAACTACAAAAACTTTATAAAAGGTGCCGGAGAAACTAACCCTTCAGAATAACGGTCATTGAACTTGACGAAATGACCATCAGAGCAAAGACCTTCGGTCATTAAGGCGGTGATTTTCGGTCATTGAGGCTCTCGAAATGACCGAAAATTGCAATTTCCAGTGGTTTCGCGTCCTTCGAGAGCCTCAGGAACCGCCTCAACCACCGAGGAACCGCCCTTCGACAGGCTCAAGGACCGAACTTATAACTTATTTTTTAATGTGCGGAGGTATTCCTTGTGTTCATCTGTAACACGGAAACTTTCGCACGCTTTTTGAATTGCCTTATTATGAGTCCACGGTTCTAGTTTTTTCTGCTCAATGTAAGGAAAGGCTGAATCGTACTGCTTGGCAAGGGCGGTTGCAAAATACCAGGCAACCATCATCTTTACGTAATAGTCGCTGTTTGTTACGGCGCCCACCATTTTCAGATATTCTTCAGAAAAATCATCATCCAGAAAATACTTCATAAGCATGGAAATTGCAAAACGCACGGTATAAACGCGGTCAGACAAAATCCATTTTTTTATAAAGGGCAGAAGTTTTTCCTTATTTTTCTTAAATACCTTAGGAGAAAGCTGATCGCAGGTTGCCCAGTTGTTTATGTACGGCAGAAATTTTTCGAGAGCGCAGATGCATAAATCAAAATTCTTTTCTTCAGATATGATGAACGCATGAAGCTGGTCTTCGTCAAAATACTGGTGAGGAAGTTCTTCTAAAAAATCGCTCAGAAAGCCAGGATTTTCTTTTTTTTGAGAAGCAGCCAGTTCGCGGGCAAACGCTTTAAGCGCCGGCGTGCGTATGCCGATAAATTTTTCTTCTGTAAGATTCGGTATAAGCGCAGACTGGAATTTTTTATAGGGAATATCCTGCATTTCCAGAAGCCGGCTTTTTATTTGAGCTGAAGTCATAGTCAAAGGCTATTCAAAATGCGCAATTTCTTCAAGCGCTTTTCTTGGAGGCTGGTTAAGCTCTGCGGAACGAATACCTACAGAAATTACGGCGCCAACCATCTGAGTTTCCGGAATGCCAAATATTTTTTTTATCTGCCCTGCGTCCCTTAATCCCATGATAAGCGTATCAAGCCCAAGTTCGCGGGCTTTTAAAATAAACAGGGAATCGCTCAAGCCTAAATCGTATGCACCCCAGCAGTTCCCCAATTCGTTGTCAGGCTTACCTTCTGTAAAACCGGAAACATCTTTTTCAAATGCCGTTACAACAAGCGCAATGGAATTATTCACTTTTTCCTGATTGCGCGGACTAAGCGCGTCACGCACTTCGGCAATTTTTTCAGCACTTACAGCCGCATAATAACGGTGAGTCTGGCTGTTCTTCCAGCTTGGAGAATTAACGCGGACAAAATCCACAATTTCTTTGATTTTTTCAAGGCTTTCTTCTTTTGAAAGCCCTGATTCTTTGTATATGCGCACGCTTCTTCTTGTAGCGGCAAGTTCGTTCAAATTCATATTTTTTCCTTTTATTTTTTAATATTTTTAACAGCAAAGCGGCCTGCTATGCGTCCAAAAACTATTATATCAGAAATTGAATTTCCTCCAAGCCTGTTGTCGCCATGAACACCGCCTGTTACTTCGCCGGCAGCAAAAAGTCCTTCAACCGGCTTTCCGTCCTTATCCAGAACGCGCGCGTTTGTGTCTATTTTTAAGCCGCCCATTGTATGGTGCACAGCCGGAGCTACTTCGCAGCCGTAATAAGGCGCTGATTCAAGCGCAACCGGCATTTCTGAACCTTTTCGTCCAAAATCAGAATCTTTTCCAACTTTTTGAAAAGCATTGTACTTTGCAAGAGTTTTTTCGAAACCGGAAACATTTACGCCAAGCCTGGAAGCCAGTTCCTTTGGTGTCTGGGCACTTTTCAAAATTCCAAGTTCATTATAAGAATCTATTGCTTTTAAAGAATCGCGCACGCCCTGATCAAAAACAAGGAACGCGGTCTTCCCAAGCTGATTCAAAATTGCACCGCTTACAACATCGCGGGTTTCCATTTCGTTTACAAAGCGTTCACCTTCAAGATTTACAAGAATTCCTCCGTTTCCGCGGACTGCTTCTGTAATCATCATGCCAATTTTTTTTGCAACTGTAGGATGAGTCTGAATCTTTTCCATAAGAAGTGTATCGGCATTGAATTTTTCTGCAAGCTTTATTCCGTCACCAGTTGCTCCCGGATGATTTGTAGTTCCAAAACTTCTGTATGCAGCATTGAATTTAGAAAGCATATCCATATTTGCGCCAAATCCGCCAGTAGCAATAACAACAGATTTTGCTTCAATAACGTAATTTCCTGTTACGCTTTCTACAATTACACCTGCAGCCCTGTCATTTACTTCCAGAATCCCAGTAACCTTATTCCTTAAGCGGACATCAACACCCCTATTAGCAGCCGCTTTTGAAAGGACAGAAACAAGATGAGAGCCAATCGGTGCTCCTCCCTTAGGCCGGTGAGTTCTTGGATTAGTAGCGCCTGCCATTTTGCCGACATCAGAAAGATCAGCACCAAGAGAGATAAGCCAGTCCACCGCATCCGCAGAGTTTTCTACAAGCACGCGAACAAGTTGTTCATCATTTAAAAAATGACCGCCCTTAATTGTGTCCTTAAAAAACTGTTCGTTAGAATCTTCTATTCCAAGTTTTTTCTGCACAGAAGATTCAGATGCATTGATTCCGCCCGTAGAATAATTTGTATTTCCGCCGACAATGCCCATTTTTTCAAGAACGATAACTTTTGCGCCGCTGGAAGCCGCTTCTACAGCAGCCGCAAGTCCAGCCCCGCCGGAACCAATTACAACTACGTCGCATTTTGTATCTCTATAATGTTTTGGCTTTTCTAAAATACCACGCGCAGAATTAGAAGCAGAAACCAGAGCCTTTTTAAATCCTTTAGAAGTAATGGTTGCCCCGGAAACCGCATCAAGTTTTCTTGGATCAATTCCGTTCAAAACGCTGTCTGAAAGAACTTTGATTGCAGGCTGAGCAAAATCAGATTCAGCCTGAGAAATTATCTTTATGTCTGAAATTTTATTGTCAGTAACTTTTATGGAAACCGTTATCGGTCCGCTGCGTCCGTCTCCGGTTCCAAAGTAGTCTCCGTTTTTCATTGAATTATCTTTCTGCCTGCAGCCGGCCATAAAAAAAGCGGCCAGAAAAAATGCACAGGTTAAAGATTTTTTAAGAAAGTTCATAAGTCCTCCAGTCATCACATTCGAGCAAACATTCTTATACTATTCTTCTATTATAACGTTTGAATTCCAAAAAAGACAGAAAGATTTTTAGAAAAGTAAAAAAAATGAACAAATTACAGCGAATAAGTTAGCTTGAATTTAGAGTTTTCACATATAGAAAAAAAATAGCGGGAGGAAAAGAAAAGCATGTCAAAAACATCCTGATTTGCTGCCGCGCGAGCAGCAATGTGGATGGTTCCAAGGCAAATCAGCATGTAGCCCGCTAGCGGGCGGTTTTGAAATGCTTTTATCGACCGGTAGCTATTTTTTTATTGCAATTATATTTAATTCGAAATTCAGGCTAAATATTTAATATCGAATTTTCTTCACTTTAGGACTATTCTGCCATATATTTAAATCAGAGGTGATGATATGGTAACAACAATAACCACAGAAAACTTCGAAAACGAAGTTTTAAAAAGTGACAAACCAGTTCTCGTAGATTTTTGGGCATCATGGTGCGGTCCATGCCGAATGGTCTCTCCGCTGGTAGACGAGCTTGCAGAAGAACATCCAGAGTTCAAATTCTGCAAGATAAATGTTGATGAGCAGGAACCTCTTGCAATCAAATTCGGAATCATGAGCATTCCAACTTTAATCGTATTTAAAAATGGCGAAGAAAAGAAAAAGCAGATTGGCGCCCTTCCAAAAGACGCAATCCTTGATCTTGTAAAAAATGCATAGAAAAAGAATGCGGTTTTCATTATAATTCCAATTGAATCGAATACAATAACTTAAGGAATCATTATGAAAATCGCATCTTTAAAAGAAGAATTAACACAGAACGCTTATCCTGGACGTGGAATTATTGCCGGACTTTCTAAAGACGGAAAATACGCAGTTTCTGCATACTGGACAATGGGTCGCAGTGCAGGAAGCCGCAACAGAATCTTTGTAAAAGAAATTGAAGACGGAACTGAAGTTATCCGCACAAAAGCTTTTGACCCAAGCCTTATTGCAGGTGATCCAAGCCTTATCATTTACGCTGCTGTACGCAAACTTGGTTCAAAAACAATCGTTACAAATGGTGACCAGACAGATACAATTTTTGAAGGACTTAAAAACGGTCTTACATTTGAACAGTCACTCCGCAGCCGCAAATACGAACACGACGCTCCAAACTATACTCCACGCATTTCTTCCCTTCTTGACCTTGAAGGTGGAAAATACAACTACAGTATTTCCATTCTTAAGAGCGAAAACGGCAACCCGGACAACACACTGCGCTACACATTCAACTACGACAATCCGCAGCCTGGCTTTGGCCGCTACATCCACACATACATGGGAGACGGCAACCCGCTTCCAAGCTACGAAGGTGAACCAACTCCAGTAGAAATTGAAGGCGACATCAAAACTTTTGCAGACAACATCTGGTCATGGCTCAACGCCGACAATAAAGTAAGCCTCTTTGTAAGATTCATCGAAATTGCAACCGGCAAAGAAGAAACTGTGGTAATCAACAAAAATAACTAAAACATTAAACAACATACACATTTGGCTCATGATATGCAGTAAACTTGCTGTCATGAGTTACAAATGTCATGCCGTCGGCTTTTGCAAAGCAAAAATGCGCCCTAATCTATATCGTCAAATTCGTTTTCCATTAATTCATCATCATAATAGAAACCGTCTACAAAAATTTCTGAGCGGCCTTTCTGGCGGGAATTGTAAATTGCATTCAGAAGACCTAAAACATCTTCTTTTTTGTGGGCAAAACTGCGGCTGTGGCTTAGACACACAAACTGACAGTCAATGCTTTCTATGCAGTCAATAAGCTGCTTTAAAATCTGTTCGTTGTAATATTTTTTTCCGAATTTTTCCTGGGCATAAGTAGCGTCACCTAAAAAAAGGTATTCACCGCACTGCAGCCCGAGGCATCCCTTTGCATGGCATGAAGGAACTTCAAAAATACGCACTTCTGGGAATTTACCCTGTCCCGGAAAAACCATTTCGCCGACTACAACGGTTCCCTGCTTAACATATTTGCGTGTATTTTCGCTTACATAAAGCTCACTGCGCGTTGTACAAATCAGGTTCCATACGTGATCGGGATGAAAATGGCTTAAAACGACGTTTTTCTTTTTAAATACGCTTTCTATTTCGTGAGCGGCTTCTTTGCATGCCCCTACATCGTAAATCCAGACGCAGTTTTTTCCTTTTATAAAGACAACGTCGCTTGAAAGCGGATTTTTAGTCGCCGGTATGTATGAGATGTTTTCGTTCAATTCTTTAATTTCTGCCGTAAGGCTTATCTGAATTGCCATACCGTAAATATAAACTCTTTGCAGCTTTTTTGCAAAAGAAATTGCACACGCATAAAAAAAAGCGCCCTATTCAGGACGCTTTTTTTTCAACTCCAACTAAAACTATCTCAAGAGTGAAAGTACATTCTGTTCCACTGCTCGCAATCCTCGCAGTGAGCCCGCTTATCGATGAACCTAAAAAAGCCCGCTCCGCAGCCTTTTTTTTAACGGTTCTTCGATTTTAGGCATGATTTGCCTTCGCCAACAGTCGGTACAAGTTCAGTCCAAAACAAGATTTTTCTGCTCCACAAATTCCTCTCTTGCAATGTTGACACAGTCAAAATTGCACACGCATAAAAAAAAGCTCGCTCCGCAACCTTTTTTTAACGGTTCTTCGATTCTAGGCATGATTTGCCTTAGCCAACAGTCGGTACAAGTTCAGTCCAAAACAAGATTTTTCTGCTCCGCAAATTATTCTCAGCTATGTTGGCCCAGGCAAAATTGCACACGCATAAAAAAAAGCGCCCTCGCGGACGCTTTTTTTCAACTTTGCAAAACTACGCTAATTAGCGGAGCAAGCTAAGCACATTCTGTGAGCTCTGGTTTGCCTGTGCCAACATTGGTCGTAGCCTGCGGCTGCTTACTCAGTTTGCTACGCAAACTGACTTCGCAATTGTTGGCAACAGCTTTGCAAAACTACGCTGATTAGCGGAGCAAGCTGAGTACGTTCTGGCTTGACTGATTTGCCTGTGCCAACATTGCTGTACCAGCCTGAGAAAGAACCTGGTTCTTTGTGAAGTCAACCATTTCTTCAGCCATGTCTGTATCGCGGATGCGTGATTCAGAAGCCTGGAGGTTTTCTGCACCAATATCAAGTCCCTTAACTGTCATTTCAAGGCGGTTCTGGTAAGCACCAAGGTCAGCGCGCTGCTTGTTGATCTTTTTCAAAGCTTCATCAAGAGTTCCGATAGCCTGGTTAGCAGAATCTGGAGTTTCAAGACTCATGATAGTTTCATCACCAACGTTGCGGATACCAAGAGCCATAGCAGACATAGTTCCGATGTATACCTGTGTGCGCTGATCCATGTTTGCACCAATGTGGAGCCACATAGAACCAGTAACAACGTTTTCACCAGTTGGACGTGCAAAACGACCAGTCAACATGTTCATACCGTTGAACTGAGCACAAGAAGCAATGCGGTCAACTTCAGCAATCAAAGAAGAAACTTCAACCTGAATCTGCATGCGGTCTTCAGCAGAGTAAATACCGTTCGAAGACTGAACAGCAAGTTCGCGGATGCGCTGAACAATATCAGTTGTTTCCTGAAGGTAACCTTCTGTAGTCTGAATAAATGAAATACCATTCTGAGCATTTTCTGAAGCCTGATTCAAACCGCGGATCTGTGCACGCATTTTTTCAGAAACTGCAAGACCAGAAGCATCATCTCCAGCACGATTGATTTTTTCACCAGACGAAAGTTTTTCCATGTTCTTAGTCTGGTTCAAATCTGTAATTCCCTGAGAACGCTGAGCAAACATAGCGCTCATATTGTGATTAATAACCATAGTTTATCTCCTTGGTGTTATCTACCGTTTATTTTCCGTGGGCTCTCACCACCCGTTACTTTACTATCGGAGATAGAAATTTTTACTTTAGAAAAAAATTTATTTTTTTAAGGAAATAACCACATTTAACATTACATTTAGCGCAGCATTTTACGTAACGGGCGTTCCGTGGCCCGCTAACGCTCGGTCTCACTAACGTTCGCCTGCACTACGTGCACCACTCCATGCCCGGCGCCGCCGTAACCGCAAAACCCCGCGGTCATTGAGGCTACCCTGCGGTGGTTGAGGCGGTTCCTGAGGCTCTCGAAGGACGCGAAACCACCTACACAGCAAAAAAAACGCGGTGGTTAAGGCTCCCACGCGGTGGTTGAGCCTGTCGAAACCACCTGCATAGCAAAAAAAACGCGGTGGTTGAGGCTCTCGAAACCACCGCGAATGTGGAAGTTTTTAATAATTTCCTTGCAGATACAGCCAACTCTAATTGGCGGAGCGACAAACGCGGAAGCCCATTTCCTTGTTCCGGGTGTCCAGGCGGCTGTTGTCCCGGTAGCAAACCGACGCGCGGAAGGCGAGGTCGTTCCAGCTACCGCCGCGCTTAACGCGGTCATAGCCCGATGAGGCGCCAGTAGGGTCAGTCTCAAAACCTGTAGAAACACTTCCATACAAGTCATAGCACCACTCCCATACGTTTCCGCTCATGTCGTATAAGCCAAGTGCATTTGCAGCTTTTTTTCCAACTTCGTGTGTTCTGTAGCCGTCAGTTCTGTAGGAAGGTGATGTTGTTCCATCTAGTAGTACCAGCCTACGCTGTCTAAACCGGTATTTGTTAAAGAATTGTATTTTGCTTCCTCTGCATCATCCGCAGTTGAAACTTTACCTGTTGCGGCACCACTAAACAAATAATTCCAGTCTGCTTTTGTGCTGTCGCCTCCGCGGGCTGCAAATTCCCACTCTGCTTCTGTTGGCAGACGGTAGCCGTTTGCGTTGGCTACTGGGGTCACTGTTGCAACTGAAATATGATTTGCATATACATATCTAACTTCAATGGTATATGCTTTTGTAAGGTTTAATTTTTTGCTTAATGCGTTGCAGAAATATACTGCGTCATACCATGTTACATTTTCTACAGGGCGGTATTTCTGGGTTTCTCCTTCTGCAATAACACTGTTAATATTTCTTTCACTGAAGAAAGACGGTTCTGCATCAAGTGTATATTCTATTCCGTCAACAGTTACTTTCTGTCCGTTCATTACTGCCTTGTAAAGTTCCTGTGTCACTTCGTATTTTCCCATAATAAACGGGCTTAAGGTAACGAAGCGGTCATTAATAAATACACCTTTATAATCATTATAATCATCATAAGCAGACGATTCTACGAAATCAGAACCTGCAACTGTTACAGCAGAATTCATAACTTTTTTATCTGCTGTTTTTTCAAGCAAAACGCCGTTAAGTTTAATTCCGTTATCTGTTAATTCAAATGAATCAGGTTGCTCCGGTGTCCCAGCTGTTCCGCCGCTTTTCTGGCCAAGCAGCACTGCTGCCGCAAGGTTTGAACTGTCGTCAGCATTTGTGTCACATGCCGCAAACCCAAATAAAACTGCCGCAATGCCAGCAAGTGCTAAAATTTTAGATACTTTTAATTTTTTCAATTTACTTCTCCCCCAAAAAAAACTGTAAAAATTATATCATAAATTTTTCTCCAAGAAATGCATTTTTCATCAACTGCCCGCGTATATATAAAGTATGGAAACAATGAAAAATAATTATCACACCCTCACCCCGGAAGAAAAATGGGAACAGGCTACGCTTGCAAATAACTTCATCTTCTATAAGGTGATGCGGCAACATCAGGATGCATGCAAACAGCTTTTGGAAATGCTGCTGGGAATCAAGATTGAGTCTATGGAAATGAAGCAGGAAGAGACTATTGCCCTTGACTACGATTCAAAAGGCATAAGGCTTGATGTCTTTGTAAAAGATGCAGACAGAATGTTTGATGTAGAACTTCAGGTTGCAAACACAAAGGAATTGCCCGAACGTGCCCGCTACTATCAGGGCGTGATGGACGTAGACACTCTGAAAGCGGGACAAAAGTACAAGGAACTTCGGGACAGCCACATAATCTTTATCTGTCTTGAAGATGTTTTTAAAAACGGTCTTCCTGTAAACACATTTGCAAACATCTGCCTGGAAGACGGAAAAACAAAATTCGGCGACAGGACTTACAAACACTTCTTTTTCGCGCCTCTGTGTGCTAAAATGATTGAAGATAAGGAAGTCAAGGCATTTTTTGAGTTCCTCATTTCAAACCAGGCATCCAGCAGCTACACCGAT
>JBGVIP010000055.1:0-90042 GCA_045123335.1 Treponema sp.
TAAAAAAAAGACTTCCGAATCGGAAGTCTTTTTAGCGGCTGCTGCAGGTTTTGCGGTTACAGTCGCAGACCTCCTGTCTGCTCCTTCCACGGCGCCTTCGTTCGCTGCCGCGCACCTCCTGTGCGCTTTTCATAAAATTGCTCCGCACTGCTCGCAATTTTATGCGCTCACTACGTTTCAAAACCTGCAGTTGAGTTTTTTGACTTCCTATTGGTTTCTATGCATAAAAAAAAGACTTCCGAATCGGAAGTCTTTTTAGCGGCTGCTGCAGGTTTTGAACCTGCGACACATGGATTAACAGTCCATTGCTCTACCAGCTGAGCTAAGCAACCATTGTTCTGTCGAACGTGATATTAATATACACTTTTGCAAAAATAGTGTCAATAACTTAGGGTTGAAAATTAAAAAAATATTTATTTTTTTTCACATAAAAAAGCCCGGAATCACAGTTTTCTATGTTCCGGGCATTCATTAAATCTTAAGCGTTTTAGTTCTTTTCAAGAATAAATTCAACGCGGCGGTTCTTCCAGTTGTTGTCTTTATCTTTGTAGTCAACAACAAGTTCTGTACCACCCTTACCTTCTGTAGAAAGACGGGTTTCGCTTACGCCTTTCTTTACAAGATAAGCTTTTACAAATTCTGCACGTTTAGCAGAAAGTGGAATCAAAGCAGGACCCCACTGCATTGGATTATCTTCCGTTTCTTCAGCTTCTGTGTCTGTAACGCGGTTTGCGTGACCAACAACAGTAACCTTATAATCCTTGAACTTATTAAGGATTTCTGCAATTCGCTTAAGAACCCTTTCATTGTTTTCTGCAATTTCAGGAGCAATTCCGTTCTTAACTTCTTTAGAAGTCTTAAAGTCAGCGTTATCACTGCGGAATATAATAGAAGGAACTGCCATCTTAAGAACGTCACCGTCTCGGATTACAAGTACATCCACCTGAATTACACCCTTAACAACGCTCGTCATTCCAAGTGTATCTGTTACAGTGAATGTATACGGATAATCAGTTGCAGACTGAACGCGCTCAGCATATCCCCTTGAGTTTTTCTGAGTATTACTTAAACCGTCCCAGATAATGCGTTCTGTAATCAAAGAAGTTCCGCTTGTCTGCCAGAACGGCTTTCCTTTTGGATCTTCAATTACAAACGACCAGTTCTTGAACATTGCCTTTGATGAGCCCGAAAGCTTAATGAACAGGTCATCGTCTGTACCGTCGTTATCAGGACTAAAATATTCAGGAGCAGTCTTTACACTAAGCTGCGGTGGAATTGCAGTACAAATAAATGGAGAAGAAACTGCATCTACCTTGTTTCCTTTCTTATATGAAACTTTAAGGGTTCCAGTAAATGTACCTTCTGCAACCTTTCCTTCTGAATCATAACCGTCCCATGTAATTACAGACGGAAGATTTGCGCTGTCTTTTTCTGACCAGCTTCGTACTGCAGTACCGTTTTCGCTGCGGATGTCAAAATTCCATGTAAGGATTCCATCAGGAACAGAAGCACGAATATCAAATCTCTGTGTTTCAAGTACAGAATCACCGTTAGGAGAAATGCCTTCTTCCTCTGCAGTAATGTAAACCTTTGTTTCGCGGCTATCCAGAGTAAGTCCGGCAAGTTTTGTACTGAATGAGTTTCCCGCATCGTCAGTAGAAGAAATTACTATAGAATAAATTCCGTCGCTAACCTTGTTTCCGGCCTCGTCAGAACCGTCCCATGCAAATTCATCTTTAGAATCTGTACGAACCTTTCCCTTCCATGTAAATGTTTTTACGACTTTACCGGAAGCATTAACAACTTCTGCCTTCCAGAGTTTTTCTGTAGAACAGTCTGTAATGTATACCGGTATCTTGTTCTGACTGCTGTTTCCGTCAAGACTGAAAATTGACCATGGAGCAGAAGCCTTTAGAGAAGGAGCCACTGTATCAAGTACAATACCGTGAGTCATTGCAGAAGCAGTTGAACCGTTTGTTGAATTAACAGAAAGGCATGCTGTATAAAGTCCGTCTTTGCATACAATTCCAGAAGAATTTTTTCCATCCCATACAAAAGATGAAGGAATTGAATTTTCGCCCGTTACAGTTTTTACAGTATTTCCAGACGCATCTTTTATTTCAAACTTATAGTTTGCAATTCCGGCAGCATCTTTAAGAACCGGTGTAAATGTTACAGTGTCTTTAACCTTGTTTCCGTTAGGACTGAATGCATCTTCGCTTGCAGAAAGAAGAACACTGGCCTTCTTTGTATCAAGAGTAAAAGAATCTTCACTTGTAATTACACCGCGGTTTCCTGCAAGGTCAACTGCGGAAAGTTCAAGACGATAAACTGCATCAGGTGCAAGTTTTCCGCTAGAAGCAAAACCGTTCCATATGATTGATTCCGGCAGATACTGTCCGAATGTATATTCCACAACAGAATTACCGGTTGCTTCATCGTAAATTCTTGCCTTCCATTCAGGAATTGCCGCAAATTTTCCGGAAGCTTCATCAAGCATAGAGAGTTTTACATTAGGCTTGTCTGCACCGCCAAAAATTCTGTCTGAAACAAGAATCTGAGCAGAAGGTTTTGTAGTATCAAGAATAAATTCCGGAGATTTAAGGTCTGCCGGAACATAACCGTTCAAGTAAGAGGCTTTTACAACAGCCTGATATTTTCCCTGTGGAATAAGAGAACCAGAAGAATCTTTTCCGTCAAAAACAATTGTTGCAGGCGGAACTTCAGACTGAGCCTGACTGTATTCGCGGTATACCTTTCCAGATTCATCAACAATGCTTACAGACCATGAAGTAAGTTTGTTACCGCTGTCTTCTTTTGGAACAGGAATTACGACTTCAAATGTAATGTTCTTTTTGTCAGAATCTGTTCCAGGAGAGAAGTATTTGCTGCTGGCAAGCTTAATGTTCGTAGCAGGCTTTTCTGCAGAATAAATGATGTTGGAAATTGAAGCACTGCTTCTGTTTCCTGCGCGGTCAACGGCGCTTATTTCGTATGAATAAACTCCGTCTGAAACCTGATGATTCAAATCATCTGAACCATTCCACTTAAAATTAACAGGTTCACTGTCTGTCCAGTTGATTGTGCGTACAACGTTTCCAAGCGTATTCTTAAAGATACCTGTCCACTTGTCTTCCTTTGAACCTGTCTGACGAATAAGGAAATCCGATTTAGCGCCTTCACCAAAAATTTTGTCAGAAGGCTGACTTAATGTAATTACAGGTGCATGAGTATCTACTACAACTGTAAATTTTTCTGTCTTTCCTTCGTTATCCTTGTCGTCGCGGGCAACAAAATAATAGTAATATGTTCCGTCCGGTGCGTATTCACCGTTATTCATGGCTCCGTTCCATACTACAGTAGAAGGAATTTCTACACCGCTTTTTGGTGTTGCAAGCTGCTTAAAAAATCCCTTTACATTCAATTTTGTAGGAAGAGCAACCTTGTTTCCTATACGGCGGATTTCATTGCCTTTTTCATCTTCTACAACAAGTTCCCATGACTTTACAAAATGTTTGTCAGAAATCTGAAGCGGAATTTCCAGCTGATCCTGAATACCGTCGTTGTTAGGAGAAATATATTTTACTTTGTTATCTGCATAAACTGCAGAAGAAACGGCCAGTAAAACAAAAGCCAGTTTTCCAGCATACCCTATTCTTTTCATCTCAACCCCTGTAAATTTTAAATTCCGATTTTAGTTCCAGATTGCAATGGAAGGAGCGTCTTCATCTTCCTTGCCGAACTTAATGTTTGCACCGGCAGAAATTGCCATTATGTCATCATAAAGATGCTTGTAACCGGCAGAAGCAGTAAATTCGCTTGTTTCCCAGTTATGCTTCTTCATGAAAGAACCATTTGACTTAAGGTCAAACTTGTATCCGATAGAAATGGAAGGAGCAAGGAAACCTTTTCCTAGAGAATCTGTGTTAGAAGCTTCAAGCAGATCAAATGTCTGTGCAGCAAGCACATAAATACAGTCTTTTATATTAAGCTGGAATCCAAAATCCCAAATCATGTCAGAAAAATTAACATATGTAAAATCTGCAGAAACTCCGCCCTTTATTGAATCAGTAGAGAACATGATTGCAGCGGCACCAGTGCGGAATGTAAAGATTCCAGGATAACCGTCTGTATTGCGTCCGTCGCTGAAATAATTGCGTTTAAGGAATTCAATGTAACGGAAATTATTAAGGAATGTAAAATTCATCCAGTCTTTCCACTGATTATCCCAATCAAGCTGATCAAGACCTGTTTTTGTTCCGCTGTAAGCTTTTCCAATTCCAAGAACAGAAGCACCGATTCTAAAATCCTTCATAAATGCAAGCTGTTCCATTCTATAAAGCGCACCGATATCAGTTCCAACTGTCCAGTCACCGCCGTCACTAAAACGGTAGCCTGTATAAACATTTGCACCAACGCTTAATCTTTCTGTCATTTCTTTAGAAAGTCCAGCTTTAAGATTAAGGGAATCGCCAAGATCCATATATGGTGAATCAGAGAAAATTCCGTTTACAAGGGCAGACACAACAAACATGTTCATAGGAATGATGATTCCGTTCTGAAATGCAAATCCGGCACCTGTAAGGGCTGTAACACCTAAATCAATCTGAGGGCGATCTTCCTGAGCAGGAATTGCAGGGTTAAATACAATAGAACCTGGAGTGGCATTGAACAGGCCGCCGCCAGCCGCAGAAGAAGCGGAAGAAAGCTGAAACGGACTTGTAAGATTATACATGAACTGTCCGCCTGCTGGAGGATTATAAGCAAACAGAACAGATGCCAGTCCCATAACAACTGTTGCTAAAACTAATTTTTTCATTCTTTTACCTCTATTTGGCAGTTTTAAACTGATGCCTAACAGTTAAAATTTTTAATTATTATACTATATATGTAAATTATGTTCCATACTATGAAAACACTGTGTAAAACGCTGCTATAAAAGGGATTTCTTCCTTGACAATTAAGGACGATTTATTAAAATTATAAATATGGCAAAAAAATCAAACGGTGGATTCTTTTCAAATCTTTTCTCATCCCTTTTCAGTGGCAGTGATGCAGACGCAGACAAGAAAAGACAGTTAAAAGCAATCGCAAAAAGACTTTCAAAATCTAAATTTAAAAACTACTACAAATACAGCGGAAACGAAATTCTTCCGGCACTCGGAAAGCAGTTCTACGATTTGTACAAGGCAATATTTCCTCTTCAGGTTATGTTTAATGCAATCCAGAACCAGGCCATGCTTAAGCACAAAGTAATCAACTTCTGTCTTCCGGATGATATTAAAAATCTTGCAGAAACACTTAACGAAGCAAGCATTCAGGAACTTTCCAAACAGATTCCTACAGACAGACTTTCTGCACAGGCGACAGAACGGCTTTCTCAGTTCAGTGATTATTTTACGCTGGAACGCATAAACGCAATTGATGCACTTTACCGCCAGCTTAATGCGCTTAAAACAATCTCTACATACGACTATTATTTCTTCCTGAAAAAATTCGACAAATCAATACGTGAAGGCGACTTTTCAAGCGTTCCGCATTTTGAACGCGTAAATGCAGAGTACCTTTCTGACAATCTTAAAGATTTTATTGAATCAGTATGGGATACACCTTTTGATTCTGACTGGACGCTCCTGTTCAAATTCCTTAAGGATTTTAAAGGAACAGAGCCAGTGCCTCTTAACGTATGGAAACGCGTAATTGCACGCCTTCAGATGATCCGCCTTTCAGAAGCATTTGAAATGATAATCAGACTTGCTTCTTCAAATCCAACTTATGTACCGTCAGTTCAGAGCCAGACAACTTCTATTGTTGAACCGTATCTGGACAGCGTAAAAAATGAAGTTGAAAAAACAATAAGCACCCTGCTTGAAAATGAAAAGGCTGCAAAAACAAATGATTTTGCTTCCCAGCTCTTCGGTAGCATGGATCTTAACCAGATTAAGAACTACACAGATGCCCTTAAGCCTACTTTTGAACGCAAGGGTCTTAATTATTACACAAACTATCAGGCTTTGAACTATCTTAAAGTTTTCCTGATTGAAGTAATCAAAAAAGACCTGCGCGAATACTACGACCTTGTAATTGTCCGCGGAAAATGGACTACACAGTCTTTGTGTGCTCCGTTCAGCGACGGCTATAATACACTGCTTTCTCTGTCAGAAAAAGTTACTCTTTTTGATGCAGAACTTGCAGAAGACAGGTCTATCGGTATGAAAATCAAGACTCTGCTTCCAAAAACAGAAAGGGACAGCAGCTCAAAGAATATTGTAAACAGACTTGTAAATGATGCAAATGAAAGCGCTTACCAACTGATTATGGAATCAATGCGCTGCATAGTTACAATCGGGAAAATCGTAAAATCTCTTGTAGATGACTGCGTAAAATCAAAACCGGAACTGGTTACAAACTGGAAGGAATTGGAACACTTTGCAGACAGATCCCTTAAAGATATGAGCGTAGACCTTTACAAAAAAATCTATCTGTTCACTTCCCTGGAAAAATCCTGCATAGTTCCTATTGAACAATAATTTGATTCGAAAAGAGTGCTCAAACGATTCGGTTCAACTATTTTAGGACCGAATCAACAAGCCTCTTAAAATCCTCGTCAATTCTGATGTTTGGCAGCACTAAATTTTCAGAAATGCTGAAAACTCCGTCGTCACCCTGAATAATTGCTTCTGGAGAAAGTTCTGTAACGTTGTTGTCATTTGCCGCAAAAGTCGTAAACATAAAATCATCCTTCTGTTCGGAAATTG
The DNA here is from genome assembly GCA_045123335.1 of Treponema sp. Lineage (GTDB taxonomy): Bacteria > Spirochaetota > Spirochaetia > Treponematales > Treponemataceae > Treponema_D. The sequence continues at coordinate 6,759 of JBGVIP010000055.1, forward strand.
ACTCCAGCTCTTTTATGTCATCATTTTGATTATTTTCCGATTTTTTCATCAGATTCCCGTCCGAGAGCTTTTTTTTTTCATCTGTGGAGTCATTATGAATTTCGGAATTTGAATCAAAAGCATTAGCATTCTCTTCAAAAATCATATTAAGGGAATTATAAACTACAAAATCGTCTGCAACTGATGTGTCGCCGTTATGGGAAGCATCTGCAGGAACAGAATCGCCTATCATTAGCGGTTCAGAACCTTCAAATTGAGCTACTTCATTTCTGGGAGAAGAAAAAATGATTGACTCTGAGGTGTTCTGAAAACTTTCTACAGGAACGTCTTCTATAAGTTCGGCTTCTTCTATTTCTTCGTCATCTGAAAAATTTGGAGTAGAAAGATTTTCCTCTGCTTTTGGAATAAGAAGCTCTGGGCTGTGTACGTAATCTGCTTTTTCAAGTTCTTCAATCAATTCGTCGGCCGCAAAAACTTCTGCAGCCTCAATTTCATGATCAGAATAATCGTTTTCGTCCATTGCATTCTCCCCTGCACTTTCAGAATTATCGGATATATAAGCTGAACTGCCGGCATCAGCTGGTGCTGGTTCAACGTCTTTAAGTTCTTCTACTGCTTCTGCGTCAGCTGGCTCAACGTCTTCAAGTTCTTCTACTGCTTCTGCGTCAGCTGGTTCAACATCTTCAAGTTCTTCTACTTCTTCTGCGTCAGCTGGTTCAACGTCTTCAAGTTCTTCTACTGCTTCTGCGTCAGCTGGTTCAACATCTTCAAGTTCTTCTACTTCTTCTGCGTCAGCTGGTTCAACATCTTCAAGTTCTTCTACTGCTTCTGCGTCAGCTGGTTCAACGTCTTCAAGTTCTTCTACTGCTTCTGCGTCAGCTGGTTCAACGTCTTCAAGTTCTTCTACTGCTTCGACGTCAGCTGGTTCAACATCATCAAGTTCTTCTACTGCTTCGACGTCAGCTGGTTCAACGTCTTCAAGTTCTTCTACTGCTTCTGCGTCAACTGGTTCAACGTCTTCAAGTTCTTCTACTGCTTCGACGTCAGCTGGTTCAACATCATCAAGTTCTTCTACCGGACTCGCATTTATCTGGGCTGCGTAATCGTCATCTGCAATTTCTACCGCTACAGGATGTCCTTCTTCATGTTCGTCAGCAAGTTTTTTTCCTTTTGGCGGCTGACGGGACGGGAACTGAGTTACCGCCTGAACGCGCAGAGTACTGTTAGAAACAACATCCTGAAACATCCTGCGAATTTCCGTCATGTCGTTTGTAGAAAGTCCCTGTATTCTGCTTGAATTATCTCTGGACAATACATTAATAATATCCTGCCAGCTTTGATTCAAAACAATATCAAGGTCTTCGCCGTATTTTCTTCCGCGGCGACCAAGGCTTTTCTTGATTTTTTGTGTAAGGTTTTCTTTCTGACTGTCTATAAGGGCTGCAACCTTAGCTTTATCCATGCTTTTTTCAAAATATTCATTAACAAGCCCTACCTGAACAGCCTTAATCTTAGAAAGGATTACAACGTCATCATCTTTTTTTAGGTTGAACAGAATTACGATGATAAGACAGACCGTCATGAACGAGCAAATTAAAAGAAGAATACGTACATAAAGCGGAATCATCAGCATTTCTGCAGAATATAGTCCACCGATAAAAATATATTTTGAAACAGGACTTGTTATAAGATGCCATGAAACATATTCTTCTTCCGATGCAGAATGATTTAGCGGTTCTCCTGCCGTAACACCGAACATTTTTACTTTTGCACTTGAAGCAATTTCTTCCGTTTTACAGGAATTTATGTTCCATCTTTTTAAAATTTCATTTGCAAGAAGGCCGCGACCAACATGCGGCATATTAAATACAAATCCACCGATTGAACCGTCTGCCGACGAAATCAAAGTAAGATAATCATTAAGTGAAATTATTCTTTCTTCTGCAAGCTTTGTTGCAAAATCAATTGGATTTATATAAAAAATAAAACTGTAAGTATTGTCGTTATAATAGTATGGATAGGAAATTATAAGCCTCTGTTCTTTTCCGTCAAAAACAAGCTTGTAATCCTTTTTTTCAGACGAATTATGCTGAATCTCATCTTCAGACAGTTCTTCATCTTCGGAATCTTCAGAAAATGAATCGAAAGCGGAAACAATTCTAAAGTCAAGTTCGCGGTTTCCGCTGTAAGTCCTTAATTCATCGTAATTAAAATAAGTTTTAGTGCCTTTTATTGTTCTGTAATCGTTTCTGTAAGAACTGAACTGAAGCCTTTTTCCTGCCTGATCAACAACGCGTACTCCGTCCAATCCTGGAAGTTCGTCAAAAAGCTTGCCTAAAAGCCGTCCTGCCTCTCTGGAAGGTTCTCTTTCAAAATAGGAAGAAACAGACTCTTCAGAAATAAAGCCCGATTCCGGTCCTGTTTTATTGAGAATATTTGACATATATTCATTGCTGCGTTCTGCTACCTGATCCAGTTTGTCACTTATAGTCTTTAATCGGGCCGGTTCGTAAAAACTTTTCTCTATTTTAGAGAACATTCCCAATGAAGACGCAACTGTAATCCCTCCGCAGACTGCCACCGCAACAATCATTCCGACGGCATTTTTTACAAAAGGTTTCACTATACTATTATCGGATATTTTAACGAATTTCGGAAGAGCAAAGTAGTGTTTTTTTTAAATTCGCATTAATTTCGAGTTTGATATTATTGCAATGAAAAAAAACAGCTACCGGTCGATAAACGTCTGCAAAAACATTCTGCACTATTGAAAAACCGTTCCCCTCTAATCTATATTTTATATAATGATTGATTTAGAAGAAGAACAGAATCGTAAAGTCCGTGCATTTCTTGTGGGGGAACCTGGAAATGATTTGAAAGAGCTGAGCGGTCTTGTTGATACACTTGGACTAGAGACGGCGGGAACGCTTACACTTTCCAGAATAGAAGTAAAACCTGCTTACGGGATGGGCTCCGGGAAGGCGCATGAAATCTGTGATGTGGCAAAAGAATCAGAAGCAGACTGCATCATATTTGATTTTAATCTTGAACCTACAAAACAGAGAAACTGGGAAAAACTTTCTAAAATCCCTTGTTTTGACCGGCAAGAAGTAATTATCCGCATTTTTGCACAAAGGGCACAGACAAAAGAAGCCGTCCTTCAGGTTGAACTTGCACGTCTTACATATTCGCTTCCAAGGCTTGCGCATTCCTACGGAGACATGGCACGCCAGCGCGGCGGAAGTTACGGTTCAAAAGGAGCCGGAGAAACCCAGCTTGAGCTTGACCAGCGAAGAATCCGCACAAAAATAATGCAGACTAAAAAAGAGCTTGAAGATGTAATGCGAACCCGCGAAACTCAAAGAAAGAAAAGGAGCGGACTTCCAGTTCCGGAATGCGCATTAATCGGTTATACAAATGCAGGAAAATCCAGCCTTTTAAACGCACTAACAGGGGCGGACACATTTGTAGAAGACAAGTTGTTTGCAACTCTTGACCCGCTTACCCGAAAACTGAACTTAAAGGACGGGCAGGGAATTCTTATGACGGACACAGTAGGATTTATTTCCAACCTGCCCCACAGCCTTATTGAAGCGTTCAAGTCTACCCTGGATGAAGCAAGAATGGCTGACCTTCAGCTGATTGTAATAGACGCAAGCGATCCAAATGCAGAACAGCAGTACAATACAGTTTTGAAAGTTCTGGAAGAAATCAGTAAAGATAAAAAGGGAGAAGCAATTTCCTGCGCAAACCGTCTGATTATTCTGAACAAATGGGATGACGTACTTGGCAATGCGCTGGACACAGCCGCACTGGACGTACTGTTTCCCGGCGCAATCAAAGTAAGTGCAAAAACGCATTTTGGTTTTGAAGAACTTTCTGACAAAATAAGCGAAAAACTGCTTGGCGGCGAACGTGAATACGAAATTCCAGCCGAAGAAAGCGAACTTTTACGGCGGATAAGAAGCGGCGGCGTTATTCTTAAGGAAGAATGGAAAGACGCTTCTGTTATCATAAAGGCAAGAATCAGCGGAAAAACTGCGGCAATGGCAGAACCATTCCTTACATTACGGAGAAACAGCAATGAACTTTGAAATAACTCTTAACAAAATCCTTTTATCAATAATCGTTTTTCTTGCAGTCATGATTATCTCAACAACTGCGGTTGTTTTCTCACAGAAAAAAAGCCGCTCAAAAACAGTTGTAACTGCACTTCCCGGAAACGAAGCAGACGGAACAATCTACGTTTCTTACAGGGGACTTGGAATGCTGCGCACAACAACCGCCCCGGACAAAAAAAATAAAAAAGGCACAACTGTAGTTTTTTCTCCGTTTATAACTTACCAGAGCGGGGACAACGATTTTTTTGAAGAGCTGTCCAGAAAAAATCAGGAAATCAAATCTGTTTTTACAGACTATTTTTCATCACATACAAAAGATGAACTGAATAGGCTTGGAGAATCCGCTGTCAAAGAACAATTAAAGACAAAAATCAACAGTCTGCTTTCTTTAAACAAGATTCACGAAGTGTATTTTGAAAACTTGAATTATTTGGAAATTCCAAACGAACTGCTCGTTCCGGAAAAATAATGCAACCTTTTCTTAAAAAAATTGTCTGTAAATATAGAAACAAAACAAATTTTATGGGAGTAAAAAAATGATTCAGTCTACAATTTCTCCGGCAGTACAGGTAATAATTGCAATCATTCCGATTGTAGGAATTACATTTGGTGCTGTAATAGTATTTTTTTATCTTTTATGGAGACACCACGAAATAAAACTCCAGATAAAGACAGGTTCTTTTGTTCAAAAGAATTTTAATTTTGAAGCATTTTCGCTGCTTGCAGGCCTTATCCTTACAGGAGTAGGTTCAATCCTTACGGCAGTATTTGGAATACTAAACGGTTTTTCCTATGCAATTCTTGGAGGCCTTATTCCTGCTTCAATAGGACTTTGTCTTCTTGCATTCTATAAAATCTATCCTTCATTCCATAAAGAATCAAAAGACAGATAAATCATAATGAAAGAAAAACTGCTCCACAAACTTGAGCATGATCTTATAAAAAAGCGCGATTTTTCTCTTATAAAGTCAGCATTGAACGGAAATAAAAAATCTTTTGGGCTCCTTGTTTCTTTCTACAAGGCAAAAATCCTTTCCATGGGTAAAAGATTTTTTCATAACGATGCGGATGCCGAAGATTTTGTACAGGACGTATTCATCCGCGTATATTTGAACCTTGGTTCATTCAAAGGTGAATCTTTATTTTCTACCTGGCTGATGAAACTTGCATACACAACTGCAATAAATTCAATAAAAGCAAAAAAAGATTCTAATCAAATTGAAGATGAAGAAATAATCCCAGACAGTAAAATCCTTTCGCCGGAAAACCAGCACCTTGCACACCTTGCAAGACGTGCAATCCGCAATGCCATAAAGGAACTGCCGGAAAAATATGCCGTATGCATAGAAATGTATTTTTTCTATGACATTTCCTACAGGGATATAAGCGAAATAACAGAATTTCCAATAAATACAGTCAAATCACACATATTCAGGGCAAAAAAAATGCTTAAAGAAAAACTGGAGGAACTTGATGAAGCCAAATAAATGCGAAGAAATAATGAACAGCTACCTTATGCTGGACAAGAATGAACGCGTTCCGCTGAACATAACCATTCACATGATTAAATGCCGCAAATGCAGAAATCAGATAAGGCTTCTTTCGCTTGCAGAAAAATATCTGGCAGAACCGCTTAATATTCAGGTTCCGCTTACAGACAAATCAATTGAAAAAGTACTGGACAGCATACCGCCAAAGATTTACAGAAAAATCATGTCAAAGCCGCTTTCCATGGCCGGCTGGATTACAGGCGGAATCATTATGTTCCTGTGCTTTATTATATTTATGACTTTTATTCCTATGATGGAAACTAAAGACCTTTCGCTTATTTACAGCCTGATGATTGCAGTTATTGTTACCGCTTACTGCACCATGTTTGTAATAAGCAATATTGACGTGTTCATAAAGAAAATCTCGTCAAAAGGCTGCCTGAAAAGCTGAACAGTTTAAGTACAGGTCAGCTTTCTAGCGCCAAAGTGTTATAGGATTTACGGTTTTTCCGAATTTATACACAGTAAAGTGAAGGTGCGGACCTGTACTTAAACCGGTACTTCCGACCTTTCCGATTCTTGTATTTGTATCAACATACTGGCCGCGGGTTGCAAGAATTACACTCATGTGACCGTAAAGAGTTTTATATCCGGAATGATGGGTAACGATTACGTAATTACCGTATACGTTATTGAATCCGACAGAAGTAACCGTTCCGCCCAAAGCTGCATAGATTGAAGTACCAGTAGGAGCCGCCATATCAACGCCGGAATGAAAAGATCTTTTTCCACTGAACGGAGATTCGCGCCAGCCGTATGCAGAAGAAAGCCAGTAGCGCGCATGAAGCGGTTTATGGAAAAGATCACCGTTGATTTCCTGTCTTGTAACCCAGTCAAGCTGAGCATCAGGAACAAACAGAGAAGTACCTGCCGCAAGAGCCTTTGTTTCATCAATATGATTTACGCGTGAACACTTACCTGCGCTTACCTCATATTTTTCTGCAATCGACGCTACTGTTTCACCGTCTTTTCTGACCGTATATACAATTCCCGGCATGGTTGGAATTTTAAGATACTGCCCTATCTGAATAAGGCGTGACTGATGAATATTATTTACACTGATGATTGTGTCCTGTGTTATGCCAAACTGATCTGCAATGTAACCAATCATGTCGCCTTTTTTTACGCGGTAAGGCACATAGCACAGTTCAAGGTCAAGACCGTTTGAAGAATACGAATCCTGACTTAAAACTTCAGAAGCGGCATCAAGACTGTCTGCTTCTGTAGCAGTAGAAGCTGCCGCGTCTGTAACGGACGCAAGCACGGCAGTCTTAGCTTCTGAACTTTCAGAAACTGCTGCAGCTGAATCATCAACATATGTTTCAAATTCCGGGCGGCCTGAAGTTTCAAGACCACCAATACCCTTTTCTACGTTTACGTTTCCCGCAATAAAAAGCGCTCCACATGCAACTCCACTTCCAAAGCAGAACGCCACAATTGAATTAAGCAGGATTCTCTTCATAGGTGTATTAAATACTCTATAATATCCGTACCTTATCTTCATAACTAAATTTATATTTTTATACTGATTGAATCTATTCATAAGTTTATCACCTATTTGCGTCCAATGCCAACAAGAAAAGTTTCAAAAGATTCAGATCTGCATGCTTCAGGTTTAAATCCTTTTGCAAGAGTAAACACTTCCCTCATCTTCCTTAAGAATTTCTGCTGATCACCGTTCTGGAAAATCTTTACGCAGAAATTTCCGCCTTTTTTAAGCATGGTTTCGCCATACCAGATTGCCATTTCTACAAGCTGCTCTGATCTGGCTGTATCTACAATGCGGTTTCCAGTTGTAAGGGGAGCTGCATCACAAACTACTAAATCAAACGGGCCACGTTCCTTTATCTGCTTTCTAATTGCGGCGTCATTAAGGTCACCCTGAAGGAAGAAAAGATTTTCTCCGCGGACATTTTTTGCCAAAGGATTAAGATCACAGCTTGTAACCCGGCCTTCTTCGCCTAAATTCCTTAAGAGAAAAGTCGTCCAGCTTCCTGGAGCGGCTCCTAAATCCAATACATTAGAATTCTTTTTTATCATGCCGAATTTTTCATCCATTTCTTTAAGCTTATAGACAGATCGGGCAGGATATCCTTCCGAAAACGCTTTCTGAGACCAATAATCCGGTTTTTCATAACTATTTGCTGGCATACTCTTCTTTTTTCGGCCAAATGTATTGTTTTTTTTACCCAAAAATCCTCTTTTTTCAAAAAATTGACATTTAAACTAATCCATATTCCTAGCATTTAAAGAATGGTGTATAATGAACGCCTATGAATAATAAATTTGAGACAATTCTTTCTTCAATAGAAAAAGCACTTCAGCATTCTCTTCCAGAAAAATCCAACCAGGACTGGATAAAAACAGCTTTTAGGGAACTGAACCCGTGCGTAACAGACGAACATCTTTTAAATCTTATAAAACCGTGCAAATCTCTTATTGACCTTGGCGGAAAACGCTGGCGTCCTATTCTTATGGCATTAAGTTCAGAAATGTGCCGTGAAGCCGGAAAAAACGCACCTGTCTCTATTGAACAGACATATTCGCTTACTCCGCTGGTAGAATTTGTTCATACAGCCTCTCTTATTCATGACGACATAGAAGATTCTGCCGATACTCGCAGGGGTAAGCCTGCCGCTCACATAACCTACGGACTGGACACGGCCCTTAACGCAGGTGCATGGCTTTATTTTCTTGCCCCGACTGTAATAAATGAACTGAATGCTCCAGTAGAATTCAGGAATGCCCTTTACGAACTCTATACGGAAGAACTGCGCCGCCTTCATCTTGGGCAGGCAATGGACATCTACTGGCACAGGACACCTTCTTTATTTCCTTCGATTGACGAATACATTCAGATGGTACACTGCAAGACAGGAACGCTTGCATGCCTTGCGGTGCGCGCAGGATTTATGTGTGGCGGCGCCACAGCAGAAGAATCGGTTAAGGCTGGAAAAACAGCCGCGTGCCTGGGAGAAGGATTCCAGATTCTGGATGACGTACAGAACCTTACAACGGGAAATCCGGGGAAAAAACGCGGCGACGACATCGTAGAAGGCAAGAAAAGCCTTCCTGTGCTCATGCATATTCAGGAAAATCCTTCCGATGCAGAAAAAATTTCTACCCTGTTTGAGCAGGCTTCAAAAGAAGGCATAGATTCTCCTGCCGTAGAAAAATGCATTGAGCTGCTTCAGTCTAAAGGCGTCGTAAAAAAAGCTGCCGAACGCGGAAAAACTGTAATCCAGAAAAATCTGGAAGAATTAACGGGAATGATTCCGGGCGCTGCAAATACAGAAAGCGCAGCCTTAATCCGGGAACTTTTTACCGGCATGATAAATAAATTTCAGGATATTAAATAATGATTGAAACTGCAGAACGACTGAACAACCAGGCAATTCTTCTAGCAAAAGACGGCTCCTTTAAAGAAGCTATAGCCTGCTTTGCACGTGCAATAACCATAGACAAAAACAACGCAATGCTCTGGTATAATCTTGCGCTCACATACAGGGATGCAGGCTTAAAAAAAGAAGCAAAAGAATCTCTTTTAAAAGCGCATTCAATTGAACCAGAAGACCAGGATGTTATAGAAGAACTCGCACTGAACCAGTTTCAGTCCGGAAACCTTGATGAATCAATAGAAACCTGCATGAAAGGCCTTAATCTTAACCCGGAAAATTACCGTCTGTGGAATACACGTGGCGTAAATCTTTTTAATAAGGGCGATTACAATGAAGCGTGCGAATCCTTTGAAAATGCAGTATACTTGAATCCGTACTACAGCGACGGACTATATAATCTGAGAGACACCTACAAGGAACTTGGCAACAAGACAGGCGAAACTGAATGTAATTTAAAATTACATGAATTAAAAATTCACGGAGACTGCTAAATGAAAACTCCCTATGTAGTTACAAAAATTGAAGGAACAAAAATATTTGCTTCTCCATTAGACATGATTGAAAAAAATACTCAGGCAAATATAGAAGTCATAAATCCAAAAAAGATTTCAATTTCAGAAGGAACAAAAGTATTCATTGGTCTTCCAAAAACTGCAGAAATGATAAACGGCTTTATTTCGCTTTTAATTCCGATTGCCTTATGCTTTCTTGCGCTTGCAGCATCCCCGTTTATTGCAAAATGGTTTTCTGCTGCACTTACAGAAGGATTTAAGGCTGTCTGCGTAGTAACAGCCTTTACAGTTTCCGTTCTGGCAATTTTAGTTTACACACGGAATATACCTACAATCGTAAAGCTACAGATTCTTTCGCTTGCAGACAGAAGCTAGAACGCTTCCGTCTGTTTTAATGCATATAAAGTTACAACTAGGCTTTTTCTCTGGCAAGTTTGCTGATTTCGTCAGCCATATCCATAAGTGCAACCTGCTTCTGAACGCCGCCCATTTCCCATGCAACGCGTGGCATTCCGTATACAATTGACGACTTTTCATCCTGACCAAGTGTATACGCACCCTGCTTGCGCATTTCGGTAATTTCAACGGCGCCGTCTTTACCCATTCCAGTCATAATTACGCCAAGCGCATTATTTCTGTAAATTTTGGCAACACTTTCAAAAAGAACGTCGGCGCTCGGGCGATGACCGTTACGCTGATCTTCCTGAGTAGTGCGGATTACGTTTCCCGTTACGCGTTCTTCAACCTTAATGTGATAGTTTCCAGGAGCAATATAAATGTGTCCTTCTTCGATTTTCATTTCATCGGCGGCTTCGCAAACTTCCAGTGGACAGATTCTGTTAAGACTCTGTGCAAATTCGTTTGTAAATCCAGCCGGCATGTGCTGAACAACAAGAATCGGCTGCTTAAGGTGAGGGTCAATCATCTTAAATACATCACGCAGCGCATTAGGACCACCCGTAGAAATTCCAAGGGCGATAATCTTAATCTTTCCGCCGTCACGAACCGGTGTAATGACAGCAGGCTCTTTTGGAGCAGAATGAGCAAAAATCGGCAAAACGCGTTCTGTAGAAGCGGCAGGTTCCACAGCGGCTGTACCTTTTTTATTCGCAACAAACTTTTCTGCTTCACGCATTTTAAGCATGTTAAGAATATAATCAGTACGCGGAACCTTCTTACCCTTTCTACGGGCATAAGAACCGCCGTATGACGCGATTTTTTCAATAAGTTCTTCGCTGACCGCAGAAACTTCAGTTGTTACAGATCCGCCCGGCTTAGTAATAAAATCCATTGCTCCAAGTTCAAGACACTGCATTGTTACAGCAGCACCTTTTGTTGCAATAGAAGAAAGAATGATTACCGGAACATCCCACTTAAGCTTTTTGCGTTCCTGAAGGAATTCAACACCTGTCATTACAGGCATTTCTATATCCAGAACGATTACATCCGGTTTGTAATTTGGAACCTCATCAAGAAGCATCTTTCCGTTCATAGCCTTTCCGACTACCTGCATACAAGGTGCTTCATTTATAATTCTTGAGACAAGATTTCGCATAAGGGCGGAATCATCACATACCATTACAGATAAGGTCTCATAATTAGGATCATTAGTTTCCATATGGCAATTTTCCCGTTTAATGGCGCCTTAAAAGCAAACTGTTTAAGCAGAAGGCTTAAACAGCTTAAAATTACTAAGGCACTAAATATTTTTCTGATAAAGACAAGCCCAGTCAGTCTTAAGGAATTCAAATTTTGTATCCATTCCAAACAAAGACTCTGAGTGACCAATAAATAGATAAGAATGACTGGCCATGGAATTCCAGAAACGGTTTAATACGACAAGCTGAGCTGGTTCATCAAAGTAAATCATTACGTTTCTGCAGAAAATTACGTCAAGATTTCTCATCCCCGAATCGTTTTTCAGGTTGTGGTAGTCAAACTTAACACAATCCATGATTTCCTTGTTCACCTGGTAGCCGCCGGCAGATTTTGTAAAATACTGCTGAAGATAATCCGGAGGAATTCCATCAATCTTATTGTCAGCATAGAATCCGGTCTGACCAACCATAAGGGACTTTAAGGAAATGTCCGATGCCGTAACCTGAAATTTGTAACCCGCCGGAAGAATTCTTTTAAGAATCATGGCGATTGTATAAGGCTCTTCACCAGTTGAACAACCGGCACTCCAAACCCTTACAGTCGTATCCCCAGATTTTCGTTTTTCTTCCAGAACATGAGGAATTACATATTTTTCCAGAGCATCGAAGTGAGGCTGATTTCGGAAGAAGCGTGTAAGGTTCGTTGTTACCGAATCAAGCATCTTCTTCATTTCCTCATGATCTGACATGATGAGCTTATAATACTCGTCTACAGACTCAATCTTCTTTTCCCTGAGAATCTCTTTTATACGGCTGTCCAAAATAGGACGGTTTGTAGCAGAGAATGTTATTCCGCTTTCATCATAAATGGTCTTGCGGAAACGTTCAAAATCTGCATCATTTAATGTATCAAGCATATAATGGTATTATAAACCCGTAATTTTCAGTTGTAAATAAATTTTGTTTTAGAAATTTAATGGAATCATTTTTCTGCCCGTTTCAAATTATTTTTTTTTCAGTCCGCATAAAACCATATATTTTGTAAGTTTGCCCCGTTAAGTATGTCCTATCTCATTGACTAAAATCGGCAATAATGAAAAAATACATCGTTATGAGTAAGTACATTCTAGTAACCAGCGGAGTTTGTTCTTCATTAGGAAAAGGTGTTGCAGCAGCAACTATTGGAAGCCTCATGGAAGGTTATGGGCTTAATATATCCATGATCAAATGTGATCCTTACATTAACGTAGATGCAGGAAACATCAGTCCTTTCCAGCACGGCGAAGTTTATGTAACAGAAGACGGGGCAGAAACAGACCTTGATCTTGGTAATTTCAGCCGCTTTACTAGCATTAACATTACAAACGATAACTGTATCACAATCGGAAAAGTTTACGATCAGGTTATCAGAAACGAACGCGCAGGCCGCTATAACGGACGCACTGTTCAGGTTATTCCCCACATCACTGACGAAATCAAGCGCAGAATCCTTACAATCGGTGCAAAATCAAATGCAGATGTTGTAATCGTAGAAATCGGAGGAACAGTAGGAGACATTGAATCCATTCCGTTCCTTGAATCTGCACGTCAGCTTATCCATGAACTTGGAAAAAATGATGTATGTACAGTTCACCTTTCCCTCATTCCAGTAATTACGGGTGGGGAACTTAAATCAAAGCCAACACAGCATTCCGTAAAGCAGCTTCAGGAAGCCGGAATTCAGCCGGACATTCTTTTGTGCCGCTGTGAAAAGGAAATTGAAGCAGACATGCGCAAAAAACTTGCACTTTTCTGCAACGTTTCAACAAACGCAGTATTCGCTTCATCAAACATCGAAAAATCAATTTACGAACTACCTGTCCTTTTCCACAAAGAAGGAATCGACAAGGCTATAATCAAAAAGCTTGCAATAAAGACTGACGCACCTAACGCAAACATCCGTCAGTGGACGGCATTCCTTAACAAGCTGAACGATGAAGGTCCTACAGTAACTGTTGCCATGGTCGGAAAAAAAGACTATCTGGACGAATGCTACAAGTCTGTACGAGAATCTCTTTTCCACGCCGCAATTACTTCTTACGGAGCAAAGCTTGAAATCCGCAAGATTGATGCAGAAACACTTGAAGGCGGCGAAAAGCTTTCTTCTGCATTTGAAGGCGTAGACGGAATCGTAATTCCAGGAAACTACGGACAGCGCGGCTTCCTTGGCCTTCTTGCAACTGTAAAATACGCACGCGAAAACAATATCCCATACCTTGGAATTGACCTTGGAATGCAGCTTATGCCTATTGAAACAGCGCGTTCACTTATGGGCTGGGAAGATGCCGACAGTACGGAATTCATTCAGAACTGCGAACACGCCATCATCAGTCTGCCGGAAGAGCAGGCAGGGCTTTCTGCTTCTGGTCTTATGCAGCTTGGAGCGCAGACTGTAAAAATTTCAAAAGGCACAAAACTTCATGACGCATACAAAAAGACAACTGTTGTAGAGCGTCACCGCAACAAATACACATTTGACCGCAAATATGCCGCAGCAATGGAAGAACACGGACTTTTGTCATGTGCTGTTTCTGAGCTGGACAAACATACAGAAGCCTTTGAATGGACAAACCACAAATGGGGCGTAGGAGTTCAGTATCATCCTGAATTCGTTTCCCGCCCTACACGTCCACATCCGCTGTTTACGGCATTCATAGGAGCTGCCTTAGACCGCTGATGAAAACCGCATTCTTGCTGATTCCGGCCGTTCTGCTCTGCGGATGCTCGCTTAAGTACGGCACAACCTATCAGGACGAATCAAATGTGCCGGAATTTATTTTTACAGATGCAACTTTCACAAAATACGAGGACGACGCAAAAAAATTAAACCTTTCTGCGTCTGTCCTTGAACAGTATTCACAGGGAAACTCAATGTATGCAAAAGACGTTTCCTTTCAGCTTTATAAAAAAGACGGCACTGTAGAAACAGAAGGTTCATGCGGACTTCTTGCAGCCAACTCTGACGACGAACAGTACACGCTGTTCGACGGAATAACAATTAAAAACGATGACGAAGACCTGCTTGTTTCTGCCGACACGCTAAGATGGAACGGTAAATCCGAACAGCTTACAAGCAGCAGAAACGACATGGTTTCAATAAAAAAAGGAAAAACATCCCTTCACGGTTCAGGTTTTTCTGCCAGTGCCGTAAGTAAGAAATTTTCATTTACAGGCGTAATTACCGGCAATTTTTCTGATGAAGAAGAAGCGGCTTCTGAAAAACCAGCAGATCAGCAGAACGGGGAGGAATAAAATGAAAACTAATTTTCTGAAAAAACTTCCCCTGATTTTGATTTTGCCGCTCTGCACCCAGCATATTTCTGCAGAAAAAATTACTTTTTCCGCAAATTCGCTGTCAGGAACAATAGGCAGCAAGTCAGATTCCACAACAATGGAAGGCGACGCCTACGTTCTTACAGAATCCATGGAAATTTCTGCCGATTCCATAAGCATGTCCGGAAAAGATTTCCGCTACATTGAAGCGACCGGTTCCATCAAGGGCAAAAACATGGAATCTGAACTGGAATTTACATGCGGAAAACTGCATTACGACAGAGAAACTAAAATTGCAAAGCTCAGCGAAGACGTAACCCTTATTGACCAGAAAAACGATGTAAACGCAAAAGCCCAGTTGATTGAATATAATCAGAACACAGACATTGCCGTAATCCAGATTGGAATTGAACTTACACAGAAAGACAACGTATGTAAGGGCGCATACGCCGTTTACCGCAAGGCAGAGCAGAAACTTGAACTTTCGGGAAATGCCCAGATAAAACAGGGAGACGACACTTTCCGTGCACAGGAAATTACGCTTGACCTTGATTCACAGGAAATCATTCTTGACGGACGCGTAAAAGGTTCTGTAACAGACGAACGAAAATCTTCTAAAGACGAAAATCCGCCGGAAGAAGCAAATGAAGCTGAAGAACCGGAAGACGGTTCGACGGACAACAAAGACAAACCTGAACCACCGGAGAAAAAAGCAGATGAGTGATCAGATTGAAACAACAGAAAATACAGCAGCAATCGAAAAAAACTCAAACATACATACACTGCGTGTTTCCAGCCTTTTTAAAAGTTTCGGGCGTAAAAGCGTTGTAAAGGGAATTGATTTTAAAATGCAGACAGGCGAAGTTCTGGGACTTTTAGGACCTAACGGAGCCGGAAAAACTACAACATTCTACATGATTGTAGGATTCTACCAGCCAACAGCCGGCGACATATTCCTTGATGAAGAACAGATTACCCCGCTTCCAATGTTCAAGCGTGCAAGAAAAGGAATTTCTTACCTTCCGCAGGAACCAAGCGTCTTTAAAAAACTAACTGTAGAAGAAAACA
The DNA here is from genome assembly GCA_045123335.1 of Treponema sp. Lineage (GTDB taxonomy): Bacteria > Spirochaetota > Spirochaetia > Treponematales > Treponemataceae > Treponema_D. The sequence continues at coordinate 22,318 of JBGVIP010000055.1, forward strand.
TATGGTCCATCCTTGAAACAAGGCAGGACCTTACAAAGGCCGAAAAAAAACAGCGCCTTGAAGAACTTATTGAAGAATTTGCAATCGGAAGAATCCGCAAGCAGTACGCCTTTACGCTTTCCGGAGGTGAACGCAGACGTACAGAAATTGCCCGCTCCCTTGCAATTGAACCAAAATTCCTTCTTCTTGACGAACCGTTTGCAGGAATTGACCCTATTGCAGTTGCCGACATCAAGCACATGATCGGGCTTCTTGCAAAACGCGGAATCGGCATTCTTATTACAGACCACAACGTTCGCGATACCCTGGAAATTACAGACAGAGCGCTAATTGTTTCCAGCGGTCAGATTTCAATTCAGGGAAGTAAGGATGAAATTTTGAATTCTGAACTTGCCCGCGAAATATACCTTGGAAAAGACTTCTCGATGTAGCCTTATACGCCGGCGCCGGCATGGAAGGGGCGCGGAGCGCGTGCGAACGAAGTGAGCACCGACCGTGAGGGTAGCCCTGGAACGCCGGTTTGCAAAGGAATTCGCCTGAGTTATCCAATCTAATTTGACAATATATTTTCCATAGTGTAGAATTATATTTGAATTATTCTATATAAGCACAAGGAGAAAAATTAATGCCACCATTTATTTGGTTACCACTGTTCCTTGCTGCCGGAATTGTTCTTGGATGGATTACTCGCTGGCTGTATGCCAGATTTCAACTATCTGCGTCAGAACAAAAAGCTGAACGTGTTAAACAGGATGCAATTAAAGAAGCTGAAGCTCAGAAAAAAGAAATTTTGCTAAATGCAAAAGATGAACTCATTCGTGAACGAAACCAGCAGGAACGTGAAAACAGAGAACGCCGGGCAGAAGTTCAGCGTTATGAAGCAAGAGTTAACAAGAAAGAAGAACTTGTTGACCAGAAGGCTGCTGATTACGAAAAGAAGGAAAAGGAATTTGCTGACAGACTTGCCGCAATGAAAAAACGGGAAGCAACTGTAGCCGCACAGGAAGAAGAATACCGAAGGGAACTCGAAAGAATTTCTGGTCTTTCTGCACAGGAAGCAAAGGACCTTATCATCAAGAACCTTGAAAATGACGCACGTCATGACGCACAGGCACTTCTTAACAAAATTGAACAGGAAGCACAGCTTTCTGCAGAAAAGAAAGCCCGCGAAGTTCTTGTTGCTGCAATTCAGCGCATTGCGCCGGAAACTGCAAGCGACATTACAGTTACAACAGTTTCATTGCCTAGCGATGAAATGAAAGGCCGAATCATCGGACGCGAAGGACGCAACATCCGCGCGCTTGAAACTCTTACTGGTGTAGACATCATTATTGACGATACTCCGGAAGCAGTTGTAATTTCATGTTTTGACCCTGTAAGAAAAGAAATTGCAAAACAGTCTTTGGAACGCCTTATTTCTGACGGACGCATTCATCCGGCTAGAATTGAAGAAGTTGTTCAGAAGGTAACAAGAGAAATTCAGAACAAGATTTACGAAGAAGGCGAAAAAGCTTTGTTCGATCTTGGAATTCACAATATGCCAACAGAAGGCGTACGCGCACTTGGACGCCTTTACTTCCGCACAAGTTACGGTCAGAACGTACTTGTTCACTCTAAGGAAGTTGCTACAGTTGCTTCTATGCTTGCAGCAGAAGTTGGCGCAGACAGAGAACTGGCTAAGCGTGCCGCAATCCTTCACGATATCGGTAAGGGTGCAGAAAATGACAGCGACCAGAACCACGCAGAAGTTGGTGCAGAAATGGCACGCAAAATGGGAGAAGAGCCTAGAGTTATTAACGCTATTGCCGCTCACCATAACGACATCGAAGCAACAACTCTTGAAGCAATTATCGTTCAGATTGCCGATGCTATTTCTGCAGCACGTCCTGGTGCACGCCGCGAAACAGTAGACAACTACGTTAAGCGTCTTGAAAACCTTGAAGCAATTGCAGAAAACTTTGAAGGCGTTGAAAAAGCATACGCCATTCAGGCTGGTCGCGAACTTCGTATTCTTGTAAACAACGAACGCGTTGCAGACAACGAAGTTAAGCAGCTTGCAAGCGACATTGCAAAACAGATTGAAAATGATTTGAAGTATCCTGGAAGAATCAGAATTACGATGATCAGGGAAACACGAATCGTAGAATACGCTAGATAAGCGGTTCTTAAAAAATACAAAAGCCTGAAAAGCTTTAAGTCGAATGACCTGCTTTTCAGGCTTTTTTTTGGACTTTTGTATTTTTACTGAAGGCCAAATGTTATATAAATTGCAAAAATATTATCCCAGTTATTGTTTCCGCGCGGCATACAGCGGTAATAGGCTCCTAAAGCAGGCGCAAATACCCGCGAATTGTCATACAGAAAATCGTAGTCAAACCCTACCCTAAAGCCGTTTCCCCAGGCAGTTGATTCTGACCAGGCTTTTGAACTTTTCTCGTATAACTCAAGTTCTTTTCCGTCTATAACGTAAGATTTTTTTTCATAATCGGATTCACAGATAAAGTCTGTTCTGGAACCAAGCGCATAGGCAACAGAAAACGCAAGACCGCCAAATCCCGGATAAAAACGAACTCCTGCCCATCCGGCATAATCCAGGTGATGATTATAATCACTTCCGTCAAACATGAGGTCGGCAGTTACGTCTGCACCTAAAAGAAAGCGGAGCGGCTTTGCAAGCCTGAACGAAACATCTGTAGTAATGCCAAAGATTCCCCTGGAGTCTTCAATAGAAACCAAGTCATCGTTTCTACTGTAAATTGGAATACCAGTAGTCAAACCAAAATCAGAACGTACAACTTTGTCTTCTTCTGCAAACAAACTGACAGAGGCAAAAAGAAGCGATGCAAGAATAATTAATCTTTTCATACTTATATTATCGGTGAATTTAAACAAAAAAAGCAGAAATCCTGTCAATAATGACAAAATTTCTGCTTTTTTTTCGGGTCAACAAATTCTAGTCGCGAAGATAAATCAATGCGCCAAGAACGCTTGCATGACCTGCAAACTGATAAAGCCACTTAAGCAGATCTTCTGAACCTTCAATATCACCAATAGAAATAGAAGGCTTAAAAAGACCGCCTGCGCCAGTACCGCAGAAATCAATAAGAACGATTGCAATAGCCCAGATTACAACAACGGCAAGAGTAGCAATAGATGTATACTTGCTGAGAGCAGCAACAAACGGTTCAAGAATAAGGAACGCACCGCATACAAGTTCAATTGCACCGAATACAATACCGATTGTTTTTCCAAGATCTTTGTTGTCAAAAATCTTTCTGATAGCCTTTACAGCTTCGTCTCCGCCTTTATCTGTATTTGCAAAAACCCAGATTCCGGCAACAAGAAGCATTACGCCAATTGCAAGCTGAAGAATCAATTTTCCAATTGACAGACTTTTTACTGATTTTCCCATTTTTTTCAAACTCCTTTATTACGCACTGCATTTTTGTTCCTGGAAATCCAATGCAACGCATTTCTATTTCCGGCCAACGGTCCAAAAAACCGTCAATGCTCTGTGCATTAATATTACAAGTATATTACACTTTTTATGTAGTCGCAAGAAAATCCACTTAAAAACGATTTTAGGAACTGCTATCTGTACAGAACCGTAAATGTCTGAAAAACAAGGCGGATATCAGGAACAAATTTAAATCCTACAATATCGCCCTCTTCTTCAAGATATTCCTGCATTTTCTGCTTCCACTCTTCCAAAGAAGAATCCTCTCCTTCCTGCGAAGCCATTTCCCATGTAACTTCATTGAACGGAACGATGCTTACAGAATCAATCTGAAGAACTGCACACGGATTATGCGCCTGATTAAAAAGAATATAAAGCTCCCCGGAAACAGGAAGCGGCTCGCCGTCTATCGTAAAAGTTGCAAGGCTTGAAAAGAAACCCGTCTTTTTACCGGAAAGGGCAAGGGCAATTTTCCCGGCATTGCCAAATCCTTTTGACTCAAAATCCAGATCACCGGAACATACTGTTTCCGGATCTCTGCCAGTTGCCTCAAGAAATTTCTGCCAGTATTCATAAACAACGCTGTCTGACATTTTAACCTCGATAATTTATCTTATTATGACAGTAATTAAAACTGTCCGGCTATTTTCTGGAAAGCATGATTGAAAAAGCAAGAATAAAAAAAGTCCATGGTAAAACTGTAAACACAAGGTTTGAAACAGGAATTCCTGCAACCTGAATGTCAAACGGTATATTTAAGCCAAGACTAAGAAGCAGATTATAGACACTTCCGGCGTATGCTGCAATAAAACCTGCAACCATACAGATCCATGCGCTGTCTTTTGTGCGGGAATATAGCATTACAGCCGTAAGGGCAGTTATTCCGCCAAGAATAAGCTTTACGGCATACAAAATCATTTCACTCTGTGACACAATACCTCTCCTGCGGCAAAACCGCATAACATTAAATGATTTGATTCCTGAATCTATTAAACAGTATAAACGAAGGGAGCACTTTTTAATTTTGAAAAAACACCGGCATCTGCTCCAAACGGAACAATTGAAGGCTCATTATATACAGGAGAAATTACAAGCCCCTTTTCCAGACAGTGAATTACAAATTTTTCATATTGATTTTCGGGAATTTTCGGGAAAAGATAAGGTCCCTTTCTTTCCCAGTACTTTGTAACTACAGGGTCGTAAATAAACCAGTCTTTTTCCTGTCTGTTCTGAACAGCCGCTACAAGGTCATATATTGAGCGTGCAAGGGCCGCATGCATTGGAGCAGCAATAAATGTCTGTTCCGGAAGCAGTTCTGCAGGAATTGAATCTTTAGAAACAAGCGTTTTTTTTGCAGCAACAATAAATATTGAACGCGCATATGGAAGCGGAGGAGCAAAAACAATTGAATCACACTCTGACCAGTTTACAGCGGCAGAATTCCATGGTTTATAAACAGCAGTTCCTTCTTTTGAAATCAAAAGGGAAACTTTAAGCGCTTTTTCGTAGTTGTCATAATAAAAAACTTTGCGTTCAGAATTAAAAAGTTTTTCAACAGCCTTATCAGTTCTGGAAGCAAAACCAGTTTCAAAACTGCCGGAAATTCCGCGGTTCAATATATTCTTGAACATTGTAAAAGCAGAACCGCCGCCCCAACCAAGAACAGCCCGGCCGCCTTCCTGGTAAAGGTCTGCAAGGCGGACACCTTTTGCTGTATACAAAAAACAGCCGCGGGCACGTTTTACAATACCGTAGCGAGAAAATAGTTCGTTTCTTAAAAATTCAATGTTTGACATAAAAATTTTAAAACAACCGGATCAATTTACATTTTTGAAAGCTTTTCGCTTATCATCTTTGTAGCCTGACCAGGATTTGCCTTACCCTGAGAAGCCTTCATGACCTGTCCCATGAGCCAACCTACAACATTTGTCTTTCCTTTCTTAAAGTCTTCTATAGCCTTTGGATTAGCAGCAATTACTTCGTCAACAATCTTTTCGATTGCGCCGGCATCACTTACTACTTCCATTCCCTTTTCCTTGATGATTACAGACGGAAGTTTGTTTGACTCAAGCATTTCTGCAAATACTTCTTTTCCCTGCTTTGAAGTAATTTTCTTATCTTCAAGGGCATCTGCAAGTTCTGCAATATGCTTTGGAGTAATCTTTACGTCAAGGATAGTTTCTTTCTTTTCATTAAGAACGGCAAGAAGTTCTGCAATAATAAGGTTTGCAACCCTCTTAGGAGACTTGGATTCAGCAGCAGCTTCTTCAAACCAGAGTGAAAGGTCGCGTGTTCCTGTAAGAACTTCTGTATCAAACTGAGTAAGCCCGAATTCTTCCTGGAATCGAATTCTCTTCTGTTCCGGAAGTTCGCCTACTTTTTCTGCGGCAGCTTCTACAAGTTCTGTGCTTACAGTAAACGGCTTGATGTCCGGTTCTGTAGTAAAACGGTAATCGACAAAAGAATTTTTTGTACGCTGAACTACAGTTTTTCCTTCTGCTTCGTTCCAGCCCATTGTTACCTTAAATCCAGGATTAAATTCCTGACGGTCTTCCTGGAATTCCTTAAGCTGACGCTGAGCCTCATAAGCACAGGCTTCGCGGATTGCCTTAAAGCTGTTCAAGTTCTTAATTTCAGAAATCGGTGTGTGGTAAAGTTTTCCGTCTTCCCATACATTAAGGTTGATGTTAGCGTCACAGCGCATGTTACCTTCCTCAAGGTTACCTTTTGTTACCTTAACATAGCGAAGGATTTCCTGAACTGTCTGCATGAAGAGGGCAGCTTCGTCCGGGCTTGTCATATCCGGCTTTGTAACAATTTCTATGAGCGGAGTTCCGCAGCGGTTGTAGTCAATATAAGAATGCTTTCCTTCAAGGTGGAGGGACTTACCTACGTCTTCCTCAAGGTGAATACGTTCAATACGTACGCGACGGTATTTTCCGTCAATAATGCAGTCTTCTCCGATAAAATTCTTTTCGCGGCATTTTGCTCCGCCCGGCTGTTCATCCTTTGGATAATGAATAAGAGGAAGATCTACAAATCCGTCTGTACACAACGGAAGATCATACTGAGTAATCTGGTATCCCTTTGCAAGGTCAGGATAAAAATAATGCTTGCGATCAAATTTTGTATAGCTTGCAATGTCACAGTTCAAGGCAATACCGGCAACGGCACCAAGTTCTACATAACCTTTGGAAATGCGCGGCATGGCTCCCGGAAGTCCCAGACAGACCGGACAAACACGAGTATCCGGCATTCCGCCGTAACGGTTCTCGCAGGCACAGAATGCCTTGGTCTTTGTCAAAAGCTGAGTATGGATTTCACATCCGATAACGATTTCCCACTTGTCGATTGCCATAATATTCCTTCATAAACCGCGGAAAAACAAAAATCCGCAAAAATTATTTGGAATCATTATAGCGATTTTTCAATAAATATTACAGTAGGTTTTGGCAGATTTTAAAAGCCGTTTTTCCCCTACTGTTATTTTTTTTGCGGTAATTTTACAATTTTTTTTTAACTTTTTTTGTTTTTTTTCTTGCATTATTCAGAATGTGTGGTATAAAGGAGTTGTGGAGCAAGAGGTATTGGATTCCCCTTGTGAAACATGATCAGGAGGCATTAATGGAGCCGATTGAATTATAAAGCCTGATCGAGGCTATAAACCGATAGGACAACCTATTCTTGCGGTTTAAAGCAGAAAAACCATTATGCGTGCAAGCAAAAACTCATTGCGAGGAACCTTGCACATACAGGCCGGCGAACAAGCCGGCTTTTTTTTTACTTGAAGAAAATTTATATTAAGATATACCTCTCTTCTAGTATCAGAAAACTTCTTGCGGTCCATAATGCTGTAACCCTACGAAAAAATAAAAAAAGGAACAGAAATGCCTAATCTTGACCAGATTATTTATGCGGCTGTCCGTTGCATCCCTCTTGGAAAAGTTGCGACTTATTCACAGATTGCTGCACTTGCAGGAAATTGCAATCTGCGCCGTTATGTAGGAAATTCTTTGCATAGAAATCCGAACAACAGTACAACCCCATGCCACCGCGTAGTAAATTCAAAGGGATTTTGTTCCGGGAGCTTTGCATTCGGAGGTTCAGACGAACAGCAGAAAAAGCTACAGGCAGAAGGTATCGGATTTATAAACAATCATGTGGACATGCAGAAATTCTGTATAACACAGGAAGACTTTAAAAGTATGAGAGAAGAACTTCTACAGAATCAACCTTCTGTGAAAACTTTGTAAAATCACTGCGTCTGCTTAAGCATTAACGGGCAATTCAAACCATTGCATTCACGAACAACGGAAGAGTCATAAAAGAACTTAATTTTTTGCCTAACAATCTTCTATACATAAAAAAAATAAATTTTATTGCCAAAAACAAATTCCTCATTTATCCTTTTTTTAGCACAATTCTATTTTCAAGGAGAAATCCAAATGATTGATATTCAATATCTTCTGCTTTTACAGAATCTACGAGAAGCTACATGCGGTGTTTTCAACGAATTTTTTAATGGCATTTCAAAGGTTGCCGTTGATGTTATTTTTTTTCTTCCTTTTGTAATCTATTGGGCATGCGACACAGTATGGGGAAAACGACTGATGGTAAGTCTATTCAGCGGTGAATTCTTAAACGGCGTGATAAAACTTTCTGTCTGTGCATATCGGCCATGGATCCGCTCCGATTTAATAGAACCTGCAGGTGATTCAAAAATTGCAGCTACAGGATATTCATTTCCTAGCGGACATACCGTTCATGCAACGACGATATACGGAACGACCGCCATATGGCAATGGAAAAAACGACGTTGGCTTGGAATTCTTTGTATAATCGGTATCGCACTCACTGGGTTTTCACGAAATTTCCTTGGAGTTCACACTCCTCAAGACGTTCTTGTAGGCTGCACCGAATCCTTACTCCTTATTTTTTTCATAGGAAAAATTCAGGACTATATTTCTGATAATGAAAAAAAAGCAGATCTGCTTTCTGCCATAGGAACCATCCTAATTGCCGTTGCACTTATTTATATAAAACTAAAACCTTATCCCATGGATTATATTGACGGAAAACTTCTTGTTGATCCTCAGAAAATGATGGTAGACTGCTTTAAATTCAGTGGTGCCCTGCTGGGATTTATAGCCGGAACTTTCCTGAATCGAAAAAAAATCAGATATGAAATTCCGTTCGCCCATAAAAATCTTCCGGTTCTTACCTCAGTCGGAACAGGTATTCTTTTTTCATGGAAAGAATTCTTTGCAAAAGCAACGGTCATTCCCGTTTTCGGAACACAATGGGGAAACCTTCTGTCCTTTTTCCTTATGTCAATTTTCGGTCTTATAATCTGGCCTATCGTAATCAGAAAGAACACTGAACAAGAATAATACTTTTAAACATCTGAACCCCGTAATCCCAGCGGGGTTCTTTTTTTTACCAAACTTTCGCCCTGTACTTCTTTAATTCCGAGCGGATTCTTTTCATTTTAAGTTTTCGCTCTTTACTTGCTTTTGTAGGCTTTGTAGGCTTACGTTTCTTTGGAACAACCAACGCCTGCACAATACGATTTTCTATGCGCGAGAGTGCAATCTTCCGGTTCAATTCCTGAAAACGCTCATCATCTACATTCAAATACAGAAAATCTTCCGAGTTAATAATTGAAGAAAGTTTATTTCTAAGCAGCATACGTTCTTCTTCTGTAATACCGCCAACCGCAGATACAGCAAGCTGAAGACAGACTTTTGTGTTCACCTTATTTACGTTTTGCCCGCCTTTTCCGCTGCTTCTTGCAAAAGTAATTTGAGAATTTTTTATGATTGATTCGTGCAGTTCAAGTTTATTCATATCCTAAAATTATAACATATAAGAAATATTTTTGAAGATTCTTACAAAATTTTGCAAAATCAGAAAATTTCAAACGCTCAATAAAAACAATCAGAAACTGACAGATTCCCCTAAAAATGCGAGTACATCAAGATACGTACAATCAGAAGAAAAAAAAAAAAAATGCCCCGATATAAAACGGAGCATCAAAAAAGAATTTTATTCAATAAACGCCACCTGCACAAGCAGCCGGCATTGTTCGTTATCAAAAGGTATAACTGCCGTTTCCGGCACCTTAATACGACTCAGATGTCGAAGTGCAGCTTGCAACTGCGAATCCGTCAGCTGTTGCTCAAGAACAAACGCATTTTTCTATTTTACCTGAATGCCGCAGCCTTTGTGAGATTCTTCCCATGCCTTAGCAAGCTGAAGCAGTTTTGCCTCGCTGAACATAGGACCTGCGAACTGCATTCCAATCGGCATTCCGTCAGTTCCGTCAGCCTTACCGGCAGGAACATTTACAGAAGGAATGCGCGCAAGGTTCACAAATACTGTGTACATGTCGCTAAGATACATTTCAAGAGGATCATCCACTTTCTGACCAAGCTTAAACGCCGGTGTAGGACAAGTAGGACAAAGAACAATGTCGTAAGTTTCAAAAAGCTTAGCCATTTCGCGCTGAATTCGAGCGCGCACAGTCATTCCCTTTTTATATGTGTCACCGCTGAACTGTTCAGAAAGTACATAGTTTCCGATTACAATACGGCGTTTAACTTCCGGACCAAAACCTTCGCTACGAGTATCAACATAAAGTTCATCATATCCCTTTTCGTTGTCCACGCGGCGGCCATAGCGGATACCGTCAAAACGGCTAAGGTTAGAAGCAGCTTCACTGAGCGCAATTACATAGTAAGAAGCAATAGACGCATCCAGAACAGGAAGGTCAACTTCATCAATCTTTGCACCCTTTTCTTCAAACCATGCACGTGTAGAATCAAAAGCAGCCTTTACATCTTTATCCAGACCCTTTGTTTCTAGGAACTGCTTAGGAATTGCAATTTTCAAAGAAGCAAAATCTGTATACGGCTTAAGCTTTTTCAAGGAAGCAGCATCAGGCAAATCCGCACTTGTGTCATCATAAAAATCAGCGCCGGCCATGCAGCTTAAAGGAAGCGCAATGTCATCCGGAGTGTGGCCCATAATTCCAACCTGATCAAGGGAAGAACCGTAAGCAACAACACCCCAGCGGCTCAAAACACCGTAAGTAGGTTTAAGTCCGTAAATACCGCAGTAACTTGCCGGCAGACGAACCGAACCGCCAGTTTCTGTTCCCAATGCAAAAAGTGCCTGGTTTCCGCTTACAGCCGCAGCAGAACCGCCCGAAGAACCGCCCGAAACATATTCACGATTAATCGGGTTTCTTGTTGCACCATAAGAAGAATATTCTGTTGAAGAGCCCATTGCAAATTCATCCTGATTGCAGCGTCCAAGAGGAATTGCTCCAGCCTTTTCAAGTCTGTCTATTACAGTTGCACTGTACGGCGCAACATAGCCTTCCAGAATTTTTGAACCGCATGTAAGTTTGTGACCCTTACAGCTGATGTTATCCTTGTTCGCAAAAGGAACTCCAAGCAAAGGCTTTTCTTCAAAAAGAGCATCCACTGTTCCCTTTGCTCTTGCAGCTTCAATTTCTTTGTCTGCATTTTCTGCCTTTGTTAAGGCGTCTTCGTACATTTCCAGAAAAGCGTTCAAAGGTTTGTCACTGGCTTTGTCAGCCTCAAAAGTCTCAATTGATTTTTTTACAAGCGCGCTACTGGTAGTTTCTCCAGCCTTTAATGCTTTTACAGTTTCTTCTATTGTATACATAACATTCATTTCCATATCAAAATATTAAAGAAAGGGGGAAAGCCTTCCCCTCGGTTCAACTAAACGGTGATTTCGACAAGCTCAATCACCGTTTATTTTCACCTACCCCTTCCAGCGGGGCAAACCGAGTTTTCCCCGCAACACCCCTTTCCAGACGGTTCTTCGATTTTAGGCATCGCTCGCAAGTCTCGCGATGAGCCGCTTTATCGATGACCCTAAAAAAGCCTGCTGTTGCAGCCTTTTTTTTAACGGTTCTTCGATTTTAGGCACCGCTCGCAAGTCTCGCAATGAGCCATTCTTATCGATGAACCTAAAAAAGCCTGCTGCTGCAGCCTTTTTTTTAACGGTTCTTCGATTTTAGGCACCCTCGCCGAGAACTTTAGGTACCTGGAAGTAACCGTCCATGAAGTTTTCGCTTACGTTCTTTACGTTCGGAATATCAAGGCCCTGAACAACTTCGTCTTCACGCAGTTTTTCTGCAACTGTCGAAGGATATGCGTCATACGGATTTTCGCTATCATCGTACTTAGAAAGAATATCAAAATAGCCGACAATTTCGTTTGCCTGCTTTTTCAATGTTTCAAGATTTGTGCTTTCCGGAGAAAGTCTTGAAAGATACAGAAGATTATTCAATGTTTCTTCATCGATTTGTTTGTGAGTACTCATAATGCTATTATAAAAAAAAGCAGGCTCTTAGGCAATCTTAATTAAATACGATTTTCCTGCAGGAACAGTCAATTCCATAAAGCCGCCGTCCAGTTCTGCTTCAAGCGGTTCGCCAAGAGCATCTTTTTCCGGAACACAAAGGAACTTTCGTCCGAAAATGACAAGCGGAATCCTTATCTTTCTGTCCTGTTCGTCACTGGAAGCCGCCGTAATCCATAGTTCGTCTTCTGTAAAACGAGCCATTGCAATAACCTGATCTTCTGCCCAAAGAATCTTAAATCCTCCGTTACGGAATGCCTCTGAACTAGTTTTTATGCGACAAAGTTCAGAATAAAGCCTGAAAATTTCAAGGCTTTCAATATCCTTGTCCCACGGCATTGTATAGCGGCAGCCTTCGTTATCCTGCATGCGGCCGTCAATATCTGCTTCATCGCCATAATATATATTTGTACAGCCTGGAAGCGTAAACAGAAGCTTTACGGCACCGCGAACAGCATCTCTTGAAATTGCCGGATCATTATGAAAGCGCGAAATGTCATGGCTTCCCAAAAGATTAAACAGAACCTGCTGCATTACAAACGGAAGCCGCGCCAGATAATTTTCTACCCATTCGGCAAATCCCCGTGCAGAAAGCCTGTTCGGAATATTCCTTAACTCCGGAGAAAATGCTGTAAAAAAATCCCTCTGGCCATAAAAAGCACGGATCGGGCGGCACGAACCAAAATAATTCATTGGAGAATCCCATTCGTGTCCATTCAAGAAGTCCGTACAGTCAGACCAGTCTTCCGCAAGAATGTATGCCTGACTGTTTTCTTCCTTTATGCTCTTACGGATAAGCGGCCACACATCATGATGAAGCTGAATCAAATCATTTCTAGCCATTACATCTGCAACGTCAAAGCGCCAGCCGTCTGCACAGTACGGTTTTTTAAGCCATTTTTTTACGACAGAATCAGAATCTTTCCATATGCGGCTACGCAATTTTTCGCTGGTATAATTCAGAGTCGGCAGAGTCGGAACATCAAACCAGGCCTTATAAGTATTATCTTCATTAAAGAAATAATACTCCCTCTCATCAGAATCCGGATTGTTGTACGCACCCTCTGACTTAGGAAAGAACGTACCGTCCCTGTTGAACCAGCGGTTTGCAATGCCGGTATGATTAATTGAAACGTCAAGAATAATCTTTATTCCGTTTTTGTGCAGTTCAGAAATAAGTTCTTCAAGCGCCTTGTCTCCGCCAAAATGCGGATCAACATGAAAATAGTCAAGGCAGTCATATTTATGAACCGTTGCCGCATAAAAAATCGGATTTAAATAAATTGCCGTAATCCCAAGTTTTTTCAGGTAAGGAATTTTTTTTCGGATTCCAACAAGGTCTCCGCCGTAAAAATCAACACAGCGGGCATTTTCATAATCCTGAGGTATAGAGTTCCAGTCCTTTATGCGCTTTACAGGGAAACCATCAAAAACGTATTCGTTATCCTTTACGCTAAGGGAATCATCGCCGTTGCAGAATCTCTCCGGAAAAATCTGGTAGAAAACCGCATTCTTTACCCATTCAGGCTGAACGTAATCAGTAAGAATCCTGAAGTTATGGCTTTCATCTGTAATATGGTCATGAACGCCAGTCTGATTGTAATAGTAAATATGATCTTTTGCTGCAACAAAAAACTGATAGCTGTATTCATCCTCAAAAACAGTTACTTTTGAAGTGTAATATACAAGTCCGTCCCGCGATTCAACTTTTTCCATTTTAACCGGAAAAGAGGTTCCGTTTTTCTTTCCACTAAGAAATACATTTTCTACAGGAGCAGAATCAAACATTCGTATAGAGATGGAAATTTCTTCACCTTTTTTAGGACATGGATTACTAACAAAATTTTTAGAACCGTCGGAATAAATGCTTTCAAGCCAATCAATTGAATCAGACATAAGAACAGTATAAAAGCGATTTTATTTTAGGTCAAATATCCGGTGTTAAGTTTCCTTAATCTCTTATAATATCCAGTTTTTTTGACTGGTATTCCGGGAGGAATTTCTTGCGGCCGCCGGATTCAAACTGAACTTCAATTACAACTTCGCCGGAAGCGTCTGAACTGGAAATGATCTGGCCGTAGCCGTAGTCGTCGTGGTAAAGGCGAACACCTTTTTTCCATTTTTCAAGAATTGCGGCTTTTGGGGATAAATCTGCGGCGCTGGATTCAAATTCTCCGTTTGCAGAAACTGCCCTTGAATAGGAAAGCGGAACACGTCCCATTACACGAAATACCTTGCCGGCTTCCACAAGGAATGGACTTGGAGCCATCGGCTGAATATGTCCGTAAAGGCGGCGCATTGCACAGCTTGTAATATAAAGTTCATCTTTTGCACGCGTAATTCCTACGTAAAACAGGCGGCGCTCTTCTTCAAGTTCTTCGCCGACTTTATCATCACGCGGAAAAATACCGCCTTCAAGCCCCGTTATTATTACACGGTTAAATTCAAGTCCTTTTGTGTTGTGCAGGGTAATCAGCGTAACTGCGTCGGCGGACTCCCCGGCCTGTTCTGCAAGGCTTCTGTCCAATTCAATTGCATCCAGAAAATCCAAAAGACCTTTATTGGAAAGCGGATAGTCAGCGGCACTGTTCACAAGTTCTTCCATATTCTGCACGCGGCTTGTTCCGTCGGCATCGTCCTGCGCCTTATGAAATTTATCAAGACCTGAATCTTCTATAACCTTCTGAATAAAGACAGAGAGCCGCTCGAAATCGGCGCCGTTATTTTTTCCGGCAGGATCTTTCTGAATAGCCGCTTCAGCAAGTGCGTCAGTTACAGGGTCGTCCCCAACTTCTTTTGATTTTTCATCGATAAAATTGCGCAGATTTTTCATGACAGAACAGAAATCCTTGAGTCCGTCCCTTGCCTTTTTAGAAAGGGATTCCGCACAGTTTTCTGCTGCATCCAGAAGATTAAAGTTTTCAATAAGTGCGCCCGCCGTCTCATGAGCAGAATTAATGATTTTTTCCTGGGATTTTTCGCCGATTCCCCGGACAGGCTTATTTACAATGCGGCTGAATGCGATTTCATTCCTTGGGTTTGCCAGAAGAGCCAGATAACTTAGCGTATCTTTAATTTCTTCTCGCTCATAAAATTTTAAAGAACCAACGACAGCATACGGAATCTGTTCATGAAGGAATTCCGTTTCAAAACCAAGCGACTGCGCATTTGTTCGGTATAAAACTGCAAAATCACTGTAAGAAGCGCCGGCTTCCACAGCCTTATGAATCAACTGGGAACAGAAAGCCGCCTCCTTATCCTGATTGTCCAGAAAAACAAGAACCGGCTCGTTTCCTTCTCCGCGTTCCGCAACAAGAGTTTTTCCAAGGCGGTCAACATTATTTGAAACAACTGCATCTGCCGCTGCAAGTATTTTCCCGGTAGAACGGTAATTGCGTTCAAGGCGAATGATTTTAGTTCCTTCAAACTGCTCCGGGAACCTTAAAATGTTCTGAACTTCTGCACCGCGGAATTTATAGATTGACTGATCATCATCACCTACAACGCAGACATAAGTTCCGCTTCCGTCCTGAACGCCGCTTAAAGCATGAAGCAGCATAAACTGAGCCACATTGGAATCCTGGTATTCGTCTACCATTATTACACGGAAACGGTGCTGAATCTGCCGCCTTACAATTTCATTTGAATTGAGAATCTGAACAGGACGCATTATAAGGTCACCAAAATCTGCATTTCCTGTAGCCCGTAAGCGTTCCTGATAAGTTTTATATAAGGAAGAAAGTTCGCCGTCTTCATCAAAGCGGCTTAAATCATCATCCGGAGTAAGACAGTAGTCCTTGCAGAGCGCAATCTTATGAGCGGTAATATTTGCCTGCTTTTTTGTCATTCCTGGAACCGCCTTCATCAAAAGGCTTGCAGAATCATCGTCATCGTAAACCGTAAAATTAGGATCAAGACCGGCTTCTTCTGCATAGCGACGCAGAAACCATGCACCAAAACTGTGAAATGTCTTTATCTGAGCTTCAGAAGCAAGCGGTTCAAGGGCAACTGCTCTTTCCTTCATTTCATTGGCAGCTTTTTTTGTAAAAGTTACCGCAAGAATTGACCATGGCTGAACATTTTCATGCTGAATAAGATAGGCTATTTTTGTTGTAATAACCCTTGTTTTGCCGGAACCAGCTCCTGCAAGAATCAAAAGAGGAGAACCATTGTGAACTACAGCTTCTGTCTGTTCCGGATTAAGGGACTCTAGATATTCAAACGCCATTTTTCTTCCGTCTATTATTTTTCTGTTGCAAATTCAATTGCGTCACTGTTAATGTTTGAATTCAAGCTGGAATCGCTTACAAAAATTCCGTCCAGATCAACGTCGCTTGAACCAACGATTTTTACACGGACAAAACGACCGGTTTTTACAAAATCCTTTTCGCTGCCAACTTCTTTTTCGTACCTTACGACAACACTGCCATCAACATCCGGTGCCTGGAACCACGCCCTTCCGATTGCAATACCTTCATCACCTTCAACAATTTCTTCAATCAAAACGTCGTATTCATTCCCAACGCGTGCAGCAAGATGATTTTTTGTAATTTCTTTTTGAACGGCGCAAAGCTCATCTGCTCTAGCGGCTGCAGTTTTTGCAGGAATGCGTCCTTTGTACGAATATGCAGGAGTATCTTCTTCGCGGCTGTATGGGAAACAGCCGGACCAGTCGCTTTCCAGTTTTTTAAGGAATTCTACGGTTTCACAAGCATTTTCATCCTTTTCGCCAGGGAATCCTGTTAAAAATGTTGTCCTTATAACTGCCTGAGGAAGCGCCGCACGAATGTCAGAAGCAAGGCGCAGATATTCTTCTGGGCTTCCCTTGCGGTTCATTTTATGAATGATTTCTTCCGAACCGCTCTGGAACGGAATGTCAAAATAAGCAAGAAGGCGGCTGTCTTTCTGCATGACAGGAAGAATGTCGCGGTTAAAATGATCAGGATGAATATAAAGAGTCCTTACAATAAAATTGCCCTTAATTTCAGAAATCATTTTTAAAAGGCGGGCAAGACCAGATTCTTCTGAAGTTCCAATGTTGCGTCCATCTTTTAATTCAGGCAAAGGAAGCCTGCCAGTGCCAAAAACATTATCGCCGGCCCCTGTTCCGTATGCGGCAAGATCCTGTCCAATCAAATTAAATTCAACGATTCCTTTTGAATACAAGTCCTTTATTTCATTGATTATTGATTCAGCAGGGCGACTTCGTAATTCTCCGCGGATAACAGGAATTGCGCAGAACGAACAGTGATTTGAACAGCCTTCCGTAATCTTTACGAATGCGCTTCCCTTGTATGCAAGAAAAACTTTGCGCTCGCCAGTACAAACGCCTTCCTGTTTATATGTATGAACAGGGCGACCGCCAGCCATCATCTCGCGGATAGTTTCATCAATTTTATCAATGTTCCCGTTTCCAAAAATTCCGTCTGCTTCCGGGAGAGCTTCATTAAAAACATTTGCATAGCGTTCGGCAAGACAGCCGGTTAAAAGAATTTTTGCCCCCGGATAATCACGGCGAGCGGCACAGACTGCATCAAGTGATTCTTTTTTTGCAGATTCAATAAATCCGCATGAATTTACGATTATAAAGTTTGCTTCAGAAGCATCATAAGTCTGCTCCATCCCTAACGACAAAAGGCGGGCTATAATAAGCTCGCCGTCAACCTGATTTTTTGCACAACCGTGCTGATCAATAAAAAATTTAGTCAAGTTCGATTACCACCAGCTTGTACTTTCCGTCAGTATCCTTGATCCACTTAATGTCTTCTACAAGTACCTGACCTGCCTTTCCGATTTCAAGATCAAATCCCTTGGAATCTGCCGTAATGGAGAATTTTACAGTATTACAGTTGCCCATCCAAATGCGGATTCCATTGTTTGCAGTCATTGTTACAACTTCACCGCTTGAGAAATAACCTTCTACAGGATCATGTCTGTCTACACGGTAGCGGAATTCGCTTGAACCGCGGAAACTGCCGTTAAGAGTAAACGGATAAGCTCTTGTATCTTCCAAAATAACAAGCTGCTTATGATTAGAATTGATTTCCGAAGCAAATGGAATTGCACTTGTATCTGTTGTTCCAGTTGCAATGTAAACGCCTTCGCCGCGCTTCAAAATACGAACTTCAGCACCGCGGGAACTGTCTGTAGCAGATATATCTGAAACATAAACGATAAGATCAGACATTGTGTCGCCATCTATATCAAGTTCAGTTTCTTCTGCAAGGTCTGTATAAAGCGTTCCAACAGGACACAAAAGCCCAAACGAAGAAAGTGTATCATTTACAGTAAGAACAATGTTTCCGTCTTTAGTTGGATAGAGAATCTGATCGCCTTTATAAAGTCGTGTTGAAAAAGCTTTGTCAGTCAATTCATAAGTTTTTGCAGAAGCGTTCTTATCAACAACAACTTCCCTTCCGTCATCAACCTTTTTATTGAAGACAAATATATAAAGAACTACAAAAATTGCAGCAAGCGCAAAGAAAGCACAAGAACTTATAAGCGGCCAGAAAAACCAAGGCTTTTCGCGTACAATAAGTCCTTCTGGAACAGGAGATTCCTGAAGTTTTTTTGCACGATAAAGATTGGCAACTGTATCAGGATTTACGTTAAGGAATTCTGCATAATTACGCATAAAGCCAAGCATGTAAGCTTCGCCTGGGAACGCAGAAACATCTTCCTCTTCGATACCTGTAATATATGGAACAGCAATTGAAGTTTCCCTTGAAGCAGATTCTACATCAAGGTCCCGGCTGATTCGGGCATTTTTTAGTATTTCGCCATAACTATCCATTCTAAACCCTACTCAGAAAACAAAAAGTTGTTAAAGTTGTTTGCCGATGACGGCGGATCATAAATAAACCTCTGATCTGTAAGATCCTGATTCAATTTATAATCTGTAAAATTAAAAATAAAAGATTCACCGCGAGTTGTAACGGCTTCTACTCTTCTGATTAATTTTGTTTCGGCAGATACAGCAAGCTTTATATAGCGGAAAGCTTCTGTTGTGTTTCTTCTGTTAAGATAAAGTTTTACAACTTTTTCTGCAGAACCAGGTTCAAGCGGAACTGGATCCTGACCAACTTCGTAGGCAACTGTGTAATATCTGGACATAAGCGAAAGTCCGTTTGAAGTTGCAAGAGTAGCGGCATTACCTTCGCCTTTTACAGACTGCTGAAGTACAGCGGCTGCACCAGGAAGGTAAACTGTAAGCATGTCTCCGTTAAAACAGATTACCTGTTCTGCAGGAGAAGTGAAATCCATTCTAAGAAGATCAGATTTTTTATAGGAAACCTTTCCAGCCATATCAAGGCGGTCTGCCTTTATATCAAAGTCGGCTTCATAATCTTTAATTGTTGCGTAATAGTCAGATACAGACTTGAAATAAGCACTAGCCGTTGTAATTTCCTGCGCAAAAGAAAAAAACGCAGTTCCGGCAAAAACAAGTGTTGCAATAAAAATCCTAACTTCTTTCTTCATAATCTATATAGTATTACATTTATCCTTATTCTTCAATATTAGAGTCAGCAGGAACATCTGCTGATGGAGAAGGAACTTCCTCTTCCTTAGTTTTTCCGTTTCCATTGACGATTTCGTAGAATTCCTTGCCTTCCATTGTTTCTATTTCAAGAAGACGGTTTGCAATGGATTCAAGAAGATCCTTATGTTCTGCAAGAATATTTCTTACAAATGTGTAGCGCTCGTCCAGAATTCTGGCAATTTCTTCATCAATGTACTTCTGAGTATCTTCACTGAATTCACGTACAAGGTTCGGTTCACCGCCGCGGTTACCCAGAACACCTTTTCCTAAAGTCATATTCCTGAACTTTTCGCTCATACCAAAATCAACAATCATGCTCTTAACGATTTCTGTAGCGCGGGCAATGTCGTTGCTTGCACCAGTAGAAATATCATCAAGCAGGATTTCTTCGGCAGCGCGTCCACCCATAAGGGAATCAACTTCATTTATAAGATCCCTACGGGTCATAAAGTTCTTTTCTTCTGCTTCGCGGTACTGTGTAAAACCGCCTACCCCATGACTGCGCGGAACAACAGTAATTTTGTTTACAGGCTCGTGGTCAGGTGTAAATGCCGCAACAAGAGCGTGTCCTGTTTCGTGAACAGAAACAAGGCGCATTTCTTTTTTATTGTCCTTGCGGCTCTTTTTCTTAAGGCCAATGCTAACCTTATCGATGGCTTCATTGAAATCTTCCATTGTAACCTTCTTGCGCTTATTGCGTACAGCAAGAAGGGCTGCTTCGTTTACAACGTTTGCAAGGTCTGCACCGGCAAACCCTGTAGTTCCATGAGCAATTGAATCAAAGTCAACATCGCTGTCAAGTTTTACATTCTTTGAATGAATGCGCAGGATTTCTTCGCGACCCTTTACATCCGGCTTTTCAACCGGAACCTGGCGGTCAAAGCGGCCTGGACGAAGCAAAGCAGGGTCAAGAATGTCTGCACGGTTTGTTGCCGCAAGAATGATGAGTCCTTTTTCGTTTTCAAAACCATCCATTTCTACAAGGAGCTGGTTTAATGTCTGTTCGCGTTCATCGTTACCGCCGCCAAAACCGTTTACGCGGCTTTTTCCAAGGGCATCAATTTCGTCGATAAATACAATGCAAGGTGCTTTTTCGCGTGCCTGCTTAAAAAGGTCGCGGACACGACTTGCGCCCACACCTACAAACATTTCTACAAAGTCAGAACCGCTTATGCTGAAAAAAGGAACGCCGGCTTCGCCAGCAACGGCGCGGGCAAGCAAAGTTTTACCTGTTCCCGGAGGTCCAACCAAAAGAACACCCTTTGGAATTTTACCGCCGATATCTGTATATTTTTTAGGTTCCTTAAGGAAATCTACAACTTCTACAAGTTCTTCCTTTGCTTCATCAACGCCGGCTACATCTGCAAAACGGGTTTTTACCTTACCTTCTTCTACAGCCTTTGCACGCGACTGACCCGCACTAAAAATGCTGCCCATTCCGCCGCCTGCACCGCCTGTCATTTTTCTGAAAATCAGGAAATAAATAAGGAAAATAATTCCAAACGGAACAATCATATTCATCAAAAGAGAAATAAGATAACTGTTCTGCTTTTCTACAAATCTGTAGGTAACGCCTTTTTCATCCAGAAGCTGAATAAATGTCTGCATAGGAAAACCGGCAGTTCTGTATGTGGCACGCTTTTTATTGTCAATCTTAAAGAGGGAAATTCCCTTTGAATCTGTATCTTCTACTGTATATACAGGACCGTAGCCGACATAATAATTGTCTGCAATGTCGACTTCTACAATCTGCCCTTCTTCTACCATTGTCCTGAACTTGGAAAATTCAATTGAACTGTTTTCTTTTCCAGTAAAAAGGAATTCAAAAGCTGTAAGGAGAATAAGGATTATGAACATTACGCCCCAAAACGGAAAGCGTTTTTTATTATTGTTATTGTTCTTCTTTTTAGGTTCTTCCGGTCCTGTTAATTTGAAAAAATCATAGGGATCAAAATCATCTTTTTTATCTTTTTCAGGTTCGATATTTTCATTCATATATATATTAAATATACGAATTATTCTGCAAATTGTCGACAGATAAGTTTATTTTTTAACTTAATTGTGAAAATGAATAAAATTCTCAAAATCTTTGTTTTTTTCTAAAGAAAAACCTTATGGTTCCGACAATCAGAAAGTATAAGCAGATTTTTATCTTGCGCTCTTTATTTGGGAGTATTTTTGCCCGGGAGGAAATATGGGATTTAATCAGGCATATTCTGCATACCAGAAAACTAACGTTACAACTGCAAGTCAGGGGAAACTTGTAGTGCTGCTGTACGAGGCTGCCGTAAAAAACCTTAAACTTGCAGTGGGTCTCCTTGATTCAGAAGACAGGCTTAAACCTGCCGACATTGAATCATTTGGAAAATATATCCAGAAAACACAGGCTATAATCAACGAGCTTCAGGTTTCTCTGGACATGGAAAATGGCGGAGAAATTGCGAAGAACCTTATGTCTCTTTACCTTTACTTTAATTCTGAGCTTACAGACATTGCCATAAGACATTCGGGAACAAAAATCCGCTTTTTAACAGATATGCTGAATGAACTTTTAGGAGCATGGAAAACTGCCAGTGAAAGCACTTCTAATGCACCGGCTTCTACTTCGCTTCAGAACCACACTGCCTTGAACATTCAGGGCTAGGAGAGTCTATGGAAAAAGAACTGTCACAGGAAGAATTGAACGAAAGGGTTGCAATCTTAAAAAGATTCAGAACGCTTCTTGAACAGCAGAGAAAGAAGTTTCAGGAATATCTGACTGTTCTTGAAAAACAGCAGGATTCAATTGAAAACGAAGATCCGGAAGCAATTATTGCTCATGCAGAACTTGAACAGGAAGTTGTTGCCGGCATTTCTAACCTTCAGCGCGTAATTCTGCCGATGAACGAAATGTACACAAGCGCAAAAGGCTCTTATCCTAAAGAAGAAAAGACTGTTGCTGAACTTCAAGATGAACTTCAGAGCCTTCAGAACAGGGTTCTTGAACAAAATAATAAGAACAGGGCTCTTCTTCGCGCTCATCTTACACTTATAAGACAGCAGATGGAAAGCTTTAAAAACCCGTACAGAAACAACAGAAGCGTTTATGCGACAAAAGTTGCAGAAGGACGTCTTGTTGCTGTTGAGGTTTAGCCGTAACCATGAATTCCGGAAACGAAAAAATGGAAATCGCACTGATTGCGGCATTTTCTAAAAACGGCAGAGTAATAGGCAAAAATTCAAAAATTCCCTGGAATTTACCGGAAGATTTGCACCGCTTTAAAGCCCTTACAACAGGAAATGCTGTAATATTCGGACGCAAAACATTTGAAGGTATTGGAAGGGCACTCCCGGAAAGATACAACATTGTACTTTCAAGGGATCCGGCATTCGTTCCGAACGGTGCCGTAAAGTGTGCAAGCCTTAAAGATGCACTGCAGGCATGTGAGGCGGCAGGCTTTAAGAAAGTGTTTATCTGCGGCGGTCAGGCTGTATATGAAGAAGGCATTAAAAATGCAGATTTAATTTATGCCACCGAAATCTGCGGAAATTTTACAGGCGACCGCTTCTTTCCAGAAATTGACCAATCTGTTTTTTATGCCGCCGAACGCGAAAAGCACAGCGGCAAAATCCCTTTTGAATACGTTTTATATAGAAAAAAAACATTCTGAAGGTTTATCTCCCCCCCCCCACACACAATCCAGTCATTTCGATGCTTCGACAGGCTCAGCAACCGCAGGCTCAATGACCGTAATGTAAAAATACTAGACGTAAGGATTATCGATGTTTGCAACGGCAAAATAATTCTTCCTGTAGTTTTGGATTATTGTAAATGCGGCGGTTTTAAGCTGCGCTTCCGAAAGCGTACAGTCAGCCGGACGGACAATATCAAAAACCACGTTTGTATGCCCTGCTCCCGGAACAACCCTAAGATCATGAATTGTAATCTTTGAATCAATCTTATGAAGTTCTGTACGGATATATTCCTGAAGAACCGGGATTTCCTTATTTTTTGTATCAACAGGATCCATATGAATTGTTGCTGAGCAACCGAACTCCCTTGCAACAGCGTATTCTGCATTGTCAATTACTTCATGAAGAAGGAAAATGTCTTTGTCGCCCGGAACTTCTGCATGAAGCGAAATCATAAGACGCCCCGGACCATAATCATGAATTACAAGGTCGTGGATTCCGCTGATTGGCTTAAATGAAAGCACAAGTTCTTCAATCTTTTTTACAAATTCTGGGTCGGCACGATAGCCTAAAAGCGGATCAACAGTTTCTTTTACAGCCTGAATTCCATTTATAAAGATAAAAACTGCAACAAAAATTCCAGCTAAACCGTCCAAAGGGATTTTTATAGAAGGGAAGAATTTTGTTACAAGAATTACGGCTAAAACTGCAGCAGTTGCGGCTGTATCACCAAGGCTATCTTTTGCAACAGCTTCCATTGAAGCGGAATTTATAACTTTTCCAAAATGATGATTGTAACTGTACATGTAAAATTTTGTCAGTATGGAAACAGCAAGAATGATTACAGTAAACCAGGTTGCAGTTACCGGTTCTGGTTTTAATACTGAACTTACAGACGACTTGAAAAGCTGGAATGAAACCATAAGAATGATGAATGCAACTATAAGGCCAGAAATGTATTCAAGGCGGCCATGACCAAACGGATGATCCTGATCAGGTTCTTTTGAAGACATTTTAAATCCAACAAGAGTCGTTACTGAAGCGGCCGCATCTGTAAGGTTATTGAATGCATCAGCAATTACAGAAACTGATCCAGATATTATTCCGGCAAACGCTTTTGTTGCACTGAGCAGCAGATTCAAAACAATTCCTGCAATACCGCAGAGTATACCGTACTGACTTCGCACATCAGGATTTTCTGTTGAGCTGTAATTTTTAATAAAGATTCTTACAAGAAGTTTTATCATTTTTCCTCCCAGCAGATTTTACTGAACTTTGTAAATTCTGCTTTCAATTTCGTTTTCTATTTCATCATCAAGGGCTGTAAAAAAATCCCAGCCGCACTGTTCTTCTATATAATCAACACTGCAAAGATAAGCGGTCCAGCTGCCGCGCTGCTGCAGTCCCTGTTCGTTTGGCATGCACACGCTTATTACCGGAGTTTCGCTGGTTACGCGTTGCAAATCGTTTTCTCCAGGCGGCAGAAGCAGAATGATTTTCCAGCAGTATGCAGGAACTGCAATACTGAAGGATTCTGGCGCCCCTGTCTGCTCTACAGGAATTTCCAAAAATGTACCTGTTGCGCCTGTGCCGCCAAGACCAAACTGACCGGCAATAATATAAAGTTCATTTCCCTGAACTGCAAGTTCGCGCTCATATGCCTCCAGATCTTTCCAGACAATCCGGTTTAAGTCCGGGGATTGCGGAATCATATTGGTCATAAGAAAAGTCGCGCTGTTGTTTTCCTTTGTATCCGTTCTATCTGCACTGGGACAGACATGTCCACGATCAAAACCATAGCGGGTATACTGATAGTCACGTTTTTTTACGCGGTAAAGATTTTCCGGAAGCTGAAAATCCGGCCTGAAGTCATTTGAACGCCCCTCTGCACCAAGATCAGAATTTTCCAGATGCCATAAAACAAACTCCGGTATAAGTTTTGCAGAATTATAGAATACAGTAAACTGAGGTTTTTCCAGAACAATGATATCCGGCGTTTCATCCGACAAAGAATATTTTACAGAAAAAAAAGATGTAATTTCCTCTGCCCTGGAAACATTTGTATCCGAACTGACGGCAGTCGTATCTGCATAAATTCCGGCAGAAGCAGACAAAAAAGCCGCAAAAACAAAAATATACAGAGATTTAATGCAGACACGAAAAATCACATTCATAATTCCATTGTAAACCTTGAATTTGAGTTGTCGCAAGGCAACATTTTCATAATAATATGGATATGAAAAAGAAGAACTTAATTCCTGTATTTACAGCAGCGCTTATTGCCGCAGGCTCAGCATATTTTTATTTTTCAGAAAAGAAAACTGAAGTAATACCGTACAGTACATTTTACAGCGATGCAGCAGAAAAAAAGATTTCAAAAGCCGTAATCGGAACTGATAAAATCACTTTTACATACAACGGCGGTTCAACAGAATTCCAGACGGAAAATCCTTCTTCCCCTACCCTTAAAGAATACCTTATGCTGCATGACGTTATTGTAAAAGAAGAAAAAGATCCGTCCGAACTGATTTCCCTCATTATGGACATTATATTTTACGCTATATTTTTTGGCGCAATAATTTTTGTATTCAGAAAGTTTATAAGTCCAAATACGTTCAAATCTGTTTCAAAAACAGGCGTTAAATTTTCTGATATTGTAGGCATGGACTCCTTAAAAAAGGACATGATGCAGATTGCAGACATTCTAAAAAACCCAAAAGAATACAAGGCAAAAGGCATAAGGCTCCCAAAAGGAATTTTACTTGAAGGCGAACCGGGAAATGGAAAGACTCTTTTTGCGCGCGCCCTTGCAGGCGAAGCAAAAGTCAACTTTATTCCTGCAAAGGCTACCGATTTTGAAAGCATGTTCATGGCAATCGGACCTGCAAAAGTAAAACTTCTTTTTGCAAAAGCCCGCAGAAAAGCTCCATGTATTGTTTTTATTGATGAATTTGATGGAATCGGTACAAGAAGGAATTACTCGGGTTCTGCAATAGAAACTGAAAACACAAGAATTGTAACCGCCCTTCTTAACGAACTTGACGGTTTCCAGCCTAACAACGGAATTCTTGTTGTTGCGGCAACAAACAGCCGGGAAGCACTGGATCCAGCTCTTATTCGCCCCGGACGTTTTGACGCAAAATATACAGTTCCTTATCCAGATGCAGAAGCAAGAGAAAAGCTTATAGAAATGTATTCAAAACAGAAGAAACCGGATTCTTCTATAAATATAAAAGATCTTGTAAGGTCATTTAACGGCTTCAGCTGCGCCCAGATTGAATCCGTTCTGAACCGCGCCGCCCTAGTTGCCTCTCAAAATCAGAGAAGCGAATACACATTGTCAGACATCCAGACAGCACTTAAGGAAATTTAAAAACAAATGACGGCTTCAAAAAACGTAGACATGCTGAACGGTTCCCTGTGGGACAAAATTCTGATTTTTGCACTTCCAATTGCAGCTTCCAGCATACTCCAGCAGCTTTTTAATTCCGCAGACGTGGCAGTTGTAGGACGATTTGCTGGAACGCAGGCTGTTGCGGCAGTAGGCAGCAATGCAAACGTAATCAGCCTTATAATAAACCTCTTTTTAGGCGTTTCTGTAGGAGCAAACGTTGTAATAGGAAATCTTGCGGGCCGGGGAAAAGCTAAAGACATACAGGACGCTGTACATACGGCAATAACTGTCGCCCTTTTAAGCGGGATTTTCCTTATATTCGCAGGTTTCTTTATAGCCCGTCCAATCCTTACTTTGATGGGAACTCCTGACGACGTAATTGACTATGCAGTTGTTTACCTGCGGATATATTTTGGCGGAATGCCGTTTTTTATGCTCTATAATTTTGGGGCGGCAATTTTGCGGGTAAAGGGCGACACGCAGCGTCCTTTGTACAGCCTGATTCTTTCCGGTGTAATCAACGTAATCTTAAACCTTATTCTTGTAGTGATTTTTAAACTTGATGTTGTGGGTGTAGGAATTGCAACCCTAGTTTCTACGGCTGTAAGCGGGCTTCTAGTTCTCTATTTTCTTATGAAAGAAGAAGGAAACCTTAAGGTAAGTCTGAAAAAACTTCATGTAAACGAAACGTACCTTATCCACATGATAAAGATTGGCGTTCCTGCTGGAATTCAGGGGATAATCTTTAATTTTTCAAACGTTGTAATTCAATCTTCCATAAATAGTTTCGGTTCAAGCGCCATGGCAGGTTCTGCGGCAGAATTGAATTTTGAATACTTCAGTTTTTATGTTGTAAGCGCATTTAATCAGGCTACGGTAAGTTTTACCAGCGTAAATTACGGTGCCGGAAAATTTGACCGCTGCAAAAAAATCTGGCGTTACTGCCTGCTTTCCAGCATTATGATTACAGCGGTCATGGTATTCTTTTTTGTTACATTCAGAAAATTCTTTATAGGTCTTTACACCACTGACCCGGTTGCAATTCAATACGGTACACTCCGCATGGTATGTGTAGAAGCCTTTGACTGCCTTATAAACACATACGAAATAGGCGCTTCCACTCTTAGGGCAATGGGATATTCAATGCTTCCTGCAATTGAAACGATTTTTGGAATCTGCGTACTTCGCCTTGCATGGATTTATACAGTTTTTGCACATTTCAGAAAAATTGTAGAACCTCTTACTGCATTTGGAATTCTTACGTCGGTATACCCTGTTTCATGGATTATTACAGGAACGGTTGTAGTCTCCACTTACTACATAGTCCGACACAAGGAATTCAATAAAGAGCGGTCAAGGAATTCAATAAAAAGAGGTCATTGAACCTGCGGTTGCTGAGCCTGTCGAAGCATCGAAATGACCTTATCCGCTGTCTACGGTAATTTCGACAAGCTCAAACACCATTATATTACTGGCACGTAGTATAAAATAAAAAAATCCACTAGACTGATTGCATGGCACAATCAGAAAATAAAACAGTTTTTATTCTTGACTCTTACGGATTAATTTTCCGCTGCTATTTTGCATTTATAAATCGTCCTTTAACAAATTCAAAAGGACAGAACATCAGCGCACTTTTTGGATTCTTCAGAAACCTGCATTACATTCTGCAGCATTACAAGCCGGACTATATTATTGCGGCAATGGATTCAAAGACAAAAACATTCAGACACGAAATGTACCCGGAATACAAGGCAACACGCAACAAGACGCCAGAAGACCTGCATGCGCAGATTCCGTGGATATGCGACATTCTTTCTGCATTAGGAATTCCAACCCTTCAGTGCGACGGTTACGAAGCAGATGATATTATTGCTACAGTCGCAAGAAAGTGCGAGGAACAGAACCGCCCTTGCAGAATCCTTTCCGGCGACAAGGATTTAATGCAGCTTGTTACAGAAAACATTCAGATTCTTAAACCGGACGCAGGTTCTGCCTGGAAAATTACTGGAGCAGATGGAGTAGAAGCAGAATGGGGCGTCAAACCTTCCCAGCTTCTGGACCTGCTTTCCCTTTACGGCGACAGTGCCGACAATATTCCCGGCGTAAATGGAATCGGCGTAAAAACAGCTTCAAAGCTTCTTTCTGAATATAAAGATCTGGACGGAATTTACGCCCACATTGAAGACATTAAAGGCGCAGTTCAGAAAAAACTTATAGACGGAAAGGAAAACGCATATTTTTCTCAAAAACTTGTAAAACTGAACAGCGAAGTTCCATGCGCAGAAATTGATGCAGCCCTGTCAGCCGCAATGAAAGCGAATTTTGCGGCCGCAAGCGAAAAACTTATTTCCTTTGGAGCCGCAGCAGTTTCCAGACAGTACACAGAACTTGCCGTTCAAAACGGACAGACCGTAAATGTTGAAGCCGCTTTTTCTTCCGCAAAAGAAGAAACGCCGGCCGTTTCTGCGCCAGATGCACAGACGCTTGGAAAAGATTTTCTTTTTACAGACGACAGCGCTTCTCCAATCGTTCAGAACAAGGGTGATTACAAAGCCATAACAGACATGGCCGCACTTAAGTCATTTATTGACGAAACTCTTCAAAAAGGAACCGTAGCATTTGACTGTGAAACAGACAGCCTGAACACACTTACTGCAAACATCATCGGATTCAGCCTGTGCCATACAGAAGGTTCTGCCGTTTACGTTCCGCTCTCCCAGAATCTTTCGCTTTTTGATTCAGAAAGCCTTTCCAAAGAAGAAGCGTATTCCGAACTTAAACGCATCTTTGCAGAAAAAAACATGACTGTTGTAATGCACAACGGCAAATTTGACCTTAAAGTTCTTGCCTCTACAGGGCTTTTTGAAGGCAGAAAAATTTCCATGGAATCAACTTTATGCGACACAATGATTGCCGCGTGGGTTTTAAATTCCGACAGGACAGGGAAAAATTCCTACAGTCTGGAAGGGCTTTCAGAAACTCTTTTAAGACTCAAGGGAATTGAATTTTCGGACATCGTTTCAAAAGACCAGACATTTGCAGACGTTGCACTGGAACAGGCCGTTCCTTATGCCGCCGAAGATGCAGATTTTACTTTTAAACTGTGGAATTATCTTCTGCCGCTTTTAAAGTCTTCTGGTCTTTACGAACTTTACATGAATACAGAAATGCCTTTAGTTCCTGTGCTTGCAAACATGGAACTTGCCGGAATTCACCTTGATAAAGAAGCGCTTTACGCATACCACACAGAACTTTCGCAAGGAATTGCCGAAGCAGAAAAAGCAATTTACGACGAAGTAGGTCATTCATTTAATATTGCCTCTCCAAAGCAGCTGCAGACCGTCCTTTTTGAAGAAAGAAAACTTAAACCGGGCAAAAAAACTAAGACCGGCTATTCAACAGATACATCAGTTTTGGAAGAACTGGCAATGTACGATCCCGTACCAAAGATGATTCTGGAATACCGCGAACTTACAAAACTGCTTTCAACTTATGTAGAAACGCTTCCTACTCTTACAGACAAAGAAGACAGGATTCACACTGATTTTGTTCAGACTGGAACCGCTACCGGCCGCCTTTCATGCCGGGAACCGAACCTTCAGAACATTCCTGTAAGAAACGAAGCCGGCCGCCGCATACGAAGCGCATTCAGCGCGCCGGAAGGTAAAGTCCTTATTTCTGCCGACTACGCCCAGATTGAACTTGTAGTGCTTGCACATCTTTCCGGTGACGAACACATGAGCAAGGCATTTATAGACGGAACAGATGTTCACCGCGCTACGGCGGCCTTGATTTATTCCGTAGAGCCAGATGCCGTTACCCCGGAAATGCGACGCACAGCAAAAACCATAAACTTCGGCGTTATCTACGGAATGAGCGCATTCCGCCTTGCAAATGATTTAGGAATAAGCCGCACTCAGGCAGCAGAATTCATAGACAATTACGACAGGCTCTATTCTGCAATTACTCAGTTTAAGGCAGAAACTATTAGCGAAGCAGAATCTAAGGGCTACGTAACGACAATCTTTGGAAGAAGACGCCCGATTGCAAACATTAACAGCCGCAACAAACTGGAAAAATCCGGTGCAGAACGAATTGCAATAAATACACCGGTTCAGGGAAGTGCCGCCGACATCGTAAAAAAAGCAATGCTTGATGTAAACAAGGCCCTTAAAGAAAAAAACAACGGCGCGCAGCTTTTGCTTCAGGTTCATGATGAACTTATTCTTGAATGCCCGGATGACGGCAAAGTAATTGAAGAAACAATTTCGATTGTAAGAGATAAAATGGAAAACGCTGTAAAACTGAACGTTCCGCTGCGCGTTTCCATTGAATACGGTAAAAACTGGGGAGAATTCCATTGATAATCTGCGTAACAGGCCCAATGGCCGCCGGAAAAAACTACATCTGCTCACAATACGAACATCAGGGCTGGCTTAGCGTAGATGCAGACAAGCTGGCTCATCAGGCAATACAACAAAACGAAGACGTAATTTTTGCAGCATTTTCAGATGACGCAGAAAAAAAAGGCATAAACTTAAAAAACGCAGACGGTTCTTTAAACAGACGAAATCTTGGCGCGCTTATTTTTAACAGTCCCGAACTTTTAAAAAGACAGGAACAGATTGTTTACCCGGCCATTACAAAACTTACAAAAGATTTTATAAACAGCAATTCAGAAAAAAACATAATCATAAATGCTACCGTTCTGTATAAAACCCCGGAACTTTTAAAACTCTGCGAAAAAATAATTTTCGTAACCGCACCATCCCTCATTCGCTTTGTGCGCGCCAAACGCCGCGACCACATGAAAACCCTTCAAATTCTCCAGCGCTTTAAAACCCAGAAAAACCTTCTTTCAGAATACTCAGACTTCGGGATTCCAGTAGAAATTGTGAAGAATTACTAAAAGGCTATCTTAAAATAACCCCTTCAAAGGAAACTCCGGAAACAGGACTTGATATAACCCTTACTCATACAAATTCTTCTACAGGAAAGGTATTCCAAAAACTTACCGTTCCAATGGTATTTACCTACAGCAAGTATGATTTTAAGGTTTCAAACCTGTTCATTGACGGATATTTCTCTAAGTACGATGAAAATTCAAACATCTTTACATTAAGTGACGGTGATACAATTGCATTTGATTTGGAGACAGAACAGAAGTTCGTTACAATCGAAAATTTAAGGGCTGATACTGCTGCCTGCAGCGGTGATGCTACTATAACTGTCAGCAACAATAAAAGGGTAACTATTAAGAATTCTACGGAAGATAAAATACTGCCTGTTTATAAGATTACTAAGCTCAGGTATCTATCGGGAGACAGTTGGAAGTCAAGTAAATGGAGATGGACGTCAGACAACAACAATAATCCATATCAACCAAGAGCTTGGTGGGTGCTCTACTGTGGCAGTACATATTATGGTAGAACAGGTGATAATGAAACGATTGATTCTTCAGTTACTTCATATTCAGAGTATTCTGATAAGCTTAATCAAGCTTTCAGTAATGTTACCATGTATATTCCAGAATCTGAATTTAAAAACTATCCATATTTGTATCAGAAGACAGCTCAACATTTTGATTGGTACAGCTCTGCAAATATAAATATTCCAGTCGGACCTTTGGCAATTAACAGCAATGCTTCCCTTACGAATATGGACGGCTATTATTATAAGGCTCCTGCTTCCAGTGGTGTTTTAAGTGATAGTCATCAAAACAAAACTTTTCAGTTTGACCTAACAATAACAACTTCATCTGATAAAACCATCAGTAGAACAATTTATGTAATTAAGGAATATCATTATTGCAGTCGCAATAATGATGATGTTTCAACAGAAAAATTAACGCAATAAAAAAATAAGGGACTGTCTAAAGAAAGGCAGTCCCTTTTTATTGTGTTGAAAAAATTATTGTCCTTACTTAGTTCGTAAACCCCTGTATAACCATTCCATGTTCTATTTACCCATGCATCAGGAAATTCCGATTTATCCATTACTTTTTCAAATTTTGCCAAGCCATTTACAGCATCGTTATAAAGAGCTTCCCATGTAAAGGCTTTTGAATCCCTTACTTTGGCAATATAAGTCTGTTCTTCGTCAGAAGCTGTCCAAGCCCAGCACCGAACGCTGTCTCCAATAAAAACAAGACCTTCTACATACTTGACTAAACTTCCTTGATAAGGTTTTTTACTACTGTCTTTAAGTTCTGTAAAGCAAAAATATTTTGTTTCGCTTGTTCCGTTTACAGTAATTGTATATTTCCAGAATCCTCTCTTAAAGTTTTCTGTATAGTCAGTTTTTGCAGTGCTGCTGTTTTTTGCAAGCAAAAGCGCAGTATAATCAGTATCAGAATCACTTGAACATGATGTCAATGCAATTGCTCCCAAAATAAGAGCCGCAGCAATCTTAAATAATTTTTTCATAAAATATACTCCTTTTTAGCGCAATGTTGCGCTTGTTTTAATTAATTGTCTTATAACAATTTAATTGATTTAATATTAAAAATCTACTATAAAAATTAGGAATTTGCAGAAAGAGTTTCACAGAGTCCAACTCTCTAAAACTCCACATCCTTTAAATACCTCTTAAGCAAGAAAGCGCAGAAATACGGGAATGTATGAATATTGTTTTCAAAGCCGACATTTCCATAAATAAGTTTTATGCCAGTTGTAATATCTGGATATGAATCACTTTTTATTAAAGTTGAAAGTGATTTTGCTGTTCCATTGGTTGCTTTTACTTCTACTGGAACAAGAGATTTCTTAGTTCGTACAAAAAAATCCTGTTCGAGTGTTGAATTTTCTTTTTTATAGTAGAACAGTTCATATCCCTGCTTACAAAGTGCTTCTGCAATTAGATTTTCATATAATGCACCTTTATAGACATTCAAATTTTTATTTGCACGTAAATCTTCCTGAGACTCCTCATCAAGATTTGCAACTAATAACCCAGTGTCACGAAAATAAATTTTATATTTATCATCTTCGTAATTTCCTTTCAAAGGTAAATTTGGGCTATGGAGACAATAACAAATATTTATCATTCCTGCATCATTAAGCCATTCTATACAGCCCCAATAATCTTTAAACTTTGCTCCACTTGCAACCTTTGAAATTTGGAACTTCTTATTTTCTTTTGCAAGCTGAACAGGAATATGATTAAACACATTAAGAACTCTAGTTTTATCAATGCCTTCAACGTATTTTTTTATATCTTCTTTATAGTCAGCTATAAGTTCCTGCTGTAATTCAAGACTACCTTCAAAAGTTCCTTTCTGAATATAGTTAGAAATAACATTTGGCATACCACCCAAAATACAGTAATCCAAAAAAATTTCATTAAAAACATTCAGCGTTGTTTGATTAAATGCAATTCCTGATTTCATATGAGAAAGAAAATCCTCTACGATATCATCGCTATAACCTTTTGACCAAAGAAATTCTTCAAAATCCAGAGATTGCATTAAAAACTCTGTCTTATAACCTACACTGTTACTCTGAATTTTTTTATAGTTAATTCCAAGCATTGAACCGCTGCAAATTACATCAAATCTGCCATCAATACAAAAAGCCTTTAAACTAGTCGCAATTTCAGGATAATCTTGAATTTCATCAAAAAGGATAAGAGTTTTTCCATTTTCAAATTTTTTGGAAGGATCAATTCTTGAAATATTTTTTATAACTGATTCAACATCAAAACCATCTTCACAAATTGTCTTAAATTTTGTTTCAAGTGCAAAATTTATGTTAACGAAATTTTCGTAGTTTTCAGCAAAATGTTCAATAGATTTTGTCTTTCCAATCTGTCTTGCACCTTTTACAATAAGAGGCTTTTTATCTTCTGAATTTTTCCATGAAACTAAAAAATCATCTATTTTTCTTTTTAAATACATACAACCACCTCTTAATATATTATATCATATTTTTTCTAAAACATGAGCGAGTTTTTAAAGAATTTTACTAAAACATGAGCGAGTTTTATAGATTTTTCACTATTTTATGAGCGACTTTTTAAAGAAATTCACTAAAACATGAGGAAGTTTTGCTGCAGCCGGGGTTTCCACAGGCCGGAGCGTGGAGTTGTTTTGCGAAGCAAAAGGCGGAGCATTCCGAAGGAATGCGGAGACCGAGCGTTAGCGGGCAACGGAAGGCGGGTTGCAAAAAAGGCTGGCCCATAAAAAAAATACTAAACAAATTTTCGCATATTCCGATAGAAAAGTAAGGGGTCGGGAAAAGACCGCAAAGGAATGCGATATGGAACAGAAAAGATTATTATGGATTATTGCTGCGACTGGAGTTTTTCTTCTTGTAGTTTTAGGAGCAGCTCTTATAATTTATTCGCCGGCGGCTAAAGGTACACAGTCAATTGCGGCTGTAAAAAACGGAAATAAAAACACTTCCAACGGATGGATTTCTCTGGCGCCGGCTCAGGCTGAACCAGAAAACGAACTTAAACCATTCGCTTTCGAAAATGATTCTGAATATGATTTGCCGGAAAACGGTGCTGATGCTGAAAATGCTGCACCTTCTGCTCCGGGATTTGATTTTGAAAATGGAAAAGCTGCAGGCGACATTCGCATTAAAGAATTAACTGTTCATGCAGATAATGCAACTGTATATGCAGCCAACAGTTCCGACAGTGCTAAAAATTATACACAGGGAACAACAACAATTGATTTGAATCAGGCTCCGGCTGCACAGACAGTATCGGCACAGAATTCTCAGGCTGTTTCGCAGACTGTTACTAAAAAAGCCGAACCGGCAAAAGTTTCTGCACCATCTGTTTCTGAAAAAACAGTTTCTAAAAACTACGAAGCTAAAAAGGTTGAATCAAAACCTGCGGTTAAAACTGTTCAGAAACCGGCTCCAAAAGTTGAACCTAAAAAACCTATGGTAACACGCTATTGGGTTCAGGTTTCTTCTTTGACAAGCAGAAAGAGCGCAGATGCAGCCCGCGAAGAATTAAGCAAAAATCAGATTACTGCAGACGTATTTACTTACACTGACAAAAAAGGTCAGATGTACTACCGCGTTCGCGTTGGTCCTTATACAACAAAAACTGAAGCTGAATACTGGTGTTCAAAAATCGTAAAAATTGACGCATTCAGAAATTCTGCTGGATATGTAACTTCAACAACATCAGAAGAATGACCGACAGCGGACTAATAAATTCTGAAAGATTTAACTAATTTACCGCTGTCGTCAGTTTTGCAGGGCAAAACTGAATAGTGTGTAACAAAAATGACAGCGGACTAGTGGATTCTGAAAGATTTAGCTGTTTTACCGCTGTCATCAGTTTTGCGAGTGCAAAACTGAATAGTGGGTAATGCAAAAAAATTGACAGCGGACTAATGGATTCTGAAAGATTTAACTGATTTACCGCTGTCGTCAGTTTTGCGAGAACAAAACTGAATAGTGGGTAACAAAAAAAATACCTTCTTCGGAGGGTATTTTTTTTTTGCGGAAATGCATTTTTTGAAGGAAAAATGCGATATATCTTTATGTGAAGAAAAACCAATACATTGATAAAAAAATTTTTATTGCGCTCGCAGCGGTAATTCTAACAGGAAGATATTCGGGGGAATGCGCAGAAACCCAACGGAATGCGGCTGTATTTTACGGAAACAGTTTTAATGCAGGCGGAAGAGGCAGGCTTTTCCATGAAGATTCAGAAAAAAACGATTACAGCCTTTTTTTTGATGAAAGCATTTTTTTGAGAGGATTTACAGGAAAAGCCGCATGGAAAGAAAGCAGCGTGCTTTTTTCAGAAAGTCCCGATGCACATGAACCGGCCTGGGGTGTTACCTTAAAAGCAGATGAACTAATCCCGGCGTATTTTCCGCTTACCTTATGGGCCGGAAACATAAAAACTACCGGCAGTGCTTCCGTACTTAAAAAACCGCACTTTTATAACGGACTTTCTTTTTTTTCAAATCCCCTGCTGGAAGCCGAAACGCTTAAACTCTGTATGCCGGGCGGAAGCGACTGGAAAAAGCCTCTTTCCGGAGCTGTAGTTTTTAACCTGCATAACAGCAAAAGCCTTTTAAACAGATTGAATTTCTCTCTTTTTATGAACGAAGATGAAGAAAGCATTTTTTCGGCAGCTGTAAGATTTGGAAACGCGCGCAAAGGCATGTTTTCTTTTTCGTATTCGATGGAAAACTATTTTGCAGAAAACAACGGCTCGTCATGGTTCAGCCAGTACAGCTTATTCCCAAATTCCGCTTTTTTCTGCCAGAACGTCC
This sequence comes from Treponema sp., assembly GCA_045123335.1. Taxonomy (GTDB): domain Bacteria; phylum Spirochaetota; class Spirochaetia; order Treponematales; family Treponemataceae; genus Treponema_D. The sequence goes on from JBGVIP010000055.1 coordinate 59,027, forward strand.
AGCTGTCATATCAGAACAAAAACATAAAAATCCGCATTTCTACAGGATTTTATAAAAATCAATATGACATGCAGAATCCATGGAACTACACTTTCTGCTTGGAAAACGCCGTAAGAGCGCGGTACGGCGGAATTAATTTTTCGGCATATTCAGCGTCGTCGCCCGCAATAATTACACCGGCAGGATATAGGCTAAAAACAGTATCTCTTTACAAACTGAATCCATTCCTATTTCTGTATACAAAAGACAATAAAAAGCAGATAAAGCTGGGATTTTGCGCTACTCTGGAAGACAAAGTTTCTGATGACGGAGAAGGCTGTTTTGCTGCAAAGGCCGGTACAGGAATTGAAGTGCGCTGTGCAAAATCCCGCATTACGGGAACGGCACAGGTAACGGGAATAACGCCGGAAAAAGCCGCATCCGAATGGCTTGAAGAAGCATCTTACAGCGCAAATTCCGCAGTATCCTTTTACGGACGGGCATCCACTGCGGCGGCTTTTTCTGCTTCCTTCTGCACTACCCCAGGCGAACAGACAGCCGCATGGAAAACCAGCGTAAAAGCGTATCTGCCCGGCGGAAAAAGCAACTCCCTTAACAGCAGGGTAAACCTCAGCTCGTCTTTTTCATTCAAAACAAAAGACAGCGAACCAGATTCGTCTGAACTGGATTTTTCTGCCGCTGTTAAGTTTAAACGAAAAAAGCTGTGCATAAACACAGCCTTTTCAATAAAATATGTTTTTCTGTAAATGCTGCCGGGACTCATTCAGCACAACCCGGCCGCTCAGAAAATATCTGCAGGAAAACTATTCCCTGTTCCATTCAAGGGTTGTCGGATAGTAAGACCATAATCCGCGGTCTTCAATAGTCGTTCCAGCCGTAGATTCTGTATAAATAAAGTCCATAGAAGAATACAAAGTACTCTCTACCTCTTTTTTAGAAGGATCTACGTTCAAAAGAGAACGAACAATATATGGCGCACACATTACAGAATCTGCATTTGTTGCAAAGCTGGAAGTAATTAAGCCAGGAGTTCCACTAGCATCAAGCGTAACATGGAAAATCCCATCGCCAGAAGAACGGTCTGTTCCAGTTCCTATAAGAAGGTAGTCCGAACAAACTGCAAGCGAACAGATGGCAGCATCTATTGTACCGCCGTAATAAATGAAAGAAACAGCACCAGGACGTCCCTGAGAATAAGTAGATGCATTTCCGCTTTCGTCAGTTACAGTAACAGTCATTGATGCAAGATATGCTTTTATAAGATTAAAGTCGCCTCCGTAATAAACTGTAGTACTGTCAGAATTATAATGAACAGCCACTTTTCCTGTATTTGTATATTTTGCATCCTGGTACGAAGTCAAATTGAACGTTTCAAGAGCTTCTCCGTTACCCATATATACACATGTAGGATCTGAATCAGCTGTTTCGTTTGTAACAGGATTTAAGAACTGAGTAAACAATATGTCATTGTCAAACCATACTGCACCCATTACAGAATTATTAACGAATGATGATTTATTTGCGTCGTTATAAGTTCCGCTGTAACCTGTTGAAAAATTAAGAAGATTTGGTGTATCTGAACCGTTCAATTCATATACGCCCCAATAAGACTGATTAAATAAATAATCCGTAGTACTGTAAGAATATCCGGTTTTTCCACCGATTCTTATGTAAGCCTTTCTGTGATCTGGCTGAACAGCGTTTGTACAGAAAAGAAGTACACTTGCATTCATGCTGTAATAAGACGAATCAAGCATGGACATATATTTTGAAAGATTATCGTTGATTTCTCCAACCCTGTGCCATCCATTAGAAAAATCAAGAACGCCGTATGAATTTACAGTAGGTTTGCACGCATAAAGATAAAGGGTCTTTGGAACATTACGGCTCTTGTCTTCATCATAATACGGTACATAAGAAAGGGCATAAACATATTCCTTATCTGCTGCCATCTTAAAAATATATTCACCGGAAAATGATCCGTCATAATACGAATAAGAAACCTTGCTAGGAAGACCAAGCCCCGAAAGTTCATACCACAAACCCGAAGTCTGGGCAGAAGCGTCCTTTACGCGGATTGTACCGTTTGCAACAAAAAGAAACTGTCTTGAACTGCCTTCCGGAGTAAAACGTACGATTCCGTTTATAAAACCGGTAACAGTTGAATCTCCAAGTTCAACCTCTGTCCTGATGCTCTGGAAGATTGCGTCGTAACAGCCTGTAAAACACAGCAAACTAGATAAGAAAACGAAAACAGAAATTAAAATCTTTTTCATGTAAGCTCCAAATTAAAAATGATAGCGGGCAGAAACCGAAGCCTGCATAAACATTCCGTAATCAGAATCCGCATTTTTAGTGTCTGTATACCATTCACCAAGATAAAGCCACTGACCTGTAATTCCGGCAGACCAGCCTTCTGTGATTCTATAAAAGGCACCCGCTTCTATTTTTCCGGCAAAACCCGGGAAATATTTTTTATTTGAACATGTTTCAAACGCTACGCCTGCAGAAAAGAACACAGGAAATTCAAACTTTCCTAGTGCAGGCTGAAGCATTGCTCCCACTGTTATCGGAACAAATGTAAGGACGTTGCTTCCCAAAGTAGGATTGTAGCCGGCCATAAGTTCACCGCCAAGACCAAACCATCCTGTAAGGAATCTGTAGTAACCAAGCTGGGCTGCACCACCAATATAAAGGCTGTCTCCAAAATTCAACGGAAAGTTAGGCATAATGCCAATCTTTATAAACTGATCGCCTTTTCCGTTCATTTTATAAACATCATCTTCTTTGCGGACTACGTTTTCTTCATCCTGACTGCCACTTTCTTCTTCTGACTGTGAAAAAATCGGTGCCATAAGCATTAAAAATATTCCGATTATGAAAAGAATACGTTTCATTTTTCCTCACGATTTTCTATAATGTATTCTGCTAAGATAAATCCCGCTGACATTCTATCAGATATCCGCGGGCTTTAACTATACATTTTTTAGCAGGTTTTTACAATTAGAAACAAACTATATAGAGGAATGTAACATATGAATGCACAAATTATCGATGGAAAAGCCATTGCCGCACAGGTTCGCGGAGAAGTTGCAGAAAAGGTTTCTGCGCTTAAAGCAAAGGGAATCACACCATGTCTTGCTGTAATTCTTGTCGGAGAAAATCCTGCAAGCGTTTCCTATGTAACAGGAAAGCAGAAGGCTCTTGCAGAAGTCGGAATGGCAGACCGAAGCATGCATCTTCCTGAATCAACTTCAGAAGATGAATTACTCAATATCATTGACGAACTGAACAATGACGATTCTGTTCACGGAATTTTAGTTCAGCTGCCGCTTCCAAAGCATATTAATGAAGAGAAAGTTCTTCTGGCAATCAAACCGGAAAAAGACGTAGACGGATTCCACCCGATGAACGTTGGAAACCTTGTTATCGGCAAAAAAGCATTCCTTCCATGTACACCGCATGGAATCATCGTTCTTCTTGAAAAGATGGGAATTGAAACAAGCGGAAAGCACGCTGTTGTAATCGGACGCTCTAATATAGTAGGAAAACCTGTAAGCCTTCTTCTTGCAAGAAAAGAAACAAACTGTACTGTAACAATCTGCCACACAGGTACAAAGAATATGGCAGAAATTACACGTCAGGCAGACATTCTTATTGCAGCAGTTGGCCGCCCGCACACAGTTACAAAGGACATGGTAAAACCAGGCGCAGTTGTAATTGACGTAGGCGTAAACCGCATTCCTGACAGCACAAAAAAATCTGGCTTCCGCCTCGTAGGCGACTGCGACTACAACGACCTGTTGGATACAGCCAGCTACATCACCCCTGTTCCGGGCGGAGTAGGTCCAATGACTATTGCGATGTTAATGTTCAACACGCTTGAATCAGCAGAAAATAGAATATAAAAGGACCGGCATTTGTCCTAGCGTGCTATTTCTGTTATAATTCAGAACATGACCTATTATTTTGAAACTTACGGCTGCCAGATGAACATTGCAGAATCTGCAGCCGTTGAACAGCTTTTTATTGCACGCGGCTGGAAAAAAGCCGAAACCCCGGAGCTTGCTGATGCAGCAGTAATCAATACCTGCTCTGTAAGGGCAAGCGCCGAAAACAGAATTTTTGGCCGTCTGGGATATTTTACAGGTCTTAAAGCAGTACGCAACAAACTTGAAACAGCAAAATACAGCGCATTTGAAGAAGCTACCAAACTTGTTCAAAACGGACCGGTTCCAATTACTGTAATCGTAATGGGTTGTATGGCAGAACGCCTTTTAGATTCACTTAAAAAAGACTGGCCCTGCATTGATTACGTTGTAGGAACATATGCAAAACATCACTTTGGCGAAATAATCAGCGCAATCGAAGATAAAAAAGAATCATTCCCTGTTGATGACACAGAAAAATACAAATTTGCTTCACTTTCTTATGAAGAAGGCGCAAAATCAACTTTTGTACCTATCATGAACGGCTGCAACAACTTCTGTACATACTGTATCGTTCCATATCTTAGAGGACGCGAAGTAAGCCGCCCTGTAGAAGAAATTCTTGCCGAACTGGACACACTTTCCCGCTACAAGGTTCTGGACATTACACTGCTCGGACAGAACGTAAACTCGTATAAATCGGAATACAACGGAAAAGAAATCAACTTTTCACAGCTTCTTCAGTTAATCACAGATCATCTTGAACAAACCAATTCCAGCATAGGATGGGTGCGTTTCCTTTCAAGCCATCCAAAAGACTTCAGCGACGAACTGATAGACGTAATTGCAAAAAACGAACGCATCTGCCATCACATTGCCCTGCCGGTTCAGCATGGGTCATCAAGCGTATTAAAGGCAATGAACCGCCGCTACACCAGAGAGCATTACCTTGAACTTGTAAAAAAGATTAAGGACAAAATCCCGGACGTTTCGCTTACAACCGACATCATGATGGGCTTCCCTACAGAAACGGAAGAAGATGTAGAACTTACGCTGGACCTTATGAATCAGGTTCGCTTTGAAACTGCCTGCATGTATTACTACAACCCGCGCGAAGGAACTCCTGCCGCAAAAATGGAGCAGATTCCTGAAAAAATCCGCAAGGAAAGGCTTCAGCGCGTAATAGACCTTCAGCTTATTCACACTGACGAACAGATGAAAAAACGCGTAGGCACAGTTGCAAAAGTTCTTGTAGAAAGTGTAAGCCGCGACAACAAGGAAGAACTTTTAGGCAAAACCGCCCAGGACGAAAAAGTAAGCTTCAAAGCCGACAAAACTTTGATTGGAAGCTTTATATATGTTAAAATAGAACAATTAAATGGTCATACCTTTAAGGGGCGAGTTTGTGAATGAAATGAACAAACTCGTAGCATAAGACGCAAAGCGGCTTATGCCTCATACATTTAAAGGGCGAGTTTGTGAATAGACTCAGGAGGAATCATGGTAATCAGACTTATTGAAACTATAATCATAATCGTCATAATGGCATTTTTTGTCGGATTCAATCTGGATAACAAGTGCAATGTAAACCTTCTGTTCAAGACATTTGAAAACGTTCCTGTCTTTATAACCATAATGATTTCTTTTGCCGCTGGAATTATCTTTACACTGCCGGTAGCCCTGTCTTTCAGACATAAAAAAGCAAAAAAAGAAGAACAGAAAAAAGAAAAGAAATCGCTCCTTAAAAAAGCAGAAAAAATTGCTGACAAGACTGCCTCTGCAGAAAGCACAGAAGCAGTAAAAAAGGAACAGCCGGCTGAGCCCGCTCAGCCGGAAGCAGACTCAGAAAGTGATACTGGAAGTGCAATATGAAAAAACTAGTCCTGACAACACTCATACTGAACCTTTCGCTCTGCATTTTTGCCCAGCAGACTACAGCAAAACAGATTTCTGATTCCGCTGTTTCCAAAGGCACACCGCAGGAAGCTGTAAAATACCTTAAAGAACAAGTTTTAAAAGTTTCTGATCCTACAGAAAAACGCGCAGTATACGCATTTTTGGGTTCCGTTCAGGAATCTCTTGCCATGTACATAGACGCACAGAACTCATACGCAACAGCAGCAGGGATTGCCGGCGGAAACGCCCATGGCATGCCTAAAAAATCTTCAGAACAGCTTGTAATAGACGCAATCCGCTGTGCACTTTCGGCCGGCGAATACGAAAACGCAGAAAACTACCTGAACACTGCCGTACGCAGTTCTAAATCTCCTGAAATTCAGGCAAAAATAAAACTCTATGAGCAGTGGGCTTCACTATGCCGTGCAGAAAATGCTTCTGACCTTATAGAACCGGCAGCAATGCTCAAGGCATACCTTGAACTGCCTTCTCTGGAAAGCGTTCAGCCGTCAATTCTGCTTACCTTATGGTACGTAACAGGCGAATCAGACTATGCAGAACGACTCAAGAAAAAATATCCGTCCTCTGCAGAAGCTGGAATTGTTACAGGAAAAGTTCAGATTTACCCGGCTCCGTTCTGGTACTTTACGCCGCGCAAACACATTGCCGCAATTCAGTCAGTCCCGGAACCACAGGAAACAGCAGCAGTTTCTGAAACAACCGCAAATTCAGCAAAAACTCCGGCGGTACAAGCAAATGCAGCCGGCACAGCGACAGCCGCAAAAGAAAACGCACAGGCAGCGGCTCCAGTTTCGTCTGCTGAACAGGCAAAAGGAACAGCAGCAAAAGCTCCGGCCAGTACAGAAAAAGCAAAAAAGCAGCAGCTTGGTCTGTTCCGCGAAAAAGCAAATGCGCAGAATTTTGTGAACAAACTTAGAGAAAAGAATTTTAACGGATATATTCAGGAAGAAACACGTGCGAGCGGGACAGTGTACTATATAGTTGTGGTCGACGAAAATGAAGCCGGAACAAAAGCCGATGAATTAAGAAGTGCCGGCTTTGAATGCTACCCGCTCTTCTAAAAAAGAAATGGCTGACTAATAAGTTTAGTACATACGGTCATTGAGCTTGTCGAAATGACCAATTGCACTATATCTGGTGGTTTCGACAAGCTCAACCACCACTAATTGAACTTATTAGACAGCCCTTTTTTTATGCATTAATAAACGCTAAGAATCTTAGCAAGCTTATCTTTACCGATAATCTTCATGAATGAAGCAAGGCGCGGTCCCTGATCTTTTGCAATCAAAGCCTGATACAATGCTGTAAACAGAGTCTTTGAATCAAGGCCAAGTTCAGTTGCAATGTCATACATAGCCTGCTGGCATTCCTTATCCATTGCGTAAGAACCAACCTTAGGAACAACTTCATCACGAACACGCTTAACAGCAGTAAGGATGTCGCCAGAAAGATCTGCTTTAGAACCGTCTTCACGAAGGCTGAAGCAGAATTCAGGAGCGCAGTCTGGAGCACTGTGCTGAATCCAGAACCATGCACATGCAGCACGTCTTCTAAGCCTTTCTTCCTGTTCAGGTTTTACATCACCAAGAGACTTGATTACAGCATCAATGTCTCCTGAATATGTCTGAATCAGAGTTGTAAGCATACGGAAAGTAATCTGATACGGCATTGTTTCAGGGATTTTTCCGTCCGGCTGACTAAGCATGTAGATTCTCTTTTCTTTGTTGTAGAAATCATCGTTCTTTGCCTTGTCTACGCCATAAACAACGCGTTCAGTCTTGTCGTAATCTTCGTATACTTTAAGAACATCCATATCAAAAGAAATGGCAAATTCTGTATTAGGACGTGTACCCGCAAAAAGATAGCGGAGAACTTCTGCCTGGTAAACATCAAGGGCATCCGGCAAAGCAATTACCTTACCCTTAGAAGAAGACATTTTTCCAGGAACACCCTTAAGGTTTACAAAGTCATAGCGCATTGTAACAGGTGCATCCCAGCCGTAAATCTTCTTTGAAACAAGTTTTGCAGTATCGTAGCTTCCGCCCGGAGAAATGTGATCCTTTCCGCCCGGTTCAAAAACAACCTTTTCTTCGTTCCAACGCATAGGCCAGTCAACGCGCCAGCCAAGTTTTGCACCCTTAAAAGTGCGGATATCAGCAGTTTCTGTGTGACCGCATTCACACTTATAAGTAATTCCGTATTCTCCGTCGTAATCAATGATTTCTGTAGTATCTTTGTTACACTTTCCGCAGAAAATAGAAACAGGCCAGTAAACGTCTTCTGGTTTCATTTTGTGAGCGTCATCGCGGTATTCATTAAGACATTCCTTAATAAGTTCGCGGTTCTGCATTGCCTTGCGCATTCCTTCTGCATAGCGGTTTGCGCGGTAGCGGCTTGCCTGGTAAAGGAATTCTGGAGCAATTCCTACGCGAGGAAGCTGCTGTTCAATATCAACTTCGTGGTGGCGCGCATAGTTTTCGTTGCGACCAGTTGTATCAGGCACTTCTGTAATAGGAAAGCGAAGGTATTTTTCAAGAATTTCAGGGTCTGGCATATTCGCCGGAACCTTGCGGAATACATCATAGTCATCCCAAGAATAAATAAATCGAACTTTCTTGCCTCGGTCACGCAGCGCGCGAACAACTAAATCTACAGTGATTATTTCGCGGAAATTTCCAAGATGGACAGTTCCCGAAGGTGTAATTCCTGAAGCACAGGTATAAGAGTCAAGGTCACCCTTTTCCTTGATAATTCTGTCGGCCATCTGATCAGCCCAATGGCAGAGCAAAGGATTTTTTTCTTCGTTACTCATTTGTTTCCTCAAGTTAAAATGGTAACAGAATTATAATGAAAAGTATGGTTATATGGAAGAACCTATTCAGATTCCGTTTCTTCTGGAATTTTCAGTTCTTCACCGTCTGCAGGTTCATCAAGGCTTTCTGAAACATTCTGCGCTTCTTCCTGTTCGGCTTCTATTTCTGACTCTTTGTCAGATGCGTTTTCTTCAGAAACAACGTACACGCCGTCTTCATCAATTTCTTCAAGTCCACTGTCAGAAATGTCTTCAACGTCATCCGGTTCAAATTCGATTTCATCAGATTTAAGTGCACCGTCATGGAAGTCAGAATCCAACTGAGCCATAAGTTCATCAGAAATAATATTGCTTATTGCGCTTTCATCAATCGTTTCCTGAAGTTCTTCTTTATCATTTTCGTTTGTCTTAAATTCTTCAAGGACATTTTCAAGGTCAGTCATGTTCTTGTAGCTTTCTTTACTGAGCGAACCAACAGCATCCATTCGCGTTACAATATCTTCTGTTCCGCGGCTGATTTCATGAATGGAGCTGAGAGCATTCTGAAACAGCGTTCTGATGGAATTAATTTCCTGAGCAACAGTTTCCTGCTGAGCGGCAAGGTTTGTACAGTAAGAATTAATCTTATCTGCCGCAAGAGCCGTAATGTCAGTTTTCTGCGTAATCTGCTTTGTCTGCTCACCGATAGTAACAATTTCCCTTGTTATAAGGGCAAAAGAATCAATCATTTCTGCAGCGTGACGCGAAACCTTAGTAAAGGCCGCAGAAGCAGAACGGCTGGAACTATGAGCCTCTGTAACTTTTTTGATTGTATTTGAAATTGCCTCGTTAATTTTCTGAGCATTGTCAGCTGTACTTTCTGCAAGAGAACGGATTTCTTCTGCAACAACCGCAAATCCCTTACCGAATTCACCCGCATGAGCAGACTCAATTGCCGCGTTCATAGAAAGCAGGTTTGTCTGTTCCGTAATAGAGTCAATCAGCGTAACAACTTCGCCAATTTCATCAAGCTGCCCCATTACTTCCTCAAGAATTGCGTTAGTCGCAGAAATCTTATTGTCACCGTCGCTTACTAGTTCCCTCATTTCTTCGGCAGCATGACTTCGCTTAACTGCATTTTCCCTGATTCCGTCAACTGTAGTTGCCATAGAAGAAATTGCCGAAGAACTTTCGTCAATAGCAGCAGTCTGATCGCGGTTATCATGAACAAGTGTCTTTACCTGGTCATTCGTGCTGTTAATTGCTCGAACAGCCCTTTCCATGGACTCAGAAATCTGGTCAAATTCCATTGTAATTTCTTCAACATTGGAATTGATTTCGTTTGTTGCCGCAGCAGTACTTGTAGAAGAATCGTTAATAGAATATCCGGAAGAAATTGCCCTTGAAGCAGTTTTCTTTACAATAAGGAAGAAGTTGTTGATTTCATAAACCATGTCGTTCATGTTGCGCATAAGGGCCTGCATTTCGTTGCTTCCCTGCGGTTCAATTTCACAGGTAAAGTCGCGCTGTGCAAGACTTCTGGACATATCGCGTACACGCTTGATTCCTTTTATGATTCTGTTTGTACCGCGGATAATGCTTACAAAAACCAGCCCGATAAATATAACTCCAAGGACAGCTACAACCAGTCTGTAAAGACGAGTATAAGTAGCTACAAAGGCAACAATCTGCTTGTACATTTCATCCATTACACCCTGCAGTTCTGCTCCATGACGGGTTAAATCCTTCATCTGCTGTTCAATAATTACAAGACTTCTATTTATTGCCTGAACATTTTCAGAATCTTCGTACATTTCGGCGCCGGCTTTAATACCGTTTCTGGAAATATAGCCGCGCTCGTTGTCTTTAAGTTCCGTCTGCTGAATGGACTGAAGCTGGGCATTGAATGGGTTTGTCATGGTAACAACCCTTGTCCAAATTGTCTTTGCTTCATCTACCTGGTCAGAAAATTCTGACGGGAAGAATTTGATTACAGGATCTTCTGCCAGTTCACGAAATTTTTTATTTGCAGAAACAATTTTCTGCTTCCATACGTCATAGATTGTAGTTGTATCTGTAGACCATGAAATTGTCTGGTTAAGATAATTAGTAATATCAGCAAGAGCATACTGACACTCCTGCTGCTTGAACTGAAAGTTCTGGATTCTTTGTATAAAATTTGCACCAGCCATTGTAAGAGCTGTAAGAAATGCCATCTCCAGCCCACAAAGCAAAGCAATGATAGAAAAACGCGCCTTTAATTTCATACGGTCACCTTACATGTAAGAAAATTCAAAACCCTATGTCACCCAGGCTATAATTATACTCTGAGTTTGTTTAAATCGCCATTAAATTCTATCATATTATGTAAATTCAATTTCAAATTACGGCATTATGGCTAGACCGTAAACAGGTCAATCTGATCACCAATCTGTCCTACTGCAGCCTCTACATTGTTTGCAATTTCTGCAAGGGCATCTCCAGTGTCACGAATGCTTCCTGCACTGCTTGAAATTTTATCCATGCTGCCATGAATTACATCCGTAGTCTGCCTTAACTGGTCAACCTCCGTAAGGATTGCCCTGTTTCCTTCAGACATTTCATGGGAAGCATAGCGGACTTCGCTGGCATTATCATTCATCAGCTTAAGGGCTTCACCAATCTGCTTTGAACCTTCCTGCTGTTCTTCCATTGCACCCTGAATCTGAAGCACAAGCTGCTGTGTTTGCGAAATAGAAGAATTTACAGTTGTAAACGACTGGCTCGAAGCCTGGGACGCACTTACAACATCACTAATTGAGTTGGAAATTTTTTCCAGTTCTTCACCAATTGTTTTTGACTGAACGCTGGAAGTTTCAGAAAGCTTACGGATTTCGTCCGCAACAACGCTGAATCCCTTTCCAGCTTCCCCGGCATGAGCCGCTTCAATTGCAGCATTCATGGCAAGAAGGTTAGTTTGTTCTGCAATGTCACTAATTGTCTTGTTTGCATCCTGCAGCGTTCTTGACTGCGCTTCAATAATTGCAATCCTTTCGTTTACGTCATTCTGGCACTTAATTCCAAGTTCTGTATTATGAATAAGCTGATTAAACGATTCTGCCATCTGACATACAGACGTATTTACGCTCTTTATGTTTCCAATCATTTCTTCTACGGCAGCGCTGGCCTCTGTAACTCCGCTGAACTGGCTTTCTATCATGCGTTCAAGCGATTCAATGTTCTTTGAAATTTCTTCTACCGCAGTTGCAGTCTGATTTACACAGTTTGACTGGCTCTGAACCTGAGAATCAATATTACTCAAATCCTGGATGATCGCATTTATTGAATTTCCGTTTTCTTCTATTCTCTTCTGAAGACCAAGGTTTACTTCGCCAAGAATTTCCTTTGAATCCTTTACACCGCTGATTATTGTACGCAACTTGTTCATAAAGGCGTTAAATCCATCACAAAGAGCACCGATTTCGTTCTTACTCTTTACTTCAATCTGCTGTGTAAGGTCAGCATCGCCGGTAGAAATCTTATGAATTGACTTCTGAACTGCGCGGAGCGGTTTTACAGAAGAAACAAGCATTCCCGAGCAGACGATGCAGACTGTAAGGCCTACAAAAATACTGATCATAATGATGATTATCATGAGCGTATTTCCGGCAGTTTCTATCTGACTCTGCGGAATTGTAAGAATTGCAGACCATGGAGTACCAAGAACCGGAGTATAGGAAGCAAAAGTCTTTACACCGTCCGGATCAACATAGTAATCTTCGCCGGTCTGCCCCGCACAGGCTTTTGCAGCAATTTCGCTAAGTCCTCTGTAACCGGCTTTATCGCTGTAGGAAAGATCCATATACTTATCGATTCCGCGGATATGAGAAATTAAGACACCGTTGGAACCTACAAGAATAGCCTTACCGTTTTCACCCATAGTAAGCTGGGAAATCATTTTTTCAATTTCATCTAGTTTTACGGCACCTGCAAAAACTCCAATCAGTTTTTTATTGCGGTCATATGCCGGACGGGCAATGTAATAACAGACAGAACCGTCCAGCTGAAAGTCAATGTTAGAAACATAAAGTTCCTGCCTGTCCTTCATTATTGAGCGGAAAAAAGGCTTGGAAATTACAGTGATAATGCTTCCGTCACTTGTGTAGCCTACCCCGTCCGGTGTACAGAACATAATGTAATTGAACAGCGGATTCCTTATGTCATCATGAGATTTTATCCAGCTGATTATTCTAGAGCTGTCGCCGGCTTTTGTAACGTCGTTGTCTGCATACATGCGCAGGTCATTTACAAGAACGTTATTCCAGTTCTGGATTTTTCCGGCGTCTTCAGAAATAATTTTTTCACTGAACGCAGAATAATCCGACTTGGAAGAAGATTTTACATTTCTTACGATGAAAAAATTCTGCAATACAAACGAAATAATAAGAATCACAAGAATATAAACAGAAAACTCAAATGCAATATGAGAATATTTTTTTTCTTTTGAATTATTTACAACCGTTGTTTCATTCATATGCGTACCTCGTAATTATTTTGAAGTTGTCTTATAAATACGATTAATTGCAACCGCATGGAAAGCTATATTTTTAACATTGCTTCGGATGAGGTTTGCATTACACTTCTGATATATAGGCATGATTACAGCATCTTCCATAATAATGCCTTCTGCCTTTTTTAATGCCCGCCAGCGTTCCGGAATATTCGTACAAAGCTCGCCGTCCGTACAACTTGCAACAATTGCATTGTAAACTGGATTAAAATAATTTCCCTGGTTGTTGTCGTTTCCGGTTACCCACATGGCAAGATAGGTCATAGGATCTGCATAGTCCGGCCCCCAGTTGTTAAGACCAAACTGAAATTTCCCGGACGACATAATTTTTCGCCTTTCGCGCTTAGGAACTGCATTTATAGAAATATGAACATCTGGCATAAGGGCTTCAATCTGTCTCTTGATTGATTTTGAGGCAATAACCTGTGTTTCTCCGTCAGCAGTTAAAAGTTCAAGATTGAAAGTCTTTTTGCCAAGTTCAGCCTGAGCTGCCTTAAAATATTCCAACGCCTTTTTAGGGTCATAGCCGCATTCGCGCTGATATTCAATTCCTGCCGGAGTAAAATCTTCCCCGCTCTGAGAGAATGCAAAACCTTTTGGAACCGGTGCATAAGCCGCAGCAGAACCGTCCGCCATTTCGTGAATTATGATTTCACGGTCAACAGCATGCGTAAACGCAAGGCGTAGATTTTTGCTTGCAAAGTTAGAATCGTCAAAATTGAATGTAATATAGTAAAGGAATCCGGAATCAACTGGGCGGAATTCAGGAGAATTCTTCATTTTAACAACCGCATCACCCGAAAGTTCAACCAGATCAAGTTTTCCGCTCTGATAAGCCCTTAGCGCATCATCGCTGTTTGAAATAATTTCGTAATGAACTCCGCCAAGCTTAACTTTAGAGGCGTCATAATAAGCCGTATTCTTTATAAAGGAAATGGAAGTTGAATCAGGCGTATATTCCGTAAGGATAAATGCACCATTTGAAAGACATGTATCCGGGCTAGTTGCATATTTTTCGCCGCACTGCTCAATAAATTTTTGATTTGCCGGATAGAACGTACAGAAATACAGAAGCTGATCAAAATAAGAAACCGGAACACTAAGTTCAACTTCAAGCGTAAAATTGTCTGTTGCACGCACCCCCAGCTGATTCGGCTCCATCTGACCTGCATTGATTGCAACAGCATTTTTTATCTGCGCAATATCACTAATCATAAAAGCGTATTCAGATTTAGTAGCCGGATCAATTGCGCGCTGCCAGCCGTACACAAAGTCATGGGCAGTAACCTGATCTCCGTTGGACCAGTAAACGTCATCTCTAAGCTTAAAGATGTAATGCAGGCCGTCCTTTGAAACAGTTTCCTCCTTGCAGACAGCCTTCTGCACAGAACCATCGGCACCCATCTGCATAAGACCGTCAATCATATTTCCTATAAGCTCAAATGAAGTAGCAAAAACAGCCGTCTGCGGATCCAGCGTATCCAAAGCCGAATCAAGCGAAACCTTCAAAATTTCTCCAGAAACATTTGTGTCTGGCAAAGGACCTTTAGAAACCCTCTCACCTTTTCCATCACATCCAAAAAAAACAAGACCACATAAAACCAATGATAATAAATTCTTTAAAACACTCATACACATGTCCCAAATAATGATTTATCATTTAATATATAACATTGTAATACGTTTTTTTTAAAAGTCACGAAATAATTTAAACAAATATTCTCAGAAGGAGAGGAGATTTTTGTATTTCAGATACTTTCTACTACGGAAAGAGCGTTAAATGCCGTTCCAAACTTTCATGACGGGTTATCCATTCTTTGTCCAGCCATGGAGAATTCGGATGATGTTCAGAAAAATATCTCTTTGTTTTCTCAAAATCTTTATCCCAGTCTACACGCCAGCTGTAATATCCAATGTCTTTAATAGAGATTTCAAGCGAAATCTTTCCCATATTGATTACAGTGCCTTCAACAGGAATGAAGTGAAAGTTTGTAGTTTTATTTTTATCAAATACAGCAGAATAATCGGCTTCATATCTACCAGCGCCATATTTTATTGTTTTTTTAAAGCTGTAAATTATGTAAGTACCTTCCGGCATGCCGGCACGATAAAATTCACCTTTAGAATTTGTAGTCATCGTAATGATTTTATTTGTCTTAATGTTTCTGAATTTTACTTCAATGCCAGATTTTTCTGAACTTTTTTCAGGAATATCATAATTGTTTGGAATACATGAAAAATTAAATTCAAGCTGTCCGTAAATCAGGTTGTTGTCCTTTTCACTTGGTTCCGGAATAGATGCGCATGAACTTAAAACTGCAGCAAATAATGCCGCAACCAAAATAGATAAAATACTTTTCTTCATAATGCTCCTCAATATTTTAATTCACCAGATTAAATTACTTTTTACAATCAATAAACTTAAACGAATCGTAGTTTGTAAACATCGCACTATCAGGCTTTATACTTCCATCATCATTTACACCGGTAAAAGATATGTCTTTAAATAGAAATGTCCTTACAACAAGCCCCTGACCAATTTTATAAAAAAAGTCTGCATAAATGTAATTATAGCCTTCTGCATAAACTGATTTTGGAGATTTTATAAACGCGTTGAATCCATAGTCCCCGTTAAATTCACCTTTTACGTCATTATCGCCATAAGGTGTAAGGCCTTTTGAAGGAAAATCGTAACCGGCCATATTTTTTGTACAAACAAGTGCCCAAATATATGCCTGCATCTTGGCATTAGAATCATCTGTGCCTGTTTCTGTAAAAAGTGAGTAACGGAGTTCACCTTCCTCATTCCCTTTTTTGATTTTGTAAGTTCTTGTTACTGCAACATCAGGATTTTCCTTTGATTCAATCAAAGTCATGTCTGAAGTTTCTATGTAATTGATATTAAATTCATCCGTCGATTCAGTAAGCTTAAAACGCATTTTTGCCATTTCGGCAAAAGATGATGTTGCTGCGAGTAAAAGTATGATTGAGATAAGTTGTTTTTCATAAAATTGTTCCTTTTATTTTCTATATGGAGAATTTTGCCATAAATCTAAAAATTCACCATTTGAAACTGGTGCATCACAGGTAAACTTTAAGATTTTTCCAGATTTTGTTGATGAGTTATTAATTAAAAAATCACTTAAATCGAATTTCATCTTTTAGTCTTTTTATTTTCAGAAATAGGATTTGAATATAAGTTCACTTCACTATACTGTTTTAGTAATATCTTCTCCCTGAAAGTCAAATACTCAATTCCATTATTATCTAAATATATTTTAGGTTTATTCTTTACATTTACAAAATTTGGAATACGACCTGTAAAATACCAACCAGAATAATCTTCTTTCAAAAATCTTGAATAGTAATAGATTTTGTCTATTTTATTAAGTTTTCCTAAATCAATTTTTTCACGTAAAAAATCTTCTTTATATTTTTCATTTATTATCAAATCAAGTCCAAACATTTCTAAATTTGTTAATGATTCTAAGAACTTAATAGATTTTAAATTTTTGGAACTTGAATTTATAAAAAGAGTTTTTAATGTTGTTAAACCATACAAAAAACTCCAGTCTCCGTTATAATTTATCATTGGAAAATCTAACTCAGTTAAATTCTTAAATTGATTTAATCCAACAATATCTTTTACTTCACCCGGATGTGCATCTGAGCTATATATAGTTATAGATTCTACATTCTCATCAAATAATAAGACTTCTTCATGCCCATCAACATAAATTTTCTTTACCTCAAAATTTTTAGCTTCAAGCGTAGAAAGAACAATTAGATTTAATAAAACTATTATCATTTTTTGCATATAAAAATCCTTAAAGAGACTGAAAATAATCTATTTTCAGTCTCTTATATTTTAATTTAACGGTATAAACCTAACAGAACCTGGACTATCTGGTCTAGCTCCAGCATTAGGATCTTGTGCAAAAGTTCTAGTAGAGTATTTATCTTGATATTCAAATCCCTGATTATTATAAAAACTATAACTAAGCCCATCCTCACTTATCATACCAAACTCTATATGGTCATATTTTCCATCGCCTTCCCAGTCGTAAACAATGTAGCCCATCTTGCCAGCTTGTTTTCCATCAAAGTCAACAGCCTTATCAACAAAATGCATTTTGAATATCTCGTCTACATTTTTACCATTTGCATTCCAGTCAGTTCCGTCCTTACCTCTTGGATTAAGACCGGCATCAACAGCATGATTCCATGCGATTATGTCACAATGTTCCTTAGATGGTACAAAACAAATCAAGTGACCATCATCAGTTATTTCAGATGGAGAATTTGGTCCATCATTTGTACCATTTCCATTTGTTGTTTCAACCGGATCCCCTGTTGAACCGCCAGAAGATGAACCTCCACCCACAGCCGGACCTGATGGCACTGTTGTTGCAGACTGTTCTGATGAACTTGATCCTCCACTGCAAGTTCCACCTCCGGAACCTACTCCTATATCTGTTTTCGATTGAGCATTACCATCATTTGAGTCATTATCAGAATTGGTTGAACTTTTATCTTTAATTGTAGACTGGCTATCGCCTGCAGGGTAATGTACATGTCGTCCATCTGGATAGTCAAAATCACGACTGCCATCCGGATTAACAGTTATTTTTGTACCATCTGGTCTATATTCAACAGTAGGTTTATTTGAATCACTGTTATTATCATTTCCCTTATCATTGCCAGCATCATCTGCCGGTGGTGTTGTCGTTTTTCCGCAGCCGCCGCCACCGTGCCCATTGCCACCGCCATTGTTTCCGCTGTAATACGGATTTGAATAAACGGTTGTGTTTGATGAGCCGTTACAGTAATAACCTCCGTTTACTGCCAGGAGTCCTTTTGTGTCTAACTGCACAAAATCACTTAAGTTGAATTTCATCTCTTAGCCTCGTATACTGCATGATTTTATAATCAATAATGTCATTTAATTTGATACGAAATATCATACAGTGGCGTATTTCATCAGTTTCAGAAAAACAATCCGCCTATTGAGAAAAAAAATATTCACGCATTTTAATCAAAAGGCCACCTCGGATTAGGATTAAGAGACCTTACGCTGGAATACTGTTTTGCATATTTGTAATCTTTTCTACTTAATTTTTTTATTTCAGTAGTATCCAGTAGTAACACAGGTTTATTCTTCACATTCACAAAAGGTGGAATATGATTCATTTGATTATCAATAGTAATTTTTTTTAAGTTTTTTAGTTTTCTTAAATCTACTTCTTTTTTTTCGATAATATCAATTATCTCATTTCTAAAATCAAGTTGAAGTTCAACAACTTCGAGAAGTTCTAAATCAGTAATAAAACTTAATGATTCAGCTCCACTTCCCATCAAACCCAGATCTTTTAAGTTTTTAATACTTTTTAAGAACGAATAATCACCTTTGTAGTTAAAAAAATACATACAGAAATCTGTCAGATTTTCGAACTGTTCAAAACCTTGTATATCTTCAAGATATTTTAGCCGTAAATCACCTTTACTAACCAAAGTTATTACTTTTGAATCTTTTTCAAAACTTTCAGTATATTCAATACCATCTTGTAAGATTATTTTAAGATTAGCCTTTTCTGAAAATAAAGGCGATGTAAATAATATAAAAATACATATTAATATATTTTTCATTAAGACCTCTGTAAAGGAAGTATGATTTTTATTCATACTTCCTAAGAAAGATTAATTTAATGGAATAAAACGAACTATTCCATTTCCATTATTATCTGCATGGGCATTCGAGTCATTTGCAAAAGTTCTAGTATAATAATGTTCCTGTTCTTTTCCATTACTATCTTTACCGTCAAATCCATTATTTGAATAATAACTATAACTAAGTCCATCCTCACTTATCGATCCAAACTCAATATGATCATATTCTCCATCCCCCTCCCAGTCGTAAACAATGTAACCCATCTTGCCAGCCTGTTTCCCATCAAAATTAACAGCCTTCTTAACAAAATGCATTTTGAAAATCTCGTCTACAGTTTTACCATTTGCATTCCAGTCAGTTCCGTTCTTACCTCTTGGATTGAGACCGGCATCAACTGCATGATTCCATGCGATTATATCACAATGTTCTTTAGATGGTACAAAGCAAATCAAGTGACCATCATCAGTTATTTCAGATGGAGTATTTGATCCATTGGTATTAGATCCATTCTCACCATTATTTTTTGTTGAATCTGAAGTTGTTCCAGAAGTTCCACCAGGATTTGCACTTGTTGTAGAAGAACCTTGTCCATTTGAATTATGTGAACCACTTCCTTCAGATTCATGTGTAGAAGAACTGTCTTGCGTTCCTTTTGTGCCGTCATTTCCAACTGAACTGGCTCCCGTACCTGACTCTGTTCTTCCAGAATTTGTATTAGCCTCAGAACTAGTAGATTTTGTACTATTATCATTTTTCCCAGAATCATAAGGTCCTATCGGTCCTGAAGATATAACTTCTCCAGTCTTAGTATCAATAAATTCTCTTGTTCCGTGTCCATCAGGATATATAGTAACTATGATAGTTGTTCCATATTTATCATCACGAGTTTCAAAAGTTTTCGGTTCCTGGGCAGAACATTCTCCTCCACCAGAACGAATATTATTATCAGGATTTGATGAATCAGGATTTCCTGTATCTGGAGCCTTTGAATTTGTAGGAGAACATGCTCCTCCACCAGAGCCTGCGTCAGAATTGTTTCCAGGTTTATTATTTTCAGGATTCTTTGAACCTCCTGGTTTTGAAGGATTATTTGACGGACTACAACCACCTCCACCAGAGCCACTTGCACCGGCTCCAGGTCCACTTGAACCTCCTCCATTTCCATCATTACCACCACTTCCATAAGACGGTGACGTTGGGTCTGAAGCGTTATTACTAGGTCCTGTTGTTGGTCCGCTGCATGGACTTCCCCCATTTACAGCCAGCAATTCTTTAGTATCAAGCTGTAAAAAGTCACTTAGATTAAATTTCATTTTTTTCTTTCTCCTTTGATTTTTATACGTTTTGTATAAAGCAATTTTAAAAATAAGATATTTTTTTTCATTTTTTCGTTCATTATATTTTTATCTGTAGTCAGCCCAAAGAAGTTCTTCACAAATGGTTTCTTCTGGGGTATATAATACAGGTCCTCCAATACCGTCACATAAATATTTCGTATTTATCCAGCCTTGGTGATTTTCATAAGTTACATAAAGCCATTTGTAATCTGATGTAATTGCAGTAGCATCAAGTCTTACATCATTAAATATTTCTGAAAGCACTTCAGAATCAAAAGATGGTTGAATCTGAAGTTTCGCAGGATCATTTGTAAAACTTTCAAAAGTATAGGTTCGTTTTAGATTTAATATTTTTACAAAAGTACCATTTACCTCTATTTCATCCTTAGAACTAAAGTTTCCATCTTTGTATGGATTAGATTTAATTGGAATAAAACCTTTTTTATTGTCTGAGAATGTGACATAAAGGCATGATGTTCCAAATTTTTTAGAATACAAAACATTTTTAATTTTTATTTCATCTCCTGGTTTGGAAATATAAATCACATTATCTTGCTTAAAAGAAAACGGTCTAGAATGAACTTCTATTTTCTGAACCGAAATTGAAAGAATTTGATTGTGTTCTATTTCATCAATCTGACCAATTCTTTCTTTATCTTCCTTTGAAATTTTTATATCATTTCCCTCATTTTTAATAAATCTTGAAAATAAACCTTTCTCATTAGCGGAGCAAGCAGATATGCAAATCACAAACAATGAAAAAAACAATAGATTTCTTTTCATATAATACCTTCATTTTTTTAAGCTATCCTTAATAAAAATTATTAAAGATAGCTTAATGTATACTTTATTTTCTTGTTATCGAAACAGTTTCAATTCTAGAAATACCGTAAACTTGCTCACCGATATTCTGGTTTGATGTCCCAAGTATATAACTTCTACCATTATCATTATCACTTGTTCCATCATAACTAAAACTTACTCTTCCAGAAGAATCTACATTGTAACCTTCAAGAACGACCCAATGTCCTCCATAACAGTCAGGAGCAAAACCTAGAACATATGTTGTTGTAGATAAATCATCTGAAACATTATTTTGCAAATCAGATAAATTTACATTTTCAATATTATTTACATTAACATCATAAATATCGCCGAGTAAATCATCTAACAAGGAATTTAAACCATTAGAGATTTCATCAACAGAAAGTTTTCCATCCTTATTCTTATCAATTTTTTGATTTACATCTAAATAAGGATCAATTTCTTTTCCAGATACCTCAGAAGCTATTTTTGCAACCGCAGTCATTAAACAACCTTTAGTTGAGAAAGTATTCCCATCTCCATTCATTTTTTCATCTAGATTTGGCTGATATTTATATGGCTCATTTTTGTATTTCTGCATTGTAAGTGTATCAGCATAACTTCCATCAGTAATCTGGCCGAACATTCCAGAAACTTTATCTGTATCATTCTTTGAACTACAAGTTCCGCCACCACTAGTAACATCATCTGGATTTGTTGGATTTGGATTTACAGGAGAGTGCCCTCCAGTTTTAGTGCAGGTTCCTCCTCCGCTATGAATTTTAGTATCTTTATGTTGATTTCCACCTAGATTTGAACTGGTAGTTGAAGGCCCTTGCACGTTTGAATTTTTAGAAGTTGACGTACTACAGCTTCCGCCTCCGGAACTTCCAGATCCTCCGCTCCATGCTTCAGGAACAGTTTTACTACTGTTATCATTATTGCCATTTTTACTGCTTTTATTATTGCCTTGTGTCCTATAAGTAAACGATTGACCATTTTTTTGATGATAAGTTACCGTTCCATTTGGATTATGAGTAACACTTAGATTTGAATTACCTCCGCCTCCATCACTAGAGTTAGTAGATGACGAAGACGGTGCTCCAGAACCGTCAGAAGGACTGCCACTTGAACTACCAGAAGGACTGCCAGATGAACTACTGCATGGACTTCCCCCATTTACAGCCAGCAATTCTTTAGTATCAAGCTGTAAAAAGTCACTTAGATTAAATTTCATTTTTTTCTTTCTCCTTTGATTTTTATACTTTTTATATAAAGCAATTTATTTGTATTCTTTACCGCAAATAACAGGCATATTCCATTGGTAACATTTGCAGCAAATTATTAGAAAAAACAAATCTTTTATCTTTAGTTTTTAAAACGTCACTTTCAGAAATAAAGTAAATTGCCTTGTCTTTTGAGTTTAACACTGGAAATTTTACGATTTTATTGTGAGTCAAATTTATATATCTTAATGAACTAGCATGCTCCGTTAAAATATTAAAATTGCTTAAATTACAGTTTGTCATGCCAAGATATTCTAAACTTTCTAATTTTCTAAAATCTGTAAACTGATTAAAAGAAACAGAATCTAGTGCAAGAATCCTCAAATTTTTACATGATTCAAGAAAATCCAGAGTATCAAGCTTTACATCATTCAAAACAAGGATTTCAAGGTTTTTACACTTTGAAATAAATGAATAATCATGAATAAAAGCTGCTCCTTCTATAACAATCTTCTTTATATTAGGATTCTCATTTTCAAATATTATATCCGAAACTTTACTGCCATATCCAATATAAAGTTCATCTCCACTTTCAACTAAAGAAGACTGACTACCAACAACAAACTTTATCTTTTCTGCAGACAGCGAAAATAATGATATAAAAAATGTAGTTAATAGAAGGATTTTTTTCATAATAATTCTAACCTCAATATTTTAAAATTTTTAATTTAATGGAACATATACAGAATGTTCCACTGCCGTACCATTTATACTCCAGTTGCTTTCAGATACAGGAGCTATTCCGTTACTATTCCATACATGATATGAATCGCCACCATCTCTATAATCATAAAAATACATATGATCATAAGAACCGTCTCCATCATTATCATAGAATCCATATCCTCTTGTTCCTGCCTGAGGAGTATCAGTTGATTCATCTGCATAATTTTGCGTATAAATATCATTTACCCCTAATGCATTTCCATCCCAATTTCCTGGATTCTGAATGCCATTATCAACAGCAACATTGTATGAGTTTATATCACAATGATAATCATTAGGATTATCTGGAACCTGATGTCCATGAGAAGAATCTGACTCAGAAGCAGAACATCCACCACCACCAGAAGGAATATTATTATCAGGATTTGGTGAATCAGGATTTCCAGTATCAGGAGCATTTGAATCCGGTGCGTTTGAATTTGTAGGAGAACAAGCTCCTCCGCCAGAGCCAACGTCTGAATCACTTCCAGGTTTATTATTTTCAGGATTCCTTGAACCTTCTGGTTTTGAAGAACTACAACCACCTCCACCAGAACCACTTGCACCGGCTCCAGGGCCACTTGAACCTCCTCCATTTCCATAAGAAGGTGATGTTGGATCTGAAGCATTATTACTAGGTCCTGTTGTTGGTCCGCTGCATGGACTTCCCCCATTTACAGCCAGCAATTCTTTTGTATCAAGCTGTAAAAAATCACTTAAATTAAATTTCATTTTTTCTTTCTCCTTTTTATTATGAAATCTTCTTTTTTAATATTTTTCAACACAACTTTTATATACTTCTGGATGTTCAAATCGCAGACATGTCCAGAACCATACGGAAAGCTGTATTAAATATTTTTTTAATTCGCACATTACTTTTGTTGGTTTTTCAAATTTGCCGGAATTTTCATAGCCTACGGCAAAACATTCTCCGGCACATGTGTATCTTGCCCAGCATTTTTTACAATAAGTAATTTTATCTGCATATAGACTTTCTAATTTTTCAAGTTTTTCCTTTTCAAAACCTTTATCAAGAGTTCCTATAATGCCGTCTTTTTTACCAATAAATGCAGGACAAATTATTATATTTTCCTTACCGTCTACGGCAAACGAACTGATTCCAGCCGAACATCTGTAATAAAGCCTGAACGGACGAATTGTAACTTTTAAGAATCTTGTAAAGAAATCTTCGCTTTTCATAAAGGCATTAAAATAATCTTTGTTTCCGCCTATAAGCTGTTTGTAAATCCACTTTGCAAATCTGTCATAAGAATCTTTTATTTCTTCTATATTATTCATGTTAATTGAATTTTCATTATCTTCACAAAGCCGTACAGGTTTCATTCCAACTACTTCCGGCTTAAAAGAATATAAGGTCTTGAAAATTTCGACAAAATCATGATTATTTCCAGAATATGTAGCAGCTATTCCAAAAAAATCTTTATTCTCCATGTCCATCATATTTTTTGCTACAACATCATACTTTAAGCCTTTCCGGATTTTTTCTGTTATTTCTTTTTTTCCATCAAGACTTACTCCAAAAAGAATACAATTTTTCTTTAAGAGAGAACTTACTTCTTTTGTAAGAAGCATACCGTTAGTTGCAAGCTGACAAAAAATATTTATTTTACGTTCTTCTTTTAACTTCAAAACAAAATCATTTACTTCAAGAATAAAATCTAACCTTAAAAGAGGTTCTCCAGAGCCTGTTAAATCTATAATAAAACGTCTTTTTTCATCCGGTACAAATTTGTCCAGAAAAAACAAAATTGCCTTTTTAGCAGTTTCAACCGTCATATCATATCTTTTATCTTTTCTTGCAAAACAATAAGAACATTTTAAATTGCAGCGTGTTGACTGTACCAACTTAAGGTAATAATCATAATAATAAAGGTCACCTTTTTTATGAGCCTTTATAGGAACTAAAACTTTATTGGTTTTAAATTCCTCTAACTTTCCGATAGTTTTTTCCAACTCTTTCTGAGAATACTTTTGTTTTATAAATTCTGGAACCTCTTCATTTTTCCAGACATAACTAAGCAATATATCTTTTGCACATTCTGTTATTGGAAAATATGTAAGTGTATTTGCACTAAATAAAAATGGCTGTCCAAAAACGGAAAAAACAGCAGCATCCGTTTTTTCTAACTGTTCGCAAAATCTTTTCATTTACACTGTACCTTCTTCCATCTATAGAGCCATAAGTTATCTTCCAAATTTTTATAAATGCATTCTGATTCAGTAGCATTAAGCCTGACTTCTTCCATTTCCTGTTTAGAACATTTTCCAGCTGAAAATAACTCTGTGTAGTCATTCATAAGACGAATGCGATTTTTATGCATTTCTAAAGCTTTCTCTAATTGCGATTCATATGAGGATATTATTTTTTTATATTCCGTTTGCTTATTTGCAGTTTCCTTGTTTACTGTATCCAATTTTTCTTCATATATCCGAAGATTATTTTTAAATAACTGCTTTCTTAATTTTCTTGAAGGTGAAAAAAATTCAGAAAAACTTATACCAAGTGAAAAATCCCAATTTAACAATGTTTTATCTTCAATAAAATCAATTCCAAAACCGTCATCAGTAGCAGTTAATTCAGAAAAAGATGCTCCAACAGAAATGCTTGGAGCAGAATCTTGCCTTGTTATAACATTCTGAAGTTTTAAAATTTCTATATCATTTAGAATTTTTTCTTTTGAGATACTGTAAGAAAACAATTCATTTTCAATATCCGGTAGCTCTGAATCTGAAAATATTTCTTCTACTGTTTCTCCACATAAATTTGCAAGTTTTATATCTATACTTTCTTTAGAATTTAATGTTTCCAAAAAATCCTTGTAGTATTCCCATTTTTTATTTTCCAGCGTCCATACATCTGAGATTGAAAGTTTTGACTTTTTTACTAGTTCATTGGATGCATCAATTTTTAATTCGTAAAATTCTATGTATTTTTTATATTTTTCCAGAAGTCTATTTAAACACCTGATTTGAATATAATAATCTGTTAAACTTTCTATCAGATTTTTTTCAACGCCGTCTTTTGAATAAACCGCTGTTCTGACATTTCTTCTTAGTATTTCAGAATTAGGATCTTTTACACCGTATGCTATTCCCGGCAGAAGACTTTGATTAACAGATAGATTCACTGCCGGTGTTTTTGAATAACCTATTGAGTCAGAATCAATTTCCTCTGCCGAATAATCTATAATTCCCCTGTCCATTGAATAACTTACACCGGCAGTAACAGAATTACCAAATGGATTTTTCTTTGATACAGATACAGAAGCCTTTGAAGAATTTGGATACCAAATTACGTTTTCATATATATCATTAAATCCCGAGCTAACTGAAGAATTTAATGAAAATGGATAAAGACTTCTTTTGTATTTTAAAGAACTCTGTGCATATTCAAGTGTATATTCAGCGGAATGAATATCTGGATTATTAAGTTTTGCTTTTTCCCAAAGTTTTTCCAATTCAGTTTCTGCACAAGCACTAAAAGAGACAGTTAAAATAATTAAACTTAAAACAGATATTTTTTTCATATTCTAATACAAGAAGTCAATTTTTCTAAGGATGTAATAAATAATACTTTCAGTTTCTAACACGATTCTTGCATCAGTCTCTAAACCCGAACGCACTGGAAACGAATCTCCATGTCTATTCTTAAAAACTACCCTGTCTAAATCTGCATAAACAATATAATACAGCAATCCATTATTTCCCGAACGTATATCAGGATCCACTGCCGTTATAATTCCTTCCGCACCTTTGTATTCAAAAAAAGGAAAAGCCGAAAGCCTGTATTTTACCTTTAAGCCAGATTTTATTTTTCCCATATCTTTAGGAGAAATTTGCATTTCTACCCTAAAATTCCTTTCATCGTTTGGAATGATGTTCAGAACGTTAGCCCCAGATTCCAGATAATCATCCATATTTAAAGAAGCTATTTCCTGTACAAATCCGTCTACAGGTGCATAAACCTTTAAAAATTCATATTGACTGTCTAGCTTTTGAATTTCTTGAACAACTTTCGAAAATGCCAAAGCAACTTCATTTTTCTCTTGATTTATTGAATTTATAAAATCTGCTCTATAACTCTCTAAATTCTTTGAATTATATTCATATTCCAGAGTTTTCTGCTTTATATTCTTTTGATTACGTAAGCTTTCCGGTAAATTCTTTTCATCCAAAAAAGACTGATATGAAATTTTCTTCTGAATTAAAAGTTTTTCAACATTTGCTCTATAACTTTCATAACGTGTATAAGCAACTTCATTGCTTTTATTCACCATATTTTTATTTTTATAGTAACTTAATGAAAGTTCTTCTAAACCTTGTAACCGTTCTTCGAGATTATTTCTTTCAGACAACAAAGTTTCACGTTGAGAATCATAAATTGACGGATCAATTTTATATAAAAAATCACCTTTAGTAACTTTTTGTCCTGGTTTAAAATTTTTTTCTATTATTTTACCGGCTATTACATTTTTGACAGAAGATACATTTTCTTCAGTACGCACAATTCCACTTACTTTTATAACATCATCAATTCTACCTACAAACAAGAGAACCATAGCTGTTATAAATAAAGTTAATATTGAATATAGTAGTACTCTAATTTCTGAGGGAACTTTCAATTGCAGAAATTCTTTTGAGTAAACCATTGTATTTTGGTGTTGCACCACCATTACTTTTTTCATTTTGAGCTCTCCATAAACTTTTATAAAATCCGTTTTTTGCTAATAATTCAAAGTGACTTCCCTGCTCAACAAGTTTTCCTTTATTGAACACATATATCAAATCACAATCTTTTATAGTTGAAAGGCGATGTGCAACCATAATTACAGTTCTGCCTTGAATTCGTGTAAAAATAGTATCCATAATTGCCTGTTCAGAAATACTATCCAAACTTGCTGTTGCTTCGTCCAAAATCAACATGTGCGGATTACGCATAAGAATTCGTGCCATAGCAAGTCTCTGTCGTTCCCCACCCGATAAAGTAGAACCATGTTCTCCAACATAGGTATTAAACTTTTCTGGAAGACGCTGAATAAAATCATAAGACTGCGATGCCATGCTGCTTGCAACTATTTTTTTTGGATCAGGATTATCACATCCCCATGCAATATTTTCACTTATTGTTCCGCTAAAAAGTAAACTTTCCTGCGGTACATAGCCGATTTTTTCTCTATAAGACGAAGTTTTTATTTCTGAAATATCAGTTCCATTAATTAAAATTTGCCCCTCTTCCAAAGGATAAAATTTCATCAACAGCTTTAAGAGTGTTGTTTTTCCAGAACCCGAACTTCCAACAAATGCAACTTTCTTTCCTGCAGGAATTTTAAATGAAACATCTTCAACTGCTCTTCCTCTTGTTCCATAAGAAAAAGTAACATTTTTAAATTCAATATCACCTTCAAGCTTTTCAATATCTTCCAGTTTTTCTTCATCTGGACATTCTTCTTCCATATCGATGATATCTGTTAATCGCTCCGCAGAAATCATTACTTCCTGAAGATGAAGCTGCATAGTTAAAAGCCGTTTTAAAGGTCCCAGAAAAAAGCCGGAAAGTGTATTAAAAGAAATTAACTGACCTAATGTAAGTTTTCCATCAAAAATCATGAAACTTCCAAACCAATACAATGCCAAAGTTCCTGTTCCAGAAATAAAATCCTGAATTGCACGCTGACAGTTTCCTAGTTTTCCAAGCTCCAATGCTTTATCCGCTGCCATAACAATTTTTTCTTCAACACGAATATAAGCCTTATCCTCTGTAGAAAGCCCTTTTATTGTCGAAATACCATTAATGCTTTCATACATAGAAGCATTTTTATCTGCTTCCAAAATAGAACGCATTTTAATTTTTCGCTTAAAAGGTGCAGAATATATCCATACAACTATTGCCGATAAAATTACAGGAACTATAGCAATTGGCAACAGATTCATACCAAGCTTAAAAAGGAAAAATCCACCTACAACCAACATAAAAGAATCCATTATAATTCCTAATGTTGTTGAAGAAATTGCATTCTTTACAGTTTCTGCATCATTAATTCTAGATAAAATCTCACCTGTCTTTCTGGAAGAAAAAAAGTTCAATGGCAAATGTAAAAGATGACAAAAGAAATCAGAAAGCAATGAAACATCTATCTTTGTTCCTAAATGCAATATGATTTGACTTCTACAATATTCAATGAGGGTTTGAAAAATAATTACAATAAGGTAACAAATCGAACACAGGTTTAATGTAGACTTTACTTGAGAATATAGAACCTCATCTATCAAAAATCTAAAATAAAAAGAGACAAATACTCCAAAAAGAGAAAGCAATAAACTTGCGATTAATATTTCTGAAACCAGCAATTTATGGGGCTTTAACAGATAAATAAATCTAAATAATAAGCCGTTGTTTTCATTTCCTTTTTCAAAATCTGATGTAGGAAAAAGTATAAAAAACACTCCAGTCCACCATGAAAAGAAGTCTGAACGATTTACTTTCCTTAATCCTTCTCCTGGATCACTTAGGTAAACATATTTTTTTGAAACTTTATAAACTACAACATAGTGGTCAAACTTTTGTTTTATATGAAAAATTGCAGGAAGCGGAATTTCATCGATTTTATCTTTTTCTGGGGACATGAGACCTTTACAGCTCATGCCAAATTTTTCAGCACCTTTTACAATTCCATATCCAGAAGTACCAACACTATCTGTACCTGCTGCCGTACGAATTCTTCTTAACGGTACTGATTTACCGTAATACTTTAAAATAATTGATATACATGCTGCGCCGCAGTCTGTTTCATCATGCTGTAAAACTTTTTTGATCCGATGCATAAACTCTAACTTTTTTTGCTGTACAACTATATATATATATATATATATATATTGTCAAGTACTTTTTCAAAATCTCCTTCAACATTTTTCAACACAATTCCCCCGTCTCTTCCTTTAATTAATTTCCATTTTGCAGTATCATTTTTTTATGCTTAACTTATTTTTTAGAAAGAATTTTTATGACGGATGGGACAACGTAATGTTCTTTTTTGTTCCTAACCTGATTCTTGATTTTGCAGTGATTATTTTTACTGCGCTCTGCATTCCGGGAGTAACTGTTTTTAAGGACGCACAGTGGTATCTTTTTGTGTGGATTGCACTGGCTTTTATTCTGACAGCCGTTATTTCTACAGTTGCACTTGCGTGGGCAGATAATTCCAAAAAAATCGCCGATAGTGAAACATATGAAGTACGAGAATTCTTTAAGGTATTGCCGTCCTGCATTGCCGATGGAATTAAATTCGGAACTTCGATATTTGTAATTATGATAATCCTTGCGCTCAGCATAAAGTTCTTTTTCTTCCCGGACGGAGAAAATCAGACTGTTACGCTTGCAGGCCTTACAGCCGGTGCGGTTTACTGCTGGGTTTCGCTTTCTGCAATAATGATTCTTTCATGGTACCCGGCACTCAGGGCAGAACAGCACAAATCATATTTTGTGAGCATTAAAAAATGCGCAATTATTTTCCTGGACAATCTGCCGGTTTCAATAATAATAAGCATCTACGATTTGTTTCAGTGTTTGGTTTCTATAATAATGCTGGGAGTAGCACCGGGCGTTGCAGGCCTTACCCTTTCAAGGGCAAATGCACTCCGCCTTCTCTTAAAAAAATACGATTATATAGAAGAACTTCAGAAAAACGGCACCCGCGCTTCCTCATATAAAATACCATGGGAAGAAATACTAAAAGACGACATAGAATCCAATCCCGTAAGAGGCTTCAAAGAATTCTGGATGCCTTGGAAATCAGAATAGTCTGGGATTTTTTTGAATATTGAAATAAAAAAAAATAGCTCCCAGTCGAGTATTGGCTGTAAAAACCGCCCGCTAGCGGGCGAGGTAGCTTTTTGAATATTGAGTTTTGATTTTCAGATAAAATTGCAGAAATAATGCAGCAACGGGACGCAGGCGGAAAGTAAGGGGGCACCTAAGAAGGGAGATACCTTACTTTTCGCCGCAAGTTACG
>JBGVIP010000056.1:0-5811 GCA_045123335.1 Treponema sp.
GTAAGTCCTGTCGCCGAATTTTGTTTTTCCGTCTTCCTGACAGATGTTTTCAAATGTGTTTACGGGAAGACCGTTTTTAAAAACATCTTCCAGACATATAAAGATTACGTGGCTGTCCCGAAGTTCCTTGTACTTTTGTCCTGCTTTCAGCGTGTCTACGTCCATCACTCCCTGATAATAGCGGGCACGTTCGGGCAATTCCTTTGTGTTTGCGACCTGCAGTTCAACATCGAACATTCTGCCAGTGTCTTTAACAAAGACATCAAGCCTTATGCCTTTTGAATCGTAGTCAAGGGCAATAGTCTCTTCCTGCTTCATTTCCATAGACTCAATCTTGATTCCCAGCAGCATTTCTAAAAGCTGTTTGCATGCATCCTGATGATTCTTCATCACCTTGTAAAATATGAAATTATTCGCAAGCGTTGCCTGTTCCCATTTTTCTTCCGGAGTGAGTTTGTGATCGTCGTTCTTAATTGTTTCCATACTTTATATATACGCGGAAGAATTACAAAAAATGCATTTGCCGTGGATTTTTTTTATAATTTTTTAAAGAAATGCATTTTTTGTCACTTAACCGCGTTATATAAGGTATAGGAGAATCGTAAAAAAATGTATTTCAAACCCTTTGAAGAACTAACCTTTTCTGACGACTTTATGTTTGGAAAAGTAATGCAGAATCCGGAAATTTGTGCCGGAGTTATAGAACGACTTTTACATATAAAAGTGGATCATCTGGAATATCCTGAACTGCAGAAAGTCATAAGCCCGTATTATACCAGCCGCGGCATACGGCTTGATGTGTACGTAAAGGATTCAGACCGCGTGTTTGACATTGAGATGCAGTCCACCCCGCAGGACGCATTGGAAAAGCGCATGCGTTATTACCAGTCCATGCTGGACATAGACGACTTAATCCGCGGCAGTAGCTACGACGAACTTAAAGAAAGTTATGTAATCTTTATCTGCAAGAGTTCGCCTTTTAAAAAAGATAAGCCAGACTGGAATCATTCCGTTTACAAAATGGAAACAATGTGCCGTGACTATCCCGATTTGATATTTAATGACAGCGCGTACAAATTGATTTATAATGCAAGTGCATACAAAACCGAAAAAGATCCCGAACTCCGGGCTTTTCTGAATTTTGTATGCAGGAACAATGCAGACGATAATTTTACCAGAAAGATTACCAGTCTCATTGACAAAATCAAGCAGAACGAAATCAACAAAACGGAGTACATGAGTATGAACATACACGAGTACGACAAATTCAGGGCCGGCAAAAAAGAAGGAATTGCAGAAGGACTTAAACAGGGAACACTTGCCGGTGCTCGACAGAAAGCAATTGAGGCAGCAAAGAAGCTACTTAAAATGAATGTATTAAGTGTTGAGCAAATTGCAGAAGCAGTAAATTTACCCGTAGAACAGGTAAAATCTCTTGCCGATGAAGTTTGACTATAATAACTAAGAAAATTACATACGTTGCATGCCGTCTGCCAAAGCGACATGCATTTTTTTATAACTTCTCTCCGAGAAATGCATTTTTCGTTGTTCTTCCGCGTATATATAAGGTAAGGAGCAACGTGGTAAAAAATGTCATTCATAAACAGAAAATATAAGGATTCAGTTTTTACGGATCTTTTTGGAAGCGACCGCGACGGAAAGAAAAACTTTCTAGAACTGTACAACGGACTTTCTGGCTCAGACTACAGGCTGGAAGAAGTTACTCTTGAACGCAAAATCATAGAACAGTCGCTCTATAAAACCTACAACAACGATGTAAGCTGGGAAATTGACGGCAAGCTGATCGTCCTTGTAGAGCACCAGTCAACAATCAATGAAAACATGCCCTTCCGCTGTCTGGAATACGTAACCAGAATCTACGAAGGTATCTTCCCTCAGAAAAAACGCTACGCAGAAAATGTCTTCAAAATTCCGAACCCTGACTTTTACGTTGTCTACATTGGAAAGAAGGACTTGCCTCAAGAGCAGGAACTGCGCCTTTCTGACGCATTCTACAAAAAAGACTCTAGCAGCCTAGAACTCATTGTAAAAGTCCGCAACTGCACAAATTCCCAAATGTTGCCGATTGCAAAAGACTGTGATATCCTAAAGCAGTATTGCCAGTTCATCGAAATTGTTGAGCGCACCTTCAATAAAAGATTTCCCAAGCGCTCCTTCAAAAAGGCAATAGATACAGCGATTTCCCAAGGCATCCTGTCTGACTACCTGGATCGAAAATCGCGGGAGGTAACAAATATGCTCTGTGCTAAATATGACTATAAGATGGATATCGCGGTAAAACAGGAAGAAGCTTTTGAAAGAGGAGTAAATAAAGGAGCACAGCAGAAAGCGATTGAAGCTGCACGAAATATGATAGCAAAGAATTATCCGATTGATGATATCTGTGAAATAACAGAACTATCTGAAGAGCAAGTCAAGAAATTATATGAAGAACTCAAATAAAAGTCTTCTGTTAGTTATTAACTACACTTACATTCATTGCACTATGACGTTTATATCCAAAAAGCGGAAGAATTATAAAGAATTTAGATTTATGCATTAGAATAATCAATAAATCAAATTGAACAGGTTCTTGAAATAAAAGAAAAGATTTCTGTAAAAATATAATCTGCAACCGACTACACAAACAACCTAAAAAATTACGTTGCAGATGCAAAACAAAGCACGGAGAACAAAATGCAGTTCATGACATGGGAAAGACAGAGGGCTTATGATTTTGAAGCTGGTGCGCAGCAGAAAGCAGAGGAAACTGCAATTAATTTTCTTAAAGAAAATATTTCACAAGAAATAATTGCAAAATGCACTGGTCTCTCACTTGAAAAAGTTATGGAACTTCAAAAAAGCATTCTGTGAAAGCATAAGCAGCTATACTGATGAACAGATTGCAGAAGCAGTAAACCGCAAAATTTTAGCGAAAAGACAATGTGATGTTTACAAAGCTATTTTTTATGGCGCAGAAAATCTCTTATGTTTGCCATTTACTTTCCTCCTTGGCGTAATGCAATAGATTTGAACAATTATATTGTATCGCTTCAGAGGAAATTTTTTGCCATAAGTATTTAAATCTCACCCGCATAGCAAGTGGTTTATTGTGAAAATATTTCGTTTCGCTTCATATTTTCACAGGCTCACGAGTCCATATAGAAAAGGGGTATCCGTAAATTGGATACCCCTTTTTAGTGTAATTAACAAGTTTTTTTTACTTGTTAGAAGCTATTATGATTTAGTTTTTTGCAACAGTTACTTCGTCATTTACAAGGTCAATAGTAGCAGTGTAAGCACCAGAACCAGTGAGTTTAAATTCGATTTTAAAGTCATCACCACCGATTTTGATCTCGCCACTAGCAGTTGCAATATCATCATTTGTAACTGCACCGTAGTAACCACAACCTGATAGTGCAACATTATCGCCAAGATCAGCAATTCCATTGATAATACTTGTAAATGTAGCAGTTCCATTTGAAATTACAGCATTAGGAAGGTCTGAAACTTTCTTGTCTTTTCCCCATGCTGATGTCCAACCAGGCCATTTATTAAATGTACCACAAATAATAGCTGTTTCTCCATTTGAAGCGGCTGGAATACCTGTAACAACAATATTGAGAGAATATTTTGCAACTTCAATTACCTTGAAAGAAACAGACTTTTCTGGACTTGTTTTAATAATAAGGCGATATGCTTTAGTCTTGTCAAGACCAGAAATTTTATTATTTTCTGTAGCTCCGAGAGTTGTTGCTACATAGTCAGTATCTGTACCAAAAGCATAAGAAGCTCCTGTGTATTTTGTTGACCAATCTGAACCGATTGTAATACCAAATGAAACTTCTGTATCTACATTCTGACCCAAATCTCCATTTGAAGCCAAATCAAAATCATAAGTATATGTTACTTCATAAGTAGATTTGTCAAGTGAAGGATTTACCAATACAGTATCGCCAGAAGCTGATCCTGCATTCATTGAACCACGAACAAATGCTCCAACAAGATAGAATGGTGATGGTTTTGTTGTTTCAACAGAAACTACATAAACTCCTGTAGATGCATCTACTGTCATTTTATAGTATGATTTTTTCTTTAAACCAGAAAGAATCGCATCTTCATGCTTACCGCCACCAGCTTTAGAAGTGAATTTAACGCCATCAGGTAATGTTCCAGCTTCCATGCTTTCTCCACCAATCTGATAGTCATCCCAAAGACCTGTTTTAGTAATAAAACAGAATGCCTGTTCATCATCTTCTGTAGAAAGGAAGTCTGCTTCCCATGTACCATCTTCGTTTTCGACAAACTTAATATTTGTATCTGAGTCATTTGCCCAGCCTGTCATTTTTCCGCAAAGCTCAAATGTTTCAAAATCTGCAATATTTATACTTGAACCAAATAGAGCTTTTCCCAATGCAGATGTTGGATCAAATTCATTGTGAAGGTCACCAGAACATGATGCAAGGCCAAGTGCGGCAATACCTGCAGCTAAAAATGAAAGTAATTTTTTCATTTTTGTCTCCTAATTTTTAAGATAAAAGGCTTTTACAAAGCCGTCAAAAGTCGAACCTGTAAAACCCGGCAGGTTTCCCCACCGGTTTTATACTTATTCGCTTTCGTTGTACGAGTTTATGTAGTAAACTCGTTATCTAAAAATTGCCGTCAGGCAACTTTTAGATGTCCCAGCGTACACCTACGCGTACAGCTGCACGTCCGTCATACCAGTCAACTGGATCGATATTTCCGACACCTTCTTTTTCTACTGAACCCTTAACGTTTGCACCGTCAAGGTTCAACTGATCCTGTCCGTCACCGAAGTGTTTGAATGGATCTGTGTTGTATACGAACTGAGCGTATACTGTTGGTTTCTTAAGCTTGTCGAACTGTTTTGCAACGCCTACAGCGAATGCAAATGGGTTGTTCAAATCAGAGTTACCCTTGTTGATTGTTACAGCTGTGAAATCGTCATTGAATGTTACTTTATCTTTGTAACCAGCAGCTTTAGCAGCTTCGTTGTCGTTTACTGTCTTAAGTCCAGCAGCGAGTGTTACTGTAAAGTTCTTTGCAAACTTAACCTGTCCTACCAATGTGTTGAAAAGACGTGCACCGTTTGTGTTATCAAAACCGTAGTAAACATCGATTCCCTTAAGAACGTCAGAATCAAATTTCTTTGATGCTGTTACACCGATGTTTGAAAGACGGAACTGTGATTCTGTTGAACCGAATTCATTTGAACTCTTAAGGTAGTTTCCTACGCGTGAACCATATGCCCACTTTCCGCTGTCGTTAAGATAAGCGTCTTCGTAGAAATCATAGTCACTGTAGTTCATCTTTGTGTATGCACCGATTGTAAGTCCAAGGTCTGCAAGTTCATAGTTTACAGATGGCTTGAATGTCCAGTATGCACCACCGTCGATGTCATAAAGTGCGCGGTTATCATCGAAACGATTGTCGTACCAGCTCTGGCGTCCTTCTGCAGAGTTGTTAGAGTATGCATATGCAACGTCTGAATCTTCTACTGTTCCAATAGAATATGATTCTGTTCCGTCGTCATTCTTTGTAACTTTTACGCCTGTTTTTGTTGTGTGGAGTTTCTGAAGAGCCATCTTAGCCTTTACATCAACACCAATAGAAAGTCCGTCAACTGGTTTTACTGTTGCACTTACAGCAGCGCGCTGTTCGTTCAATACACCAAGCTGATCAGAAAGGTCGAATGTTGCATCGTCGTGGTTTTCGCGAACATAGAGCATAGAAGCCTGTGCACCACGGAAGCGGTATTCACCGTTTACTTCAACTTTTTCTGCTTTGTAT
>JBGVIP010000057.1:0-29906 GCA_045123335.1 Treponema sp.
CGATGAGCTGAAAAATTACGTTGCAGATGCAAAACAAAGCACGGAGAACAAAATGCAGTTCATGACATGGGAAAGACAGAGGGCTTATGATTTAGATGCAGGACGCGAAGAAGGCATTGCAATTGGTGCGCAGCAGAAAGCGGTGGAAGATGCTGAAAATCTTCTAAAAGAAAAAATTTCAGAAGAAATAATTGCCAAATGTACTGGTCTTCCTCTCGAAAAAGTTATGGAACTAAAAGAAAAGGTTTCTGTAAAAGCATAAAACTGAAAATATGTCGTAAACGCCATCTTTTCAAAACATACACTGCATGCCGCCTTACAGCGCGACATGCAGTTTTTTTATAAATTTTCTCCGGCAAATGCATTTTTTATCACTTAACCTCGTTATATAAGGTATGGAGAAAAGTGATAGAAAATGTATTTCAAACCCTTTGAAGAACTGACCTTTTCTGACGACTTTATGTTTGGAAAAGTAATGCAGGATCCGGAAATCTGCACTGGAGTTATAGAACGCCTTTTGCACATTAAAATTGACCACATTGAATACCCCGAACTGCAGAAAATCATAAGCCCGTATTACACCAGCCGAGGTATACGGCTCGATGTATACGTAAAGGATTCAGACCGCGTATTCGACATTGAAATGCAGTCCACCCCTCAGGACGCATTAGAAAAACGAATGCGCTACTACCAGTCCATGCTGGACATAAACGACTTGATCCGCGGCAGCAACTACGACGAACTAAAAGAAAGCTATGTAATCTTTATCTGCAAGAGTTCGCCTTTTAAGAAAGACAGCCCAGACTGGAATCATTCCGTTTACAAAATGGAAACAATGTGCCGTGACTATCCCGACCTCATATTTAATGACAGCGCATACAAATTGATTTATAATGCAAGTGCATACAAAACCGAAAAAGACCCCGAACTCCGGGCTTTCCTGAATTTTGTATGCAGGAACAATGCAGACGACAGCTTTACCAGAAAGATTACCAGTCTCATTGACAAAATCAAGCAGAACGAAATCAACAAAACGGAGTACATGAGTATGAACATACACGAGTACGACAAGTTCAGGGCCGGCAAGAAAGAAGGAATAGCAGAGGGGATTAAGAAAGGCATTAAACAAGGTACTCTTGCCGGTGTTCAGCAGAAAGCAATTGAAGATGCAAAAAAGCTACTTAAAATGAAGTTAGGCAGTATTGAACAGATTGCAGAAGCTGTAAATTTACCCATAGAACAAGTAAAAAAACTTGCAGAAGAAATTCATAAAGACTAGTTAATACATTCAAAAATTCAACCGAGAGATTCCTATGAACGAAATAATTAAAGCTATGAAAGAACGCCGGAGTATCCGCAAGTTTAAGCCGGAACTTCCATCTAAAGATATTCTTGAACAGATTGCAGAAGCCGGACTCTATGCCGCAAACGGCAAGGGGAAACAGGCTTCAAAAATCATCATTGTTACAGACAAAAAGCTCCGCGACAAAATCAGTGAAATGAACCGCAAAATCGGCGGATGGAACGAAGGCTTTGATCCGTTCTACGGCGCTCCTGCCATGCTCATCGTAATTGCAGAAAAAGACTGGAACAACAGGGTTTACGACGGCTCGCTTGTAATGGGGAACCTTATGCTTGCCGCCCACTCGCTTGGCCTTGGCAGCATCTGGATTCACCGCGCAAAAGAAGAGTTTGAAAGCGACGAAGGCAAAGAAATTTTAAGACAGCTTGGAATTGAAGGCGAATGGGAAGGCATAGGTCACTGCGCCGTAGGCATAATTGACGGCGACATTCCTTCTCCTGCCCCGCGCAAAGACGGCCGCATCGTTTGGGCAGAATAACGCCAGGCTCCATTCCTATTCCCTGAACAAATCCGTTACATGGAACTGAGTTAAATCTTTTATAACTTCTGCTGCAATCATCATGCCGGCAACGGAAGGAACAAAAGCGTTACTGCCGGGTGTCTGCTTTTTTGAGGAGCCCTGGCGGTCAGGCGTTATGCCGGAACCATCTTTAAGTTCAGGATCCATCCCGTCAATCTGTGGAGGAATAGCCGGTTCCGTTGAAAACACAACCTTCAGCCGTTTGATGCGGCGCTTCTTAAGTTCGTTTCGCATAACACGTGCAAGCGGACAGACAGAAGTACGCGTGATGTCAGCAACCTTAAGCTGTGTCGGGTCAACTTTGTTTCCGGCACCCATGCAGCTTATAACAGGCTTCTTAAGAGCCTTTGCGCGGCTAATAATTTCCAGCTTTCCAGTAACAGTATCAATGCAATCTACAATGTAATCGTACTGCGTAAAATCAAACTGATTGGCAGTGTCCGGCATGTAAAAAGTCTTCCATTTTGTAACCTTGCAGTCTGGATTAATATCATGAATGCGCTCTTCTGCAACATCAACCTTATCTTTCCCAATCGTAGATTGCAGGGCATAAAGCTGGCGGTTCAGATTTGTAACGCAGATTTTATCATCATCAACAATATCAATTGAACCAATACCAGAACGAACGAGAGCTTCAACAACATAACTTCCTACTCCGCCGATTCCAAAAACAATTACGCGCGCATTGTAGAGTTTTTCCATATTTTCTTTTCCAAATGTAAGTCTGGTGCGCGCAAACTGATATGTATTCATCAAACCCTGCCTTAAAATACCTATTAAATCGATGTGTTATTATAAAGAGATAAGAAAAGTCTTACAAGGAGCATAAAAAGAACGATTTTTATTGACTATACCCCTATAGGGTATTAAATTATATCTAGCAAATACCTTCTAGGGGTATATTACGGAGGAATTATGACAGACGAACACATCAACGAAGAAATAAATTCTGCAAAATCAGATGAATGCCCTTTCTGTTCCGGAAAACACAAGGACAGAACCGACACAGAATACAAAGACCTTATGAACCGCCTTAAGCGAATTGAAGGCCAGGTGCGTGGCGTAGAAGGAATGATTGAAAAAGGCGCTTACTGCACGGATATTCTCATGCAGGTTTCTGCAATTACAAGCGCCCTGAACAGTTTTAACAAGGTTCTGCTTGGAAATCATGTAAAAACCTGTGTTGCCGAAAACATCCGTTCTGGGAACGATGAAGTAATCGATGAACTTGTATCAACTCTCCAGAAACTGATGAAATAGGAGGTCAGATGGAACAGTTTAATGTAACAGGAATGAGTTGTGCGGCGTGTCAGACCCGCGTTGAAAAAGCCGTAAACTCTCTGCCGGGCGTAAAAAGCTGTGCAGTTAGTCTTTTGACAAATTCAATGGGAGTAGAAGGAACTGCTTCCAGCGATGAAATTATTAAAGCAGTAGAAGACGCCGGCTATGGCGCAAGCATAAAGCGATCCGGCAATAAATCAACCGGCACAAAAGCTTCCAAAAATGACTACGAAAATGCCTTAAAAGACACTGAAACTCCAAAAATGAAAAAGCGTCTTGCCGCATCCTTAATTCTTCTGATTCCTCTGATGTACGTTTCAATGGGTCACATGCTGTGGTCATGGCCTATTCCCGCATTTTTAGACGGAAACCACGTTGCCATGGGCCTCTACGAACTTCTGCTTGCAATGCTGGTAATGGTAATAAACCAAAAATTCTTTGTCAGCGGATTCAAGGCTCTTATTCATATGGCGCCAAACATGGATACCCTTATTGCCCTTGGTGCAGGCTCTGCATTCGGCTACAGCGTGTTCGCGCTTTTTGCAATGACATCCGCAGTACAAAAAAATGATACAGCTCAGATTCAGTACTATATGAATCAGTTCTATTTTGAATCCGCAGCAACCATCTTAACTTTGATCACCGTAGGAAAAATGCTGGAAGCAAAATCCAAGGGAAAGACGACAAACGCACTAAAAGCGCTGATGAACCTTGCTCCCGAAACAGCAGTCCTTCTGATTGACGGAAAAGAAGTTACCGTACCGGTTGAAGATGTAAAAGTCGGCGATTT
This sequence comes from Treponema sp., assembly GCA_045123335.1. Classification (GTDB taxonomy): domain Bacteria; phylum Spirochaetota; class Spirochaetia; order Treponematales; family Treponemataceae; genus Treponema_D. The sequence continues at coordinate 3,955 of JBGVIP010000057.1, forward strand.
ATTTGTTGTCCGTCCGGGAGACAAGATTCCTGTAGACGGAACTGTTCAGGAAGGCGCAAGCGCCGTAAACGAATCTGCTATAACCGGCGAAAGCGTGCCTGTAGAAAAACAGGCCGGAGACAAAGTTACTTCCGCCACAATAAACACTTCTGGCTATATGATCTGCCGCGCGACCAAGGTTGGTGAAGACACAACTCTTTCTGAAATAATCCGCATGGTCAGCGACGCCGCTGCAACTAAGGCCCCGATTGCAAAGATTGCAGACAGGGTTTCCGGAGTATTTGTCCCTACCGTAATTGCAATTGCAGTCGTAACGCTTGCTGCATGGCTCCTTGCCGGCGAATCATGTGGGTACGCAATTGCGCGCGCAGTTTCTGTTCTGGTAATAAGCTGCCCGTGTGCGCTTGGACTTGCTACCCCGGTTGCAATTATGGTCGGAAATGGAATCGGCGCTAAGTCTGGCATTCTGTTTAAAACATCAGCGTCTCTTGAAGAAGCAGGCCGCACTCAGATTGTTGCACTGGATAAAACTGGAACGATTACAACCGGCGTCATGAAGGTAACCGATGTAATTACAGCAGACGGAATAAACGAATCAGAACTTCTTTCTGCCGCATACTCTATAGAAGAAAAGAGCGAACACCCTATTTCCAGAGCAATCGTCCTGCATGCAAAAGAAAATGCCGCCGCACAAAAAGAAACAACGGATTTTGAAGCAGTCGCCGGAAACGGACTAAAAGCTCTCATAGACGGTGTTCTTGTCTTTGGCGGCAATGCTGAATACATAAAAAAATCTACGGCAGCAGACATCACTCCTTTAAAAGAGAAAATTGATGAACTTTCCGCTCAAGGAAAAACGCCAGTCCTTTTTGCAGATGAAAAACGGCTTTTAGGAATTATAGCCGTGGCAGATACATTAAAGGACGATTCAGTGGCTGCCGTAAGACAGCTAAAAAAACTTGGTCTTCATGTTGTAATGCTTACAGGAGACAACGAAACTACCGCCCGCGCAATAGGCACAAAAGCCGAAGTTGATGAAGTAATTGCTTCCGTAAAACCGGACGAAAAGAAAACCGTAATCCGCGGCCTTATGCAGCACGGCAAAGTTACAATGGTCGGCGACGGAATAAACGATGCGCCGGCACTTACTTCCGCAGATTTGGGTATTGCCATAGGAGCCGGAACCGATGTTGCTATAGACGCCGCAGACGTCGTCCTCATGAAAAACTCGCTTTCAGATGTTGCGGCCGCAATCAGAATCAGCCGGGCAACTTTGCGCAACATTCACGAAAACCTGTTCTGGGCGTTCTTCTACAATGTAATCGGAATTCCGCTGGCAGCAGGCTGTTACACCGCGGCTTTCGGCTGGAGCTTAAATCCAATGTTCGGTGCTGCCGCAATGGGCCTTTCAAGTTTCTGCGTAGTTACAAACGCCCTGCGGCTGAACCTTATCAAACCGTACGAATCAAAACATGATAAACCTGTAAAAAATCCCGTAAAGGGAAATCTTATAAAAACAGAAACAAAGGAGCATAACACTATGAAAATTTCTGTAAAAGGCATGATGTGCCAGCACTGCGAAATGCACGTAAAAAAAGCCCTGGAAGCCATAGACGGAATTACATCTGCACAGGCTTCGCACGAAAACGGCATTGTTCAGATTGAAACTTCAAAAGAAGTCGATGAAGAACTGATTAAGAAAGCCGTTGAAGACGCAGGCTACGAATATTGTTCTGAAATTAAATAAATTTTGACTTTTATTAATATAACTCTGTTAGATTAACCTTGTTATTTTAACAGAGTTATCATCTTTTCACTTCTTTAATCTCTTTTGACATATCCGAAAACCTAAGTTACCATTATTGCATGAGAAAGATTTTAAATTCTAATCCCTTCAGATTAATTATTAGCGCAATTTTTTTAGTTTTTATTGCAGCTTCCTGCAGCATGTCTTCAGATGAAGATGACAGAATTTATGACATAGCAAAATATCTCATCTACAAACAGAGCTTAAAGCAAAACCAGAACGCAGCAATAAATGTTCTCGCAAAACTTGGCGACAAGGTAGAAATTGCTTCAACTGGAAAAGATACAAATAATAAAAGCGTAGTATTTTTTTATTTTACGCAATTAGTTGATCATAATGAGCCTTCAAAAGGAACCTTCCAGCAGTATTGTGACCGCCTGCAGAAGTTGTAGACATTGCATACTTTATTCAAGCAACAAAAGAACTTGGATATTATCTTTTGGATTGGAATTTTCTAAAAGAAAAAGGCCTGATGACAGATGCTGAAATCGACTACTTTAATAACTCTCGCAACATTGTGAAATTGACTGAAGATTATCATATCGAATATGATAACGGTGCATTAATGAACGGATTCTTTGACTTCTTAGCCGGAAACAGTTCAAATGATAAATGCCGCATGGTTTTTGTTTACGGAGAAAATGATCCCTGGACCGGAGGCGCAATTGCAGATAACCTCGCAGATGATACTTACGTAAAGAAAATAATCATTAAAAAAGGAGTCCATTCTTCTAGTCTGAACAATGAATTATATTATTCTAAGGAAGACAGGGAAAAAATCGTTTCCGCAATTGAAAATTTCCTGCAGTAGATTTGAACATAGTTGAAGCGAGGGGAATTCTTTTCCCCTCACTTTTAGAAGTAAATACAGTGATAATTGCAATTGAGGCCGGGCATAGAACTCCTAAAACCATTCCAATGGTGCATGTTAGACCTTCGTTAAAAAAGATGGCAAAAAGCCAGAAAGCCCAGGTAGCAATGAATACCTGAACATAAAATCTTTTTGGTTTGTATACATAAAAACTCTGATTATTTTGATTCATAAACTCCCCCTATTCCGCATTTAAAACCTGAAGTTCTGATTTCCAGCCGTTAAGCTCTACAATAAGGTCCGTAGGGTCAGAAGGAGCCGAAAGATTTCTTTTTCCAATAAGAATTTTTGAATCGGAGTCTATAATTCGGGTAAACCGGCCGGCATTTTTAAGATAATATTTCTGATTTCCGTCAAAACAGATTTTTGAAATCGAATGGATTTGGTTTATGTCCATCTTTCCTTTTGCGGAGTTTATCTTAATGTCCAGATTTGAATTTGAATCTAATTCAACATGACCGGAAGCATTTGTTACAGAAACATTTTTTACCCTGCCGGCAAATTCAATTGTATCAAAAGTGATGTCACGGATTTTAAGGTTTTCAAGTTCTGATGCAAGTTCAACATCTGCAACAAAGCGTTCTGGTATTTTTACAAGGATAAACAAATATTCTGCAGCAGCAATATCAGATAAATCATTTGAATGTTTTACAATAACATCCATGCGTTTTTTATTTTCTTCAATTTTTACCTTTACCTGCTGTGCAATGTAATTCAGCTTGTTTGATGCGGCAATTACAATAATCTTTTCATCCTTTGTTTTTTCAATAATTACTTCATGAGCAGTTCCAAGCTTTAAGTCTATTTTCTTGGGACTGTCCAGATCATATTCTGTACGGCTTTCATATAAAAATTCATGCTTTGAAATAAGGCTTTTTTCTTCACTTAAAAGGGAATCAAGAGATTCATTAAACAGGTTTGAAATGGAAATAAGGTTTTCTATATCTGGAATTCCATTTCCACTTTCCCATTTAGTAATTGCCTGACGGCTTACATAGATTTTTTCTGCAAGCTGTTCCTGCGAAATACCATTTTGTTTTCTTAATTCTTTAAGTTTTTCAGCAAAAGTCATAATTCCTTTCCTCCTGAACTGTTATTTGCAAGTATCTTAAAGCCGCCGCATAAATTATAACAGAAAGCGGATATTACAAAAGGAATTATTTATGCTACTTATCGTTGCAATTCAAAAAATAGGTATTCATCAGTCCCTTGCCTTTTACTTCAATGCCTGCAGGCTCAGTAAAACTGCAGGTATTTTTTGTCTGAAGGTAAGTGCTTTCGCTAACGTGAATACGCATCGGCTCGCCGGTGCTTTCCATTCGGCTTGCAACATTTACGGTATCGCCCCAGATGTCGTAAATGAACTTTGATTTTCCGATTACGCCGGCAACAAGATTTCCTGTGTTGATTCCAAGGCGAATCTGAATTTTTATTGGTGAAGTTTTATTGAAGTCTTCAACATCCTGCAACAAGCCCTTTGCAAAAGAAATCATCTTTACGGCGCCATCATTATCTTTTTCTTTAACAAGTCCGGTTGCAGCCATGTATGCGTCACCGATTGTCTTGATTTTTTCTACTCCTTCACGCCTTGCCCGTTCATCAAAAAGCGAAATCATCTTGTTCAGCATTTTTACAAGATCATCCGCATTCATATTTCCGCTCATCTTTGTAAAGCCAACGATATCGGTAAAAAGAACGGTTGCATTCGGGAAATCCTGAGCGATTGTCTGCCCCGGATGTTCTGTAAGTTCCTTTGCAACTTCTTTTGGAAGTATGCTCAATAGAAGATTTTCAGATTTTTCTTTTTCAAGCTTAAGTTCATAAGTGCGCTCTTCAACCTTCTTTTCAAGTTCAGAATTGTATTTCTGCATCATCTGGATGCGCTCTTCCTGCATCCTGTTGATATCTATAATATTCTGAACGGTATTTTCAGTCATGTTCGAGAATGAAATGTAAAGATTTTCAACCTCATCGTGGGTATGAACCTCAAGTCTCTTAATCTTAGAAACACAGTTTTTCATTCCATCAAGGTTTGCTTTGTGACTGATAAATTCCAGGGCATAATTTGAAATACAGTTTATCGGGTTTACAAGCATTTTAGTTGTAATAACCAAGCCAAAACCAACAATTACAATTACGAAAACTAATGAAAGGATTATTATGCTTCGCAGAAAGCAAATTTTATAAGTCTTCAATAAGTCCATTGAAATATCAACGCCGACATAACACTGACATTTGCCATTTGAGTCAAAAACCGGATGATAGTAGGTCAAAAGCCAGCCCCACGCATCGTTTGATTCAAGAGGCTCAATTTCTTTTCCTTCAAGCAAATCTGAAATAAGCGGCAAAAAAGTCGGATCAAACTCAATAAGCTCATCAACTTCCCAGCCCCCATTTTCTTCATCAACGTCAAAGATTGTATGGCAGCCGTCTTCACGGATCTGATAAACATATAAATATCTGATATCCGGAATATTTTTCTGGAGTTCAGAAAGCCGCTTTGCAGTTTCAATATAACCTGCCGCGCTTTTTCCTTCAATTTTGAAGGTTTCTATAGAATCGGCATCAATTATTTCTGCCGCAATCTGGGCAACCCCTTTTGCCGTCCGCAAATGTTCATTTCTCGTATGACTCGTATAAAGCCCCAGCGCCGTAAAAGAAATTGAAGCCGATAGTAGTAGTGCTACCAAAATAAGCAATAAAGAAATTCTGAATCTAAGTGAATTAATACCCCTGGTGTTAATCGATTTTTGCATTTTGTTACCTTCGCGGTCGTTCGTAAAAAATAAAAATAGTATATATATTTATGATACCACGAGTTTGACTTTTTGGAAAAATTTTATTCCAAAATCCAGCTTTTTTGCGGTGTATTAAAAATTTTGTCCTCACTATTGAATTCACCGATTAAAAGAGGAGATAACGGATTGTGCGATTTCATATTTTCAAGGACGAGATTTGGATCCGCGTTTGCATAACAGTAGCGGCAAAGGTGAGCGCAGGAATTGTACGCACCGATGTCGCCGTTTAGAAAGCAGGCGCAGTCTTTTCTCGCAAGGTTTTTCTTTGGAATTTTGAGCTTTTTCCCGATTGCGTTTTCAAGGACAGAAACCGTCTGACAGCCGGAACAATCGGCCCCAAACTGTGCCAGCTCCATTCCTTCGGCGCAGGGACGCAAAGTCATTCCGTATTTTGAAGCGATTTCGGCAAAGGCTTTTCCAAGTATTAACCGTTCCGATTGCGTTACTTCGCAGGCTTCGGGAAAATTCCGCCTTACTTTGGGATATAAATCGATAAAACTGATTACCGCCGTTTTTGTTGCGCCTGAAATACGACGCGCAATGTTTTCAAACGCCTTAAGGTGATAAGGAATGCTGTATTTTTCAGAAATGAAAATCGGATCATAACGCCAGCCAACTTTTTCCGCGCCCAGACGGGAAGCAAGCTCAATAATTGCGTCTGCAACCGCCGCCTTTTCGGGCACATTCGGCTCGATTTCCTTTCCGTACGGCGTAAGCGTTACATACCACCACTGATTGTACGCCGAAAGTTCCTTTACAAGCTCAGCATTTTTAAGTACGGGAATCGGATTTTTAGTACAAAAGGTAATCAGATCCACAGTCCGCGGATTCAATTCATAGCGCGAAACCGACGAAGGATAAAACGGATTCCGAACCATCACAAACCCTTCTTTAAGCCTGTTCAAAAGCCACTGAGAATAAAACGCCGGAATGTCAGTTCGCTGCCCTGTCTGGATTATCATTTTACATCCACATATTTAGAATTAAGTTTTCTGCCATTTTACTCCACCTTCCACTCAGTCCAATCCACATGATTATACTGCATTACGCAATCAGACTTTTTCATTCCGAGCTTTTCGTAGAATGGAACGGCGTTTTCGTTGGCAATAAGGTAAACCGCGATGTCTTTTTCGCCACCGGCGATTTCGTGAGCCTGTTTCATCAGTTTTGTCGCAATTCCCTGGCGCTCGTAATTTCTGTCCACGCCAAGGTCGGTAACGTAAAGCCAGTAGCAGAAATCCGTAAGACCGAAAAGAACACCAACGACAAGACCTTCTTCATTTCTGGCAACCAGGCTGATTGAAACATTCTTTACAAGTTTTGGAATGCGGTCGTAAAAACGCTCCTTCGGATATTGCGAGCCAAGATCCGTGCGCTTCAAAAAATCGATGTATTCTTCCGCGGTAAGGCGTTCCTGTTTAATTGTTATGGTTGTTTGTTTCATTTCTTCCCCTTCTTCTTCGCCTCCGGCAACTCCCACCACATCCCTTCAAAAAGTTCCTTCAAAAACGCCTTGTTTTCAACATCATCCACCAAAAGCATTTCCTTAGCCCCTTCATAAGGAACTTCCAGTGCGGCATCTGGCATTTTTTCTCGGGCGGAATCGACATTTTTCACCAAAAATCGATTATCATAAATCCCGCCGGCGATTTTTCCGCGGTAATAGATGATGAACTCTCCCATCATCGCTTTGTACGAGATTTCTTCCAATTCAGAAAGTTGTTCCAAAACAAATTCAAGATATTCTTTAGTCGATGCCAAGATCTTCCTCCCCCCCCCTGCGGCCAATCACCATTCTATCTTCGTTCTCTATACGCATACCCAAAATTAATCGGCGGCGATGTTACAGAAATATATTCAAAAACTTCCTGACTCTCATTTTTAAGGCCGTGAATATCTCCGTCAGCAAAACGGACAACATCCCCAGAAGAAAAAACTTCTTCCTTACCATCTGCAAGAAGAAGCACGCCGCTTCCCGCCACCGCAATCCAAATCTGCTCAGAAGAATCGTGTTTGTGCCGCGGCTGTTCTGCTCCAGGAGCCACCCTTACCCTAGTGATTGTAACCCGCTCGGAGCTACTGTTTTCCGGATTCAAAAGCTGTGCCGACTCTACGCCGGGATTACTTAAAACTTTTATTTCAGCCTTTTTAATAAATTCCATTAATCTTTTCCCCTTTTCCCAAATTATACAAAAATCAATCACCCATAACTATATTTTTATCCCTTTTTCATGCTAAACTCTTCCCAAAAGGAGCCCCAAATGGCAAGCATCTTAATCAAAGACACAACCCGAGCCCAGCGCGAACAGATTGTCCGCGAAGCCTTAGGCGATGACTACGACGTAGGCTGCGGTTACGAATCCACCGGCATCAATTACGACCTTTACATCGAAGGCAAAAAAGAACTCCGCGACCTCAACACGGAAGCAAACTGCGGCTTTGAAGTAGCCCACCCCGAAGAACAAAAATCCGGCTGCGCCTCAATCGGAATGTAATAACCGACCAGCTTCCCTTAACACACTCACGCACTCTCACAACATGCACAACTCACACAAAGTGCACGCTCATATCTCCCAAAAAAAGATAAAACTTATGACGTAAAATAAAGGAGGGGGAAGTCTCCCCCTCGCTCCAATACCGCTCACTACGCGAAAATGCCCAAGTAAACTTGGTCACTTTCTCTCCGTTCGGGTATTTCCGCTACCCCCTCTGCGGGGACACCCCGCAACGCCCCAATTACGAGAATCTTTTCGAATTCCCAAACACTTCGGTTTTGAGTTTTCAGAGCTTCACTTTATACCAACTAATGAATTGAAAAAATACACAGTAGCATTTGGAGTTAAAAAGGAAATCCGAACTATTCTGATTAACTCTGCAAAAATTCAAAAAAATGTGCTATAATTAACGATGGAGGTAAGTAAAATGTTTGCAACGACTGGAATAATACAAGGAAATACGGTTCTTACAAATGATTATTCTCTTGAACAGTATGACGGTAGAAAAGTAATAATCACAGTTTTAGACGAAGAAAAACCATTTTCGACAGTTTCAGATGATAAACTTTTTGCAGCTTCCGATGCTCTTATAAGCCAAAATATGGAAGCTTATAAGGAACTGGCAAAATGATTTTCTTTGAATATGAACAGGTTATAAAACTCCATACTTTTCTTATTGCCAAAACTGGCGGAATGGATGGAATTCGAGATAAAAATCTTTTGGATTCTGCTTTAAAATCACCGTTCCAAACTTTTGGGGGCAACGAACTTTACCCAGATATTTTAGATAAAGCATCTCAATTGTGCTACTCTCTTGTAGAAAATCATCCTTTTGCGGACGGGAATAAAAGAATCGGTATTCATCTGACTTTGCTGTTCTTACAAGTTAATAATGTAATTATAGAATATACCCAAAGAGAACTGATTGATTTTGGATTAAATATAGCGTCTGGAAAAATGAATAAAGATGAAATAAAAGAATGGCTTTTAAATCATCGAAAATAGAAAAAACGCCAGTTCCAACCAAAGTCAGAACTGGCGTTTGAAAGATCCCCGGGTCAAGCCCGAGGATGACATTTGTTTTTTTTATTTAATCAGTGAATGATATTCCTGAAGTGATTTTACTCCACCTTCACCACCATTACCATTCTTTACGCTCTCGATACCCTTAACAGCAGCAAGTGCACCGGCGATTGTAGTGATGTAGCTTACCTTGTACTTCAAGCACATCTTGCGGATTGTTTTGCGGTCTTCGGCATAATTTCTCTTAGCCTTTGGAGTGTTGATTACCAAACAAACTTCCTTGTTCATGATCATGTCGACAACATCAGGACGGCCGGCACCGATCTTGTTTACAACTTCGCACTTGATTCCGTTTGAGTTGTAGAAGTCTGCGGTTCCCTGAGTTCCAACCAGTGTGAAGCCGAGGTCTTTCAAAGTCTTACCGATTGTAAGAACTTCTTCTTTCTGGCCTTCTTTGTTGCTCAAAGAAATCAAAACTTTCTTGTTTTCCCATGCAGCTGGTGCATGTGGGAGTTCTGAGCCTGCTGCTTCCTGTGCTTTATAGAATGCGAGTGGGAAGTTTTCAGCCAATCCCAAAACCTCACCTGTTGAACGCATTTCTGGTCCGAGGATTGGGTCTACTCCTGGGAAGCGGTTCCATGGAAGAACGGCTTCTTTTGCTCCGTGATATGGAATTACCTTGTCTTTAAGTCCGAGGCTTTCCAAAGACTCGCCCAACATCATGCGGGTTGCAAGTCTCGCCATCTGTGTATCACAAACTTTTGATACGAGAGGAACTGTACGGCTTGCACGTGGGTTGGCTTCGATTACATAAACCTTTCCGTTTTCAATTGCGTACTGCATGTTCATCAAACCGCAAACGTGGAGGCTCTCAGCAATCTTCTTTGTATATTCTTTGATTGTCTTGAGGTTATCAGCTGGAATCGATACTGGAGGAATTACACAAGCAGAGTCACCAGAGTGAATACCTGCAAGCTCAACGTGTTCCATAACAGCCGGAATGTAAACATGATTTGAATCTGCCAGCGCATCAGCTTCACACTCAAGCGCATTCTTAAGGAAGCGGTCAATCAAAAGTGGGCGGTCTGGAGTTACACCAACAGCCTTTTCAACGTATTCCTTCAAAGTAGCTTCGTCATAGATTACTTCCATTCCGCGTCCACCAAGAACGAATGAAGGACGAATCATGATTGGATAGCCGATCTTATCAGCGCAAGCCTTAGCTTCAGCAAAGTCAATTGCCATTCCGCTTTCTGGCATTGGGATTTCAAGCTTTTCCATCATATGGCGGAAGAGGTCGCGGTCTTCGGCAATGTCGATAGAATCAATTGATGTACCAAGAATGTTTACGCCGTTTTCCTGAAGCTCGCGAGCGATGTTAAGTGGAGTCTGTCCACCGAACTGAACGATAACTCCGAATGGCTTTTCCTTTTCGTAAATCTGAAGAACGTCTTCTGTTGTAACCGGCTCGAAGTAAAGCTTATCAGAAGTATCATAGTCAGTAGAAACAGTTTCCGGGTTACAGTTTACGATGATTGTTTCGTAACCCATTTCCTTGAGCTGCATAGCCGCATGACAGCAGCAGTAGTCAAACTCAATACCCTGACCGATTCTGTTTGGACCACCGCCCAAAATCATAATCTTCTTAGGATTTGTAGTTGCAACGCTCTTGTCTTCAGCATTATATGTAGAATAGTAGTAGTTAGCATTTTCAACACCGCTTACTGGAACAGCAAGCCAAGCTTCTTTTACGCCGAGTTCCTTTCTGCGGTTGCGGATGTCTTTTTCGCTGACCTTCAAAATCTTAGAAAGATACTTATCGCTGAATCCGTCTTTCTTAGCCTGAATCAAAAGCTTGTCTTCTGGAACACGTCCAGGGTTCTTAAGCATTTCCTCTTCAAGGTCAACAAGCTCTTTCATCTGTTCAAGGAAGTACTGCTTAACGTATGTAATCTCATGAAGCTTTTCAAGAGGAACACCCTTACGGATGGCTTCATAAAGCTGGAAGTATCTTTCGCTCGAAGCAGTCTTGAGCATCTCACACAATTCATCAGCCGACTTGCGGTTAAAGTCTTTAGCAAATCCCAAACCGCTGCGGCCATTTTCCAAACCACGGATAGCCTTCTGGAAAGTCTCTTTGAAAGTCTTACCAATAGACATAACTTCACCAACAGCCTTCATACTCGTACCGAGTGAGTCTTCAACACCGCGGAACTTTTCAAATGCCCAGCGTGCAAACTTAAGTACAACATAGTCTCCATCAGGAGCTCCACCCGGAGTATACTTTTCAAGAGTTCCATCACGCCAGTAAGGGATTTCGTCCAAAGTCATACCGCTTGCCAACTTCGCAGAAATCAAAGCAATAGGGAAACCAGTAGCCTTAGAAGCAAGAGCAGAAGAACGAGAAGTACGTGGGTTAATCTCAATAATAACAACGCGTCCAGTCTTAGGATTATGAGCGAACTGAACGTTAGTACCACCAATAACGCCGATAGATTCAACAATCTTAAATGCGTCTCTCTTAAGTCTCTCTTCAAGTTCCTTATCAATAGTCATGAAAGGAGCAGAACAGAAAGAGTCACCAGTATGAACACCAACAGCATCAATATTTTCGATAAAACAGATAGCAATCATCTGATTCTTAGCGTCGCGAACAACTTCAACTTCAAGCTCTTCCCAACCAAGAATAGACTCTTCAATCAAACACTGATGAGTCATAGACAAATCAAGACCGTTCGAAACAATAGTGCGCAGCTCTTCAACATTGTAGCAGAAACCGCCACCCTGACCGCCCATAGTGTAAGCAGGACGAACAACCAGAGGGAAGCCGATTTCTTCAGCAATCTTTTCAGCACCTTCAATAGTGTGACAGATTCCCGAACGAGGAGTGTCGATACCAAGACCCTTCATAGTCTCCTTGAAAATCTCACGGTCTTCACCACGCTCAATAGCATCAAGGTTTACACCAATAACTTTTACACCGTACTTATCAAGAACGCCGGCCTTGTTCAGCTCCATAGCCATATTCAAACCAGTCTGACCACCAAGGTTAGGAAGCAGCGCATCAGGACGTTCCTTTTCAATAATCTGAGAAAGACGCTCAACATTCAGCGGCTCAATATAAGTAGCGTCAGCCATAACCGGGTCAGTCATAATAGTAGCCGGGTTAGAGTTTACCAATACAATCTTGTATCCCTGTTCGCGCAAAGCCTTACAAGCCTGAGTTCCCGAATAGTCAAACTCACATGCCTGACCAATAACAATCGGTCCCGAACCAATAATCATCACCTTCTTGATGTCTTCTCGTTTCATATATTTACTCCTATAAGATACATAATAATGAGGGGAAAAGCCTTCCCCCTGGCCTCAGCCCGCCAGCGGTCTTCGGCACACCCCCTTCTCCTAGGGGCCGGTCAACAAGTTGCCCTTGCCCCTAAAACCCCGCATGTAAGTAAACCTAAAAATTGCTTTCGCAATTTTCTTAACGGTTTGCTATAAAACACCGCCCGCCAGAGGGCTCACATACCCCTACAATCCCTAACGCAATTACGCTGTTCCATATGCCATAAACCGCGCAAAGCGTCGGTTTTGGGTAATTTATATGGCGCGATAGCGTCCATATATGGCAAAGCTAAGCGGCAACCGCAGGTTGTCCGCTTGAGCGAAAAAAAAGGCGAAATCCTTAAAAAAGAATTCCGCCTGAAAATTCAAAAATAAAAGCAAAAACGCGACTTGCCCACTTCGAGAATCAAATTGTTTTTCACAAGTTCCGTTTTCATACTAAAAATACATAATATCAAAAATCTTAGTTTTATTCTAGTAGGCTGCTTATATATATGATGGACAGGTTTAAAATCGGAATGGTAAAAAGCTGGTTCATGACACAAAGCGGCGCATACACATCTTCGAATAGCAGTCGCTAAAAACATTGCAGCATTGTAATGTAAATTTAGGAATAAATTTTCAAATTCAAAATAACTGTGTTAAAATATCTTCATGCAAATTACAGAATCAGTTATTAATCAGAATACTGTTTTATACGCAGTAGAAGGTCGCATAGACGTAAACGGCTCTAAAATGCTTGAAGATGAAATTTCAACACGTACAAAATCCATTGTTTCGTGGAAAATAATTCTGGATTTTTCAAAAGTTGAATACATTTCCAGTGCAGGAATAAGAGTCCTTCTTTCTGCCCACAAAAACATGAAAGGAAAGTACGATTTAGTCATCAAAAGCCCAAGTGAATTCTGTCGCCAGGTATTTGAAGTTACCGGTGCAGATATCTTCCTGAACATTATTCAGTAGAATAAAAACAGGCAGGCCAAACATGAATTCTTTTCTTTCTATAGTTTTTTCAGTTATTGGAATTATCCTTGCAATCGTTCTTATGTGTTTATGGATGTGTAAATACAAAGAAAACCACGAAGGATACATTCTAACCTTTACACGGGACGGCCTTACCGAACAGAGCGAAAAAATTAAGGCAATCCTTGAAAAAATGAATACGACTGACACAAATTCGTACAAGGCTCTTCTGCTTCTGGAAGAAATTACAATGCGCATGCACGAACACACTGATCAGGCTATTACAGCGCACCTTCGTCGCCGCTGGGGAAAGACTTCTATCCTTCTTACCGCATACGGGCCGGAATACAATCCAATTGCAGAACTTTCTGCCGCTGCCGAAAGCGAAGATGAAATCCGCAATAAAATATTTGCCGTAAACAAAAAGAGCCTGACATATAAAAGGACTTCAGGAAAAAATACAGTAAAGGTTTTCGTATGATTAAAAAAAGACTTCCTGTCATTACAAAAAAACTCCTTGTAACAATCATCAGTGCAGGTTTCCTGCTCTGTGCGGCAGTATTTTCCGCAAGCTACTGGTCCTTTTCCTCCCGGTTCAAGGCGCAGTACGATTCCAGCATACGCTCCATTGGAGCCGCTGCCCGCCAGACCTTAAACCCAGACGATTTTGAAAAATATCTTTCTACAAAAACTAAAGATGAAAAATTCTATTCTGTCATCAGCATCCTGCAGGATTTTGTAGATAAATTTGACCTTAATCTTCTTTACGTTTCTTCTGTTCTCCCACCGGATTACACGCATATACGCTACATCTATAACGCCGTTAACAAGAACAATAAGTGGGAGCCTTTTTACCTTGGCTACGAAGAAGACTATTTTGAACCGAACTACAACGCCTCTACAAAACGCGTTTTTGAAAAAGGCGAAACAATTGTACGCCACACAATGAAGACCAGGAGCGGCTCGCATATTACGGCGCAGCTTCCAGTAAGGGATTCAAGCGGAAAAATCATTGCCGTAATTGGAGTTCAAAAAAGCACTCAGGAATTTGTTGATGCACGGCGCTCGTTTATTGTTTTTTTGATTTTACTTGAACTGTTTTTTGCCGTAATCTTTTCGCTTCTGTTCTCCATCTACTTTAACGGGCATTTTATAAAACCGATTGTACTTGTTACCCACGAAGCAGATCACTTTGCTTCTTACGGCGGTAAACCAAGCGACAGCCTGCTTGCCATTAAAAATCATGATGAAATTGGAACGCTTGCGCACACCGTTCACCAGATGGAACACGATGTCTGCCGCAACATGGAAGAACTTACAAAGGTTACCGCAGAAAAAGAGCGCATAAGCACAGAACTTTCGCTCGCGGCAAAAATCCAGTTAGAAATGCTTCCAAAGGGCTACCCGCCGTTCCCGGAGCACACAGAATTTGACCTTTACGCAACAATGACCCCTGCAAAAGAAGTTGGCGGCGACCTGTACGACTACCTTATGCTGGACAACGACCACCTTCTTTTAGTTGTCGGCGACGTTTCCGGAAAGGGAGTTTCTGCCGCTCTCTTTATGGCTAAATGCAAGGAACTTCTGGACGTATACGCAAACCTTTCCCTTACGCCAAAAGAAATTTTTGAAAAGACAAACGAGCAGCTTTGCGTTGGAAACGACACAGGCCTTTTTGTAACCTGCTGGCTTGGAATCTTTACGCTAAGTACCGGTGAGCTCTGCTTTGTAAATGCTGGTCACCCGTACCCGGTTCTTTACAAAAAATCAGATGACAGTTTTTCTTTCCTTAAGGAAAAGCCGAATATCATTCTTGCTGCAATGGAAGGAATGCCGTATAAAGAATATAGGACAACCCTGCAGAAAGGCGACAGGCTTTTTATCTACACAGACGGAGTTACAGAAGCTACAGATATAAACGAAAAACTCTTTGGCGACGAACGCCTTTTAAATACAATGCAGAAAACAAGAAATCTTGATGCACCAAAAACACTGGAAACAATCCGCGCTGACATTGATGCTTTTACAGGAGAAGCCGAGCAGTTTGACGACATAACAATGATGAGTTTTGAATGGAGAGGTTAATATGATGGAAAAGAGCGCAGAAATTACGCTGGAAGCTCTGGATAAAAATCTGGAAGCAGCCCAGGAATTTGTAAGAAATCAGGTTGAAGCGCTCTGCAGCGATACAACCGTTCGGCTTCAGCTTGATCTTGTTGTTGAAGAAATTTTTGTAAACATCGCTCATTACGCCTACGCACCGCAAACTGGAAGCGTAACAATTACGTGTAAAGTAAGCACAGAGCCGGCCAGACTTACCGTTTCATTTGCAGATTCAGGAAAACCCTTTAACCCTCTTGAAAAACCAGATCCCGACGTTACCCTTGGCTCAGAAGAGCGCAGTATAGGCGGGCTGGGAATTTTCCTTGTAAAAAAATACATGTCCTCAGTCAACTACGACTATAAGGACGGAAAAAATATCCTTACCCTTACACGGTATTTTTAACCGCCTGCACCAGGACGCACACATATGAGCGAAGCGTTTATAAAAATTCTGGATGCCTCATTTTTATATGATGATGATGTCTTTAGCTCTTACTATAAAAAAATGCCGGAATACCGCCGTAAAAAAATCGACTTTTTCAAATTCAAGAAAGACAAATGCCTAAGTCTTGGTGCCGGCATATTGATGAACAACCTTATTCAGCACGCAGAAAAAAAAACTACCGCACAGGCAGATTCCTCTTCGTTTGAGATAGCCTTTACAGAACAGGGAAAGCCTTTTTTCAAATACCGGCCGGACCTGCACTTCAGCCTGGCTCATTCCGGGAAAAAAGTTATTGCCGCAATCTCTACAAATAGAATCGGCGTAGACGTTGAAGAAATTGCCGAAAACTCAGACATAGACCTTACCGAATGGACAAAAGCCGAAAGCTACGTAAAAGCTGCCGGCCTTTCCCTTTCCGACTATATCGAAGGCAGCATTACCCTTCCCCCGGATTCACACTTTAAGCAATGGACAGAGGCCGGCTATGTATTTTGCGTATATGAAGAAACAGCAGAATAGCAAATCCCTTTTCCCCCCTGTCTGTTCATCATCTATTCATCAAAAAAATTCAGCGTTTCAAGTGTCTTCAGGAATTTCTGGATGTAAATAAGCCCGGTAATAGACCAGCTGAATCCAAGCCTGTACAGCGCCTTTATCGTAAAGCTGTTGTCATTCCTGATTGAATGACGGCTCTTTCCTTCGTTATTACGGTAAGAAAGCAGCGAAGAAACCAGTACCGTTTTATCCTCATTGGTTAAAGTTTCAGAAAGTATCTCGTCAAATTCTTTCTGCTTAACTATATCAACCTTCATGCCAAAGTTATTGCACGCTTCAATGATATTTGCAAAATGAACTGAATGGCAGTTCCTGTTGTTGAACACTGTAAACTTGTCCGGCGTTCCGCCCAAAAGAACAAGCGATCTTGCAACATAGTCAATCGGCGAAAATTCAACCTCGGAATCAAGAAGTTCAACGGGGAACACGCCAAGTACCTTGTATGCCTTTAAGCGCGACATAAATCCGTTTGTCCTTGCGTTAATCTGGAATTCACCGTCCTTCCATCGGCTTGAAAGATTTCCAACGCGTACAATCTTTGCCCTCAAGCCTTTCTGCTCAATTGCATCCAGAATTGCTAGTTCCGCCTTAAGCTTGGAATCAATGTACTGGTTTTCATGAATCTGCCCGAAGTCGCACATCGTTTCGGTCATCTTAAAGTTTTCATCAAATTCCGGGCCGCCCTCGCCTGCAACGCTTGTTGTAGAAACGTGAATCAGTTTCGCATCTTTATCCAGCGCAACCCTGATAAGATTTTCTACTCCATGGAAATTGACTCTTTCGATTGAATCATCGGCAGCAAAGTGCTTTACGCAGGCCGCACAGTTTATGACTTCCGTAAAATCAAAGCCGCGCAGTTTTTCCGTCAGATTTTCTTCGGTAATGTCTCCTTCTATCATATAAATCTGCTTACCAAAAACAGATTCCAGACTTTCTGCAAAGTAGTAGAAGTACATAATGTCCAGTCGCTTTTCAAGAGACACTTTACCACCCCTTCTGATAAGACAGTAAATCTTTCTGTCCGGGTCGTTCAAAAGCTCATGCAAAACATGTATTCCCAAAAAGCCCGTACAGCCGGCAAGAAGCACGTCTCCTAGCGGCGTATACGAAATATCGTCCAGCTGGTCAACTGTATTACCGCGAAGCGCAGGGCGTATTTCTGCCGCCCTTACAGTCGCCGCTGCACTTCCAGCAGAGCCACCATATGCAGAAACATCTGCATATGATGAAGCAGCTTCTCTCTGGGTTTCGGTTATGAACTTTGCAAGGAGCTGCGGCGTAGGATTCTTGAAGACGTTTTTATAAACAAGGTTATAGCCCTTTCCCAGTGCAAAGCTTACAACCTTTGTTGCGCTCAGACTTGTTCCGCCAATCTTAAAGAAGTTTTCCGTAGCTCCTATCTTTTCCCTCTTCAAAATCTTTGCAAAAGTTTCGCAGAAGAATTTTTCAAGATCGTTTGCAGGTTCAACATATTCTGCTTCTTCAAACTGAACCGAAGTTTCTGGCAGTGCTTTTTTATCAATCTTGCCGTTTGTGTTCAAAGGCATTTCATCCAGCTGCATGAGCGCGTCCGGAATCATATACGGCGTAAGTTTTGCTGCAAGGTAATTCTTAAGTTCATTCACGTCAATCTTTGCGTCCGCCGTAAAGAAGCCCGCAAGGTAATCTTCCGTACCGTTGTTGCGCACAATCACTTTTACAAGACGTACTTTGTCAAAGCTTGAAATTACATTTTCAATTTCGTCCAGCTCAATACGCAATCCGCGCAGCTTAACCTGATTGTCCAAACGGCCAAAGCATTCCAAAAATCCTTTTGAAGTAATGCGCACTTTATCGCCGGAATGATATGCCTTTAAGCCCCTGTACTGTATGAACGCCTTTTCTGTTTTGTCCGGCAGGTTTACATAGCCGCGTCCAACGCCTTTTCCGCAGATTAAAAGTTCCCCCTGAATTCCCGGCGGCAGAAGATTAAGTTTCTTATCAACCACAAAGCACTTTACGTTCGGACCAGGACGTCCAATCATAACCCTCCGTCCGACTTCTGCATCATATCCTGTAGGTGCAACGCTGGTTTCCGTAGGTCCGTATCCGTTTATAAGATGGAAATCTGGATTCAAAGTCTTTATCTTCTTTACAAGCGTATCCGGGAGGTTTTCTCCGCCAATGTGGCCACCCTTAAGCTGCTTCAGCGCAGCATGCAGTTCCTCAAAATCATAAAGGCTTGAAAGGAAGCTTGGCGTACAGACAATTGTTTCTACCCCGTGCTTAAGCATAAGCTGGTTCAGCTGCAGCGGATTATGAATCTCGTCCAGAGTTGCCATTACAAGCGTAATGCCGTTGCATAGCGAAATATAACGCTCTGTAATTGACATATCAAAAGCAATTGAAGTAACAGAAAGCGATGTCTTTACGCCGTTCACCAGCGAATAGTGGGAAATATTCTTTTCGTTAAAGGTAACATAATTGCACATATTTCTGTGCTCAAGCATTACGCCCTTTGGCCTTCCTGTTGAGCCGGAAGTGTAAATACAGTAGGCAAGGCTGTCCACTGGAATCTCAAGATTGGGATTATTGTCACGCACACCGTCTGCGCCTTCCTGAATCAATTCTTCGACCGTAAGGACCTGGCACGGCTTTGCTTCTTCAAAAAGAGCGGCACGTTCAGCCTTTATCTTTTCTGTCGTAAGCACAAAAGGGCTTGCCGCATCGTGCAGGCAGAACGAAATTCTGTCATCCGGGTATTCCTCTACCATTGGCAGGAAAGCCGCTCCAGACTTAAGGATTCCGTGCTCAGCAATAAAAATTTCTTTTGTGCGGTCAAAGACCATTCCGACAACAGAATCCTTGTGAACACCCCTTTCTATAAGCGCATGAGCCACGCGGTTTGCAAGCCTGTTCAGCTCGCCGTAAGCAAGCGATTCGCCATTCACAATAACCGCAGTGCGCTCCGGATTATTTGCAGCCTGCCGCTCAAACAGCTTATTAACGCTTACAACCTCAAAATCAACATCGTTGTCATTAAGCACATCGTAAAGTTTTAATGTCTCTTCCGAAACAAGAGAAATTTCAGAAAGCTTCTGTTTTTCCGCAAATCCCTTTACAGCCATATCAAGATTCTTAAGGATCTGGCGCACAAAGGCTTCATCATAAAAATCTGCCTTGTATTCAACCTTATAGGAAACTTTGCCCTCATTAACATACACCTTGATATCCAGAGGAGTCTTTGCTGCATTCAGCTGTAGCGGAACCCTTTCTACAGGCTTTCCGCAGAGTGTATCAAAATTAAAAAGATCACCTTGGAAAATAAACTGAATGTCCGCCTTTATCCCGAACTTCTGGTTTATCTCTGCAAATGAATACAAATCATTTGCCATGCTGTCCATAAACTGCGACTGCGTAATGCGACAAAGTTCTGCAACATCATCATTCTTTTCAATGTTTACATAAACAGGAAGCGTCTTTACAAGCATATCAACGGCGTTCACCATTCTGGAATCGCTTCTGCCGTTGTAAACAGTAGTAAAGATTGAATCTTCGCGGTAAAGATATTTTGCAAGCAGATACCCGAATGCCGAAAGATAAAATGCATTCATCGAAACATTGATTCTTTCGCACGCCTTTTTAACAGCCGTTAAATCCGCGCTGCTTTCCGTTTCAAGACAGCCGTAAGAGCCTTTAATTTCGCACTCATCAACAGATTTTGTAATAAGGCAGTCTGGATCACAGCCGCCAAACATCGAAGAATAATAGTCTTCCGCATCCTTCAGCTGCTTTGTTTCGCGCAACGTTTCTTCTTCAAGCGCAATTTCGTAGCCGGTAAAAGTCTCTGTTTCAAGCGGCATTCCAGAATAAGACTCGCCTATGTCGCGCAAAAGAATTGCAAGTGATTCGCCGTCCGCCGCAATATGATGAACTTCCAGAAACAGATAGGCCGCATTCTTTGTACTGAAAATCCTTGCACGGTACAAATTATCTTTCAAAAGATTAAACGGCTTAAGCAGGCTTTCCTTAGACGGAAGGGAATCGCATTTTACAAGTTCAACAAATGGGAGCGCATCGTCATTTCGTCTTGCGCGAACATCGCCGTCTGCATTTGTAAACAGCTTTACCTTAAGGTAAGGATGAGCGTTCACGGCATTTTCCACTGCCGTTTTCAAGCGGTTCAAATCAATCGACGGATCAAGCTTCAGGCAGGTCGGAATGTTGTAGACCGTAGTTTCCGGATTTGCAGAAGTTTCTACGTAAATACCCATCTGCGTCATAGTCAGCGGATAGTCTTTAAGGCGCACAAAGGAATCAGCCTTCTTTTTGGAAAGCAGAAGAGTCTCTATCAGCGAAACGGTATTATTTCCCTTAAGTTCAGAAGTCTTAATCGGAACATCAAAAATTTTTCCAAGCATTACGTTCAGCTTGAGCATTGCAATCGATGTAAGTCCGTAGCTAGAAAGCTGAGCGTTTACGCTGATTTTATCCACTGGGATTCCCAGAAGCTCCGAGACTGCACCGCATATTTTTTTCTGCACATCGGTAGAAGGCGGCACAATTTCTTCATCTTCAAAAACAGGAGCCGGAAGTTTGCGTTTATCAACCTTGCTGTTTACGTTAAGCGGAATCTTTTCTATCTGCATGATTGAAGCCGGAACCATATACGGCGGCTTTGTTGCAAGGATAAAGTCAACAAGGGCTTTCCTGTCAATTTTTTTGTCAGACACAATGTATGCAGCAAGCATCTTTCCGCCAGACGGACTATCCAGCGCAATCACCGTTGCATCCTTAATGCCCTCAAAATCGCGAATAACCTTTTCCACTTCCGTAAGTTCAATCCTGAACCCGCGCACCTTTACCTGTCCATCGTTTCGGCCCGCAATCGCTATGTTGCCGTCTTCAAGCCACGAACAGATGTCCCCAGTCTTGTACATCCTGTCATACGGAGCATCCGCTCTGAACGGATTTTTTACAAATGCAGCCGCAGTTTTTTCCGGCAGATTAAGATAACCGCGTCCAACCTGAGGTCCGCTTACACACAGTTCTCCCTTTGCTCCATAAGGCAAAAGCCTGTTGTATTTATCCACAATGTACATGATAAGATTGTCATTAGGCTTACCAATCGGAATAAAATCCTGCCCGCTTCTAATCCTTGCACTGGTTACATAGATTGCACATTCTGTCGGACCGTAGGCATTTATAAAATCCAATTCCTTATTAAATTTAAGAGGAACAAGTTTTTCGCCGCCGACCATTATATATTTTAGCGTCTCACAATTTGACATTTCAGCAAAAGCTCGTCCCACTTGAGTCGTCATCATAGTGGAAGTTATTTTGTTCTTACAAAAATAATCGTCAATTCCTGCAAGGTCCAGACGGATTTCTTCATCAAGAATATGAAGTTCCCCGCCCGCACATAAAACAGGATAAGTATCAATCATATTTGCATCAAAGCCGTAACTTGCATACGCACCATGTTTTGACTTTTCATTAACCCCTGAAACTCTAAGCTGGTAAGAAATTGTAGCTGAAAGATTCCTGTGTTCAAGTACTACCCCCTTAGGCACACCGGTCGTTCCCGAAGTATACAGAATGATGAACGCGTCTTCTCCCTTTATCTCTGCACAGTCAAAAACATCGTATCCTCGCCTTATGATGCAATCTCCATCCACAGCCAATCCTGACGCAGCCTCTAGTTTTCTGCAATCAAGTTCAATCTCGTCAGTGTAGATTACGCTTCCATCGTATTCATCAACAAGACCGCGCAAATCCCTGTCACAGATTAAAAGCTTTGCCCCCGCGTCCTTCATCATGTAATTCAGACGTTCCTTAGGATAAGAAGGATCAAGCGGCTGGTAAGCAGCACCAGTACGCAGAACACCTATAGAACAGAGCGGCATAAAATGGCTTCTATGAATCAATACCGAAACAAAGCTGTTTTTTTCCACTCCATACGAATTGATTTTCGCCGCCAAAGCTCCCGTAATCAAATCAAGTTCTCTATAATCAATCCGCTTTTCATTGAATACAACCGCAGTCTGTTCCGGCCGCTTTTTAATCTGCTCCCGTATTAAATCCAGAATTGTGCGGTTCTCATCAAATTTTACAGACTTGCCCTTAAAACTGTCAAAAAGCTTAAGCGCCTCATCATCGATGAATTCAATTTCTTTAAGCGTCTTCTTATGCATAAATCCATGAATAACTTTCTGGTAAGCACTTACAAAAGCCTGAATAAATGTTGCAGAATACTTTGCTGTATTGTATACAAGTTTGAAAAAATACTTTCCGTTCTGCTTAAAGATATAAAAAACAAAATCCGAAATACCATCATCAGCAACAAGACGGGTAATATCACACTTTGAACCTTCAATTTCAAAAGAATCCAATAGGACCCCCTGATAAACAAAACTTATTTCGCTGCTAAAATTCAGTTCGTTCACAAGCCGCCCAAAATCAACATTGGAATGAATCAGGTTCTGCTTGTACACTTCAGAATTATTTTTAAGCATTTCAACAATGCTTTCGTCTTCACTGAATTTTGAATAGAACGGAAACGTCCTTACAAGCATTCCGAATTTTGACTTATACTCTGCACTCCTGCGCGATGCCGTTACCGTAGAAAAAATCGACTCAGAGGAACAATTGTATTTCGAAAGAAGATATGCAAAGCTGTTTATAAGAACCGCATTTTCTGTAATGCCATTCGCCTTTGCAAAAGCAATAAGTTTTTCTTCTTCTACAGAACTTTCGCAAAAATATTCTTTTATCAATTTTGAACTGTACGAGTTTTCGCAGTTCCTTCTATTCCTGCCGTCACCAGCATTTTCACTGTTAATGTCGCCGCAAAGAATTCCTTCCGCTTCGCTTCCATCCAGAAGCTTTTCATAATATTCAAAATCCGCCTGCTTAGTACCGTTCTTTTCCAGCTCCTCTTCATCCTCTAAAAGCCGCTCATAAGAAATCAATTCCTCCGGCAGCGCAGAACCTTCGTAAGCGGCCTTTACAGCCTTCGCAAACATAGAAGCCGTAGTTCCGTCCCATACAGCATGATGAACATCGCTAAAAAGATAGACCGCGTTTTCCGCTGGGTAAATATCAAAATAATAAAGCGGCGAATCTTCCAGCTTAAAACTATGAAAATAATTTTCCGCAATTCCTTGAATTTCTTTTTCATCCAGAACCGGGTGCAGCTTTACACGCTCCTCAATGTACCGCTCCCTCTTTTCTTCATTCACTACATTATAAAAAGTTCCGTCTATATTCCTGATTGTATCCGCAAAAATTTCATAACGAAGGCAGACCTTTTTTACAGCCTCATAAAGCCGCTGCGCATCAACTTCCTTTCCGAACCTGTAGCACATTGCAATGTTATACATCTTCGCTTCGGGATTCTGATAGTTTTCAAAATAAACACCATTCTGACTAGAAGTAAGCCTAGAAACTTTTTCCATAAAACCCATCCTGATCATCTTTTTTTAATTTTATTCCCCGCAAAGTAAACCCCCGCAGTAAGAATTTCCGTCACGATAAACGCAACCCATATTCCTTTGAGCCCCATAGAACCGCTGAATACAAAACAAAGCGGTACTATAAAGACAAAACCTTCACAAATACTCATCACCGTAGAAATCAATTTCTTTCCAATGATAGGAAGCAGGTAAATCATAAAAAACGTAAAGCACATGCCGTATAGACTTACCGCATAAATTCGTATGCTCTGAATACAAAGCAGCACTTCTGCCTCATCCTGCACGCCATGAAGCTTTGCAAATGCCCCCGCAAAAATCTCAAGCAGAATAACAACAATCGTCGTAAACAAAAAAAGAGAAACCGCAGAAAGCCTTATAACGCCCTTAAAATTATCCCAGTCCTTTGCCCCAAAATATTTACCGGCAAGTGGTACCATAGAATTATTTGCACCCGCACTGAACATACTCGCCAACGAAAGACACGAAAGGCACACTGCCATAACAACAAGTCCTGTTTCTCCGTTCAGCTTTTCCGCAAGATTATTCAGAATAACAAGCTTAAAGGTTATCAAACCTGTACCAATGCAGGCCGGCAGCCCCATCGTAAAAATATTTCCTGTCTTGGACAGAGACCCGTTAAGCCGCAGCCTGAATGTGCGCCCTCTGCGTAAGAAATAACTTAAGTTTACCGCGCATTCAACGACAAAACAGATTAACGTCCCAAGCGCAGCCCCACGAACACCCAGCCCCATAGGTCCCATAAAAAGCCAATTAAAGAACACATTACAGCAATTAGAAACAATCACCGCCACAGAACCGATTTTAGGAAAACCGTCAGCCCGGGAAATATTCTGAACAACGGCAGAAACCAGCCGGAACGGAATCATAAAAATAAAAATCAGATAGTAAGCCTTTGCCAGCTCCTGAATTGCTCCGTCCTTCAGTAAAAAAGCAAGAACACAATCCGAACATATAACAAGAAAGCCAAGAAACAAAAATCCAAAAAAAACACTCCATAAAATAGAAGCTCCCAGAACCTGGTTACAGTCATCCGTTTTTTTCTGCCCCTTAAGCACCGAAATAGCAGCCGAGGCCCCCACTCCAATAAGCACAGAAAGCGTATAAACAAACTGAGAAACCGGCATACAGGCATTCGCAGCTCCCATTTCCACCGGATTAACAAAGTTACCTATAAAAATTTTATCAATGATATTCGCACTCTGAGTCGCAACCGCCATCAAAACGCACGGAATAAAATAACCAAAATATTCGCTTACTGCAGAACTGTTTTTTGTTTCCATACTAAATATAGTAACATGCAATCAGTATGAATTGTAAAAAAATCAAAAAAAAAGAGACCGCAAAACCATTTTTTCATGGCGCAGCCTCTTCAGTAACCGGCTGCTCCGGGCTACCCTCACAGTCGGTACCTCACTTACGTTCGGCACGCGCTCTGCGCCCCTACGCATCCCGGCGCAGTTATTTCCTTAATAATAATTTATTTGCAAAATTTAGTTTACGGCGGTTAAAACCGCCGTTCGCATCGCGCCGGTGTCCGCGTGTTAAAACACGCTCCCATCCTTGCGCAGTTATTTCTAAATAATCATTTATTTGCAAAATTCAGTTTATGGCGGTTAAAACCGCCATTCGCATCGCGCCGGTGTCCGCGTGTTAAAACACGCTCCCATCCTTGCGCAGCTATATCTAAATAATAATTTATTTGCAAAATTCAGTTTACGGCGGTTATAACCGCCATTCGCATCGCGCCGGTGTCCGCGCGTTAAAACACGCTCCCATCCTTGCGCAGTTATATCTAAATAATAATTTATTTGCAAAATTACATTTTTACAGTGATTTTCTCTTTTATTTCAAGAACCTGTTCTAAAGAAAGTCCTGTAATTTCGCAGATATCATCAACTGGGTAATTTTTTTTCATCATATTTTCAGCAGTTTCCACCGCTTTCTGCTGTGCACCAATTTCAATGCCTGCATCTAAATCATAAGCCCTCTGTCTTTCCCATGTCATGAACTGCATTTTGTTCTCCGTGCTTTGTTTTGCATCTGCAACGTAATTTTTTAGGTTGTTTGCGTAGTCG
>JBGVIP010000058.1:0-11301 GCA_045123335.1 Treponema sp.
ACGGCAATAGTACCATCGGCATTTTTTTTCGCAGATACATCAGCAAACATTGCTGCTGAAAGCATCAGGAAAACCGAGATGAAAGCGAATAATTTTTTCATCTTATCCTCCAAATTTTGTTCTATGCACCGGAAAACTACGGCCTACTGCTAGACAGATTGACCATTATAGAAAGTAGAATTTAAAAATGAGAAAAAAGATGATTTTTTTTTATGTGTTTTTATAGAAAATGTTTTGATTTTTTTAAATGGCATGTTACAATTTAGTGTTTATGCAAAAAAGAGAGATTGTAAAATTTAAAAAAGTTTGAATTTTAGCAAAATATGGAGGATTATTCATGCTAAAAAGAATTAAAGGCTTGGTACCGGTGTTGTTGGTTTCCATGGGCTTGGCATTTACAGGATGTTCAGATGGTTCAAGTGGCTCAAATGCTGCGCTTTTGCTTGGGCTTATGAATCAGGGGGTATCTTCTTCTGTTACAATTGAAAGTCATAAAAGTGGCGAAATTGTAAAGAATAAAGTTGTTACAGATGACGGATCTGAATATTACGAATACTTTAAATTTACTGCAGAAGATGGAACTGCCGGAGAGTATTCACTTTACAAAAAAACAGGAGAAACAAATACAGTTCAGACAGTTTCTCCATTAGACGGCTCAACTCTTCCAGTAACATTTACTTATGATAAAACAACTGGTGGATACACAGTAGGATCAAGTACATCATATCTTTTTGATGCTCCAAAAGACGGCGTAAAGGTAAATGTAATTGCATCTGAATTAATGACTACTGCAGATACAAAGGTTGCGTTTACTTCAAAATGGGAATCATCTTCGGGAAAATATGTTTTTGATGGTAAAGAAACTGTTTTGTGGGATGACATTAGTTATTCATATACTAAAGAAGGTGGTTGGATTACACTTACTGATAATACAACTGAAGTTCCATTTTATTGGGATAATGTAAGCAAATTTTACCATTTGGTCTACGAAACAGAAAGAACTAATGTAGAAGAAGTTGGTCGTGGTCTGAATGATGCAGATGTTGTTTATTCATCTCCATTATTTATCTATGGAAAATTGAACAAATAAGAGAGGATTGTAATATATGAAGAAATTGATAAAAACTCTTTTAGCTTTTGCTGCAACTTCGCTTCTTGCATTTTCATGCTCTAACGAAGTAACAGATTCTAAAGCGCTTCTTTTAGGATTGGCTGGTGGAAATGCGAACGTAAAAACTGAATCTGGATCGAGAGCGGTTTCAACATTAGACCTCAGCGTTAATGTAACAATTTATCTCTATGGCGTACCTTCGACAAATACAAAGCCTGGTGTTTGGGCATGGGAAAAAGTTTCTTCTGGTGATGTTAATCTTTGTGGTTCTTCATGGCCTGGAACAGGAACTATGACAAAAGGAACTTATGAAGGTTATATCGGATATAAATATGAACTTAATGTTGATCCTAAGTATGACTTGGGTATTTTGTTTAATAATGTAGGAGATTCAAATGGAAAACCTCAGACATCTGACATTATTATTCCAAAAAAAGATGTTGCAGCTGATGTAACTTATTACTTCAACTGGAATAGCATGGCTTACTATACTAACGTTGATGATTGTGTTGGTATTATGGGTGGTTCTATTACAGCTTTAGACAAAACTGCCGGCACCGCAACAGTTACATGTACAACAAGCCTTTTGCCTGATTCAACAATTACTAGTGACGTAAGTGTAAAAGATTCTATTGGAACAGTTCTTACTGTAAAAAGTGCTGTAATTTCAAAAGATGTTCTTACAATTAAGCTTGAAAATGCGACAGAAAATACCCCTTATACATTAACATATGCTGGAAAAGATAAAATTGTTGCTGTTAGTACAGCATTAATTGAATCTCTTTATGGCTCAGCAGCAAGTGCTTTAACAGATCTTGGACTTACATTGAGTGGTTCGACAGCAACATTTAAGACTTGGGCACCAACAGCAAGTGCAGTAAGCGTATTACTTTATGATTCCGCTGCAAATGCTTATGATGTTTCAAAAACTGCAGATTACGATGGTCCTGGATCTACAGAAAAGGATTACAAGAAAGATTCATATACACCGGATGAAATTGATATGTCTGTTAATGCTGCAACAGGTATATGGTCAGTTGCTGATGTGGATGTTTCTGCATATAAATATTACAAATATAAGCTTTCAATAAGTGGTAAAACTTATTACGTTTCTGATATCTGGCATAATGTAGCTGGTGCAGATAGTAATGCAAGTCAGATTATTTCTATTGATGATTCTGAATGTAAGCCTGCTAGTTGGGAAACTTCTTATGTAAACCCATTTGGAAATTCTGGTGTACAGACAAAGAAATACAATGATGCTGTAATTTATGAAATGCATGTTCGTGACTGGAGCCGTGCTGTAGTAACAGATTCAACTGGTAAGTTCCTTGATATCGCAAACAGCGAAGCCATTATGAATCATCTTAAAGATTTGGGTGTAACTCACGTTCAGCTTTTGCCAGTATTTGATTATGCACAGCTTAACAGCAATAAAAAATATAACTGGGGTTACAATCCATATCACTATAATGTTCCAGAAGGACGTTATGTAACTGATGGTTATACAGACGGAAGTCAGGCTGTTAAAGAAATGCGACAGATGATTAAAGCATTCCATGATAATGGAATTGCTGTAATTATGGACGTAGTTTACAACCATACAAGTGCAACAGGAACAGGATCATTGTATGATTCAACTGTACCTGGATATTTCTATTCTCTTGATGCAAGTGGAAATTATTACAGTGGTTCTGGCTGTGGAAATAATATTGATACACGCCATGTAATGGTTAGAAAATATGTTATCGATAGTCTTGTTCATTGGGTAAATGACTATCATATTAACGGTTTCCGTTTTGACCTTATGGGTTGTCTTGATCAGGTTACAATGAAGCAGGTTTATGACACTCTTTATGCAATGGATAAAAATATTCTTGTATACGGTGAACCATGGACTGGTGGATCAACAGGTTTTGATGGAGATACTGAAGAAACGAAGGCTGCTTTAAAGGGTACTTCTGGTTATGGTGTTGGAGCTTTTGACGACGACTATCGTGATGCAATCAAAGGTGGAGAATTTGGAGGATTCGCTATTGGACAGATTCAGGGGTCTTACAGTGCAAATATTGAAACTGGTCTTACAGGTGATGTAATATCTAAGAATAAGCGCAATGCAACAGGTATCACAGGACTTGCTCTTCACTATGCAGAATGTCATGATAACTTTACTTTGTTTGATAAACTTGTTTATTCTACTTTAAATCCTCTTCCTTCTGGAGATAGTTATGCATCAAAATTTGCAGCAGCATATGAAGCTGTTATGGCTGACAGTACAAAGCAGGCTCTTAT
This sequence comes from Treponema sp., assembly GCA_045123335.1. Lineage (GTDB taxonomy): Bacteria > Spirochaetota > Spirochaetia > Treponematales > Treponemataceae > Treponema_D. Next base: position 3,404 of record JBGVIP010000058.1, read on the forward strand.
TAAAAAGCAGGTAAAACTTGCAGGTGCATATCTGTTATTGAGCCAGGGAACTCCATTCCTTAACGGTGGACAGGAATTTATGCGTACAAAGAAAGGTGACCCTGACAGTTATGCTGCAGATACAAAGGGTGGAATTACTTGGACTGATACTGTTGGAACTTATAACATTGATGATGTAAATACAATTAACCTTAATATGAAGACAACATATGCAGATGTTTACAACACCTATAAAGGTTTGATTGCTCTCAGAAAAGCAAATGATGCATTTACATCTCCTGTTTCTTGTGAGGCAGCAAATATTAGTGATGGTATTTCTAAGTATATTGTAGAAGGATCTACTAGAAGTTTTGAAGTTTATTTCAATGCGACAGATGAAAATTATGCTCCTTCTGTATATAATTTAGGAACAACTCTTGGAGTAGGCATAAAAAATAAACAGATTGAGCATGGTATTAAAGGAAAACTTGTTTCAATTAGCGAAACTGACGGTTCTGTATCATATGCATCAGAAGAATCTGTTTCTTATGTTCCTGCTCATGGTTTCTTGATTCTTGAAAAATAATTTATAAAACAGAATAAAAGATGAATTTGCAAAACTGTAGATTCATCTTTATGTGTAATCTTTCCCTGAGCCCGGAATGAACTCGTTTCATTCTGGGCTCAGGCTTTTAACCTGCTTTTAGTGCAGGTTTTTCTTCTGTTATATATTTTCTAAAAAAATTAAAAACTTCCCCGGCAAATGCATTTTTAATCATTTTTCCACGTATATATAATGTATGGAAGCAATGACAAATAATGATCACAAACTTACTCCGGAAGAAAAATGGGAGCAGGCAACGCTTGCAAATAATTTCATTTTTTATAAGGTTATGCGGCATCATCCGGAGGCGTGCCAGCATCTGATTGAAATGCTGCTGGGTATTAAAATCCAAAAAATGGAAATACATGGCGAAGAAACAATTGAGCATGACTATGATTCGCATGGAATACGCTTGGATGTTTACGTAAAGGACTCCGAGCATATATACGATGTAGAGATGCAGATGTCCAACACAAACGATCTGCCGGAACGGTCCCGTTATTATCAAGGACTGATGGATTTAGACAACTTAAAATCCGGACAAAAGTACAAGGAACTAAAAACATCGCACGTAATTTTTATCTGCATGGAAGACATATTTAAAAACGGTCTTCCTGTAAATACATTTGAAAACATTTGCCTTGAAGACATGACGACAAAACTGAACGACAGGGCAATTAAACACTTTTTTATTGCCCCGGTCTGTGCTAAAATGCTTAAAGATAAGAATTCAAAGGATTTTTTCAATTTTCTTATCTCAAACAAATCTGCAACCGACTATACAAACAACCTGAAAAACTACGTTGCAGATGCCAAGCACAACTCTCAGTGGAGGTTCAGCTATATGACATGGGAACGACAGCGTACTTATGATAAAGAAGAAGGCATTGAAATTGGACGTGAAAAAGGACGTAATGAAAAAGCAGTAGAAGCTGCTGTTTTATTGATAAAAAAATATAATATTGAACCAAAAACTGCCGCAGCAGATTTAAATGCTCCTTTTGAAAAAGTTATTGAAGCTCTAAAAGCAAGAGAAATTTCTGAAACTGTCAATCTATGACAAGTGAATCAAAATGAATATCTGATTTTGAAGATGTCAGGAATGCAATCTTTGTATTCTGGGCTTGGGCTTTTAACCCGCTTTTAGTGCTTTTTTCTTCATCATTTCATATGTTGATTAATCTGCATTTTTTCACTATTATAAAAATGAACCCCGGTCATGTGCGTCTGGGGTTTTAATTTTAAATAAGGTTCCAGCTGAGTGTAGAATGATAGATAAAGAAAAACTTCGTGAATCGGTAGAAATGTTTTTGACGGCTATTGGGGAAGATCCTAAAAGAGAAGGGCTTAGGGAAACTCCGGATCGCGTGGCTAGAATGTGCGAGGAGCTTTTTTCTGGGCTGGACAGCAGTGCGACTGAGGTTTTGAGCCGAGTTTTTACTACAGAAAAGCCAGGACTTGTAATTGAAAAAGACATAAAATTTCATTCGATGTGTGAGCATCATCTTCTGCCGTTTTTTGGAACAGTCAGTATTGCCTATTCGTATGAAAATAAAGTTGTGGGATTAAGCAAGCTTGCACGCACTGTGGAAGTTTTTGCGCGACGTCCGCAGATTCAGGAAAATATGACAAGTCAGATTGCGGATGCAATTATGAAAGACCTTACGCCTAAAGGTGTTATGGTAATTGTAAAGGCAGAACACATGTGCATGTCTATGCGCGGAGTAAGAAATCCTTCAGCCCTTACTGTTACAGTGGCAACCCGAGGCTGTTTTGAAGATGATTATAATCTTCAGGAACATGTTTTGAATAGACTTGGACTTTAAAATAAATAAAGCCGGATTCTAAAGCGTTTTTGCATTGCTTTGGAACCCGGCTTTTTGATTTATTGCCTGCTTTAATTTTGTCATTTCGATGCTTCGACAGGCTCAGCAACCGCAGGCTCAATGACCATAATTTAATGAACCTTAAGTGCTTTTATTCGCTCTATAAGAGTAGGGTGATTGTAATTCCAGATTACATACAGTTTTGGCGGAAGCAGTTCATTCAGATTTTCGCTGTTCAGCTTGATAAGGCCGGAAATAAGTGCGTCCGGGGAGCCTGTAAGTTTGGCGCTGAATGCATCTGCTTGGTATTCGTCGTGGCGAGAGCTTGAATTTATCACAGGGGAAAGAATTTCGCCCAAAGATTCTGCTACAAGTGAAGCCAGGAAAAGTCCTATAAACTGAATTGATTCAACAGGTACGTTTGCAACTGCAAATCCAAATCCTGTGTAGATTGAAGTTCCGTGTGCAATGCGGAAAAGTACGTACATTATAACAAGTTCCAGCGGGAGCATTACGCACATTCGTCTTGTGATGTGATGCAGTTTGTAATGTCCAAGTTCGTGTCCAAGAACGGCAACAAGTTCGTCTGTCGTAAGCTGCTTTATCAATGTGTCGTAAAGTACAATACGTTTTGATTTTCCAAGTCCGCCAAAGTATGCGTTTGAATGTCCGCTTCGTTTTGAGGCATCCATTACAAAAATTCCACTTGATTTGAATCCTAAGTCTTTCATCAATGCAGAGATTCTGTCTTTTAATTCACCGTCTTCCAGCGGTGTAAATTTATTGAACATTGGAGCAATTACAAGCGGGTAAATTACCTGAAGCACAAGTGTAAGAGCAAACATTACGCATACAAGCAAAACCCACCAGCTTCCCGGGAATTTTACAAGAACTAAAATCATTGCAAAAATGAGTATTGCGGCAAGTACTGTAGAAAGTGCAAGGCCTTTAAGCTGGTCAGAAATCCACATTTTTATCGTCATTTTTGAAAAACCGAATTTCTTTTCGATGTTGAATTCCCTGATTAAGTCAAACGGTACTGAAAGAATTGAAGAAGGAATTCCTGCGCAGATAAAAAATATGAGGGCGCAGAAATATGAATTTAACAGACCCGACGGAAAGCCGGTAAGTCTGCATGTCATGTTAAAAAGCCACGGATAGTAACCAGAAAAAACAAGGATGAGCGTAAGTGCCAGGCTGCAGATTGACCGTGGAATCCAGAAGAAATATTTTGCATTTTCGTATGCGCTGATTCTGGCAAGTTTTTCTGTTTCGAATACGGACGCTTCTGCAATACCGTTAAGTTCGTCCGGCAGTTTTCCGCTGTTTTTTATGCGGGCACGCATGTCAATGAATTCAAGGAAATGGTTTATTGCGAAACTTATAACTGTTCCGGCTATAAAGATTTTGATAAAAAGATTTGATAAAACGATATTTGTCATGGAGACATTATAGCATAAAGAATAAAGTTTATAAATCTGCAATGTAAATTGCTTACTCTATTGCAAAGTGAAAAAAAATAGCTTCCAGTCGAAAATGCCTTTCAAAATCGCCGCTGGCGGGCTACACGCTATTGTGCCTTGGAACTATATTAGTTGCCGCTTACGCGGCAGCACAATAGAGTGTTTTTGAAAGACATTTCCTCCTTCGCGCTATTTTTTTTCTAGTTTTAATGTGCATAAAATTCGCATTTGTTTTGTAAACTTATTTACGCTTCAAGCGCCTTGATCAATTCCGGCAGGGCTTTTTCGAACTTTACGCCGTACCAGTGGTCTTTGTCCGGGATTGTCTGTTTGATTGATTCTACTGTAAAGTCTGCGGCAATTTTTGCGGCCTGGATGGCGGTTTTTCCTCTTAAGAGGGCGCCGGCAAATGCAGAGGAATAGACATCGCCTGTTCCGTGCATTGCTACGTTAAGTCTTTCTGTAAAGTAAAAATCAATGTCGCTTCCGTTGTAAACAGAAACGCCGAGTTTGCCTTCTTCAAAACTTACACCGGTAAGAATTACGTTTTTTGCTCCAAGTGCGTGCAGTTCCTTTGAAAGCTGGATGATGTAATCCTTTGTGTAGCCGCTAGCAACATATTCTTTTCCTAGAAGAAGGGCTGCTTCGGTAAGGTTCGGCAGTATGTAGTCAGCGTTTTTGCAGAGTTCTGCCATTTTTGATGGAAAATCATCTTTAAAGCCCGGATAGAGCTTTCCGTTGTCGGCCATTGCAGGGTCAACAATTCTAAGTGCTCCTGAACGTGCAGTTTCATTCATAATTTCAAGAATGTAAGGAATCTGTGGTTCTGTAACGTAACCGGTGTAGAACGCATCAAAATCAACGTGTTCTTTTTTCCAGCGTTCAAGGATAGAAGGCATTTCTTCTGTAAGATCCCTGAATGTCCAGCCGCTGAATCCCGGTGCTGTATGATTGGAAAGAAGTGCTCCCGGTAAAATGCCGGCTTCAATTCCGCATGCAGAAATAATTGGCAGTGCAACTGTTAATGAACACTGTCCCACGCATGAAATATCCTGAATAGTAAGAAGTCTTTTGTCCATGTGTTCCTCCTGTAAATCTGTATGCATAAGATACGGGTTTTCTGATTATATGTATATACGCAATTTAAGTTAAAATGTATAATACCAGATAAATGATAACGGTTAATTTTGACGAAAGGGGAGATAGAGGTCTCTGCGAATATCTTTATTCATCAATTAAAAATCAAATCTTGCAGGGAATCTTGCGGGCGGACGAAAAACTTCCGTCAAAGCGGAGTCTGGCCTCTCATCTTGGAATAAGCGTGATTACGGTGCAGAACGCGTACGGACAGCTGATCAGTGAAGGATATATTTATTCAATAGAAAAAAAAGGTTTTTTTGTAACGGATATTCTGCTTGGTAAGAGTAATTCTGGTGGCAGCGAATTGTTGGAAATGCGTTCCGGCAGTTCAGTTGATTTGAGCACTTTTAGCGGAGCAAAAAAAACTGATGTTGAAAAAGAATATTTTGCGGATTTTAGAAGCAATTCTACAAGCTACGAAAAATTTCCGTTCAGTCTGTGGGCGCACACTATGCGCAATGTTTTAAATTCCGGCGACGAAAAACTGCTTCAGCGCGTTGGCGTAAAGGGCATTTACGATCTGCGCCGCTCAATTGCGGACTATCTTAGGGAATTCCGCAATATGAATGTAAATCCCGAGCAGGTTGTAATAGGCGCTGGAACGGAAAGCTTATATTCCATGGTCGTTCAGCTTTTAGGGCAGGACAAGGTGTATGCGGTAGAAAATCCGGGATACCATAAGGTTGAGGGCGTTTTCAGAATGAACGGTGCCGGCACAGAGCCTGTGATGATTGATTCGCAGGGAATTAATCCCGCGGGGCTTGAGCAGATAAACGCGGATGTTGTTCATGTTTCGCCGGCACATCACTTTCCGACGGGTATTGTTATGCCGGTAAGGCGCCGTCAGGAACTGCTTGCATGGGCGGAAGCTGTGCCGGATCGCTTTATTATAGAAGACGATTATGACAGCGAATTCCGTTTTAACGGGAAGCCGCTTCCGACCTTGCAGAGTGCGGATATGGGCGGACGGGTGATATATATTAACAGTTTTTCCAAGACGCTGGCGCCCTCGTTTAGAATGAGCTATATGGTTCTGCCCGAAAAGCTTTTGAGCGAGTTTGATAAAAAGTTCGGGTTTTATTCCTGCCCGGTAAGTGCGTTCGAGCAGTATACGCTTTCTGAATTTATTCGCGCCGGTTTTTATGGAAAGCATATTATCCGAATGAAGAATTTTTACAGAAATCTTAGGAACGAGCTTATACGGGCTTTGGAAAACAGCAGGATTTCTGAAAAAATGATAATAAAGGAAGAAGAAGCGGGGCTGCATTTTTTGCTTTCGATTAAGAGCGAAGATTCTTCGAATGGACTTATGCAGAAATTTCAGAAAAAAAACATAAATCTTCCCTTGCTGCGTGATTTTTACTACGGAACACCGCCGGATGACATTGAAAACATCTTTGTTATCAATTACAGCGGAATCAGAAAGGAACGCATTGCAGAAACTGTAAAAAGAATTGAAGAAGTTTTGCTGTAGTACAAAATATGCGCACCGTTGTCTTTTTGGCTTATAAATGATAAAACTTTTTTCATGCTTTTTTCTTATCTGATTGTTTGTCCGCTGGTTTTTGCGGCTGGTTTTGTTGATGCAATTGCCGGTGGCGGCGGACTTATTACGCTTCCTGCCTATATTCTTGCGGGGCTGCCGGTTCACAATGCAATTGCAACAAATAAAGTAAGTTCCAGTATGGGCTCAACTGCGGCGACCATAAAATACGCCAGAAGCGGTTTTGTAAACTGGAAGACCGCTCCGTTCTGTGCTGTCTTTTCATTCTGCGGTTCGGGAATCGGGTCAAATCTGGCTCTGCTTATACCGGCAGACATTTTTAAGGTGATAATGCTGGTTTTGCTCCCGCTGATTGCTTTTTATGTTCTTAAATCAAAAACTTTTGAATCTGACCGGGAACCGTATCCGCTTAAAAAAACAATTGCGATCTGCATAGTAATTGCATTTATGATTGGAATGTATGACGGTTTTTACGGGCCGGGAACGGGAACTTTTCTGCTTCTTCTGCTTACGGTTTTTGCCCATGTTTCATTGAATGAAGCAGCCGGTACAACAAAAATAATTAATCTTACTGCAAATTATGCGGCTCTTGCAGTCTTTCTTTATAACGGTAAGGCAATGCTTCCGCTTGGACTTACGGCAGGTTTATTCAGTATGGCAGGAAATTATCTGGGGGCGACAGCATTTACGAAAAAAGGCTCGGCTTTTGTCCGCCCGATGATAATTCTTGTTCTTGCGCTGTTTTTTGCAAAGTTGATTTATGAATTGTGGTTTAAATAAAAAAAAGACGCCTCGTTTGAAGCGTCTCTTTTTACAGCTGTTACAGCTTAGTTCTTAGCTCTTTCTACGAATGAACCGTCGCGTGTATCAATAACGATTCTTTCACCGTCGTTGATGAAGAGTGGAACGCGTACTTCGATTCCTGTATCAAGTGTAGCTGGTTTAAGTGATTTTCCTGATGTATCGCCTTTTACGCCTGGTTCACAGTAAGTGATTGTGCGTGTAACGTTTACTGGAAGTTCAATACCAACTGGCTTGCCTTCGTAGAATGTAAGTTTAACTTCAAGATCATCTTCTGGAGTGATGTATCCGGCATAGTCGCCGAGATTTTCTTTTGGAAGTTCGAACTGTTCGTAAGATTCCTGATCCATGAAAACGTATGTTTCACCGTCAATGTAAGAAAGTTTTGTTACGTGGAAGTCAAGGTCTACTTCGTCGAATTTTTCGCCTGCATCGATACCAAGATCCATTGTTGATTTTGTAACAAGGTTCTGTACGCGAAGGTTTGTAACCATACCAGCACGACCAGAGCGCTGTCCAAGCATCTTCTGAACGATGAGTGGGTTACCTTCATACATGAAAGCTGTTCCAACTTTCAACTG
>JBGVIP010000059.1:0-66937 GCA_045123335.1 Treponema sp.
ATTATTTGAAGCACTTTACAATGAAATAGAGGGGTACCATGAATAAAACCGTTTATATCTTCGGTCATAAAAATCCTGACACAGACTCGGCGGTTTCGGCAACTGCATATGCAATGCTGAAGCAGCTTCAGGGATTCACCAACTACAAGGCAGCAAGGGCAGGACATTTTAATCCCCAGACTGACTACATTTATAAGAAATTTAACGTTACGTCTCCAAAATACATGTCAAACCTTACTCCAAAGGTTGAATATTACATGCAGGACACATGCGAAGTTGTTCAGGAAGATGAATCTGTATGGGCAGCACTTGGAAAAATGCAGAATTCACAGCTCAGGGCGCTTCCTGTTGTAGACAAGGAAGGACATTACAAATCACTTCTGCACTATTCGGCATTTGCACAGCAGCTTCTTCTGGTTTTGAATCCTGAACTTCAGACAAACATTTCTACAAGCATAGGCCTTATAATCCGCACAATGAATGCACAGCCTCTGGTTGTTCATAATCAGGAAGATATTTTTAAAGCCTCAATTCTTGTAGGCGCTGCGAGCGACGAAACTTTTACACAGATGCTCAATGCTCACTCAAGCGAAAACCTTATTGTAATCACAAGTGACCGCGAAAGCATTTACCGCCAGTGTATTGAACAGAAAGTTCGCCTGCTCATCATTACTTCCGGCTACATGCTGGACAAAGAGCTTAAAGAAATGGCTCAGAAAAACGGCGTAAGCGTAATCATGAGCCCTTACACAACCAGTGACACAGTAATGATGATTGCCTACTCTACCCCTGTTTCAATTATGGCAGATGCAGAAATTCAGGCAGTTCATCCAGAAGATACAATTTCCAGAATCCGCCAAATTCTCCAGGATTCACCTATTAGACGACTTCCTGTAGTAGATGCAGAAAACAAGGTTGTAGGAATGATTTCTGAGCATGACCTTACAAACGAACCGAACATCCGCCTTGTACTTGTTGACCACAACGAAATGAGTCAGGCTGTAGAAGGCGTAGAACACTACAAGATTCAGGAAGTAATTGACCACCACAGAATCGGACCTCTTTCTACAACATATCCGATTACGTTTATCAACAAACCGATTGGTTCTACATCTACAATCGTAACGGGGCTTTATCAGGAAGCAAAAATCCCTATTCCAAAGGATATTGCAAGCCTTTTACTCTGCGGAATTTTAAGTGATACACTTATTCTTCAGTCTACAACAACAACGGAAATTGACCGCCAGACAGCAGAATATCTTTCCAACATCACAGACCTGGACATTCAGACAATCGGAAAAGAAATTCTTACAGCAGGAAGCAGAATTAAAGGCAGAACAGCAACAGAAGTCATCCACCAGGATATGAAGGAATATCAGGAAGCAAAATCTGCGTATACAATCAGTCAGATTGAAGTAGGAAACCTTAAAGAAATCCTTGACCGCAAGAAAGAATTCCTTGAAGAACTTGAAATTGAACGCCGCTCGGGAAAACACCTGTTTGCAGCCCTGCTCGTAACAGACATTACGCAGCTTTCAAGCGTCCTTCTTATAGAATACGACCCAAAATTTGAACCGTTCATTACATTCCCTAAGCAGGAAAACAACATTTACTTCCTTAAGGATGTAGTAAGCCGTAAAAAGCAGCTTGTCCCGCTTATCACAGAACAGGTTGAAAATTACCATAGATAAAAGACTGAAATAGCACTGCCCGGCAAGGTTCTTTGAATTTTGCCGGAAGCAGGAAGTGAATGTAAGGTTTTATTTCTTGAAGCTATTACAAGCTTCTTCTACCTTCTTAAAATCAATACAATTTTTCCAACTATGCACTTAAACGGTGGCGAGCCTGACCTGACATCCGATTTGAGGCATTGGGCGCGTAAGCGCACTATTAAATCATTTCCATAAATGCAAACGACCGCAGGTCGTAAGTGCATGTTATACGATTATTATATCCAGACATTTATAAACTTTTTTGTAATCATGATTTTACCATACTCTGTTACAATTGGATATGCATCTCCAAAGTCTATCATTTTTCCTGATTCATCAAATACTTTTCTTTCTTTTTCAAACAGAACCTTCTGTTTGAAAATTCCATCTTCATTTATTTCTAGAATTAGAACCGAAGAATTATCACTGTTCGTTTTTCTTTTTATTCGAACTTTTACTCCTTTTTTTATTTCAATCCATTTATCAAAAATTAAATTTTCCATACATTATTTTTTCTGTTCTTCAATATATTTTACAATTTTATCCATAAAAAGTTTTTCTCTTCTGAAATAATCTTCTTCTGAATATGTATTTTGATTGCAGATTTGTAAAATTACTTCTGCATAATTTTCAGGAAGCTTTTGTAAACTGTGTGAATAATAAATTGCCCTATCCTCTGCCGGTGAATAAAATTCGTTTAGATAGAAAAGGGCTCGAATACCAGCTCTTATTGCGGTATTCAAATTTTCATGCATCTGAATAAAGGCCTCTCTTCGATACCAACGGTCTTTCTTATAATCAGATATAAGATAATGAATATAGCCTAAAGATTCATTTATTTTGTTTTCAAATTCTTCATGTGCAAATTTATTTATTTTTGAAAGTTCATTCTTATATGAATTATTTGGATCGTACAAAATCTGTGATTCCAATACTGAGAATTTGCGAGGCTCATCAAAATAGGAAAACATATTTATATCAATGAAGTCTGTAAAGAATATTGCAAACCATAAATTGTTTATTTTTACACAATGATATGGAATTGGCGGATCTTGATCAGGTCCAAAAATATCTTCGGCAGATATTTTACTTCCATGTTTTCTCATTACTATTAAGTCCACCATACCATTGTATTCTCCGTTTTCTTTTTGGCGGGGAAAGAAATCTGCACGTGAAACGCTTCCAGAAAGAAGAATTGTTTCAATTTCTGATTTATCAATTGTATTTATAAAATTTATTGTCTTATTTTTAAGATCTTGAATAAAGTCTTTTTGTTGTTCAATTATAAATTCTTTATTTTTCATTTTTTCCTTTGCGCCCCAGTGCGCCATCAACCTAACACAATTTCTTCGTATCCTTTTAATTTTCCTAAACATCAAAATTGCGTTTATAAATAAAATTACCTTTATATTTTCAATTGTAGCATATACTTAACATTATACAAAGAATTTTAGGCGTAAACCTTTTAAATACACTTTGTAACCTTTTAGACTGGCATTTTTCATTACATTTGCCGGAAGCTGCACCTTTTCCATAGCGGATTGTAATTTCGTCACGCTCAAAATCCAAATCAAGTATTCTTAGACACAGAAGTTCATTCAGCCTCATTCCTGTTCCATATAATAGTTCTACGGCAAGTTTTTTACTTCCATCCAGTCTGGAAATAATTGTTTTAACTTCTTCTTTAGTCAAAACAACAGGCTCACGCCTTTTACATTTTGCTCTAATGATGTTTTTAAAAGAATCAATTGGTTCATTTTTTATAAATCTAAAATAGAATAACAATGCAGCTAGAGCCTGATTTTGCGTTGAAGCACTTTTGTTTTCTTTTACTGCAAGTTTTGTCAAAAATTCATTAATCTGATTCTGCGGATTTTCAATTTTGCCACCATATTTAAAAAGAAAACTTTTCGCCCAATATAAATAGTTTTCTATCGTGCGCGGACTGTAATGCCGGGCTATCAAGCGTTCCTTAAATTTTACCAGATCTTCTGTGATTTCATTATTATAAAATACACATTCTTTTTTTTCTGCATTAAAAGATTTTTCTTCAAAATTGAATTCACCTGTCTTATACAAATTTTGAAGCATTGCCTGAACAGAAGCTTGATTATCGGGAATTTTCCAAATTCGCTGTTCAGCAACATATTCTCTACCGGGAACAGCACGAATTGCATTTAAAACTGGACTAGAAAAATAATCTAAAAATTTTACGGCCAAATTTACATCATCATATGAATTAATACTTATAGTCATAGATTAAAAATATAAAAATATTTGTTAATAGACCATAAAAAAATGTATCTAACGAAAAATATTAATCCACCTTATTTTCTTACAACTTCCGGGTGTTCTTCATGGTACTTTGCTTTGGCAGCGTACATTACCTGCTCGGCTTTTTCTACAAGAGATTCAAGGGCAACCGGGAGGATTCCGTATGCAGACCCCACAGAAACTGACGTATCTTTAAGGGCCTGGGCACAGGAAATAAAGGAAGTTGTACGGGCATTAAATTCTTCTTCCGTACAGTCCTGAATTATGGTTACAAATTCATCACCTCCAATACGGTAGCAGGAATTTGTTCTGAATGATTTTTTAAGGAAATCTGCAAAAGATTTAAGGTATTTGTCGCCGGCAGCGTGGCCGAAATTATCGTTCATGTATTTCAAGCCGTTCAAATCAGAGAAAATGACTCCACAAGAACCGGACGTACGCTTTGAAATAACCTGAACGGTCTGATTGTAAGCCGTTCTGTTCTGTAATCCTGTAAGGGAGTCTTCAAAACTGATTTTTTCAAGTGATTTCTGACGGCGAAGCTGTTCGGCATACTCGTCTTCTATGTCGCGGATGTAAATCATTATGTTCTGACTCTGAAGCGTAAAATCCGGGGATGGAACTGCTTCAAAAACAACCCAGCGGAATTCCCCATTAGTCTTGCGTCTGTATCGGATTCGGAGGTTTCCTCGTTTTTCAAGGAAGTAACGGCGCATGTAGTCAACTTCTGTCATTCGCTTAAAAACGTCAGAGTCATCTGCATGTACAATTCCGTCTTCTACAACTTCAAGCAGCCACTGAGAAAGGAATTTCTTTGAACTTTCACCGTTAGGAACTTCTCCATCCCTGACCTTGATGATTGAATATGTGTCAAAAAACAAGTCAACCTGTAAAATCTTATGAAAGTCAAAATTCAATTCGCGTACAGCAGTGTTTTCGTTACAGATCTTTTCGTCTGCAAGTTTTCTTGTAAAAAGTACAATAGGATTCTGAAGGGAAAAATCTGCAGGACGGATTATTTCCGAAGTGATCCAGTGGTACTGGTTGTCTATAATCCTTCGGTAATTAAGGCTGTTTCTGGACGATTCAAAGACGCTTGTTATAAGGCCTTTTCTTGCAATATAACTTCTGTATTCTGCAAGATCATTTGCATAAACCTGAGAAAGGTTTTCTGTACTTTCCAGCATTGTAAAAATATCAGGATATTCCTTTATATCATCCCCTGCCTTTAAAAAAATATAGGCACCAGAAACAACATTTACTTTTACAATGTCAATGAAATCGTTCCACAGAACGTCCATTGCAAACTGCTTATCGTCCATTTTAATTCCTTTCATGCGCTGATATTTTACATATATTTAACAATATCAGCGCATGAATAGTTACTTAGAATTCTGCAAGAGTTCTTTCAATTCTTTCAAGTGATTTTTCTACACCAAGAATCAAAATTGAACCCATAAGAGGAGGCGAAACGCGACTTCCTGTAACAGCCATACGGATTGGCATCATAAAGTCACCGAGTTTAATTCCAAGCTCTTCTGCATATTTTTTAGCAAGTTCTTCGCTTGCTTCGTGGTCAAGACCAGGAAGAGCCTTTACAAAATCCTTTGCTTTTTCAAGCACTTCTTTTGTTTTGGCTGCATCAATCTTTTTAGGAATAATCTGATCTACAGGTGGAACAGCAGGTTCTGTAAACAGGAAGTGAACCATTTCTGCGGCGTCTGTAAGATACTTTAAGCGTTCCTTGATAAGAGGCATAAGTGCAAGAAGTTTAGCCTTTACGTCTGCGCTGGACATATTCATGCTCTTGTCTACGCAAACTGGTTCGCCGTCTTCGCCCAAAGCGATTCCAGAATATTCTGGTCCAACTTTTGGAGCCGGCTGAGGATTTTCCGGGTTGATTTCAAGGGCAGCGTCGCCTGTTCCTGTGATGAACGGCAATGTCCACTTGTAAAGCTCTTCATCGCTGAGCATGCGGATGTAGTTTCCGTTGAAGTATTCAAGTTTTTTGTAGTCAAAAACAGCAGGAGCCTTGTTCAAATGTTCAAGGTTAAAGTTCTTTGCAAGTTCTTCAAGAGTGTAGAATTCCTTTCCTTCTTCGTAAGAACAGCCGAGCATTGCAACGTAGTTTACGATTGCCTGCGGAAGGTAACCGCGTGCACGGAATTCGTTTACAGAAGTTGAACCGTGTCGCTTAGAAAGTTTTTTTCCGTCCTGTCCGTTTACCATTGGAAGGTGGCAGAATTCAGGATGTTCCCAGCCGAATGAACGGTACATCTGAACATGCAGAGGAGTTGAAGGAATCCATTCCTGTGCGCGCATTACATGGCTGATTTTCATAAAGTGGTCATCAACAATGTTTGCAAGGTGATATGTAGGGAATCCGTCTGACTTAAGCAGAACCGGGTCCGGAGAAATATCTTCGTTTTTCCATTCAATGTCGCCCAAAATATGGTCGTGGAATTTTGTTGTTCCTTCCATTGGAACCTTAAGGCGGATTACATATGGTTTTCCGGCATCAAGATTAGCCTTTACTTCTTCTGGAGTAAGGTGACGGCAGTTTCTGTCGTATCCTGGAGCCATTTTGTTTTCTGTTTGAATCTTGCGGATGCGGTCAAGGCGTTCTGCGTCACAGAAGCAGTAATAAGCTTCTCCCTTTTCTACAAGTTCCATTGCATATTTTTTGTAAAGTTCAAAACGTTCGCTCTGAACGTAAGGACCGTATTCACCGCCCTTGTCACCGCCTTCATCCCAGTCAATGCCAAGCCATGCCATTGTGTCATAAAGGTTTTTTACATATTTTTCGTCATAACGTGTGCGGTCAGTATCTTCAAGACGAAGAATGAATTTTCCGCCCTTTGAACGGGCATACAGGTAGTTAAAAAGTGCAGTACGAACACCACCGATGTGCTGCATACCAGTTGGAGAAGGTGCGTAACGAACACGAACTTCTTTAGTTTCCATAAATATCTTCCTTTTATGTGTAATAATTTTATTATATGTAATAACTCGCACCGTGCGAGTTTATGCGAAGCAGAAACTCGGTAGTGAGCAAAGCGAACGGAGTGCGTAACGAACACGAACTTCTTTTGTTTCCATAAGTTTTATCCTCTATAATATATTAAACTTAAATTTCACTGAATTATTTTTTCTATTATAATGAAAAGCAGAATATTTCTCAATCACCGGAATTTTATCTGGAGGGCAAACAAAGGCAAAAAAAATCCCCCGAAATGAACCATTCCAGGGGCAGTCTTAAATTGAGGGTAACATAAGACAATTTCAAAAAACTGCCGTTTTCCCATGCAACGCACAGAATAACGGCAGGGATTGACTATACCTTCATGCGGCGTGCGCGTACGTCAAAGAGTACGGCAAGAATAAGGATTGCACCGCGTACAATGTACTGGTAAGAAATACCGATTCCCATAAGGTTCATACCGTTTGTAAGGGCAGACATTACAAGAGCACCGATAATTGTACCAGTAACGCGTCCTGAACCACCGGCTGCAGAAACACCGCCAACATAGCAGGAAGCAATTGCATCCATTTCGAATGCGTTTCCAGCTGTAGGAGTTGCAGACTGAAGTCGTGCTGTAAAGAGAATTCCGGCAAGACCTGCAAGGGCACCCATTGAACAGAATACGAACATTGTAATTTTCTGAACGTTGATACCGCTAAGTTCAGCAGCTTCAGGGTTACCGCCGACTGCATAAATGTGACGGCCAAGAACTGTGTTGTCCATTACAAAGGCATACAGGGCAAGAACTACAAGAACGATTACTACTGTCCATGAAAGACCATGATAAAGAGCAAGTTTTACGGCAAAGAACATTATGAGTGCTGTCATGAATGCAATCTTTGCAATAAAGAGCTGGAAAGGAGCATCCTGAAGATTGTACTTTGCGCGGTTCTTTCTGTCTTTGATTCCAGTTACAATAAGGAATGCAACAAGTGCAAGTGCAAGGATGATTGTAATTACATGGAACGGAATCTTGAATTCATGAGGAATATCGTGGCGGAAAAGATCCGGGATAAAGCCGTTTCCAAGAGCATTAAAAGCCTTGTTCTTAACGATGATTGTACCAGTACCGCCAGTTACAAGAAGAAGGGCACCGCGGAAAATAAACATACCGGCAAGAGTTACTACAAAGGCTGGAACTGCACATTTTGCAACCAGAAATCCCTGATAAAGACCAATAATAACACCGATTGCCATAGCACCGATAACAATAACTGCTACTGGAATTGCAGAATTCTTCATAAGAAGGGCTGCAAGCGCACCAATAAAACCGCAGACATAACCTACAGACAAATCAATCTGTCTGATGATAAGGACAAGAGTCATACCGATTGCAAGAACAGCAACATAACCAGTCTGATCAAAAAGGTTACTCAAGTTGCGGGCAGTCATAAATGTTCCGCCTGTTGTAATAGTAAAGAACAGCATTACTGTAAGCAATGCAATGAACATACCGTACTGACGGATATTTGTTTTAAGTATCTTAATAATATCGTTCATATCGAAATCTCCTGAATAATTAGTTTTCTGTACAAAGCTTCATGATTTTTTCCTGAGTTGCTTCTTCTGCACTCATTTCGCCGGCAATTACACCACCAGAAACTACACAGATTCGGTCACTCATTCCCAAAACTTCAGGAAGCTCCGATGAAATCATGATGATACTCATTCCCTGCTCTACCAGCTGATTCATAAGAGTATAAATTTCATATTTTGCCCCGACGTCAATACCTCGTGTAGGTTCATCAAGAATAAGGATGTCAGGACGGGTCATCATCCACTTGGCAAGCGAAACCTTCTGCTGGTTACCGCCGGAAAGCGAACTTACCTTTACGTCAATTGACGGAGTTTTAATATGAAGGTTCTTCCTGTACTGTTCGCTTTCAATAATTTCTTTGTTCTTGTCAATTACAAAGTTCTTTGTAAGCGACTTAAGGGAAGAAAGCGTAATATTCTGCTTGATGTCCTGGTCAAGAATCAGTCCGTCACCTTTTCTGTCTTCCGAAACATAAGCAAACCCGTCAGAAATTGCATCTTTTGGCTTTGCATAATTGATTATGTGGCCGTCTTTAAGTGCAACTCCTTCTACTTTATATTTACGTGGATTACCGAATACGCTCAGGGCAAATTCTGTACGTCCTGCACCCATAAGGCCTGCAAGACCAAGGATTTCTCCCTTTCGGAGCGTAAGGTTCACACCGTTAAGCAGCTGGCGCGAAACATTGTAGTCATAGACTTTCCAGTCCTTTACTTCAAACGTTACGTCACCAATTGCAACATGCTCTCTTTTTGGATAAATATTCTTTATTTCCCTACCAACCATGTGCTTAATGATTACTTCTTCACTAAGTTCACTGCGGTCAAGGGATGCAACTGTCTTTCCGTCGCGAAGAACGGTTACTTTATCTGCAATTGCAAGTACTTCCTTAAGCTTATGCGAAATCATGATGCAGGTTACACCCTGTTTTTTAAGCTCAAGAATAAGATTTAATAAGTTTTCACTGTCATCTTCATTAAGGGAAGATGTAGGTTCATCAAGGATAAGGATGCGTACATTCTTGCTGAGCGCTTTGGCAATTTCGATAAGCTGCTGCTTTCCTGTTCCAAGATCCTTTACCTTTGTACTTGGGTCAACTTCAAGTCCAACCCTGTCCAATAATTTTTTTGCCTGAATGATTGTTTCATTCCAGTTGATTGTTCCGTTTGAATTCTTAAGTTCGTGTCCCAGAAAAATGTTTTCATATACGGATAATTCCGGAATAAGTGCCAATTCCTGATAGATGATTGCAAGACCGGCATTTTCGCTGTCCTTTATGTTTTTGTACTGCTGGACTTCGCCGTCAATAATTACCTGTCCTGTGTAAGTTCCATACGGCCATACACCGGAAAGAACCTTCATCAAAGTTGATTTACCGGCACCGTTTTCTCCTACAAGAAACAGAATCTGACCTTCTTCAACCTTGAATGTTACATCATCAAGAGCTTTTACTCCGGGGAATTCCTTTGAAATATTAGCCATTTCTAGAATTGTCTTTGCCATTCGTTTCCCCCTTAAAACTGAAATTGCAAAAAAAAATCCGCTGAGCCTGACCGCTTTAAACGTACCCGGATATTTATGTATGTCCTGCACACGATTATTCTCAGCAGATTTTTTATCCGGGAAATTCTTTTAATCAATTGAAAATCCCGGAACTTTTTTGAATTACCGCAGAACCAGTCTACGGCAACCTTGATTTTTAGAACTTCAAGGCAGTTGCTGCACCGTTGTAGTTTGCTTCTGCAAGAAGTTTTACGTTTCCTTTGTCAATTACAGTGATTGCTGTCTGTTTAGCAGGAACCTTCTTAACATTGTTGTCGTAAGTAGAAGTTGTTTCCGGTACTTTTCCTTCAAGTACATCAAGAGCCATAGAGATAGCGTCACGAGCAAGGATTGCTGTGTTCTTCCATACTGTCATTGACTGTTTTCCGTCGATAATGTACTGAGCAGAAGCAAGTTCAGCATCCTGACCTGTAATGATGTATGAAGTTACTGCAGGATCTTTTGCAAATTCATCAGCAATGGCACGAGCTGTTCCATCATTTGGAGCAAGAACGAAACACTTGCCTTTTTCTGAATCAGAGCAAACTGTAAGGTTATCAGCAGCCTTTTTCTTAGCTGTATCAAAGTTCCAGTCTGTTGTTACCTGGTTGATGATGTCTGCAATTTCTGAACGTGTAAGATATTTCTTGTTCTTAAGTGCAGTTGCTTTATCAGAGTTACGAACTGTAAATGTACCGTCTGCAATTTTTGGCTGAAGAACTGACCATGCACCTTCAAAGAAGATGAATGCGTTGTTGTCAGAAGCGGCTCCGGCATAAAGGTACAATGACTGACCTTTCTTGCCTTTTTCTGCGCGGTCAATAAGATACTGCCCCTGAGCAACACCAACTTCAAAACTGTCGAATGTTACATAATAGTCTACTGCGTTTGTATCTGTTACAAGGCGGTCGTAGCTGATTACTGTTACACCGTCTTTTTTAGCCTGTTCAACAGCAGCGGCAGCAGCAGCACCGTCATGAGGACAGATCAAAAGAACTTTAATTCCCTTGTTCAAAAGGGCTTCTACATTCTGCTTTTCTTTGTTTGGATCACCCTGACTGAACAAAAGTTCAACAGATGCTTTTCCTTCAAGAAGTTTCTTGAACGAAGTTTCATCCTGAATCCAGCGAGGTTCATCTTTTGTAGGAAGAACGATACCTACTTCTACACCTTTAGAACCTGAACAACCAACGAAACCAGCTGTACAAGCTGCGAGCATTGCAGCTCCTATAATTCCCTTTACCATTCTTTTCATCATGACTCCTTATATAATCTCCAGATGGAGACCATTTCTTTTTTCTGATATTAGTATAGAGCCATATTTGAATTGAAAACGGGTAATCTTCTAGAATATTTTTGTATTTTTGGGATTATTTTTACATTCTGAGAGCAAAAAACCCCTGAATTTATAGTATTTTTAGTATTTTTTTAACCTTAAAATAGTACTAATCAGAATTATCTGTAGATTTCTTCATAGGAATGAAAGCCGGAATTTACAACGACATTCATCATGTTTTCATCAGTAAGGAGGACAGGGTCAAGAAGTAAAGCCGGTACAGTTCCATAGCCGTTTTTTATAGAACCGATGTTTGGGGCGCATTCTTCTGCACTCTCCCCCCTGGCAATTCGGCATGCACATTCTGCGGCAACTGACGCAAGTTCCTGAATAGGCTTGTAGACAGTGGCAGTCTGAAGCCCCGCAACAATTCTGCGGCACGCAAGAATATCTGCATCCTGCCCTATAATCGGAATGTTCATTCCCAGCCTGTGCTCGGAAATTGATTTAAGGACAGCTTCTGCAATTGCATCGTTTCCGCAGATTACCCCGGAAGGCAGAAGCCCGTCATCAAGAAGGCTGTTCATTTTTGCATATGCAAGATCATAATTCCAATCGGGAGTAAAAAATTTAAATTCTTCAGAAACCTTTGAACCTACAAGCCCGGCATGAATTCCTTCTTCAATCATCTTCATATTATTGTCTTCACTTGAACCAAGGATAGACCATATGTTTCCCCTGTCCAGACCTTTAAGGATTCCTTCTGCCATAAGCCTTCCGACTTTAAAACTGTCTACAGATACATAAAGCGAAACCGGAGCGTCCAAAATCAGCCGGTCATAGGAAATTACGGGAATATTCTTTTTGCGCGCCTTAAGCAGAACTCCGGTTAATGCAGAGGCTTCTTTAGGAACAATAACAATTACATCGACATTCTGAGCGATAAGCGAATCAACCTGCTTTATCTGTTCAGTTACACTGTTTGCCGCATCCATTATTATTACGCTTGCACCATTCTTTCCGGCAGTAGAAATAAAAAGCTCACAGTCCTGCTTCCAGCGCTCAACAATAAGCGTGTCAATTGAAAAGCCGATTTTCAAAGGCTTCGCAGAAGCAGCCGAATGAAATACCTGCTGCTTTTTTGAACATGAGGATAAAACAATGCTGAAAAGAATTAATGTAAATGCAAGCAATTTTTTCATAATGAATTCCTGTATTCAGTTGGAGTTATGCCGAATTTCCGCCTGAAAATCTTGGAAAAATAATTCTGATCTGAATAACCACAGTCAAAACTGACTTCTTTTATGCTCAATTCAAGTTTTTTAAGCAGATTACGAGCTTTTTCAAGCCGGACATCATTTACAAAATCAATAAAATTGCTTCCCGTTTCTTCCTTAAACAGCTTGCTCAAATAAAATGGATTTACGCCGACAGAATCCGCTGTCTGATCAAGGGAAATTTCACTTCCAATATGGGCTTCTACATAAGCCTTTGCCTTTGCAATTACAGGATTTTCCTTATTCTTTTTACTGCCGGAAATTATAACAGCACAGTCTTCAATCTGCGGAACCAGATAATTTTCAAAATCTTCTTTTGAGCTGCAATTTCCAAGGATAGAAAAAGTTGTACTGAACGCAGAGTCGTCGGAATATCCCTTGCGGTATTCGTTTACAGATGTTCTTGCAATAACCAGCAGCTTGAATACAGAATTGCGCACCGAATCAATATCTGGAGAATGAGAAAAAATTGAATTAACCCATATGATTGCCTGACTTTTTGCCCCGGAAACATCACCGGCTGCAACGCGGCTTATAAGATGCTGTTCATAGCGTAATAAATCTTCTGCCCCGGCCTTTTCTGCACATTCAGTCTTGTAGTAGAATGCCGCACCGCCGCCATCAGAAATAGAATTAAGCGCATCAAGGGCCGTATTATATGCTTCTACAGTTGCAGACAGATCCGAACTGACTTTACCGACTCCAATCTTTACGTTCATACTGATTTTCATGGAAAGATGAGTAAAGACTGCGCGTATAAATTCCTGCTGCCATATAAAATGCGAATGTTCATCTCCTGTTCCGTCTACCGGAACAAAAGCCACTATTCTGTTCGACATTAAAGGACCTACAATACATGGATTAGATGCAGAAATAATGTCCCGTACAGTCATGTAGCTTTCATAGCGGGACTGATTTTCTCCTGTTGTGGCCGGAAGTTCAAGGCAGATAAAGAAATAACTGTCTTCAGTAATCTTAAAATAATCAAGATAACGGTTTAAATCCCTGTCATCAGAAGGCGAATAGATTGATGAATAAATAAAATCGCTTTCTACAATGTTTGAGACAAAACTGAGCTTTTCCTTTATTTCAATGTCGCTGGAAAGCTTACCCTGCACGGAATCAATAATTCCCATTGCGTTCCTTACAGTTTGGGTTACAAGATTTCTGTTTACAGGTTTAGTCAAATAGCGGAATGCACCAAGCGTCATTGCTTCCTGCGCATAGTGAAATTTGTCAAAGGCACTTAGAATTATCACAACTGCCGAAGGATTAAACTGCTTTATTTCGCCAATCGCTTCCAGACCGTTAATGCCCGGCATGTTTATGTCCATGAAAATAATATCTATTTTATTCTGCCTGCAGGCCTGAATTGCTTCCGCTCCAGAACCGGCTTTAAATATAGTGCATAGTTCTGGAAAATTCTTTTCCAGAATAAAAGCGAGAGAATCCGTTACAATCTGTTCGTCGTCCGTCAATAAGATGTTATACATTTTTTATCCTGATCACAAATTCTGTTCCACCTTCATCCGATTCTTTTATATCAAAAACGCTCTCGTTCTTTGAAAAAAGCTTGAGCCTTGAAATTACATTTGTAAGTCCGACTCCAGTTCCAGAGTCATCACTAGATTGTATCACAGTTTCCGGCATTTTTTCAGAAATTCCTGCCAGAATCTGCTTCCTTTTTTCTGTCGGGAAACCTGCACCGTTGTCGCTTATGGAAATAACTACATATTCATTCTGATCGTATATGCGGAACATGATTTTTCCGCCTTTAGAAATATGACCGATACCATGCTTTATGCAGTTTTCTACAAGAGGCTGCAATACCATTCCCGGAAAAGGTATGTTCAGGCGTTCAGAAGTAATTTCCTTGTAAAAATTAAAATGATCTCCAAAACGCACTTTCATTATGTAGACATAAGATTCAATTAGATGAACTTCATCTTCCAATACAGATTCCTTGCACGAAAACTGAAGGTTATATCTGTAGAAATCTGCTACCTTTTCCAAAAAGTCACAGGTGCGGTCGCTGCCTTCCATCATTGCAAGCTGCGCCCCTGTATTAAGCGTATTAAACAGAAAATGAGGATTAATCTGCGCCTGAAGCGCCGTAAGTTTCGCACTCTGATAAAGTTCCGTCATCTTCATTTCTTTTTCTTTAAGTTCGTTTTCGCGGATAGCCTTTTCCCAAATTGTGTCGATGTATTCCCTTATAGAAAGAATCATCCTGTTAAATGCGCGGCAGATATTTCCGATTTCATCTGATTTGTTATATTCAAAAAGAGGAATGTCAAAATTTCGTTCTGCAAGCTGATTGGCGCTTTCAGAAATTTCTGTAAGCGGCTGTATAATTGAAGAAACAAACATGAGCAGAAGAAAAGATACTACGATTGAAACAGAAGCCGTTATAACGACAGAAGAAAAAACAAGCCTGCGAACAGAAATGCGGACCGAACTGTAGCGGTTCATGTTATCCGTAAAATAAAGCTGGTTCAGTTTTTCAATCGACTGGGAAAAGAACATGTACGCATTCTTTGCCTTGTTAAAATTTTCCATTGCGCCTGAAAAATTTCCCTGACGACGCAGGAAAACCGCATTTTCAGAATAGTTCAAAAACGATTCAGAGAATTTGTACGTTGTATATTCGCAGAGCCTGGTTTTCTGATGGCAGGGCTTTTTTTCAAAATCAAGGCTTAGTTTTTCAAGTTCCGCCTTGTAATGAAGGTAGCCGTTTATGTTTTCATAGGATTTAAGGTTCATGTAAGATTCAAGTTTTTCAAGGACATTCTGTGCTGCCGTCTGATATTCCTGAATTTTCAAGTTTGAATTATATGAGCTGGAGATAAAATTTGTTGTAATCCACATTGCCCCGGAAATAACAAGCATGAGGGCACATTCAATTGCTGCTGCATAGAGGAACAGAAGGATAAGCCGTTTGCGTATTCCAAGTTTCACTGTCGCTTCCCCCTGATTATTTTTACAGAAGCCGGAATTTCCCTGACTGCAGTACCGTTTTTTCTCCATAAGAAAAATTCTTCCACCGCATTTCTGCCCATTTCCTCAGGCTCAACTCCAACAACGCAATACACAATTCCCTTATACAGGAATTCTTCTGTCTTTGCGTTTGCGTAAAAGCCCATTACAGAAACCTTATCCGTAAGGTTCAGGTCAACTATAATCTGAGCGACGACATTTATTTCGTCGGCGGAATAACAGAGCACAAGGTCCGTTCCTTCGCTGCGCACAAGATTAGGCAGAAGCTGACGGATTTCATCATCAATTACGGTATAGGAAAGTCTTCTGCTTTCAAATTCTGCCGGCGAACCGGAAAGGCGCGCATATTCTTTTTCTGCAATAGAGATAAGACTGTCATATTCCTTTGAATCTGAATTTTTTCCACGGAAAACAACCGGATTTTTGTAATTTCCAGAAATCATTTCCCTTACGGCGGCTTCTGCCTCTCCCTTTACGTCATTTGTAATGCGGCAGACTTGAGCCCCTAAAGGATCAGACTGACCGGCAATTATTACCGGAATGAATTTCCCGTGAACGTCATAAAGCGGACGAACCTTATACGCGCTGTTTTCCGAATAGAGGATAAGAATGTCTGCGCAGACAAATTCCGCATAGCTGCACCATTCGTCCAGAGTACAAAATTCCGTTCCGACAGGCGGCTGCAGAAGTTCTGCAACTGCATCGTTACGGCTGCATACGGAATCAACTCCCAAAAAGAATCTGTGCATGAATTCCGGCTCGGAATCTTCTGCACCCACAAGGACATGCAGTGAGCACGAATTTTCTTCTGCCGGTTTTGCCACAGAAAATCTGTAAACCCTGTTCACAGAAAAACTGATGAATATACAGCAGCTTAAAAAGAAGAGGAAAAGCAAAAGTGCATTAACATTTTTCCAAGGAAATTTCACTTTAATCCTTTAGTTTCTTCATTAATCCTGAAAGACCTGCAATCAAATCATCGTAGGTTTCGTCAAAATTACCGGTATACCATGGATCTGCAATATCGCGGTCACGTCCGGCATATGTAAGCAGCAGCTTTACCTTGTCGTCAGGATCCTTGTTCCATTCGCGCTGCATGTAATACATGTTTTCTACATCCATGCCGATTAAAAGGTCATAATTTATATAGTCTTCAGGCGTAATGCGGCGGGCATGGCGCGGTTCAAAAGGGATTCCCATCTCTTTAAGCTTTTTTTTAGCACCTGGATGAATGTCATTCCCTATTTCTTCTGTACTAGTAGCGGCTGAATCGATTACAAAATCATTTTCAAGCCCTTCATCTTTAACAATTTTTTTAAATATAAACTCTGCCATTGGAGAACGGCAGATATTGCCGTGGCAAACAAATAAAATTTTTTTCATACCATAAATATAACAGATTATTGAGGATTTTAAACAGAAAAATTAACATAGATTAAGCAATTTTTTTACCCTTCTCATTAAACTCTATATTTAACATTAATTCTCTTTTACAAACACTTTAACTCGTTGTAAAATAGTACTGACTGTTTGGAGAAGGTTTTAAAAACTAAAGATAAAACCTGCATATAAAAACCTCATTACATTGCAGTTTTTGAGTTGAATTAAGAGGCTGACTATGGCACAAAAAAATCCCTACCCTGTTGTACTTACAAACAAATCAATTAAAACTTTCACATTGATTTTCATATGGACGATCATTCTTTTCTGCATCAATTCAGTCATTTCAAAATCGCTTTCCCTTGAAGAACTAAAGACTGTAGTACTGAACATACCGGTAGCAGTACTTTTTGTGGGTTCACTTGTTGCTCCGCAGATTGCATGGCATTTTTTCAAGAAAAACCTGCTCACTTTTAATGGCACAAACCAGGATCTTGAACGCTGCAACGGTCTTGTAAAAAAACTCAGGAACTTTTCTCTTATTATTCCGGCTATATTTGCTGTCCTTATTCCGCTTTCAATGTTTTTATGGGGAAAAAAGTCAGAACTCGACTTTGAAATGTTTGAGGGTGAAAAAGTACTTCTTCACTTTGAAATGCTTTACTGCGGTACATTCCTTCAGATTTCTGCAATTGCATACAGCCTTTACCTTTCTATTTTTGAAAAGGAACTTATATGGCTTCACTATTCAAGAAAAGACAATACCCTTTCCATAACGGGAAGACTTGTGATAATGAACGGAGTTGCAATCATCGGAACAGTCCTTGCCGTATTCAGCATTCTTTCTACGCCAGGAGTTTATAATTCCGGAAATGCGCGTGACATCCTTTTTTCCATAAGTCCAGTTTTCCTTGTTTCAGTAATTTCAATTACCCTGAACACTTTCAACAACGTAAAGGAAATTTCTTCTGTAATCAGAACGCTTAACCTGTTCCTTGACGATCTGGAAAAAAAGGATTACCGCTCAAAGCCGCTTAAAGTAACAAACAGAAACGAACTTGGTGAACTTATAAACGGTACAAACAAATTCTTTAACGTTACAAAGGAACTTTTAAAGAGTTTCCGCCATTCTTCTGAAACTTCAAAGGATTCTTCGGAATCTCTTAACATTAATATTGAAGATTCTGTAATCCGCTTCCAAAATATAGAAAATTCCGTTTCAAATGTGCGTGAAGACATGGCAAATCAGTCAAAGAGCGTAGAAGACGCAAATTCAACTACAACTCAAATCCTCATCCGCATTAAAGACCTTAACGCCGCAATTGAAAAACAGGCTGCCGGAGTTACCCAGTCATCTTCTGCTGTAGAAGAAATGGTTGCAAACGTAAACAACGTAACTTCGATTCTTGAAAAAAACTCTATTTCTGTAAACGAACTTGCAAACGCATCGGAAGAAGGAAAAAGTAGCGTAATTCAGGCTGTTGCAATGGCAGATGAGGTTTTAAACCAGTCTTCTGAACTTCTTAAGGCGAGCGAAATAATTCAGGCAATTGCCGCAGAGACAAACCTTCTTGCCATGAACGCCGCAATTGAATCTGCACACGCAGGAGAAGCCGGACAAGGATTCAGCGTAGTTGCAGACGAAATCCGAAAGCTTGCCGTTCAGTCCGGCGAACAGTCAAAAAACATTCAGCATAGCCTTAAGAAATTTGCCGAATCAGTTTCTTCGATTGCATCAAACACAAAGCAGATTCAGGGGCAGTTCAATACAATTTACGAACTTTCACAGAAAGTAAAGGATCAGGAAAAGATTATTTCTCAGGCAATGACCGAGCAGTCTGCTGGCAATACACAGGTTCTTGCAGGAATCCGTTCTATTACAAACTCTACGGCAACCGTACGCAACAGTGCTTCAGAAATGATTAATGGCGGCGAACAGATTTCCCGCGAAATGAAGATTCTGAGCGAAACAACTCATACTACACGCCAGCACATGGCAGAAATCATGAACAACCTTCAGCGCGTTATAAAGAGTCTGGACAACTTTAAGAATTCTTCAACACAGAACACAAAATCAATCGTCAAGCTCCAGCAGGAAATCTGGGACTTTAAACTTTAGGCGCAGTTAGATTTACGATTGATTAGCCTTAAGTTTAACTTTATAATTAATCCATTATGTTACAGAAGTATTTCCTGATTTTTTTAGTTTCAATGATTCCTCTGATTGAACTCAGAGGAGCCATTCCTTTTGCCACAGCATGGGGCCTTATGTCTACAGACAGCATTTCTTCAATGATAATTACATACGCTGTCTGTATTTTAGGAAACATGGTTCCGGTTCCGTTCATCTATCTTTTTGCAAGAAAATTTCTGGAATGGGGACAGGACAAAAAAATCATAGGTAAAATGTGCACTTTCTTCCTTATAAAAGGAAAAAAAGGCGGGCAGAAACTTCAGGAAAAAGCCGGTCACGGACTTTTTGTTGCACTTTTTCTGTTTGTAGGAATCCCGCTTCCTGGAACCGGAGCATGGACAGGAACCCTTGCCGCAAGCCTTTTAGACATGGACTTTAAGGAAACTGTAATTGCAGTAGTATGCGGAGTCCTCCTCGCTGGTATAATAATGCTTCTTTTAAGCCTCGGCGTTTTTGGAGCAGTACAGGCCGTAGTTGCCCAGTAAACAGGAGCTAAACACAAATGGCTGATTATCACAAATTTGATCCTGCCCCTGATTCGTTTGTGCGAATAAGCAACTTGTTGCTTTTCGCACTAGATAATAATTTCCTATCAGAACCTGGGGCAGGTTGCCGCACAACAATAGTTTTATTTTGTAAAAACAGGAGCTAAACACAAATGGCTGACTATCACAAATTCGATCCTGCCCCAGAGGGTACTCCTGTTGCGGAGTTTGTTCACCTTCACGTTCACTCTGACTATTCTCTATTGGACAGCTGCTGTAAACTGGATCAGCTCGTTGCAAAAGCCAAACGCCTTAACATGCCTGCCTTGGCGCTTACCGATCACGGAAACATGTTCGGCGTACTCAACTTTGAAAAGCTCTGCCACGTAAACGATATAAATCCTATCGTCGGCTGCGAATTTTATGTCGGCGACGACCATCTTAAACAGGAAAGGACAAAATACGGTCGAAAAAACTATCACCTTGTACTTCTGTGCGAAAACGAAACCGGTTACAAGAACATGTCCTGGCTCTGTTCAGACGCATACACGGAAGGCCTTTACTTTGGAAAACCGCGAATCGACTTTGAAATGCTCAAAAAGCGCCACGAAGGATTAATCTGCCTTTCTGCATGTATTGCCGGCGAACTTCCACAGACGCTCATGAACGATTCAGAAGAAGCCGCCGAGCAGCTCATAATCAAATACAGGGATCTTTTTGGTCCAGACAGATATTACATTGAACTCCAGGATCACGGGCTCCCGGAACAGAAAGAAATTAACCAGAAGCTGATAAAGCTTGCCCGCAAGCTGAACGTTCCTCTTGTAGTCACAAACGATATTCACTATATCGAAAAGGAAGATGCAGAAGCGCAGGACGCTCTCCGCTGCATCGGCTTTAAGAAACTTTTGAACGAGCCTCACCAGACAATGGGCGACGGCCGCACGGAATGGTATTTTAAGACAGAACAGGAAATGCGCCAGCTTTTCCCGGACGTACCGGACGCATACGAAAATACAATCAAGATTGCAAACATGTGCAACCTTACGATTCATCAGTATTCTACGCCGGAACTTAAAGGCTGTCTTCCGCGCTTTGAACTTCCAAAAGAGTTCCAGACTCACGACGACTATACACAGAATCAGGATGATTATGTACGATACCTTGTAGAAAAAGGACTTCGTGCCCGATACCCAAAAATTACGCCTAAAATCCGAGCCCGAGCAGAATACGAACTTGGAATCATCTTTAAGATGGGCTTTTCCGGCTACTTCCTTATCGTATGGGAATTCATCAACTGGTCAAAATCTACATACGACAACGTAAACAAAAGGCCAAAGCCTTACATTCCGATCGGTCCTGGACGCGGTTCCGGAGCCGGTTCAATCGTTGCCTATACAATGACCATTACGGACATTGATCCGTTTCGATACAATCTTCTTTTTGAACGCTTTTTGAACCCTGAACGTGTTTCCATGCCTGATTTTGACGTTGACATGGACTTCGACTACAGGCAGGACATCATCCAACATACACGCGACCTTTACGGTGACCCGCAGGTTGGTCATATCGTAACATTCGGTACATTAAAGCCAAAACAGTGTATTGCCGACGTAGGTCGCGTTCTTGGAATTCCTTTAAGTGAAGTAAACATGCTTAAAGCCTGCGTTCCAGATTCGCCAAAAGCAAAATTAAAGGACGCATTCCATCCTTCAGAAAAATTCCCGGCTCCTGACGGAGGACGTCTTGAACCTTATCTTGAAGATCCGCGCTATACAAAACTCTTTGAACTAGCAAAAAAACTGGAAAACGTAAACCGCAATACAGGTCTTCATGCTTCCGGAATGGTAATCGGACTTACTGCCCTGCCGGACTGGGCGCCTATTTTTAAAGACCCTAAGACCGGCGAAGTCGGCGTACAGTTCACAATGGATATCATTGAACCGTGCGGACTTGTCAAATTCGACTACCTCGGGCTGAAGACGCTTTCTTTAATCAGATATGCAGAGGACATCATTAACCGGCACCGCAAGGAAGGAACTCCTGAATTCCATACGGAAAAAGCCAGCGAAACTGATTCAGAAACCTTCGACATGTTCTGTAACGGCGACTCTGTTGCTGTATTCCAGTTTGAATCGCCAGGAATGCAGAAAATCTTAAGGCAGGTAAAGCCGCGGTGCATAGAAGAGCTTGTTGCGTTGAATGCGCTCTATCGTCCGGGTCCAATGGACTACATTCCTCAGTATATTGACGGAAAATGGAAGCCTGAAACAATTCATTATCCTGATCCATGCCTTGAAGGACTTCTTAAAGAAACCTACGGCGTTATGGTTTACCAGGAACAGGTAATGCAGGTTTCCCAGAAAATTGCAGGATTCTCTCTTGGTGGTGCAGACATGCTGCGCCGTGCCATGGGTAAGAAAAAGCCTGAAGTCCTTATGGGAAAGAAAAAGGAATTCATAGAAGGCGCAATTGCACAGGGATTTACCGAACAGCATGCCGCAGACATTTTTGAAATCATGATTCCTTTTGCCGGCTACGGATTCAACAAATCTCACGCTGCGGCCTATACAGTTCTTGCATACAGAACCGGCTACCTTAAATGTCACTTCCCAGCAGAATTCATGGCTGCAAACCTTACAAACGAACTTACCTCTACAGACGGAGTTCCGTTCTATATTGCAGAAGCAAAGCGCATGGGAATCCCGGTTGATCCGCCGGACATAAACCGTTCTTATGTTGTATTTGACGTACTTGACGGCCACATCATTTTTGCCCTCTGCGGAATGAAAGGTATGGGTCGAGAAGCCGCAAGAGTCATTGTAGAAGAACGCGAAAGGAACGGCGACTACAAGTCCTTCATGGATTTTCTGGAACGCTGCATTCCATTAACAATAAAAGATGAAGAAGGGCGCGAAAAACGCCCTCTCAACTCAAAGGCAATAGAAGTCTGCATTAAAACCGGTGCATTCGACAAGCTGGGACAGAACAGACCTACCCTTTCTTTTAACATGGACAGGGCAATCCAGTATGTTAACGACAAGCTTAACGGAACAGATAACGGCCAGGGTGACCTTTTTGGCGACACAGATGAAAAGGTATACGCAGACTTTAACTTTGAAGAAATTCCAGACATTCCTCAGATGGAAAAACTTAACGAAGAAAAGCAGATTATCGGCTGCTACATTTCCGGACATCCTCTTGATGACTATGCAAAGACAATCCGCACAAGCGTAACCCTTACGGCAAAGGATCTTGACCGCGCCGCAAAAGAAGACAAACTCCTTAAAGAAAACCTTGCTTCCAGCGGACAGAATTCATGGGCAAACAGAAATGCCGGTAAATCCTATATAATCCTTGGCTTCCTTCATGACCTGCGCCAGATACGCACAAAAAAAGGCACAGACATGGCATTTGCAAAACTTCAGGATTATGACGGAGAAATTGACCTTACATTCTTCCCTAAAACATGGGAAACAATGCGACCTTCCATTCAGGATCAGACCATTTATGCATTCAAGGGAAAGGTTGACGGAACACGCGAAGCTCCAAGCTTTATTGTAGACAGCATTGAAGACATAACAAGCCTTAAGGCAAAATCAATTCAGGAAATTCATATTGAACTGGAGCCGACCGCAACATCAGAATCGGAATTTACAAAAATTCGTGATATTTTGTTTGGTCAACCGGGCAATTGTTCAGTATATTTTCATTTAGATACGAATATAGGTTCGTATATTGTAAAGGCAAATCCACAGCTTACGATTTCTTCTTCTGAAGAAACGCTAAAAAGGCTTAATGAACTGCCGCAGATTAAAAATATATGGACGGCATAAATGCCGGCGTAACAGGAGCGTAATGTGTTAAACAGTTCAGTACAGATCATTCAGAATATCTTTTATCTTGCAGCAAGCGCGGTATCTTTATATACGACGATCTGCTTCATCCGCATTTTGATTGCATGGTTTCCGGGAGCAAATTATTCCCCTGTAGGAAAATTCCTTTCACAGCTCTGCGACCCGTACATGAACATGTTCTACAGAATTCCGCTCCGCATAGGAATGTTCGATTTTACACCGATTCTTTCGCTCGGACTGCTTACAATGCTTTCTTCACTTCTTAAGGAAATCGGAAAAACCGGCAGAATCTACATTGCTGGAATTCTTTCAAACATCGTCCTTCTCTTGTGGAACGCCGTTTCAACAATCGGAATCATTCTATTTCTCATCTTTTTTGTGCGCTACTGCGTTGCTATTTTCAGTAAATCCAGCAATAACTACGATTCTCCTTGGCAGGCATTAGACAGATACATTTCAAACACTGTATTCAAGATTTCCAAACCGTTTTCTTTTGGAAAACCAAACAGCTACAAAAATGCGCTTTTAATTTCAAGCTTTGTACTTTTCCTGTCATTAATTGCCGGAAACATACTAATTGGAATGCTCATTAACATCATTGCAATCATTCCGTTCTAAGCGAAGCAGATTAATCCGATGAAGCTTGACGACATAAAATCTCCGGTTTCTTCTCTCCCCGGCGTTGGTCCTGCGGTATCAAAGCTATTCTCCAAGCTTAACATTTTTACGGCAGGAGATCTGCTTTCATTTTATCCGAAAGACTACGAAGACCGCAGACAGCAGATTCCGTTGGAAAAATTCAGGTTCGGCAAGGTTCATACGGCAGCACAGGTTACTGCACACGAATTTTTCGGCTACGGCAGGATGAAAACGCTTAAGATCATCATTACAGACGGCGTTGTTTCTGCAAGCCTAATATGCTTTAACCGCACTTTTCTTCAGCATTCGCTTCCTGCTGGCTCAATAATTGCCGTTACGGGTACTTTTACAGAAAAATACGGCCAGATTCAGTCAACAGATTTTGACGTAACAAAACTTGCCGACTCCGGGGAACTTGGCGACTTCAAGGGAATGCCGCTCCCGGACTCAGGGATTTTACCTGTCTACCACCTTACGGAAGGGCTTACCCAAAAAACAGTGCGTAAGGCAGTAAAAGCGGCCATCCAGCAGTACCTTCGAGGAATAGATGACGAAGTCCCTGCCGAATACATTTCTTCCAGAAACCTTCTGCCAAAACAGAAGGCTGTAGAACTCATTCACGCAGCACAGACGCCTCAGGAAATTCAGGAAGCACGCCGCACCCTCATTTACGAAGAACTCTTTCTCTTTCAGAAAATCATTGCAACCCGTGCTCTTAAGCACAAGGGATTTTTACCGGATGCGGCTGTACCGTATGAAACAGCAGAAAGCGGCAAAGCGGAAACTCCGCTTTCCCCTGAATTTATTGACAGCTTCATAAAAAATCTTTCCCCAATGCAGATGCAGCTTTACCTGCGACTGCCTTTTGAACTTACCGCTGACCAAATTAGAGTCATACATCAGATGAATGAAGACATTGACCGCGGCTACAAGGACAGGGTTCAGTTTTCCGGAAACTCATCTGCACCGCAGAAAAATCCGTTCACAATGCAGCGCCTCTTACAGGGAGATGTCGGCAGCGGAAAAACGCTTGTCGCTTTCTTTGCCTGCCTTAGGGCAATAAACTTAAAAGGTCAGTGCGCGCTTATGGCGCCTACAGAAATTCTTGCGCGTCAGCATGCAGAAAAAGCTGCCGAATTACTGGAACCGCTCGGCCTAAAGGTTGCATTCCTAACCGGCAATGTAAAATCTGCCGGACGCGCGCGGCTCTTAAAAGAACTTAAGGCCGGCAATATTGATCTAATAATCGGAACTCATGCGCTGTTCTCAAAAAACGTACAGTACAATGACCTTCACCTTGTTGTAATTGACGAGCAGCACAGATTCGGAGTCGTTCAGCGTCAGGCAATTGTAGACAAGGGGCGTCATTCAGAATCAAATCCAGACACTTCGCTTGAACCGCACCTTCTTATGATGAGCGCAACCCCAATTCCGCAGACTCTTGCACTTACTGTTTTCGGCGACCTTGATGTAAGCACAATCAAGTCCATGCCAAAAGGGCGAAAGCCAGTAACTACCTATCTTGTAAAGGAAGGAAACGAACACAACGCCTATGAAGCTGTAAGAAAGCAGTTGGAACAGGGACATCAGGCATATTTTGTATATCCAGCAATCGACGCGGAACATTCTTCACAGGACATAAAATCTGCGGAAGAAAATTTTAAAAATCTTTCGCAGAATGTTTTTCCGCAGTATAAATGCGCCCTTCTTCATTCCAAAATTGATGAAGATGATCAAATTTTCATTTTAAAGGATTTCAGGGAAAACCGCATTCAAGTTCTTGCCGCAACAACAGTTATAGAAGTCGGAGTTGACGTTCCAAACGCAACTTCAATCGTAATTGAACATGCCGACCGCTTCGGAATGGCTCAGCTGCATCAGCTTCGCGGTCGTGTAGGACGCGGCTCAGACCAGTCTTTCTGCTTTTTAATTTACAGCAGCAAAATTACTCAGACCGGAATAGAACGAATGAAAGTTCTCCGCCAGAATACAGACGGATTTTTAATTGCAGAAAGTGATTTAAAACTACGCGGTCCCGGCGAAATTACCGGAACCGTACAGGCAGGCAACCTTACATTGGGAATTGCAGACCTTGCACGTGATCAAGATATCCTTATGCAGGCCCGGTATGATGCATTTACATCTGTAAAAAATGAAAAGAACTGACTAATTAGGTGGTTGAGGCTCTCGAAACCACCTTATATAGCATACAAGCTCATTTCGACAGGCTCTATGAGCTTATTCCTTCATAGCAAATTAAGCAACAAATCCGTCCAGTCTTCTCAATCTTGTAGGATGTTGCATGCGCTTAATTGCAAGCTTTTCAATCTGGCGGATTCTTTCCTTTGTAAGGGAGAATACATCGCCAACTTCCTGAAGCGACATCGGCTTCTGACCATCAATTCCATATCTAAGGGAAAGAACCTTGGCTTCTGCCGGCTTAAGGGTATTAAGAACAGCTTTAATTTCCTTAATCATTGATTCTGTAATAACCTTGTCTTCCGGGCGTTCAGAAGTAGAATCTTCAATCATTTCACCAAGAGTTGTTGTAGAATTGCTGCTTCCAGCAATTTCTGCATCAAGAGAAGTCATATCCCTTGCAATATTAATCATTTCGCATACATGAGAAACGTCCATATTAAGCATGTTTGCAATTTCTTCAAGTTCTTCTTTTTCTGTCATGCTGATTCCAAGGGAAGCAATTTCTTTCTGCGCATGTTCAATCTTTACAAGTTCATTTGCCCTGTTAAGCGGAAGGCGGATAGCCCTGCTCTTTTCGCAGATAGCCTTAAGAATTGCCTGACGGATCCACCATACAGCATATGAAATAAAATGATATCCTTTTGAAACATCAAATTTTTCAATTGCAGTCATAAGACCAATATTGCCTTCGCTGATTAAATCTTCAAGTTCAAGACCTTTTTTCTGGTATTTTTTTGCAATCGAAATAACAAATCTAAGGTTAGAATTGATAATCTTATTCTTTGCGGCAACATCACCTTTTGCAGCCTTTACAGCAAGTTCCGTTTCTTCTTCATAAGAAAGAAGAGGAATTTTATTAATTTCTTTCAGATACATTGAAAGAACAGAATCAGAGTTTGACATATTTGCCTCCTATAGATTTGTTACTAAAGATTATGCAATTTTCATGCCAAGTTTAAAATTCGTTCTTTTTTATTTTATTATTTTACAATAAAGCCTAAAAACGATGATTTTATGAGCATTTTCTGACCATAAAAGCAAAAACACCCGATTTTTTCCCATTTTTTATTTTTTCGATGAGTCATTTTTCCCCACCGCCTTTTTTCAAACTTAAATTCGGGTCATTTTTACCCATTTTTCCACTTAAAAATGATTCAATTAACCGCATCAAAGCTAAAATCCGACCCAAATTTTTATTTTTTTGTTGACGATTGAAGGAGAATTTTATTACATTTATAAATAGAAATAAAATTTGAATCAATTTCCATGGAGAAATCCCTGGAAATCCCAATGAACTAAAAACAGAGGTATATCAAATGACATTAAAACCATTGGCAGACAGAGTTCTTGTAAAAAACGACAAAGCAGAAACAAAGACAGCTGGCGGAATCATCATTCCTGAAGCTGCACAGGAAAAAACACAGACAGCTACAGTAATTGCAGTTGGACCTGGAACTGATGATGAAAAAATCACTGTAAAAGTTGGCGACAACATCATGTACGATAAATATGCCGGAACACAGGTTAAAATCGACGGCGAAGAACACCTTATTCTCCGCATGAGCGATATCATCGCTGTTATCGAAAAATAACTTTTGCTTCTACATAAAAATCCTTCGGACATGCATTCCGAAGGATTTTTTTTATTTAAGATTTTTTATAGATGCAAGAAGATAATGCGCTTCCGAATTTCTTTTATTTAGGGAAACAGCGTATTCCGCACATCGGCGCGCATTCTTAAAATCTTTTTCCGCATAATAGATAAGAGCCATACGGTACATTGCCATAGACTTCAAATACATATCCGTACAGCGGCCGGTAACACGACTGTACAAATCAAGGGCAGCAGTTCTATTTCCAAGCGAATTATACACCATGGAAAGATTCATACATGAACGGTCACTGGCAATTGCAGAGACATGCCCTTCTGAACCGCTCAGCCCGTTTTCAAATACAGAATTTTCATACAAACAGAGCGTATCCTCTGCCCTAAGCGAAAGTGCGGAAAAATAAGCTGCAAGTTCGCTTTCTTCCTGCGTAAAAGAATGAATATTGCGGATAATGTTTTCCCAGAATTTAGAATCCGTCTCTATTCCATATTTTTTTGAAACATACTTGTAAAACAAAACCCAAGCATTTTCATAGTCTTTAGAAGAAAGAAAATAATTTTCTGCATACGACAAAAGGAGACTTTCAAAAACAGACGGACTGATCATGTTCTCTTCAAGAATGCGCCAAATATCCGCAGTTTTTTCCCTGTCACTTAGTTTTGTTTCCAATTTATAGCGCATATCAAGCCGGACAATATACAGTAAAGGACTTTTTACGCGCTTAAGGCTTTCATCAATGCGGTAAATTGCGTCGCTTACAGGAATGCGCGCCCGCCTGTCATACTGTTCCATTGCAAGGGTCGCAAGCCCGGCATCCCTCAGTTCCATTACAGCCTTATCTTCTTTTATTGCCGCATTTGAATGCATTGCAAAATCTGCATATGCAGTAAGTGCCGGAACATAATCAGGCCATGCTTCAACAGAAAGATTCAAAAGAGATACACATCTGTCTTCTTCAAGATTGTCGCGCGACCATTTTGCGCTGTTTACAAAAATAACAGGAAGTTCATTATCTGTTTCATAACCGTCCGGAAGCCGCCAGCCGGTTTTATCATCCTTAATGGAATCCAGAAATACAGAACGAACAGTTTCTGCGCTTTCTGCATCGCTGAGTGCAATGTAAGAATCAGACACAAGAGCTACAGCAGATTTTTTTGAAACCTTGCGAACCCTCGCCCCCTTAGAATCAATAAGCTGAATTGCAATTTCGCCGTACTGAATGGAATCTGCAAAACAGCTGCCGTCAAAAGTAACAAGAGCCCAGAAATAGGCGTCATCCGCACCGTAAACGTCCTGCGGCTTAATGGTGCAGGCAGCTGAATATTCGCCCTTATATAATTTTAGAAGTGCACAGTTTCTAAGCCATGCATTGTCACCTGTTCCGCGGTATGCATCATAATAAACAGGATAGTAATCATCCGAGCGGAAAACCGCTGCAAGTTCATCAGAAGAACGTTTTTCAAGCGTATCTTTTAACACTGCTTCAGAATAAATTGAACCGAACTTTGTTCCCTGAAGCACTTTTCCGGCAGAAACTGCTTCCTGCAGACGATTATTCCTTATAAGGAAATTTACGTAGACTGCGTTAAGCTCAAGATTTTCCGGATTTTTCTTTAATCCGCTTAAAAGGATTTTTTCAGCTTTAGCAGTACGCCCTATAAGACAATACCGTCTGAAAATTCCGATTTCAGCCCAGGCTCCATAAGCGTATTTTTCTACTTTGCCAAGTTCTTTTTCCGCATCTGCATACTGGTTCTGATTTATAAGCGCATCAATTTGATCAAGTGACGATGTAAACGAAATTCTGGAAGCCGATCTGGAACATGAAAAAATAAAAAGACTTAAGAAAAGAATTAGAAAGGATTTTATAATTCCTGCTGCCACGTTTTTCATACTCAGCTCCATAAACAAAATAAACACAAAACTGCCCGAATCATATTAATTCAGACAGCCTTATGTTTTTTCCTGTAAGGTGCCAAAAAGCACCAGCAGACTGCAAGCTTATTTTGAAAGATCCTTGTTTATATTATCAAGAATCGCATTTGTAAATTTATGGGAATCATCAATTCCGTATTCCTTTACAATTTCAACAGCTTCATCAATTACAATTACGGCAGGTACATCTTTCTGATAAAGAAGGGCGTAAACACTCATTCTTATTACTGCAAGGGCAACCTTGTTAATGCGCTCAAGCGACCACTTCGCAGAAAGATGACTTTTAATGATTTCATCAATCTGACTGATATTTTCTACTGTACCGCGTACAAGAAGACGCGCAAAAATATAAATTTCTTCTTTTTTTTCTACAGTCAGATTATCAAAAAGATTCATCTGCTTATCAATCAGACAGAACTTGGCTTCTTCTTCCTGTGTTTCGCCTGCTGCGGCATCAGAATCGTCATGCTCCAGCCAGGAAAAAGTAAGCAGATCATTTATATCAACACCACCTACATCCCAGGAATACAAAGCCTGGAATGCAAGGATTCGTCCTATTCGTCTAGACATTCAAGTCCCCTTACCAGGAAAGAAGCTTTGTTAGAGCATCACCTGTCTTTTTTCTCTCCACATTTTCTTCTGTATCAAGACCAACTGCAATTTCCTGGGCAGCTACAGTGTAGTACTGCATTACTTTCTGTTCACCCAATGTGCTTCGGATATAGTCGTAAACAGTAGTTGTTGAATCCGGCTGAACAACATCGCTCAGACCGAGCATTTTTGCATCATACTTCTTTACAACCATGTAGAACTGGAAATGTGTATCAAATTCAGAAACTGAAGCAAGATAATCTTTTTCGTTTCCAAACAGGCTGATAAGGTCTGTATATGAAATTCCAAGCTGCTGTGCGCTTGTTGTATTCTTGTTTATAATGATTTCGC
The DNA here is from genome assembly GCA_045123335.1 of Treponema sp. GTDB lineage: Bacteria > Spirochaetota > Spirochaetia > Treponematales > Treponemataceae > Treponema_D. The sequence goes on from JBGVIP010000059.1 coordinate 30,882, forward strand.
CAGACTGGAAACCAGAGTTTTCCTTCTTAGATTCAACTGTAAGCTGGTTTACAGACATCTTCTTGTCCTTAAGCTTTGTGTAAAGGTCATTTGCCTTTGCACGTGCAGCTTCAGCATCTTCTCCCTTTGGAACGACTACAAGGAAAAGCTTCATCATGTCTGTCCATACGAAAGATGACTTGTTAAGTTCGTAGAAACTTCTGATTTCATCATCTGTTGGAGCAACAGCCTTAAGTTCATTTTCCCTCTGAGAGAAAATATACTGCTGAACAAGAGTCTGGTTTTTGAGATATGTCTTGTATTCTGCAACAGACATTCCAATCTGCTGTTTCATGAATTCATCAAGAGAAAGATTTGTCTGCTGCTTTACAAACTGTTCAAGTTCGCTCTGTGTTACAGTGCGGCCGACAAGCTGAGCAGAAAGCTGCTGAACAAACATTTTTTCTACAACACTGTCTGTAAGTGTTAATCCTGCCTTCTGAGCAGCCTGAAGAACAAGCTTTTCCTGAATCAGGGCATCAAGAACCTTTTTGCGATCATCTACAGAAAGAGAAGCTCCGCGCTGTTTTTCATACATTTCAACACGAGTTTTAATCTGCTTTACAGTTATAGGTTCATTCTTGTTAAGTTTTACAACTGCCAGAACCTGCAGATCTGACTGAGCAAATACTGCTGCTGACATTAATAAAGTAAACAAAGCTATGGCGAAACGTTTCATTTTTTTTTCCTTTTACCTTTATATTTTAATCGCAAATCCCGGTAAAAACAACCCGGACTACTAATAAAACCACCCATTTTATAAATAGTTACAAAATGAATAGCCGGCAGGCTCAAAATCCGCAGATTCAGAACCTGTCTGCACTATAATCACCCTTACTGAGGATCAAGCGGAAGTCCACCTGAAATTACAGCACGGATTCGTCTTACACCGGCAGAACTTGACTGTTCCTTCTGGATCTTAAAGTCACCAATCTGCGCAGTATGCTGAACGTGAGGTCCTCCGCAAACTTCCTTGCTGAACCAATCGTTCCTTGCATCCTTACCGATTGTATACACCTTTACCTGTTCACCGTATTTGTTGGCAAACAGAGCACGGGCACCTTCTGCCTTTGCTTCTTCAAGAGTCTTTATTTCCATTGTAACAGGAAGATCTTCCTTAATCTTCTGGTTTACAATTTCTTCAACCTTCTGGATTTCTTCCTTTGTCATAGGACGTTCAAACGTAAAGTCAAAGCGCATTCGTTCGTTATTGATATTTGAACCCTTCTGGGCAACCTGATCACCAAGAACATTTACAAGAGCCTGCTGAAGAAGGTGTGTTGCAGTATGATATTTTGTTGCAACATCACTCTGTTCTGCAAGACCGCCCTTTGCCTGTCCGGCATCAGCAGCCTTAGATGCTTCCTGGTGCTTTCTTTCTGCTTCCTTAAAGCCTTCAATGTCTACAGTAAAGCCGTTTTCTGCACCAAGTTCCTGTGTAAGTTCAAGAGGATATCCGTATGTTTCATAAAGATTATATGCAACTTTTCCGCTGATAATCTTTTTTGGATTCTTCATAAGATTTGGAAGAAGTTTCTGGAATTCTGCTTCACCTTTTTTAAGTGTAAGGCGGAACTTTTCTTCTTCTGCTGTAAGTTCTGACTTGATTTTTGCAGAGTTGGATTCAAGTTCCGGGTAAGCGCACTTAAAGTTTTCAATTACAGCAGTTGCAATGTCTGCAAGGAAAGACTTTTCGATTCCGAGCTTCATTCCATGACGTACAGCGCGGCGAATAAGGCGGCGCAATACATAACCAGCTCCTACGTTAGAAGGAGAAATACCCTTCTGATCACCAATGATAAATACTGCCGCACGGCTATGATCCGCTATGATGCGCACAGACTTATCTTTTTCAGAATCAGATCCGTATTTATATCCTGAAAGGTTTTCTACCTTTTCGATGATTGGCTGGAAAACTTCTGTAAGGTAAACGCTTGTTTTTCCCTGAAGGATACAATTTGTTCTTTCAAGACCCATACCTGTATCTACGTTCTTTTTTGGAAGAGGAACAAGAGTCTTTTCATCTACGCGGTTGTACTGCATGAATACGTTGTTCCAGATTTCCATCCAGTTTGCACTGTCAGTGCCTTTATTTGAACCGGCAGGAGGAAGCCCTTCCCCTACCCAATAGAAAATTTCTGTATCAGGGCCACATGGACCTGTAGGACCGGCTGCCCACCAGTTGTCGCTTGCAGGAAGGTATGCAATCTTGTCTTCCGGCATTCCGTTTTCTTTCCAGTAACCGGCAGCTTCTTCGTCGCGAGGAGCATTTTCATCTCCGGCAAAAACAGTTACAGAAATCTTGCGCGGGTCGAGTCCGAGCCATTTTGGACTTGTAAGGAATTCATAGGAAAAAGAAATTGATTCCTTTTTGAAGTAATCGCCGAGAGACCAGTTTCCAAGCATTTCAAAACAAGTTAAGTGACTAGGGTCTCCAACTTCATCAATATCTCCAGTACGGATACATTTCTGATAGTCTGTAAGGCGTGTTCCGGCAGGATGTTTTTCACCTAAAAGATATGGAACAAGAGGGTGCATTCCGGCTGTTGTAAACAAAACAGAAGGATCGTTTTCCGGAATCAAAGACTGTCCGGAAATTTCAGCATGATTTTTACTCTTAAAGAACTCAATGTATTTTGAGCGTAATTCATTAGCGGTCATAATAATTCATTATATTGACGCGTAATGCTTATTTCAAGTAACACAGCCCTTACAATGAAAACTTTTAGGGCAAAAATACATGTATTTTATCTGCCTGCGGCAGGGTTCGTTCATTGTTTTGTAGCGGCAGAACCGTCTGCTTTTGTTCCAGAAAGATGTAGTGTAAGCGACCTTCCTTCTGTAATATAACATGTTGCAGGAGACAGTCTTACAGGAGTAAGGGTAATCAGATTTTTATCTGTTACAATTTTAACTTCCGGTTTGTCGCGACGCCTCTTTGGAGGAATCACTTCTTCATGAGTATGAAACCTCATGGCGTAAGCCGGCTGAAGCATTGAATTTTCTGTCTTGCTTCTGAACTGAATTACTGGGAAATCTCCTACTGTGTCGATTATAAAGATTCCGCTTTCTTCTGTTTCTGTACCTTTTATTCTATAAATGCAGTCCTTAAATGCATAGGAATTGTCTTCATCATCAAGCCAGATTGAATTTTCTGCCAGAAGTGCAGCCCTGTATTCATCAGAAATCAAAGTTTCCTTTACTTCGCCAAAAGTACTCTGGAACGACATTTTCTTGTAAGTTCCGTCCCACTGGTTTGATTCCTTGATAATCATTCCTACGTCATCATGAACGTGAATATAAACTTCATTTACACCTGTAAGCATAATATCAAAGCGGCGCTTCATGCTGGAAATTACTGTGTTAATTACTGTAAGATAAATGCCGCTTCGGCGAAGATTTGAATCTTCCCATGAATAAACGCCTTCCGTATCATCATTAAGGAAGATAATTTCCCTGCTGTCATAGTTAAAATAGATGTAGCGCGGAGACGAGCCTGTGCTTGTAGTTTTATACCAGAGTCCATCAAGAAACTGCGCAAAAGTATCTACAGTACCGTTCTGAATTCGTGCAAGTTCCCTTGCCGCAATACGGCTTCCCTTTACCTTAAGCTGGCGGCTCATCACATACTTCTGTTCTTCAGGGCTCCACTTATATTCTGTCTGAAGCTGGTTTACACCGGCATTTGCCGCTTTTGATTCGCCTTCTTCTGCTTTGTCAGAGCTGTAAACCCAGACGCTAAAACTTTCTCCTTTTGTCTGAGAAAGCTCATATGCATCCGAGCGTTCCGACTGAAGAATAAAGATTGTTCCGTCAGATGCAAAATCACCGATATTCTGAAGTTCTACGGCACCTCTTTTTCTGCGGCACAAATAAATCTTCATTACAGAGTCACCGTTTGTCTTCATTCCCTGATATACAAGGGCAGTACGGTGGTCACCGATTACATCGAGTCCGTTATAGGAAAAAGTGCGGACTTTTGAGATTTCTGTAGAAATTTCTGCAACGCGGTCATAGGCGTTGGTTTCTGAATTATAAAGACCTACAATGAGAAAAAGATATGGAGAACCCGCCTTGTGTACGGCAACTACCTGATCATCAAGATTATCTCCGTCAAAATCAAGCGTAAGCGTGCTCATGAGGGTTTCTGTCGGTAAGAGCGGTATAAAAGAAGTGAGCACAGCGCTCTGATCAACTGAAGAAGAATCTGAAAGCGCACCGGCTGAATCTGTGTCTATTACAGGATTTACGATTTTTGGATGATATTCCTGTCTCTCTCCAAAAAGTACGATGCGGCAAAAAAGCACGCTGAGCAGTATTACACCAATGCAGCTGAAAATAATGATGATGTTGTTGTTTTTCTTCATAATTCAAATATACAGAAAAAAAGCGGCAACCGCAAATGGCTGCCGCTCTTTCCGTAGTTTCAAGTTTATAAAAATTGCAAAAAAAATAGCTAACGGTCGACAAACGTCTGTCAAAAACGCCCGCTAGCGGGCTACATGCTGCGATGCCTTGGAACCATACAGTTTGCCGCTCACGCGGCAGCATCGCAGAATGTTTTTGCAGACGTTTCTCTCCCTCCCGCTATTTTTTTTGATAATATTCAAAACCTCGAAATTATGTCTATTAGTAATCCATTCCCATTCCAGGAGCTGCTGGAGCAGCTGTCTTTGGTTCAGGGATGTCTGTAATTGCGCATTCTGTTGTAAGAAGAGTTCCGGCAATAGAAGCAGCGTTCTTCAAGGCTGAAGTTGTTACCTTAGCAGGGTCAATGATTCCAGACTGAATCATGTTTACCCATTCGCCCGTGTAAGCGTTGTAACCAACACCTTCCTTTTCATTCTTAGCGCGTTCAGCAACAACGGCTCCGTCAATACCAGCATTGTCTGCAATCTGGCGGATTGGTTCTTCCAGAGCGCGGCGAACGATTTTGTATCCAACCTTTTCGTCTTCAGAAAGATCAGCAGGAATGTTTTCAAGAGCCTTAGAAGCCTGAATAAGTGCAATTCCACCACCTGCAACAACACCTTCTTCAAGGGCAGCGCGTGTTGCGGCAATTGTATCTTCTACGCGGAATTTCTTTTCCTTCATTTCTGTTTCTGTTGTAGCACCAACATTGATTACAGCTACGCCGCCAGCGATTTTTGCAAGACGCTTCTGGAGCTGTTCCTTATCATATGTAGATGTAGACTTTTCAATAGCCTTCTTGATTTCTGCAACGCGAGCAGCAATATTTTCCTTAGAACCGGCACCGCCGACAATAGTTGTATTATCCTTGTCAATCTTAACAGATTTAGCCTGTCCAAGAACTTCTTCGCCACATGATTCAAGCTTAAGTCCAACTTCTTCAGAAACAACCTGACCGCCAGTCAGGATTGCAATATCCTGAAGCATGTCCTTACGGCGATCACCAAATCCAGGAGCCTTAACAGCACAAACCTTGATTGTTCCGCGGATTGTGTTCAATACGAGAGTTGTAAGTGCTTCGCCGTCAACATCTTCTGCAATGATGATGAGCGCACGGCCTGCATTTGCAACTTTTTCAAGGATAGGAAGAAGATCTTTCATAGAAGAAATCTTCTTGTCATAAATCAAAACGTAAGCGTCAGAGTAAGAAGCTTCCATTCTTTCGCGGTCAGTTACAAAGTAAGAAGAAATGTAACCGCGGTCAAACTGCATACCCTCTACAGTATCAACTGTTGTATCCATATTCTTAGATTCTTCAACAGTGATTACGCCGTCCTTACCAACCTTTTCAATTGCTTCAGCAATAAGGTTACCGATTTCAGGATCATTGTTGGCAGAAATAGAAGCAATGCTCTTAATATCAGCAGAATCCTTTACAGGTTTTGCGTTCTTTTTAATTTCTGCAACGGCAGCAGCAACAGCCTTGTCAATACCGCGCTTAATTTCAATAGGAGTCATTCCGGCAGCTACAGACTTAAATCCTTCGCGAACCAGAGCATAAGCCAATACAGTAGAAGTTGTTGTACCGTCACCGGCATCATCATTAGTTTTAGAAGCAACTTCGCGTACAAACTGAGCACCCATGTTTTCAAATGGATCTGCAAGTTCAATATCCTTTGCAACAGAAACACCGTCCTTTGTAATTGTAGGAGCTCCGTATTTCTTGTCCAGCATAACCATGCGTCCACAAGGTCCAAGAGTAACCTTTACAGCCTTTGCAATCTGTTCAACACCAGAAAGCAATTTTTTGCGTGCATCTTCATTAAACATCAACTGTTTTGCCATTTTCTATCTAACCTCTTAAAAATTTTTTTATATTTTTTAAAGGGGAAGTCTCCCCTTCGTCGGCACTGCGTTGCCTCCTATCCCCTCTAGCGGGGAGAGCCCCGCAACGCCCCCTACAGTCCCTTTAAAAATACAAAAATTATTTTCAATCGGCAATAAAAAAAGAAAAAAAAATGCGCACAGACTGAAAAAAATCTGTGCGCACCTGAATTTATACCTTATAAATTATTTTTTCTCACCGGTACAGTACGGACATTTACAGCCCTTACAGCCGCAGTCAGATTCACCTGCAGTTCCAGCCTGTCCGCCAGCACTAGAACCCGAACCTACGTTGTTCCTTTCGCCAAAGTTAAATGCCAATCCTAAAAGAAGTTTTGCATTTACTTTATCGCCCCTTTCTACTTCATACACGCCGGTAGAATAACCGCCTGTCTTTACTACAGAACCGGAAATAGGAACCATAAGATTAACGCCGGCATTTACACCCATCTTAAAATATTTTTTCATAAGGAACCAGTATTTATAGGAAAGACCAAGATTGGCAGCGTAATCCATTGTAACAACCTGCTCAGAACGTCTAACGACTGTGTATCCGCCACCTGGAATCGCAGAATTTTCCGGAGCAAGGGCAAGTTTTCCTGTAGAACGGGAAATAATTGCTTCAAGCAAAATTCCAGGTGTAATAGTAATGGAATGACGCTCTGCCGGAGAAAAACGAATCATCGGTGAAATCGAAGCAAAGAAATTCGTATTTACACATTCAGTATTATCATCCAGCGGAATTTCATTATCGTCATACGGATTGATGACCTGCGGACTTAAAGACCAGTATGGGTTAGATCCAGAACCTGAACCATAACTGTTAAAAATATATCTCATCAAATTATTCTTGTCTTCCTGCTTAAAACTGCGGGAAACAGAACATCCAGTATCAACGCTCATACCGTAAGCAAATTTAGACATGGAAAAGAACGGCACGCTTACCGTAACTTCCAGTCCCAGCGGAGACGAACCAATAGTCTGTCGCGCAGATGCACTCATAAGCTACATGTCGCCCAAATAGCTGGTATATGAATAACTTGATTCCGAAGACAAAACAGCATTTGCATCAATTTCCAGAGCAATCGCATGAATCTGAACCGCCACAAAAGCAAGCGCCAGAACAGTAAATAATCTTTTCATATTAAACTCCCATAAAAAGTTTTCGTTGGCGGACGCACAAAAAGAGCACATCAGTTTTAAAAAGCAACGCCAGAACAAACTGGAATGATAAAATGGTAACACAGAATTGGGAGGGGGTAAAGAAAATTTTACATTGTGCGTATAAGCCTATTTATTTGAAAAGAAGAGAAAAGTTGCATCGGCTTGGTTCTGACTGTAAGCTGCTGTAAAGATGAAGTCCATTCCCCAGACAGTTTTTCCAGTTTCTACACTTTGCACAAGTGCCTTTTTTTGCCCATGAACGGTCCCTCATTGACTGGTAGCGCGTATTCCAGAGGCGCATGAATTCGTAGTTTTCTGAATAGATGTTTCCCTGTATAAAATCTTTTGCGCGTACAGAAAGACATGCAGAAACAGAGCCGTCGCACATTACGCTTGCAACGTTTATTCCGCCGCGGCAAAAAAAGAAAAAATCCCTTACTTTAAGTTCGTATTTTCCAAGATAGCCTTCGCAGGAATAGTTTAAGTGAATTGATTTTTTGCCGCCGGTTTTGTAAGTGCGGGTCTCTTTTATAAAGTCCATCAGTTCGCGGTATTCTGTGGGTGTAAGTGCAAGATTATTCTGTGCGGCGCGACCTTCCGGGAAAATTGAAAAAATGCGCCAGTCTTTTACGTTTAAGGAAATTAAAAAATCGCGGAAGTTTTTAAGCGTCTTTAAATTATTGCGGTGAACGCAGGTAATTACGTCGTATTTTAATCCGTGCGGATAAAGTTTCTGAAAATCATCTGCAAGTTTTATTGCGCCTGCTACTTTTTTAAAAGACGAGGGATTTTGGCGCAAGAAATTGTGCTGTTCTTCAAAGCCGTCCAGACTGAATGCAATGGAAGTCATGCCGGCATTTAACAGAGACTGGAAGCGTTCTTTCGTAAGGAAAAGTCCGTTTGTTACGATTCCCCAGCGGAAGCCGCGTTTTATAATTTCCTGTCCGGCCAGTTCCAGATCTTTTCGTAAAAGCGGTTCTCCACCGGTAATGCAGACTGTAAGTTTTTTGTACGGATTGTTTTTCTTTATGTCGTCAAGAACGCGCACAAAATCGGAAAGAGGCATGTCAGGGGTGCCGCTTGTAGCAAGGCAGTCGCTGCCGCAGTGCAGGCAGTTTAAATTGCAGCGGAGCGTACATTCCCAAAAGAGATAGCGTAATTCGTGGTTTTTGACTTCTTTTGCTCGGTAAAAACGAAAAATCGCCTGCTTCAGTTTATTCGGCATTTGAATTCTGTTCTTCAGCTGTTGAATTTTGATTTTCGTCTGGATTCTGCGTGTTCTGAGGATTTTCTTCCTGCTGTTCAACTTTTTCTTCGTTCAAAAGCATGTACATCATATAATCGTCGTCATTTTCTACCATGCCGTAGCAGGAAGTAAGCGTTCCGATTCCGCAGATTCCAAGGAAAAGCCCAAGGACTTTTTTCCATGTCCAGTGAAGTTTTGTGTTCATAATTCTCTCCTAATAAAAAAAGTATAAATTAGGAGATGAAATTTTGTCAATTATGCCATCCTAGCGGGCAATACTCAAAAACGCTCCGCACTGCTCGCTTTTTTTGAAACCGCGCGTTCCGTAGTTCGATTCTTTGTTCTGCAAATAAAAAAAAAGACTCCCGTATTGGAAGTCTTTCTGCTTTGTTTTGTTTAGCCCCTAGGAGAATCGAAGGGTTCCGCTCGCAGACTTCCTGTCTGCTCGCTCCACCCCGCCTGCGTTTGCTTTGCCCGCCATCCTAGCGGGCAATACTCAAAAACGCTCCGCACTGCTCGCTTTTTTGAGTACCGCTCACTTCGGAGTTCGATTCTCCGACAAGATTTTTTGCATAAAAAAAAATTAGCCCCTAGGAGAATCGAAGCGCGCCAGTCGGGAACTTCCTGTTCCCTCCTTCTGCGCCGACTGCACTTGCTTTGTTCGACCTCCTGTCGAACAATTTCAAAAAAAACTCCGCACTGCTCGCTTTTTTTGAAACCGCGCGTTCCGTAGTTCGATTCTTTGTTCTGCATATAAAAAAAGACTCCCGTATTGGAAGTCTTTCTGCTTTATTTTTTTAGCCCCTAGGAGAATCGAACTCCTGTTGACGGAATGAGAATCCGCTGTACTAGCCGTTATACGAAGGGGCCAAATGCAAATGATAAAAAAAAAGCTGAACTATTAGTTCAGCTTAGTTCCCCAAGGAGGATTCGAACCCCCACAGTCAGAACCAGAATCTGAAGTGCTACCATTACACAATCGGGGAATGCAATGTTCCTATACTATATTGATTTACAAATTTTTTGTCAATTAAAATTCGCTCATTTTATAAAAAAAACATAGAAAAAAATCAAATTTGGTTGTATTGTGTAGCTATGACAGATGACGAATTATTAATTAAGAGCCTTAACAACTATCTCAAAGACGTTGACTCTGAATATCAGTATGCAAAGCAGTTTACGGATGCAGACAGTGCAGAAATTGCAGAAGATAATCTGGAAATCAGGGATATTTTAACTCCGATGCTGGAAGACATCACCGGTATAGAATCTCTGAACGACCTGGATGACGAAGATTATGCCTTTGTATACGAATGTCTTCAGGCTTATGCAGAATCATTTATCATTGACGGACGCAACGAAGAAATCAAAAAAGCTTCGGAGGAAGAATATAATCAGCTTATGGAAATCATTTCAGAAATGGAAGCTGATTTTATGTACGACGAGGACGAAGATGAATGAAAGCACAAAGGCAAAGTCAGAAAATAAAATAGACTTTGGCAAAGAACGCATAGAAATCCTTTATGAAGATGAGGCGCTCTGCGTAATTTTTAAACCAAGCGGAATGCTGAGCGTGCCTTATCCTGGAAGCCGAGCAAAAACTGCCATTGCAACCCTTGAACAGATAATGAGAAAAAAAGGAACATATTCCAGTGCGCACAAGCCGTTCGTTGTTCATCGCCTTGACCGCGATACAAGCGGAGTAATGATGTTTGCAATGACCGAAAATGCCCAGAAAAAAATAATGGACAGCTGGCAGACAATGGTAACGGAACGCCTTTACCGCGCCGTTGCAGAAAATCCGCAGAACGGGCATTTTCTGCCGCTAAAAGGCACAATCGATGCAGAAATCGCTTACAACGCGCACAACATCGGCTTTGTTCCAAAATCAGGGGACGAGCCGGATCAGTTTTCTGCAAAAAAAGCAATCAAAGAAAAAAAATCGCATGCTGGAACGTCTCATGAAAATTCAATCTACAGCAGAAACCTTTCTGTAAAAAACGGTCATGCAGAGTTTAAAACAATTTCTGCCGTAACCCACTATAAAATTATTGCAGCGGGAAGCGTTCACACAATGTTTGAGCTTAGCCTTGAAACCGGCCGCAAAAACCAGATCCGCGCCCACCTTGCTTCAAAGGGCTACCCTCTTGCCGGTGATGAAAACTACCGCGCAAAGACAGATCCGTTCGGACGCCTTGCACTCCATGCACGCACACTGGAATTTGACCATCCGTACACCGGAAAGCACATGAAATTTGAAGTTCCAGAACCGGCAGAATGGATTGAAACAGTCAATAACGGAAGCGGAAACATCCGGCCTGTATGGGATAATACTGGTTCCGGTAAAAAACATTCGGCTGCTTCGGAAAAATTTTCTGAAAAAGGAAAGCGCTCGAGCCACAGGGAACACAAAGAAACGGACATTTATGCCGAAACAAAGCGTCAGATGCGTCCTACAGGGCGACAGATGGCCGGCATGGACTTTATCCAGAAGGGGAAACTTCACAGATGATTTTAACCGGCATAAAACTTGCAGTAACAGCCACGGCTTTTATTACAGCCGGGCTCAGTTTTTTGATATGCGGAATATACCTTGGCTCAGAGTCATTCCTGAGCAAACTTGCAGAAAGCCGCGCAGATGCCGAAGAGCAGCGCCGGCTGGTCCACTCAGGAAAGACATGCAGCCTTACCGCAAGTGCAATCGGAATGTTCACCATTGTATGCGGAATCATTACAGCTATTTTTCCGGCAGTCTTTCCGTACCTTGCGCTGGTTTACGTCTGCGCGCTTGTTGCGGCATTCTGTGTTATAAACTGCTGCTTCAGCAAAAAATGAACAAACCCCGCCGCACACATGGCCTAAAGCTCACGGCAAATATAAATGCCTTCCGCTTTCAGCAGAACTTCCTTTCCTTTTAAAACTTTGCTTTCATCAAATGATAAACCGGAGCAGTTAAGGTAAAGGTGAATACGCTCATAATCCTTTTCAGAAACCTTCAAAAGATGAAGCATGCGTTTTTTTCCTTCCGGATCAGAATCATCATATATGAATTCGTAGTCCGGACTTATCATTGCCGGATGATTTTTCCTTAATGAGATAAGCGACTTCATAAAATCCTGTTCAGCAGCAAATTTACCGCTTTCAATATCTTTCCACGGCATACACCTTCTGTTATCCGGATCGTGTCCGCCCGGCATAAGGATTTCTGTTCCGTAATAAATGCACACAGAACCTGTCATTGCAAACAACAGCGCCAGAGCCTGTCTTGTCTTTACTTTATTTCCGTCACAGCGGTTTAAAAAGCGGATTGTATCATGGCTGTCTATCTGATTAAAAAGAACTCTATTAACCTGTCTGTAATACATTGAATAACAGCGGTTTACCGCAAACTCAAGGTCCTTTACTGTAAAATTATCGTTGCACAGAAAGTTTGCAATTCCATTCTGAAGCGGATAATTCATTACAGAATCATATTCCGTTCCCCTGAGCCACGGCTGGGAATTATGCCAGATTTCGCCCATAATATAAAAATCACTCTTCAAAGCTTTCATTGCACGGCGCAGTTCCACGCAGAAAAGATGACTGATTTCATTTGCAACATCAAGGCGGAGTCCGTCTATATCATATTTTTTCACCCACATAGAACAGATGTCTATCAGATATGAAATCACTTTGGGATTATTTGTATTCAGTTTAGGCATCCAGTCAACAAAGGCAAATGCAAAATATTTACCCTTTCCGGAATTTCCTTTTCCATAACCGTGATCAGGCTCTTCAAAATTAAAATCATTAACCATGAACCAGTCTGCATATTCAGATTTTTCACGTTTTTCCCAGACATCCTGCCATTTTTCAAAGAACCAGCCGGAATGATTAAAAACTCCGTCCAGCATTACTTTTATTCCCCTTGCATGAGCCTGTGCAACAAATTCCTTCATTACAGATTCGTCACCAAACTGCGGGTCAATTTTTGTATAATCATCTGTATTATACTTGTGCTGACTGGTTGATTTATTAAGCGGAGTTGTATAGATTCCCGTTATTCCCAAATCCTTAAGATAATCAAGTTTTTCTATAATTCCCTGAATGTTTCCGCCGTAAACAGGTTCTCCATACGGCTTTATTGTAGGAAGCGGTTCTTCACATGAAGACGGCCACGGAAGCAATTTTTCCGGAACATAATCTGTTTTTCCTCGGCAAAAACGCGCCGGAAAAATCTGGTACCATACAGTATTCTGAACCCAGTCTGGAGTAACGCATGTGTCTGCAGGATTCATCCATGGATATATAAACTGCGCATGATAGCGTTTTTTATCTTCATACTGTTCTTTAGTTTCAAAACCGTCATGAGTAAGATAAACCTGCTCGCTGCCGGAAACTATTCTGAAGCAGTAGGAAAGCCGCTTGAACTCTGGCGAAACCCTGACAGTCCATCTATAGTGATTCTGAAGTTCTTTTTTTGTTGTTATTTCGGTTTCTGTTCCGACCCAAGTGCTGTTACCGCCCATTATTCCCTTTGCAAAAGGATCACCTGACAAAAGAAAAACTGAATCAATGTCTTTTCCCGTAAGTATACTGATTTCCAGATCATCATTATTCAGCTGATAGCAGTAAGAATCGTAAGCAAAATGCTGTATTGCAGATAAATTCATTCCTCTATTCTATTCCAAAGATTTTTGTTATGCTATACTAATAGAAATGAAAACTAGGGATTTTTACAGCAAAATAGAATTTACAAATGCAGGACAGCTGTCCGTCTTTTTTCTAGGAACAGGAAGTGCCTTTACAAAACTGAACTTTCAGAACAACATCCTTATTATTAAAGGGGAAGATCATGTTCTGGTAGACTGCGGTTCACTCTGTCCTCTTGCCTTTGCAGATTTTGATTCAAACATAACAGACGTAAAAAATATTTTAATAACTCATTCTCATGCAGATCATATTGGCGGAATTGAAGAAGTTGCCCTTGCAAACATGTACGGCACCAAGCGCCGCCCTAAAATGATTATTACGGATGAATATAAAAAACTTCTCTGGAACAATTCCCTTAAAGGCGGTCTGGCTGTCCGCGGAGAAGAAGGGCTGCGCCAGAAAATGACTTTTGACGACTACTTTGAACAGATTAAGCCTGAGCCAATAAAACATGCACCACGTCCTTTTTACAATGTTAACGTAGGTTCCATAAACCTTAAGTTGTTCCGCACCAAGCATCTTTTTACAAGCAAAAACACCTGGAAAAACAGTTATTATTCAATTGGAATCCTTATCGATGAAAAAGTAATGTTTTCCGGAGATTCAAAAGCAGACCCTGACCTCATCAACTGGCTTTCTTCAGAATATAAACTTGAAGCAATCTTCCACGACTGCTCGTTTACAGAAAATGCCGTTCACGCCAGCTACAATGAATTAAAAAAGATTATTCCGGCAGAACTAAAGCCAATAACATACATCTGCCACTACAATGACGGCTGCGAAAACAAAGACATTTCAAAAGACGGCTTTGCCGCTCTTGTAAGGCGCGGCGTATACTACGATTTCTAGAAAACAAAATTCCGTCAAAAAAAAAATACCGTTGTGAATCCACAACGGTATTTTTGTCCCAAATGCGAGTCGAACGCACGACCTTCCGCTTAGGAGGCGGATGCTCTATCCAGCTGAGCTACAGGGACAAAATATATAGGCAGTGTTTCGACGAGTAGAGTCGAACGCACGACCTTCCAATTAGGTAAGTAAAAAAATCCGAGCAGTGCGCAGGATTTTATTACGTGTAAATGAAAGAAAGTTCGCAAGAACTTTCTTCATGCTCCGATGCTCTATCCAGCTGAGCTACAGGGACAGAATATAAAATCTTCTGCTGTCATTTACTGACAGCAGGGATTTACATGTTATTACATATGACGAACATAGTCAAATGTACTTTTAGAACAATCCGGAAATAATTCCGTCATCATCAACGTCGATATTAAGCGCAGCAGGAGCCTTTGGAAGCCCCGGCATAGTCATAATATCTCCGGCAAGAGCTACAACAAAACCTGCACCCGCATAAAGCTGAACGTCACGTACCGGGAAAACATAACCCCTTGGATCGCCTACAAGTTTTGGATCATGGCTGATTGAGTTCTGTGTTTTTGCAACGCATACAGGAAGTTTTCCGTATCCCTGAGCTTCAAAATCCTTAAGTTTTTTCAAAGCAGAGCCCTGGAATTCAACAGAACCGGCATGATAGATTTCTGTTGCAATTTTTTCAATCTTCTTATCAAGAGAAAGTCCGTCTTCATAAAGGTGATGGAAATTTGCCTTTCCGCTGTCACATACATCTGCAACAACTTCTGCAAGTTTTACGGCACCTTCACCGCCTTTACCCCAACCTTCGCAGAGAACAGCAGTAGAACCGTTTTCCTTACAGAGCTTTTCAAGAAGAGCAATTTCTTCGTCTGTATCTGTGATGAACTTGTTTACGGCAACAACAGCAGGAACACCGAATTTACCGATATTTTCAATATGAGCCTTAAGGTTTGCAAAACCTTTTTCAAGGGCTGCACAGTCCGGCTTAGAAAGTTCAGTTTTTGCAACACCGCCATGCATCTTAAGGGCGCGGATTGTAGCAACAATTACAACTGCGCTAGGAGCAATTCCCGCAACACGACACTTGATGTCAAGGAATTTTTCTGCACCAAGGTCAGCAGCAAATCCTGCTTCAGTTACAACGTAATCACCAGTTGCAAGTGCACTCAAAGTAGCATTAATAGAGTTACAGCCGTGTGCAATATTTGCAAAAGGACCGCCATGAACAAATACTGGATTTTTTTCCAATGTCTGAACAAGGTTAGGACGGATTGCATCCTTAAGAAGGGCAGCAACCGCACCTGTACACTTTAAGTCACCGAACTTAACGTTTTCGCGGTTATAGTTTTTTCCTATAATGATATTAGAAATTCTTTCTTTAAGTTCGGAAATTGAACGGCTAAGACAGATTATAGCCATAATTTCAGAAGCAACAGTAATCTGGAAATGATCTTCACGTGGTGTTCCGTCTGTTCTTGCACCAAGTCCGCTTACAATATTTCTGAGCTGGCGGTCATTAAGGTCTACACAGCGCTTCCATGTTACGGTTCTAGGATCAATTCCAAGTTCATTTCCCTGCTGAATATGATTGTCTACAAGAGCAGCAATAAGGTTGTTTGCAATGGAAATTGCGTGAATATCCCCAGTAAAGTGAAGGTTTATATCTTCCATCGGAACAATCTGGGCATGTCCGCCACCGCAGGCACCACCCTTTACGCCAAAGCAAGGTCCGAGGGACGGTTCCCTAAGTGCAATAACTGCATTTTTTCCGATTTTTCTAAGTCCGTCACCAAGACCAATGGAAACTGTTGATTTACCTTCTCCAGCTGGTGTAGGAGTAATTGCAGTAACAAGGATAAGCTTTCCGCGTCCTGCAGGATCGGAAGCTTTTGCCTGAAACTCCCTGAGTTTTTTCATTGTAAGTTTTGCCTTGTACGGGCCGTAAAGTTCAAGATCCTCCGGTTTAATTCCAATTTTTGAAGCTACATCAGTTACCGGAATCATTACATTTTTCTGAGCGATCTCAATATCTGTCAATTTTAAACTCCTGAAGTTGACTTTTTAGACAAACTAAAAGTCTTGTTTTAGGCTATGTTAAACGTCTCCAAATAATATACTAAAACACTTGCATTTTCAATCACTGCACGGATTAAGAAGCAAATCTATTTCGTCTTCTGTAAGTTCCCTGTATTCACCGAGTGCAAGTTTTTCATCCAGCTTTAATGAACCGATTGTAAGCCGCTTAAGATATACAACTTCATTTTCTACGGCACGGAACATTCGCTTTACCTGATGATACTTTCCTTCTGTAATCGTAAGGATATTTTCCGTTCCGTTCAGCCATTTGATTTTTGCAGGCTTGCAGTCAGCTTCAGGTTCGTTGTCTTCAGGCGGAATGCGCACACCTTTTTCAAATTCTTTTTCTATGCGCTTTTGGGAATCAGCATTTTCTTCCTTTGCAAGGCGGACAAAATAACTTTTCGGCGAATGTGATTTCGGACTTGTCATGCGGTGAGTAAGGGCTCCGTCTGTTGTAAAAAGCAGAAGCCCTTCTGTATCCATATCTAACCGGCCTACAAGATGGAGGTTTTCCTGAAGATACGGAGTTCTATACGATTCATCAAGAAGGTCAAAAACAGTGGGATGCTGTCCGTCCTTATTAGCGCTTACATAGCCCTTCTTCTTGTTCATCATGATGTAATGATTTTTGCGTATGCAGAGTTCTTCGCCGTCAATGGAAATTACATCCCTGTCCGGATTTACCTGAAATCCCGTATCGGTTACTTTTGTTCCGTTTACAGTTACTTCGCTTACCCGCAGAAGTTTTTTAATTCCCTTGCGGGTTCCGAATCCTTCGTGAGAAAGTATTTTGTCTATTCTCTGTAAGCTCATGACTTTTTCGCAGTTCTTAATTCAATAGGAACATATTCGCGCGGCTCGCAGACATTCTTATATGCAGGACGATAGATTCTTCCGCCGGCAATAAGCTCTTCGATTCTGTGTGCTGACCATCCGGCAATACGGCTTACAGCAAAAATCGGAGTAAACAGTTCGCGAGGAATATTGAGCATTGTGTATACAAATCCTGAATAAAGGTCGACGTTTGCACAGATACGCTTGTCTGTGTGGTGAACTTCCATAAGAATCTCTGGAGCAAGGCGCTCAATAAGATTGTAAAGATGGAATTCGTCAAGCATTCCCTTTTCTTTTGCAAGCTGTTCAGCCTTGTCGCGCAGAAGAAGGGCACGAGGGTCGCTGATTGTATAAACGGCATGACCCATACCGTAGATTTTTCCAGAGCGGTCAAACGCTTCTTTAAGGGCGATTTTATAAAGATAAGCACGAACTTCTTCTTCATTGTCCCAGTGCTTTACGTTAGCCTTAATGTCATCCATCATTTCTACAACGCGGATATTTGCACCACCATGACGGCGACCTTTAAGCGAACCGACAGCAGCAGCAATTGCAGAATAAGTATCTGTATCGGCAGAAGAAACAACATGAACAGTAAGAGAAGAGTTGTTACCGCCGCCATGCTCAGCATGAAGAATAAGGGCAAGATCAAGAATCTGTGCTTCAAGCAAAGTATACTGTCCGTCCGGTCGAATCAGGTGCAGGAAGTTTTCTGCAGTAGAGAGAGCCGGATTAGGATTGTGAATGTACATTGACTTGTTTTCGTAGTAACGGCGGCGGGCCTGATAGCCATAAGCCGCAAGTGTAGAAAAACGTGCAATAAGTTCAATACACTGGCGCAGGTTGTTTGCAATTGAGCGGTTTTCTGCATCATTGTCATAAGAATAAGAAGCAAGAACACCTCGCGCAAGCTTATTCATAATATCCTGAGACGGAGCCTTCATAATCATGTCTTCTGTAAAGTTTGCAGGAAGAACACGACACTGTCCAAGGAATTTTCTGAATTCATCGAGTTCTGATTTTGTAGGAAGTTCTGCAAAAAGAAGAAGATATGCACACTGCTCAAAGCAGTAATCATCATTTTTTTCTGCATCTTTTATGAGGTCTACAACATCATAACCGCGGTACATAAGGCGTCCAGGAACCGGAATTTTTTCACCGGATGGTCCGACTTCGTATCCAACTACATCACCAATGCGTGTAAGTCCTACAAGGACACCTGTTCCGTTGGCATTACGAAGACCACGCTTTACGTCATACTTTGCATACAAGTCGGGGTTGATAGGGTCATTGCGTTCAGCAAGTTCAGAAAGCCTTGCAAGAATACGATCATTTGAATTCAAATCAGCCATAACAGCCCCCTTTAATTAAGCATTTTTCTTAAGCACCAGCAAAAAGTTTGTATAATTATACATCTGCTGTGTAAATATTTTCATAATTATACGGATTTAAGTTAGGTGTAGCAATATGAATTCATGAAAGATTTTTCTTTAGTGCGATGAATTTCAATGAAAATGCCCTGAAAATGTAAAATTTTCAAGGCATTTCATATATTTTCTTACATAGCGTTATCCGGCGCACTTATGCAGAAAAATGCAACCTGCGTCTGCCAGTTAAAAATCTGACTTTGAGAAGCAGATTCCAGAAGCATTATCAGTTTCTGCAAATCCGCACTTCCAAGCGCATTCTGCATTGCACGCCCGTATGCACTGCTTTCTGTATCAAACCAGCGCCGGATTTCGGCATAGGTAACGCGCCGTTTTTCAATTATTGTACGGACAGAACTCCTTACCTTAAACCCGACCGCCCTGAATTTTTCTATTACAGTAAGCTCGTTCCAGTTAAAGAGCGGCATTTCCTTGTTTCCAAAAAATTCCCGTTCGGCGGCCTCCATCTTATCCAGGATTTCTTCATACGGTTCCATAGAAGATTCCGTAAGAATCTGCTCCTTGATTAAAAGTCCTATGTGCTGCGCGCTGGTCGGAATCTTCTGGGAAATAAGTACGCTCCAACCGGGCGCCAACGGGGATTCCTCTTTATAGTCAGTCTGCTCGCCTTCTTCATCAGAACGGGAAGTTTCATTGTCATAATTAAAAACCGGTTCTGCATCAGAATTTTCCCCGGCAAAAGCAAATCCAGACTTTTGATCAGGAAATACAATGCGGCGGAAACATTCAGAAAGCGCACTGATTGAATCCAGAGAAATAAACGGATCCCTAAAGAATATTCTGTCAAATATAGCGCCCTTAAACTGGAATTTATATATAAGGCTTCGGAAATTATCTACCGTCATAAAATCCGGAGAAGTACTTTCCGGTCTGAACTGAAGGATAGGCTTATCCAGATCTCCCAAAGTCCTTCCGTACTGTTCAAGAATCTGCATTCCCTTTTCTGTACGGCAAAGACCGCATGTAACGCCTTCCGGTGTCTTGCGACATACTTCCCAGACTAAAAGTCCGTCATCTGCATTCCATACAAGCGAGCGGTGATGCCTGCAGAGAGCCGCCATTTCTATAAGTGTGTCCCTTACAGAAAGAAGCACCTCTGCCCTGTTGGAATCAAGCCGGCTCCTCCACTGACGGTCAGCCTTATCAAGGGCAGTTTCCCTTGCCTTATCTGGCGGACTGAACGTAAGGTTTTCTCCATTTCCGTCTGTCTTAAAATGTTCTGTAACCCACCATTCATTGAGCGGATTTGCTCCGAACTCAGATTTAGCACCGTCAACCTTAAGGTCTTCCAGAATGTTGCGGCTGCCTGTAACCGCGGTAGATTCTTCTTCTCCCGGAAACTGCTGGCGCTCAAGAATTGCCGCAACCTGAACTTCGCGGCGGCTTAAAACTTCTTCACGGATTGTTTTTTCGTAACCCTGGGTTGTAGGCGTATAAAATACGCGTCCTATAAGCGCATCCGGCAAATACTGCTGTGCAACCCAGTGATCACGATAGGCATGAGGATAAAGATATCCTGAACCATGTCCAAAGCCTTCTGCATCCCGTGAGGAATCCCTTAAATGATTCGGAACTTCAGCATTTTCCTTTTCAACCGCAGAAAGCGCATCAAAAAAGGCCATACTTGAATTGGATTTTGGAGCAGTCGCCAGATAAAGCGCTGCATGAGCCAGAAAATAGCGGCCTTCTGGCATTCCAACCCTGTCAAAAGCTGCCGCACAGTTTTCTACAATAGATACGGCATTTGGATCTGCAAGACCTGTATCTTCGCAGGCAGAAATAAGCATGCGGCGGAAAATAAAATGCGGATCTTCTCCGGCTCTTACCATACGCGCAAGCCAGTAGCAGGCAGCGTCGGGATCCCTGCCCCGCAAAGATTTTATAAAGGCACTTATTATGTCATAGTGGTAGTCGCCGTCCCGGTCATAGAGGACAACTTTTTTCTGAATTGATTCTTCTGCTGCTTCCCTGGAAATATAGATTTTTGAACCGTAAGCCGGGACCGGTTCAGAAGCATCCGGATCCCATTTTTCAGGAGTAGTTTCTACAGCCAGTTCAAGCGCATTCAGAAGCGATCTTGCGTCTCCGTTTGCAGTCTCTACAAGATGTTCAAGCGCTCCTTCTTCAAATTCAACAATCCAGCGGCCGTAACCGCGTTCCTTGTCTGCAAGTGCCATATGAGCGGCATTCATTAAATCATCATGCGAAAGAGGCTTAAGCTGGAATACGCGCGAACGGCTTACCAGCGCCCTGTTTACTTCAAAAAACGGATTTTCTGTTGTTGCTCCAATAAGGATGATTGTTCCGTTTTCTACCCATGGCAGAAGCGCGTCCTGCTGGCTTTTATTCCACCGGTGAACTTCATCAACAAAAAGAATGGTTCTCCTGCTATAAAGATTGAAATATTCTTCTGCACTCTTTATAGAATCCCTTATATCCTGAACCCCTGTAAGGACAGCATTAAGCGTAATGAAATTCGACTTCGTATGATTTGCGATTACCCTTGCAAGCGTAGTTTTTCCAGAACCCGGCGGCCCGTAAAAAATTACAGAAGTAAGCTGATCGGCGGCAATAGCGCGGCGCAAAAGCCTGCCCTTTCCTACAATATGATCCTGACCTATATATTCATCCAGATTCCTTGGACGCATTCGGGCCGCAAGAGGCTCCCTTAAACTTCGCGCCATGCTGAAAAGCGAATCTGCATTCATATCTTTCATCTTCATGCTCATGAAAAAAATTATAGCATATTATAAAGCCTGTTGCCGACATTTTTTGAACAAACTTATTTTCAGTTCCACTTTTCTGAAGTATCATAAAAGAATGAAGAAAAAATGGTACGATGACATTGATTTTTATAAAGTTACCGGAATGACTTTAATCTGGGTTTCCTCATGGATTTTTATGCTTCCCGTTAAAGCAAATCTGAACAGTCCTCTTTTTGACAACATTTGGGGAGAAATCCTTACAGTCGCAGGAATTTCAAGAAAAATCACTATAGAAGCACAGCAGACTCCGGACCTTATAAGCGGAATCATTGCGCTCATAACAGTTTTCATCCTTCACCTGCGCGGAATTCTTTCTGTTTCGTCGGTCAAAAAAAATGATATAAAAATTCATTCAGACAACCCGGTTGTTACAGTTCTTTCTGTAATGAGCCTGATTACGCACACCCTGTTCTTCACCATGCTTGCAAAAATATTTCTTTTCCCGGACACAGGAGATTCCACAATCCTTCAGAACCTTAAGGAAAACATCTATATAACTGTATTTGCCTCATTCTGCCTTGGCGGCATGATTTTAGGACTTGA
This sequence comes from Treponema sp., assembly GCA_045123335.1. Taxonomy (GTDB): domain Bacteria; phylum Spirochaetota; class Spirochaetia; order Treponematales; family Treponemataceae; genus Treponema_D. Next base: position 52,859 of record JBGVIP010000059.1, read on the forward strand.
GTCAGTAGCCAAAATCCTTATAATTCTTTTTTCTATGGCAGCACTGCTTAAAAATGTTTCATTCGTAAGCAGATATATGGGAATTTCCGGTTTTGCCGCAATAATTCTGGCTGCTTCCGGTTTTTACCTTGAAATAATAAAGGACGGTTTTTCAAGAAAAAAGCTTCTTGCAGACCTGAACCTGCTTTTAGGAAACTACAGAAACGCAATCATTATTCCAGACAAAATTCTTTCAGAAAGGATAAAGGAACTTACAGATGAATAAAAGAAATTCCATTATTTTTCTATCCATTGTTTCTGCAATTTTTTTAATTATGCCCGCAACTGTAATACTGCGCACCTGGTATCTTAAAGCCGGCTACAAGGGCCTTACATGGGGACGCACAGAAGCGCAGGTTCAACTATGGGTTAAGAAAAACAACAACAAAGCCGTATGGAACCGCTGCAACTTAAGTCACTACGGAGTGACCTGCTATAAACTCAGCTGGAAAAATCCAGAATCAAGTCCATATGAATTTATAGAATTTCAGTTCAAAGACGGCATGCTTGTTTCTGTAATAGAAACCGAGCGGGAAAAACCATATAACCGCCAGATTGATAAAATGTTCGGCCGTCCGGACTATGGAACAGACATATCCGCTTCTTCCGTTCAAAAAGATAGAGGCATTAAATTCCAGTATATAAACAGGATTTTCTATTATACAGGCCGCCGTACTCTTACAGGAACAAAAACACGCATTGCAGTAGAGCGGCTTATAAAATACACATTAAACGATGAAACAGTTCCCGAAGAAACCGTTTCATATCGCGTTACAACCGGCTATTACAGCCCGGAATATTTTGACACCGTAAAGAATTCCTACGAAAGCTTTCCGTCAAAAAAATTCCTTAAACCATGACAAATCAGGCAGTTTTTCTGTATAATCAGCATATGACAGACTTTAAGGCTTTCGGCACAAATGTAAAAAACTCAAGTTTATACAAAGGTTCAGTACTTTTTGATGAACCTATGGAACGCCATACGACATTTAAAATCGGCGGTCCGACTCCTGTTTTTTTTGAACCGGAAGACAATGAATCTGTTCTGTACATACTTAAAGAATGCAGAAAAAACGGAATTCCATTCTTTATTTTGGGCGGCGGAAGTAATATTGTTTTCTGCGATGCAGGCTTTAACGGCGCAGTCCTTTCCACCTCAAAACTGAATGAAATAAAAATCTGTCAGAAAAACATTAAAAAGCCACAGTCAGAGACTTCTTTTTCTTCTGTTCAGTGCGGAGCCGGTTGCACAGTTGCAAAACTTGTTAATTTCTGTACGGAAAACGACCTGTGGAATGCACAGCAGTTTTCAGGACTTCCAGGTTCTGCAGGCGGAGCGCTTTTTATGAATGCAAGGTGCTTTGACCGTTCAATAAGCGATGTTTTTTTAAGTGCTGAATACATTGATTTGGAAACACTTGAACAGAAAAAAATTAGTTTTGAAGAAAATCAGTGGGACTACAAGGTTTCTCCTTTTCAGGACGGTAAAAAGCTGATCCTTTCTGCAGAATTCATGCTTGAGCAGAAAACCCATGATTCTCACCAGGAACTGCTGGATTTGAACCGCCATTACATTCAGGAACGCAAAGACAAGGGGCATTTTAATTTTCCAAGCGCAGGAAGCGTATTCCGCAACAACAGGGACTTTGGAAAACCAAGCGGAATGATTATAGATGAATGCGGACTCCGCGGAAAACAGATCGGCAGAGCGCAGGTTGCCCCGTTTCATGGAAATTTCATAATAAATCTTGGCGGAGCAACACAAAAAGACGTAAAAACTCTTGTTGAATTTGTCGTTAATACAGTAAGGGTAAAAACCGGCTTTACGCTTCAGACAGAAATTATTTTTGTCGGATAAAACTGCTGAATTCTGTTGTACAGACAGCCGCAGAGTACAGATTCCGGTGATTGACAGATAAGAATATATACTTTAAAAAATAAATTGTAGAGGGTATTTAATTGCTGCAGTTACAGTTCGTAAATTTCAAGAAAGACTCTTATATCATTGTAGAAGGCAAGGCCGAAAACGACCGCTTTTACATCATACAGGCCGGAAGAATCAGATGCTTCAAATCAAATGACCCTAAAGGTGCTTCTGTAAAAATGCTTGGTCCAGGAGACTTTGTAGGCGTTATTCCCTGTATGTCAAGCCATTCTCAGATTGAAAATGCAATTGCCCTTGAAGACACACGCTGTATTTCTGTACGAAAAGACCAGTACCCTGAATTAATAGAAAAAAACACTCCGATTGCGTTAAAAATAATCAAAACTTTTGCAAACCGCATGAGAACAATGAACGAACTTTTAACTCAGCCGGTAATAAAGACAAACAGTTCGGAAACACCGGAACATATTTTTGACGTTGCACGCTATTACGACAAACTGGACAAACATGCAATTGCCCTTTACGCATACTATCACTATATGAAAGAATGCCGCGCAGGCGAACATCTGGAAGACGTAAAGACACGCTTTAAGGTATTAAGCACAATGTCTAATTTCAGAAAATTTGAACCAGAACAGGGCTCTACCCGCTCATACGAAAAGGGAGAAATGATTTTCTCTGAGAGCCAGACTGGTGCAGATATGTTTGTAATCCAGGAAGGTGAAGTTGCGATTACAAAAGTTGCTTCCGGCAACGAAGTAATTCTTGCAATGCTTAAGCGCGGCGACATGTTCGGCGAAATGGCACTCCTTGAGAACAAACCAAGATCCGCAAGTGCAATTGCGCACAGCCCTTGCCGCCTTATGGTTATAAACAGAAACAACTTTGACCAGATGGTAACAACACAGCCACAGCTGATTGCGCGCCTTACAACAACTTTTGCAGAACGACTCTGGACATCTTACCGCCAGCAGGACAACTCAAACATTACAAATCCTGTTCACAAGATGATTGATATGCTTGCGCTTCAGGCAGAAAAAGCAAAAAAATTCAGCGGAAATTACCAGACAGAACTTACTCTTACTGACCTTGCCAACATGTGCGGAATTCCGTTAAAGCTTCACTCCATGGCTTTTGTTCAGTTCGAAAACGAAAAAAGCGCCCGCCTTGTCGGCGACAAAATATATGTTCCAGACTGCGAAGAACTGCTCAAGCAGGCTGCATTCTACAGAAAAGTCAGCACAGCCGGCGAAAAAAACAACTATTTATGAAAAAAAGCCTGATTTTAATTCTTTCAACATTTCTAACCTTCTCTATTCATGCCGCAGAACTTCCAAAAGGCTACGGCGGAGTTGAATTGGGCATGACTTTTGAAGAAACAAAAAAAGCCCTTAAAGACAATCTGGATTTCGGCTACAAGGGAGAAAGAGACGTTTCCCTCCTTCCCGGTGAAAACCGCGCCCTTATAGAAACAGATACTACAATGTATGCAGGCTTTTCTTACCTTGAACGCTGCTGGTTTCAGTTCTACAACGACAAACTTTACATAATCACAATAAACATAAACCGCGAAAAGATGGACCACTATAGCATTTTCAGTTCGCTCTGCAAAAAATACGGCGATCCTGTGTCTGTAAGTCCGGAAAAATCCGTCTGGAAAAATAAATCCGTAACGATGACGCTGGAACGGCCGCTTACCTTAAAATACGTTGACCAGAAAACTTTTGACGAACTTCAGAACAAGTCACTTGTAAACCCTTCCGGCTCAGAAATGACAAAAGAAATGTTCTTAAAAGGACTTTAATCAAAATGAAATCAAAAATTAAATTTAACACAAAGATTGTATCAGCATTATTATTGTGTCTGTGCATTGCAAACCCGGCTTCTGCAAAAAAATTTAACCTTAAAAAGACAGATTTAAATATTCAGAAATCAGACGGAAGCACAGTATGCGTAAATGCAGAACTAGCCGTAAAACCGGAAGAAAGAAATTTTGGATTTATGGAACGGAAAAAGATTCCGGAAGGAACCGGAATGCTGTTTGTATTTGAATACGACCAGATTTTAAGCTTCTGGATGAAGAATACACCTACACCACTTTCCATCGCATACATTACAAAAGACGGAAAAATCAAGGATATCTTTGACATGACCCCGTACAGCCTTGCAAGCATTGTAAGTACAGGCTACGTCCGCTACGCCCTAGAAGTTCCGCAAGGCTGGTTCAGCAAAAACGGAATCAAAACCGGCGATTCCGTAAACCTTTCCAGCCTTAAGTTCGAATAGACAAAGCAAGTTTTCTAGTTTTCAGGAACTTCCAGTTTTGCAAGTTCAGAAGCAGCAATCACATCATTCGGATTGTATTCCAGAACGGCGGTAAAATATTTCTGAGCTTCAGATTTATTGCCTTCTTTAAGGCAGACATAACCGATATTCGAAATAATCTTTGTATCTTCTGGTGCAATTGCAAGCGCCTTCATAAGATTTTTCTTTGCACCGACAACATCATTCTGTTCCATAAGACAGATTGCAAGTTCATTGTATGTTTCTGAACTTATATCACCGCCGCATGTAAGGGCCTGTTCAAAAGCCTTCTGCGCATCAGAATAGCGGCGGAGTTTTCTTAATCCCCAGCCCATAAGGAACCAGGCATTCCATACTTTTGGATTTGAAGAAATATATGCAAGGATTTTATCAAGACCTTCCTGTTCTTTTCCAGTTGAAATAAGTTTATACGCCTTTGCAAAAGCCGCGTCATCCATATTTTCATTGGAAATTCTGTCTACAATTTCCTGAGCGCGTTCCTGCTTGTATTTGGCATTTTCATCCATATCTTCGTCTTTTGCGTCGCATGTAAGGGCAAGATATGTTTCAAAAGCACCTTTTGCTTCATGGTAGTCATGCTGTTTAAGATAGAAAAATCCCGCATTAAAGAATGCATCTGGAATTGCAGGTTCAGCATTCATGGATTCCTTATAGTATTCAAGAGCGTCATTGTCGTATGCATCAGCTTCGTCCAAAAGCCCTGCGCGGCGATGGCTTTCTGCACGCTGATCAAGGAAAAGCGCAAGATTCAGGGCAACACCCATATCTTCAGGGTCAATGCCGCGCACTGTCATGAACAATTCTTCTGCAAGTTCCCAATCTTCATTTTTTGTCTTAAGAATGGCAGCTTCTGTAAGTTCTTTTTTAATATTAGGCTTAGCCTTATTTATTATCGAACGGTAATAATCAAGATGTTCATTATGCTTGTCGTATGCAAGAACCGTAAGGATTCCAGCAAGAACCTGTTCCGGCGCAATATCCTTCATGTCATAATCATTAGGATCGCCCTGAATTTTTTTCTGAACAGGAAGCGGAATAGTTGCATCAATCTGCATGGCTGCATCAGAGAATTTATAATCCTCCGGCAGGTTAATAAAGAAAACTGTTTCCAATGGATTTTTCGGATTCATTATAATACCTTATAAAACGTTATTGAGCTGTTCCAGCGGCATTTGCCTGCTGAGTAGATTCTGAAGAAACTGTCTGTGACGCATTCTGTGCCGGAGCGGCATCTGCTGCTGCGACCGGTGTTCCTGCATTCTGAGCAGGAGCCTTTTGAGCGGCAGGTTCTGTCTGCGCCGGCTGTGCATTCTGTGCTGCCGGTTGAGCCTGAGCCACCCCTGCTGCCGGTGTTTCTGCTGGATTTGCAGCATTTGCAGCGTTAGCTGTAGCCGCACCACCCTGTTCCTGTTCCTGCTGCTTACGGATATTATTCTTTGCAGCTTCTACAGGATCATGAATTTTTACAGAATTTGCAGCAGCAACATCAAGCATTTTCTTTCTGGTTGTAGAAAGATAGTCGTTTATTCGAATTTTATAGGAAAGCGGAACCTGATTTTCGTCAAATTTAATTCCGACTGCAGCAAGATCCTGTCTTCCTTCTACCGGAACTGACTGAACGATTGAACCTTTTACATCTACAATCTCGTTTGGTTCAGAGAACATAAAGCGGGTTACGCAGTCTTTGTTTTCCAGGAATTTCGGTACGCCCATAAGGACAACTTTTGCCCCGGAAAAAGACAGATTCCAGAGAATACAGCGTCTTGGAATATTCTGAATGTAAATAATTGTTTCTTTTTTATCAATTCCCAGTGCACGCTTTGAATCTTCGTTAATTACAATGCGATCTTCTTTTCTGTGAGTAAAGTTATCATCCGCAGCGAGAAGAGTTCCAAGCTTATAAATCAAATCATCCGGCGGACGCTGTGTAAATGAGAGCGTTACAACCGCAAGATCATGAGAATTCATATATGGTGTAACATCAGTAACCCTACATGTTACAAAAAATACAAGAGGAGAGCCGTCAAGTTCTGTAAATCCGTATCTAAGATTTACCGGTGGAGCATCCTTCTTAGTTATCTGCTGGAATGCTCCGCCTGAAGTTCCTACTATAATCTTTGCCTGCTGAAAAGAAGTAGAGTTAATAATACAAGGCCATTGAGCACCCGAACACTTCACATAAATCTGACGAGGATCAATACGAAGAATGCGCATAATATCCTTTGTGAACACAAGTTCGTTCTCTCGGTAGCGATTATAATATTCATTAATGAGCTGATTCGTAGCAATTGACATCATGATTATTTGATTCTAACCCTTACGCATGTATTCGTCAATTAAATAATAAAAATCTTACAAAATCTTATAAATTTCTTCTATAAGAACAATGTACGCAGCAAAACCTGAACGGAAATTTAGCCGCGCTTTAATCCCATAATTGCAGAAATGTTTCTCGGCGGAAAATTAAAGAAAACCTGTTTTCCGTACAGCGACATCTGCGAAGAAGACCCACCGTCAAATTCCATTGCAGAATCGCAACCAAGCGAACGGAAGATTTCTGCAGTATCCATGTAAGACAGATTTTTTCCTACAAGCAGATACAAAGTCTTTCCCTCATCTGCAATGCCGGCCGCACTCCTTACGTCATTTATGCGTTCAAATTCTTTTATGACACCGTTCCTTAGAACAGTATGAAAGCCGCCGTATGCATGAACCGGATTTTTCTTAAGAAGTTCCTTCTGGCTGTCTTCAATTTCTACCCTTAAAGAACCATTATCTTCATAAAAAGCAAGGGCACAGAAACTTGGATGAACAGAAGAAACATCTTTATAATCCGTGCGGCATATTCCAATCGGCTTTATTTTTGACCACCATATGACACGCGAAGTAAACAGAAAAGGATTTGTATTTATTGCAACATCGCAGCCGTTTCTTTTTGCAAAAACGCTTACAGACATAGGCTTTATCCAACCTTCATCCTGCGGGTAAGACACAACCTTCCAGTTTTTGCACAAATCTATGCGGATTACATGATAATCCATCTTGAAATTCTTATAATCGTAGCGCTGAATGCCATCGCCGGCATATTTCCAGCCAGTCTGCTCATAAACCGGCAGTTCTTCCGGAAGCTGGGAACCACTGTAATTAGGAAACGTAACGCAGGAATCTAAAAAAAGCAGGACAGCCGCAAAAACTGGCGCTAATACATACAGAAAGCCCCGAAGATTTTTTTTGTAATCACTACCAGACGCAGAGATAAAACTTTTTTTCATGCCTTATTTTTATCATATTTTTTGCTCTGATTACAGAGTTTTTTTTCTTATTTTTTAAATTTTCATTTGCCAATTCATAATTTCGAACAAATAATATATGTATGAAAAAAATAATTTTCTTTATTCTGCTGACCTGGATTTTTAGCCAGCATATATTCGCTCAAGCCTCTTTCTTTGACAGTTACGTGTATCAGACATGGAATTCTTTTGGCAACCTGTCAGGAACAACATCTACAGACATAATGCAGACAAGAGACGGTTATATAAACATTGGAACATACGAAGGTTTCGTACGTTTTGACGGAATTGAATTTACAACCATAACAAAGTCAGAATCAAATGATTTAAGTTTCTGCTCTGCCAGAGTCCTTCTAGAAGATTCAATGGGCAGGCTTTGGGTCGGTTCAAATGACGAAGGTGTTCAGATTCTTTCTCATAATGAAAATAACGGGCTCTACTCCACTTTGAACGGGCTGCCTAACAATTCTGTACGCGCCCTTCTGGAAGACAAAAAAGGCAACATATGGATTGGAACTGCATCCGGCGTTGTATACATTACGCCCAAAGGACACCTTATTACACCGCAGTTTGAATCAGGAACAGTTTCAAACGGAATTATTGCCACCGCATTTTACTGCGACTCTGAAGACAGAATATGGCTTATAACCGCAAACGAAAAAGGACTGTTTTTATTTTCTAACGGAGTATTCCACTCCCTGCCGGAATTCGATAAATTCGGAAACTTCCTTGCAACATCAATCTATCAGGATAAAGACGGCGTTTACTGGGTAGGACTTGGAGAACAGGGAATTGTATGCGTTTCCAACGGTAAGGCAGAAAAAATCAATACAAACACAATTCTGGACAATTTTTCTACAATTTCCATTTACAGCCCTAACAATGATGACATCTGGTTTGGAACAGAGCGAGGAATTGTTGTCCGCTCAAACGGTTCGTACCATGAACACGCAAGATCAACTGCAGAAAAATCGCATATAAACAAGATTATAAGCGACCGGGAAGGAAACATATGGGTTGCAACAGATAAAAACGGAATCGGCAAATTTACTCACGGTAAATTCAAAATGAAAAACCTTAAGATTGCCGTAAACAGCATTGCCGAAGACCCGGACGGAAGAATCTGGGCAGGAACAGACAACGGACTTATCTGCTACGAAAACGACAGGGAAGTAAAAAACAAACTTACAGAATACACAAAAGGCATAAGAATCCGCGATGTAAGAATTACCGGAGACAACGGAATTCTTGTAAGCTGCTATAAAAAACCGGGTCAGCTTTTCTATAAAAACGACAGGATTACAAGCTGGACAACGGACAACGGACTTGCAGGAAACAAAGTCAGAGTTGCAATAGAAACTTCTCCCGGAGAATTTTACGTTGGAACAACAACAGGTTTGAGCATTATCCATGCAGACGGAAGCATTAAGAATTTCAAGCAGGATACAGGCCTTGAAAACGAATACGTAATGGACATCTTTAAGGATTCAAACGGAACCATCTGGATTGGAACAGACGGAAACGGCATCTATCTTATGAAAGATGAAAAAATCGTATCCCACATTACTTCCCAGGACGGACTTTCCGGAAACGTAATATTTAAAATCACAGAGGACACAGACGGTTCTTACTGGATCTGCACAGGAAACGGACTTACAAGATGTTCAGAAAGGTCTGCAGAAACAGGACTTCCATCAAAATTCGAAAGCATTTCCTCTGATATAGAAAAAGGTACCGGTTCAATATTCCAGATGTTACAGGACAACGAAAACAACATCTGGCTTATAAGCAACCGCGGCATAAGTTCATGCCGTTACAGCGAGTTTATAGATACTTTAAGCGGAAAAAAGCATGGAGCAAACATTAAAAGTTACAGCAGGGACGACGGACTTGATTCAGCTGGAATTACATCTACTGCAAAAAGCATTGTAGATAAAAAAGGACGCATCTGGTTTACGATGATAGACGGAATTGCAGTCTACGATCCTTCAAGAATACAGGCAAACCCTGTAATGCCGCTTGTCCACATCGAAAGCGTTACCGTAGACAACAAAGTGTACAAAAACACTGACAGACAGATAGTATTAAACCCGGGAACAAAACGTATAGAAATCAAATTTACAGGATTAAGTTTCGATGCCCCGGAAAGAATTAAATTTACCCACAAGCTTACAAATTTTGAAAAAAATTTCAGCGAACCAAGCAATGCAAGGGTTTTGTCTTACACAAACCTTAAACCTGGAAAGCATACTTTTATTGTAAACGCAATAAACGGAGACGGATTATATTCAGAAAATGCAGAAGCAATGCTACTTGTACAGAAACCTTACATCTATCAGATGCCGGCTTTCTGGATTCTGCTTTCTGCAGCAATACTCGGTTCTGTAATTCTGTTTTTCTACATAAAGCAAAAAAGGATGATGCTTGAAAACATTCGTCTGGAAAAAATGGTTCAGCAGAGAACTTCCGAACTTGCCTTAGAAAAAGAAAAATCAGACAAGCTTCTACGCGCAATTCTTCCGGACAAAATTGCAGACACACTTAAGGGCGAAATCCGTTCAATCGGTGAAAACTTTGATGAAGCAACCGTTCTTTTTTCCGATATCGTAGACTTTACAAAACTTTCCAGCGGTCATTCTGCGGAAGAAATTGTAGGCGCACTGAACAACCTTTTCTGCCGCTTTGATGAAAGGGCAAAAAACTGCGGAGTAGAAAAAATCAAGACAATCGGAGACGCCTACATGGCAGCCTGCGGTATTCCTGCAGCAAACAAACGACATGCAGAAATCATGCTGAATTTTGCAAAGGGAATGCTGGAAGACCTTGAAGAATACAACAAAACTGCAGTTATAAAATTTTCAATAAGAATCGGACTTAACACAGGTCCTGTAACGGCAGGTGTAATAGGAAAAACAAAATTCATTTATGACGTATGGGGAAACACCGTAAACGTTGCAAGCCGAATGGAAGGAATTGCAACGCCTGGAGTTATAAGGGTTTCTGAATCCGTATATAATCAGCTTAAAGATTCCGGCATACATTTTTCCGAACCTATACAGAAAAATATCAAGGGCAAAGGCCTTATGACAACATATGATGCTTTATAAGGAGAGTTTATGAAAAAAACAATTTGTGTATTGATTGCCGCAGCAGTTTTTCTTTCTGCAGGCTGTAAAAATAAATCTGAAAAATATGTAAAAATCGGACTGCTTCACTCTCTTTCGGGAACTATGGCTATAAGCGAAACAGCCGTAAGGGATGCAGAACTTCTAGCAATAAAAGAAATCAACGAAGCCGGCGGTGTACTCGGCAAACTTATAAAACCAATTGAAGAAGACGGAAAAAGCAATCCCATTATCTTTGAAATAAAAGCACGTAAACTCCTAGAAGAAGATAAAGTTGCTTCAATTTTCGGATGTTGGACCAGTGATTCAAGAAAAGCCGTAAAACATGAACTGGAAGAATACTACGGACTTTTATGGTACCCGGTACAGTACGAAGGCATGGAAGCCAGCCCGAACATAATGTATATGGGAGCCGCTCCAAACCAGCAGGTAATTCCTGCAATCGACTACTGCGCTTCTCATATTGGAAAGAAAATGTACCTAATAGGAAGTGACTACAACTTTCCAAAAACAGCAAACAAAATCATAAAGGCTCAGGTTGCTTCGCTCAACGGCGAAATCTGCGGAGAAGAATATTTCCCGCTTGGAGACTCAGATTTTTTCAGCATCATTCAGGACATAGAAGACAAAAAACCGGACGTAATAATCAATACCCTGAACGGCAGTTCCAACTTAAGTTTTTTTCACCAGCTTAAAGACGCCGGAATTACACCGAACAAAATTCCTGTAATGAGTTTTTCCATTGCGGAAGGAGAAGTAAAACAGATTGGAAAAGAATACCTTAAAAATCAGCTTGTTGCCTGGAACTACTACGAAACGATAAAAAATCCTGTAAACGAAAAATTCGTTGCCGAGTACAAGGCCGCCTATGGAAACGATACCGTTACAAGTGATCCTGTAGAAGCCGCTCATATTGCAGTTCATCTTTGGGCAAAAGCCTGCGAAAAAGCCGGTTCTTTTGACGTAGAAGCAGTACGCATGGCTGCAAAAGGAATCACTTTTGATGCACCGGAAGGAACTGTAAAAATTGACGGAACAAACCAGCATATTTACAGATATGTAAGAATCGGACGCATAAATACAGAAGGACTTATTGATGAAATCTGGACTTCTTCAGACACGGTAAAACCGGATCCTTATTTGAGTACTTATGAATGGGCTCGCGGAATGTTCGAATCTTCGTTCAGACCTTAATTAATCTGTAATTAAATGTACAAAACTGTCTGCCAAAAAACTGCTGAAACTTTCAAAATAAATTTGTCGGCAGACAATTCATATAGTAAAATATCCGTATAGGAAAGGTACCCTTGAAACTCAATATTTTTAGAGTCTGCCTGTATAAATACTGTAATCTGTCACACTTCCAGTAGGAGAGATTATGTTTGAAATTTCATACAATAACTATGGCTACAGCTCAGAAACTTATAAAGACTGCAAAGATTTAATCGTCTCTTCTAACAGAAAATTCCTTATCTGCATTGTCTCGTGTTTATTTTTTGTAATCAGTGTTTACCTTGTATTAAGCCTTTCCAATCTGCTCGGATATACCGCTTCCCAGGTAAAATATTATGCAGGCTATCTTGCAGCAACATTCGCAGTTGGAGCCTGCCTTATATTTTTTCCTGCAATAGTAGAAAAATACAATGAGTTTTTTGTCTATGCAACGATTTTCCTTATGTTCTCGTTCGGAATACTATATTCCGTTCTAAGACCATATATGCCGGCAGTAACATATCAGATTATCGTCATTCTCTGTGCCATTTCTTACATAGATAAGATGATACGCTTTACCACAATCCTAACGCTTTCAACAGCAATGTTCATCTTTACTTCATTTAAGTTTAAGACTTTTTCGATTGCATATTACGACACCTATACCGCGACTCTTGTTGCTATTCTTGTCTCTGTAATTCACTACACATTCCAGAGGGCTAAAATCAAGCAGTTCGTACTTTACAAAAGAAACCTGCACCTTCAGAAAGAACTAGAAATTAAATCCAGTTTTGACTCATTAACATCCCTGCTTGCCAGAGCAAAATTCTTTTCGCTTGCAGAAGAAGTACTCCGCCACAAGGATAACGAATACCAGGCATTATGCCTTATGGATTTGGACGGCTTTAAGCAGATAAACGACACATTAGGTCACCAGGCTGGAGACAAGGCAATTCAGCTTACAGGAGCTGCAATTATAGGGCACCTTAATACAGAAAATTTTGACAAGTGGACTCTGTATGAACGCCTTACTCATGAAAAAATAAGCTTTGCAGGCCGCCTTGGCGGTGATGAATTTATACTCTTTGTCCGCGGAAAAAATAATAAGGATGGAGTAATTGAATTTCTTTCTGAAATTATGGAAAGCCTCAGCAAAATTGAACTTGATGAAATAAAGGGACTGCATGCTTCATTTGGTTTTACAGAAATAACAAGTGCCGACACAGACATTGACAATGCATACAAAAGAGCCGACGAAGCCCTGTATAAATCAAAACGAGCCGGTAAAAACCAGATTCATTATGCAGAAGAGCAGTAAAAACATTCTTAAGGAAAATGCCAATGAATATGATTCATCCGATTATAATAGTAATTTCTTTTATAATAAATCTCATTTCGATTGCTGTAATTCTTTACGAAATTTACATAAGGCAGAACGTTTTAAGAAAAAGAAATCTCTCTACAATCTTTGCTTCTATAATTTTTATTCTGGTTCCAATTTCCCTTACTATAAGCTGCATTACGGCAATCAATACCCCTGATGCAGGCAGCAGACGGATTATAACACTGTTTATTACAACTGTAGTATTTCTTATACTTACAAGATGTGCAACGATGTATATAGAAGGAATTGAATCTGTCTCTATGGATGTCGTTAAGGCAATTGTGGGAGTTCTGGAAGCCGGAGACCCTAATCTTGACGGTCATTCCCTTCACGTACAGCGACTCAGCATGCTTTTATATGAATTCCTTCCGCAAAACGACAAAATTCTGATTAATCCGTACAATTTAAAATGTGCTTCCCTTCTTCTGGACATCGGAAAACTTGGCATTCCGCGCTCAATAATCAATAAATCCGGAAAACTTGGCAAAGATGAATGGGAGATTATGCGCCGTCATCCGGAAATAGGCGTAAAAATCCTTAAACAGATTCCGTCATTTTCAGAAATCCTGCCATGGATTAAATATCACCACGAACGCGTGGACGGCAACGGCTACTACCATCTTGCCAGCAGCGAAATTCCTATTGAATCACGCATAATTGCCATTGCCGACACATATTCGGCACTTACAATGAACCGCTCTTATAAAGCAAGACTTCCGTACGATGATGCAATTGCTGAATTAAAACTCTGCGCCGGAAGCCAGCTGGACAAAGAGCTTGTAGAAATTTTCTGTTCTATTCCAATCAGAAGAATAGAAG